>JAPPLU010000027.1 GCA_028874075.1 Chloroflexota bacterium
TCCTGACTACCATGCTCCTCCAGTTCGCTAATCCATCCATGCAATAGCCCTGGTTGGCCAGGGCTATCTCCTTGCCTAGTTCCTGTCCGTCGGAGCCGACCACCTCCTTGATATCGGTGCCGATGAGGTGGGGAAAGATGGGATGAGCGAGATAGTAGTCGTCCGCCCCGATGAGGAAAAGGTAAAATTGGCCGTCCAGGCTGTCCATGCTGTTGTAATGGGTGATGGCAGCGTCCAGGCCGTCACTATCGTACGTGTCAATGGCTTTGTTCACGTATGCCTTGACCGAGTCCGACACGTCTTCCACCAGGACCGAATGGCTGGCAGAGAATACCAAGCCGTCGTGCAGGACGACGAGCATCCGTCGGGGTTCTTCCTGCTTGGTTACCGGGTTGACGCCCCGAGTGGTGAACCATTGACCCTCTTCGGTCGCGGTTGTTAACAACCGTATGAAGGCGGAGTAGGAAGAGCCGGGGCCAACATATTGGCCCTCCAAAGCGGGAATGCTGCGGAATACAAGCAACGTGTTTTCGGCTTGGTTCAGGAGGATCAGCGTCCTCTTGTCCTGGATGCCCTCAGCCGACTTGTAAAACCTGAGGGTGGCGTCCAGGCCGTTCTGTCCATAGAAATCTATGGCGCGCTCGACGTAGGCTTGGGTCAGGTCGTCGTCGTTCAGTGTGGCAGTTTCCTGCATTGCTTCCGGAGGTTCAGTTGCAGCTGGCGCTGGCGTGGGTTCCGGAGCAGCGGTGGCGGTGGGCGCTGGCGTGGGTTCCGGAGCAGCGGTGGGAGTGGGCGCTGGCGTGGGCTCAGGAGCAGCGGTGGCGGTGGGCGCTGGCGCAGGTTCCGGAGCAGCGGTGGCGGTGGGCGCTGGCACGGGTTCCGGAGCAGTGGTGGCAGCCGGCGCCGGTGCAGGTTCGGGAGCTGCGGTGGCCACGGGTACAGGAGTTACTTCCTGGACCGTCGTACCGGTTGGCGCTGATGTCGGGGAAGGTTCTTCGCCGCAGGCCAGGACCAAGGCAGAAAGGGAAGCCAGAATGAGAAACAGGAACACCACGTTTATAGTGGCTGATATTCTTCGGCGCTTCAATCCCGTACGGTTTGCCCTGGATTTCTCTTGTCCCTTGGACTGCAACATAGTAATCCCCCCTTAATTGATACCATATAGCATACCCCGAACATTTTGCGTTTGGCAAAAGTGGATTTTCTTCCAATAATTACCTTACACTTTGGTTCGTTTTGATTGGACGGATAACGTACTGCTTTTCCGCTGCCGCCGGCGAGGGGAATGACGAGAACAGTTCACCCTTACCGCGGTGCCGGTTTCCTCGACGTCCAGAAAGTACGTTGGGGGAAGGTACAATAGCGCCCACGGTCAGCGCTTAGCTTAAGCCGGGAACTGGATAGACCATGACTCTGGTCTCCACAAAACCGGGGAGACCGTCGGAGGTCTGTGGTAATTTTTCAGCTTACTGCTGCCCGCAGGAAAATCAGGCACATGTTTGGAAAATCCCAGGGAAGGCACGAAATTCACTTCGAACCGGATGAGAAGTGCCCGCCGCTTCGGGCTATAGGTTCGGCGCTACAGATTTTCTTGCCCAACACCATTAGTCTCGTCATGCTGGCGGCACTGGTGGTCCAGGCATCCGGTGAATCGGAAGCATACCTGTCATGGATGACATTCACCGTGCTGGTGGTAACCGGCGCCAGTATGATCCTTCAATCTCTCCGGCTGCGGTATTTTGGTTCAGGCCGTCTCATCGTCACGAACTTCAACGTTCCCTTCCTGGCGGTTTCCGCTGTAGCGCTCCACGTCGGCGGACCCGGCTTGCTGGCCCCATTGATAGTGGTTTCCACTCTGGTCCAATCGGTTTTGACCCTGCACCTTGCCTCCCTCCGACGGATATTCACGCCGACAGTGAGCGGAGTAGTCGTAATGCTGGTGGCAGTTTCGGCTATGCCCTTCATCATCAGCAGGGCGGTCGTTCCGCCGGAAGGCTATACGGCGCTGCTTTTCCTGGCCCCGGGAATGGCTGCTCTGGCGGCCGGGATTCTCTTGTCATTGCAGGAAACGCAGGTGTGGCGCATCTGGATTTTGCCGGTTACCGTAACCGTGGGTCTGATTGTGGCCGTACCCCTGGGCCTTTACGACATCGACATCATAGTTGCCACCCCGTGGGTGAGTTTGCCTGCTTTCGGATGGCCGGGCCTGAATCTCAATTTTGGCGTCGAATTTTGGGTTCTGCTTCCTGTCTTCGTTATTGTGAACCTTACCTCCTTCGTGAAAGCGGTTGGAGACCTGTCGGTAATTCAGCGCGCATCTTACCGGAGTCAATCGGCCATTGATTTCCGCAGTGTGCAGGGAGGCCTGAACGTGTACGGGCTGGGCACACTGGTATCCGGGCTGCTGGGAACTTTGCCCGTAGCCGCGCCATGGGCGGTAACGGTGGTTTACATCGGGTTCACCGGCGTGGCAAGCAAGAGTGTGGGAATATACCTGGGGCTGTTGACCATAGCAGCAGCGACATTTTCCAAATTGCTTGCCATATTGGTAGCCATTCCCAGTCCGGTGGTTGGGGCGGTTTACATTGTCATTTTCGGGATGCTTTTCGTTGAGGGTGCGAAGACTGTCTTCACAGGACCAGCCGACCACAAGAAAGCTGCAATTACCGGAGTTTCCATGGTATTGGGGCTCTCCGCCGGGGCTCTAAGCGGACTTTTCGAAGGCGCTGCCAGCCATCTGGTGGGCAATACCATTGTAGTCGGCGGCATGTCGGCCATAGGCATGACCGCGTTGACCGAACTGTCGGGTCTCCGTGGCAAAAAGTTGAGGACGGACTTAACCCAGTCTTCGCTGCCTGCTGTTGATGACTTTCTCCGCCAGTTCGCCGAGGCAAATTCCTGGACGGAAGAAGGGAAAAACCGGCTGCGCATTGTTGGTGAAGAGGTGATTCTGAACTTGCTTGATGAGGAAACATCCGAAACGGCGGAGCGAGAACGCAGCTTGGTCGCCACCATTCGGCCCCAAGGCGGTTCAGCCGAGCTAGAAATTGTGGTGACTTCGGACGACGCCTTCCAGGCCAATATCGAGAACCGCATTGCCTATCTGGGCCAGGACGAGACGCTGGAAGAAGAACAGCAGTTGTCCTTCCGCATCCTGCGCCACTACGCCTCATCGGTGCATCACCGCAAGTATTATGGCATAGACATTGTCAGTTGCCATGTGGAGAAGTAGCTTTCCGCCGTCCGCGGGTTTTCCATCCTTTTCAGCCAGTGACATGGGCAAGGGAGGGTCCATTAGAAACGAGGGCTCTCAACCGTTGGCCGGAAACTGCCAGTTTCTAATGAGGTTCGCTGGCAATTGCAACCGGTCAGTGATGGAGGATATGGTACGGACAGCTGTTGCCTGGATCAGTTCCTGGCCTTCGGACTGATGCAGTTGGCCTGCGCACTGCCCGGGTACCGTCGTCAACGGCGCCTCAAGTCTTGAGACATTTTCTTAATGCCCATGTCCACCCTCGTCAGGCCCATGCGAATGGTCATCTGCAGGCTCGTCCTTCTCTCCTTCTACTTGCCCTGCGCCATGGTCATCGGTCGGTACGTCCGCAAAGACGAAGGTGTCGGGGTACGCGAAGGCGGCGAATGCCTGCACGGTGTCCCTGAACCCGGGATCGGCCACATAGAAGGAGTAGCCTTCCTTCATCACGAAAATGTGGTGCGGGATATGCGCCGCATCACTGACCATGTGGAGGCCCGATAGAGCCGGGTTTTTCACCACTGCTTCTATTGAATCCGCAATGATGAGGTCAGGTTCAAGGTCGACAACCATGGCAGGACTGATTTGCTGGCGCCCCTCGTGGGTGACGATGTTTTCCATCTTCAAGAGCTTGAAGACTTCGTCAACCGTCGTGTTTTGCCCGGGCACCTGCCAGTCCTCGCTGTGGTAATAGGCGATGTACACGGGCCTGATATCCTGCATCTTTTCGTATATTTCCGGGAATACGGAATCCAATGCGCTGGTACGTCGCTCAGCTTCTTCCTGCGACGTCGCCAACTCCACGGGAACAGCCTGCGTAGCGGTCGGTTCCGGCGCCGGAGTAGCAGTGGGCAGGGGAGTCGCCGTGGGCTCGGGGGCGTCGGTGGGGGTTGGTGGGAGAGTCGCCGTGGGAGCAGGTGAGGGAGCAAGTGAGGGAGCAGGTGTCGGTACGGCAGCGGCACCGCAGGCAACCGACAGCAGCAGCAACACGACAATTACAAGGAGCTTGTTCATAGTCAATCCAGAAGCTACTGATATTACATCGCAAGTAAACTCTGCCATTATAGTACTTCTAATGCAATCTTTCCCACCGTCCCACAAGAAAAGGGCCGCCAATTTGTACCCGATACCATTTGGCGCAAGCCTGGGACGCGGCGCTATTCCGGCGGAGAAACCTTGGAGATCCTGAGGTTTACAGGGTTGATGCCATGAACGGAATTATAGACTCCGAATTAGCGCGTGCATTCGAGGGCTATCCGGAGCCTATGGGCGAGAACCTGCTGGGCCCTCGGCAACTAATCCTGGACACCGCTTCGGAGGCAGAGGGAGTCCGTAGCGTCGAGGAAACATTCAAGTGGGGCGAAACCAGCTACATTGCCAAGGGCGGCAGCATCATCCGAATAGGCCGGAGAGAAAAGAGGCCGGACCAGATCGCCATTTACTTCAGCTGCAATACTTCCCTGGTAGACACATTCAAAGCCCTCTACGGCGATGTATTTAACTTGGGGGGCAAAAGGGAAATCGTGTTCCGTGAAAACGACGATTTGCCCATTGAACCCTTAAGGCACTGCATTTCGCTGGCCTTGACCTACCATCGGATCAAGCGCCTGCCACTGCTGGACGCTTATCCGCCTAGTCATTGGGCAAGCGGCCCGTTTCCCGGGCCCAGGCCTGCACGCCCCGGCGGAAGGCCAGGGCGCCCATGGGGGCGATGACCGCCTGCAGGGCTTCGAGGACTTCCCTCTCTGAGGCGCCGTTTTCCAGGGCCACCCGCACGTGGGCCTGGATTTGTTCCACGTCGGCCTTCAGGGCTGCTTCCACCACAATCTGCAGCAGTTCCTTGGTCTTGCGGTCCAGGGTGCGCTGCCCGGTGTAGGTGGCCTCGATGAATGCGCCGTAGGTCTTGGCCCATTCCAGGTCAGACTCGGCCATTATGCGGTGCATCTCCAGGGAATAGCCCCGGTGCTGGGCCTGGGAATCGAGAAATGCCTGGGTTTCGTCGGTGGACATGGTTTGCTCCTTGTCGAAGTTGGCCTCTATATAGGGTCGCGATTTTGGGGCTTTCACCCCCATCCTAACCCTTCCCTCATCAAGGAGGAAAGGACTTTCTAGAGGTTGTAGTGCGCTCGGGCCTCCGCCTGCCTGGGGTTGTCCTGCTGGAACAGGTCTGGGTGCTTGCCCCGGTGCAGGGCCAGGTGGTAGGTGAACAGCTGCAGTGGGGCCACGCAGGCCAGGGGACTCCACAACTCCGGCAAAGGCTTCATGGGAAAGGTGGCCGATGCCAGGGACGACAGTTCCTCGTCCCCCTCCTGCACCAATGCCCAGACCGGAGCGCCGGCTGCCGCCGAGGCGCGGGCAATGTCCAGCGACCGCTGGTACCCGGGACCCGGTGGGGCGATCAGCGTAACCAGGCACTGGTCGTCCACGGAGCAGAAGGGGCCGTGGAGCAGTTGCTCCACCTGCAGTCCCTCGCAGTCGGAGGCGCTGGTCTCCTTGATTTTCAGCGCCACCTCGTAAGCGTTGGCGGTGTTGGGGCCCCAACCCACCGAGATGAACCGCTGCAGGTCGCCATACTGCGCTGCCACATCTGCAATCTCCCGTTCCCGCTCGATGACGTCGGCCACGGCGTCGGGGACGTCCAGCAACCGGTCCTTCAACTGAGCCGTTTCCACGTCCCCACCCAAAGCCTCGCCCAGTTCCGACGCCAGCATGGCCAGCACGGTGAGGGCGGTGGTGTAGCTTATTGTGAACGCCGAGGACCGCTCCGGCGATACCGTGTGGAGGGAAACATCCGCCACATGCAGGCGCGGGCCGGGGTCGGTGGAGGTTACCGCCACGGTGTAAGCGCCCCGCTCCTTCGCCAGTTCCAGGGCCAGGAAGGAGTAGGTCTTGGTACCCCGGTGGCTGATGATGATTACGGCGTCGTCGGGTCCAAGGGACGGTGGGTAGCCGCAGAACTCGAAGGAATGCCACCCCTGCACCTGGATGTTGGGGCCGGCGAAGCGGCGGAACCAGTGTTCGGCCACCAGCACCGCGTGCCACGAAGTGCCGATGCCCACGATGTAGATGTGGCGCTTGGTGGCCAGGACTTCGGCAATCTCCTTGGCCCCGGCTGCATGCCGGTCAAGCATTTGAGCCATAGCTTCCGGCTGGGCGGTGATGGCATCGTACATAAAATAAGGGTGGGCCTGTCTTACTTCCGGTTGCTGGGTCATGGCGTTCCTTTCGCATTCCCGAAGGGTTCTGTCTGCCAAGGAAATATACACGAACTCAGGGGAATGGGTAAGTGGGACAGCGAGGGCTCCGAAGGGTTGCGAAGTCCGGCAGTTCCCGCCTGTCAGCCCAAGTAGTGCGTGGTTCGGCAAGCTCACCATGAGCGGCTCGAGGAAAACCTTGCAGTAGTACCGGGGCCCGGCCAGCGGTAGCCCAACGACCGTCCGTTGTGCGAGAATGAGTCAAGGCGGCCACCCCCAACGCGCGAAACGCCGCCATTCTCAAAAGGAGGTGGGCAGGATGGACCTGGTCGAGGAACAACTCCGCAACAGCAAGACCATTGCCGTGGTCGGCATTTCCGACAACCCGGAGCGGCCCAGCCATGGAGTGTCCCGCTACATGCAGGCCCAGGGCTACCGCATCATTCCGGTCAACCCCATGATCGAGGAAGTCCTGGGGGAGAAAAGCTACCCGGACCTGAAATCGGTGCCTGAACCCATAGACATGGTGGACATCTTCCGTCGCTCCGAGCTGGTGGGGCCGGTGGTGGACGAGGCAATTGAGGTGGGCGCCAAATATATCTGGATGCAGGATGGGGTGATCAACGAGGAGGCCGCGGCCAAAGCGGAAGCTGCCGGAATCCCCGTCATCATGAACGATTGAACCCTCCGGCAACATCGCCGCCGGTTCGGTGGCAGCTAGACTTCAGTGGTGCATCCTGACCCGTCGGGATGCGAATTTACCCATCCCACCAATAATGGGCCGCCCGTGACAACTGTTGTCCGGCGGCCCCTCCTTTTCCTAATACCGCTTTTCCTGCAAGCGCGGCCCTTAACTGCTGGGTAAATCGATACCTTTTTGACGCTTTCCTGAGTTGGTGGTTGGTATGTTGATCAATACCATACTCTAGGACTGATATAATTGTAACTTTTCGTAATTTCTTGACACCAAATTGCCGTTTGCATATTATGGTGCTAAGTTTTGGTGAGGCGGACGGTTGTCTTGACCGAGGCTTCACTCTCCCACCCCAATTACCAAGAGAACAAATTACAGCAAGGAGGAAAAGATATGGCGGGAAACGACGTTGCGCTGATGGCCCACCTGATGCGGCGGGCCGGCTTTGGCGCCTCCTACGATGAACTGGAACGGAGGGCTGCCGCGGGCTATGAGGCCACGGTGGAAGAACTGCTTAACCCCGGAAACCAGCCCAGGCTGGAAATGGACGTTCTGGAGCGCCGCTTCGTTGACTGGAGGGAAATGAACGCCCTGGAAGTCAACCAGGCCTTCTGGACCTACGCCATGATCAACACCCAGCGGCCCCTGGAGGAGAAGATCGCCCTTTTCTGGCATGGCATCTTCTGCACCGGCAACTCCAAGTGCGAGCACGGCCGCCAGATCAAGCTCCAGATTGATATGTTCCGGGAGCACGGACTGGGCAGCTTCCGCGACCTGTTGCTGGGCCTGTCCAGCGATCCGTCCATGATTTTCTATCTGGACAACTGCATGAGCCACAAGGACGCCATCAACGAGAACTGGGGCAGGGAACTGCTGGAACTGTTCTCCATGGGCGTGGGCATGGATGGCGAGGCCAATTACTCCGAGGATGACGTCAAGGAATGCGCCCGGGCCTTCACCGGCTGGACCATTACCAACGCCATCCCCCGCTACCCGTACGGCCGCTACGAGGCCGGCTTCATCTACAATCCTGCCGACCACGACGAGGAAAACAAGACCTTCCTGGGAGAGACTGGCAACTTCAACGGTGACGACATAGTTGACCTGATTGCCAGGCAGCCGGCCACCGCCCGCTTCATCTCCCGACACATGTATAACTTCTTTGTGGCCGACGACGTGCAGGTACCCGCCTGGCAGAACACCCCGCCGCGGGACATGGAAACCATCAAAATGCTGGAGGACGAGTACTTCCGCTCAGGCTTCAACATCGGTTCCATGCTGCGGGTCCTCTTCAACTCGGATGCCTTCAAGAACGCCCGTTTCACCAAGGTGAAGAGCCCCGCCGAGGCCGTTATCGGCACCATGCGGGTGGTCAAGGACTTCACCTCACCCAGGCCGGGCCTGAACAACCTGGCCGCCAACATCCGCTACATGGGCCAGGACTTGATGAATCCCCCCACGGTGGAGGGCTGGCACACCGGCGGCGAGTGGATCGACAGCGGCACTCTGGTGGAGCGCATCAACTTTGCCGCCGACCAGGTGGGCAACCTGGACCTGCCCGGCGTGCAGGACATGGTGGCCCGGGTCGGTTCTCAAGGGGCCGCTACCGCGGAGCAGGTAGTTGACCGGTGCCTGGAACTGCTGGGGGCCTATGAACTGGCGGACGATACCCGCGAGCAGTTGATCGCCCACGTAGGCCGGGGCGGCGACCTCGTACCCGGCTCTGCCGAGTTCTCCCAGCGGGTGGGGCAGACCCTCCAGCTCATCGTTTCCACCCAGGAATACCAGTTCGCCTAGACAACCCTGGCAAGCGCAAATCGGCTCCAAGAGTCTGAGGAGGAAAGGAAATGACTTCTAACAAGAAAGACCCGGTGCTGGTTGTCCTGCAGCTTTCCGGGGGCAACGACGCGCTGAACACCGTGATTCCCTATGGCGACCCGCTTTATGCCGGCAACCGGCCTTCCGTGCGGGTGCCCGACGACCAGGTCCTGAAGATCAATGACTACGTGGGTCTGAACCCCAACATGGGGCCCATGAAGCAGCTCTACGATGAGGGCAAGATGGCCATCATCCAGGGCGTGGGCTATCCCAACCCCAACCGGTCCCACTTCCGGTCCATGGACATCTGGCACACCTGCGAGCCCGACAAGGTGGGCACCGAGGGCTGGCTGGGCCGGGCCATCAAAGAAATGGACCCCAATGCCGAAAACGTGTTGACCGGCGTCAACTTCGGTCGCGGCCTTCCCCGGGCCCTGGCCATGCCCAGCGTACCGGTGGCCTCGGTGGGCAACCTGGCTTCCTACGGCGTACTGACGGGCATTGAGGAGGAAGACCAGCGGGCCGACGCCCTGGACGTCTTCTCCCGCATATACTCCCCGGCCATGGGCCGCGGCGGCGTGGTGGACTACCTGTCCCGCACCGGCATGGACGCTCTCAAGGGGGCCGACATCCTGAGCACCGCGCCGGAAATGTACTCGTCATCCGTCGAATACGGCGGCGACGTGGTGGGGCAGTACATGCGCAACATCGCCCAGACCCACCTGGCCGGCTTCGGCACCCGGGTGCTGTACACCACGGCCCCCTACAACAGCTTCGACACCCATGCCGGCGAATTGCAGGCTCACGCCAAGCTGTGGAGCGAGACATCCCAGGCCGTCGCGGACTTCATGGACGACCTGCGGGAACACGACGCAGCCGACGACGTTACCCTGCTGGTCTTCACTGAGTTCGGCCGCCGGGTGCATGACAACGGCTCCGGCACTGACCACGGTTCGGGCGGCATGGCCTTCGTCATTGGCGAAAACGTCAAGGGCGGCCTGTACGGCGAATATCCTTCCCTGGAGGCGGACAAGCTGCTGGAAGGCGACCTGCATTTCAACAACGACTTCCGCAGCATCTACACCACGCTGCTGGAAAACTGGATGGGACTGGACGCCCAGCCCCTGGTCAACGGCAGCTTCGAAAAGTTCGACTTCATCTAGGGGCCAGGAACAGTTCACAAAGAGGCGCAGGGAAACGGAGTCTCGCAGAGTATCTCTGCTACCCGCTGTGCCCCGGTGTCTGTTTGTGAAAGCGAACCAAAATCGCCGACAGGGAGGGCAATATGACCACTACTCGATTTGCTGGAATTACGCTTCAGCCCAGCCACACCATTGGCCGGGCCGAGTTCTCGGGCCCCGGTTTCCGTAATCCCGTGGCCATGGTACGGGGCGACGAGGACACCATGTACGTTGTCAGCCGGTCCTATGACTACCGGCCTGACGGCAAGCGGGTAACCATCTGCACCATCGACGAAGACTACATCGGCGAGTTCGCCCGGGGCGTTACCACCGCCGGTGAAGGCGACCCCTCCGACGCCGACGGGTCTCTGATCTGGCCCACGGCCATTGCCCGGGACGCGGCGGGCAACGTCTATGTGGCCGACGAGTGGCTGAACCGCATATCCAAGTTCGATGCCGACGGCGCCTACATCAGCAAGTGGGGCACCCCGGGCTCGGGCGACGGCGAAATCGGCAGCCCCTCGGGTCTGGCCATTGACCAGGACGACAACCTGCTGCTGGTGGACTGCGACAACCATCGGGTTCAGAAGTTCACCAAGGACGGCCAGTACATTTCCCAGTTCGGCAGCAAGGGCGACGGCGACGGGCAGTTCAACATGCCCTGGGGCATCACCGTAGACCGGAACGGCGACATCTATATTGCCGACTGGCGCAACGACCGAATCCAGAAGTTCGACCGCAACGGTAACTTCCTGATGAAGTTCGGAACTTCCGGTTCGGGAGATGGTCAGCTAGATCGCCCCACCGGCGTGGCTGTGGACAAGGACGGCAACATATACGTTACCGACTGGGGCAACGACCGCTTGCAGGTATTCAGCGCCGATGGCGATTTCCTTACCCAGACAAACGGCGACGCCACCCTGTCCAAGTGGGGCAAGGAAAAGCTGGACGCCAACTCTGAAATGTGGCAGGAACGGGACATCGCCCAGGGCCTGGAAAGGGAAAGGCTGTTCTGGGGCCCCATCGCCGTCACGGTGGACGATGACGACAACGTCTTCGTCGTAGAGTCGGCCCGCTCCCGCATCCAGATTTACCGAAGGCAGGTGCCGGTCTTCTTCGGTGGGCGCCTGTAAAGGACTATCTCAACGACGTGGCTACGGCATTGGGGCCGGGTTTACCAACCCGGCCCCAAGCTTGTTGTGCGTGCCTGCGGGCGGGTTGGGTTGAGTAGGGAATGATATCGTTATTCCTTCACTCGATCCCGTCACTCGTTAGCGTTCCAAGGCAGGTCGTATTGACTCGTAGGGGAGGGTTTCAAACCCGCCCTGGCAACCCGTTGAAGTCCCACAAGAATGAGAAACCACCTGAATCGAAACGCAGCGGCAGGGTTATCAACCCAAGCAAAAACGGGCAACACCGTGTATAATGGCGGCAAAATCTTGAGAGGAGGGTCAGCATGACGGAGATAGGCAGACTGATAACGGCTATGGTAACTCCCTTTGATGACGAGGGACGAGTGGACTATGACCAGGCCAAGCGTCTTGCCAACGCGCTGCTGGATTCGGGCAGCGACGGCGTCATCGTGTCCGGCACCACCGGCGAGTCGCCTACCCTCACCACCGAAGAGAAGATCCGGCTATACGGCGAGATCAAGGACGCCGTGGGCGACCGGGGCGCCGTGGTGGCCGGTACGGGCAACTACAGCACCTCCGAGAGCATTGAACTGAGCATGGAGGCGGAGAAGGCCGGTGTGGACGGCCTGCTGCTGGTGGTCCCCTACTACAACAAGCCCCCGCAGGAGGGCCTGTACCAGCACTTCAAGACTATTGCCGCCCACGTTAACCTGCCCTGCATGCTCTATAACGTGACCAGTCGCACCAGCCTGAACATGAGCCACGAGACCACCATCCGCCTGAGCCACGTGGACAACATCGTCGGAGTCAAGGAAGCGGGCAGCGACATGGACCAGATTACCCGTATTATCGAGGGATCGCGGGACGGGTTCCGAGTCTGGAGCGGCAACGACAACGAGACCTTCTACATCATGGCCACCGGCGGCTACGGCGTGGTCAGCGTGGCCTCCCACCTGGTGGGCAACCAGATCAAGCAGATGATGGGCCTGCTGCTGGAGGGCGAAGTTGAACAGGCAGCCGCCGAGCACCGCCGCCTGCTGGAAATCTTCAAGGTGCTGTTCATCGTCTCCAACCCAATCCCGGTCAAGCACGGGCTGAACCATGTGGGCTTCAACGTGGGCAAGCCCCGCCTGCCGCTGATTCCGGCAGACGAAAAGTCGGCTGCGCAGATTGAAGAGGTACTGGCGCGGTACGATATGGATATCGTGGCGCCGGCGTAGATACCACGGCGCTCAAATCGGAAGCGATAGTTTCAGGGGCGGGTTCCAAACCCGCCCCTGAAACTTTGTAACTCGACTGCGCTCTGCTAGATGTGATACACCCGGGCCGCCGTTTCGTAGAACATATCCGCTCGCTCGCTGGCCGAGTAGCCCGCCGAAAGCCTCTTGAAGGCGTTGTAAAGTATGTGGTGGGAGTAGGAGACCTTGTCCACCGGGAAGTTGCTTTCAAACATGCAGCGGCTGGGGCCGAACTGCTCGATGCAGTAGTTGATCAGCGGCGCCATGTCGCTGGCCAGTTCCTCGGAACCGATGGGCTTGTCGCGCAGGTGCCAGTCGAAGCCGGTACGGGGCATACCGATGCCGCCCAGCTTGCAGACCACGTTGGGGCACTGGGCCACGGCGGCGATACCCTGCCGCCAGGTGTCCATCACGTCGTCCCGTCCCGCGTAGGGGCCAACCCGGATGAGGCCGCCGATGTGGTTCAGGATGATGGTCAGGTCGGGCACCGCCCTGGCGAAGTCGGCCATTTCCTGCAGCTGGGGGAAGTAAAGCCAGCCCTCCAGGGTTAGTCCCTTGGAGGCCAGCACCCGGGCGCCCTCCTGGAACTTGTCGCTGGCCAGCTGGCCTTGCATGTTGTGAGCCGCCGTGTTTTCGACTTCGGGGTGCGGGTCCCAGGTTACCGAGTGGCGGATGCCCCGGAAATGGTAGGGGCTGGCGTCGTGCAGGGCGTCCAGCACTCCCTCCACCTCGGCGCCCAGGTTCAGGTTGGCGTGACCGATGATGGCGGCGGCGGCGCGGCAAGGACCGTAAATGCCGCTGGCGCTGGCCGCGCCCTGCCCCTGGACAAACTCCACCTCGCCCACGGGACGCAATTCCACGGGGCCGTCGGCCCGGTACATGGCCCGGGCCTCGATGAAGACGGTAGATGTCACGTTATGGCCGGCATGTACATCGTCGGCCAGCTCCTGGAGCAGGTATCGCTGGTAGGGTATTCGCTCCGCCCGCTTGTCCCAGAAGTGGTGGTGCGGGTCGATGATGGGGAGATCGGGTTCCAGGGTCTCTTCCTGGGTCAAAGCCAGCCAGTCGTTGCCTCCAAACGGCATATTGGCCTCCTTCTTGTATGTCAGAATTGGGCAAAATGTAGGGTTGGTGAGCACTGCTATACGTGCATCATTATATCCGAATGCGGGGGGATGATAAGCCACACAGCCAGGCGGTTTTACCGGAAAATCTCCGGGCAATTCCAGGCCCGGCGTGGAATTGACCCCGCCGTGCTACAATACGCCCAAACTACACTGAGGGGGTAGAACAATGACCACCAGCAACGAAACTAATGTGGTCGTCTGGTACGACTACACTTGACCGTGGTGCTATGTCGGCCTGGTCAGGCTGGACAAGGCAGCGGAAGCCACCGGCGCGGCGATAGACCGGCGTCCTTACTTGCTAGCTCCCGAACGACCCATGGAGGGGGAGCTCCGGCCGCTGCGGGAAGGTGAGACTGAGACGGAACTGAACGCCGCCTGGCAGGAACGGTCGCGGGATGCGGGCATTGTAATGCGCCGCCCGAACCTCAACCCCAATACCAACCTGGCCCACGAGGCCACCGCCTTTGCCAGGGATAAGGGCGTAGACGGCGAGTTCCACCACGCCGCCGCCAGAGCCTATTGGGAGGACGGCGTGGACTTGGGTAACCGGGAAGTGCTGCTGAACATCGGCGCCGAGTGCGGTCTGGACAGCGGGGAACTGGGCGCGGCCCTGGACTCGGGTCTATACCGCCAGTACGTGATGGACGAACACCAGGCGGCCAAGGACCTGGGCGTTTTCGGTACTCCCACCTACCGGATCAACGGCGGCGAACCCGACTTCGGCGACAAGAGCGTGGAAGAAATGACCACGATGATTGAGGGCAGGGCAAAGTAAGCTACCCTTTCCTCCAGGGCCAATACACCGGGGCGGGTTTTTGACTCGCCCCGTTTTCCTGTTGCTGCCACCGATTACAACGCATTCCGATGTAACGACATGGCGGAATGGCCATGCTACACTGGCCTAAACACGCGGAGGATAAGCAATGGCGCTGCCCTTGGACACCGCCCCGGGTCCGTCGCCCGACGAGGAAGCCGGCCGTAACATGGAAATCAGCCACAACTTCCTGCGGCAGGCGCGGGAGGAACTGGCGAAGGAAGATTTGCTGCAGGCTTCCAACAAGGCCTGGGGCGCGGCGGCCTATGCCATCAAGGCGGTGGCGGAAAAGCGCCGCTGGTTCAACGACGCCGACTGGCGGTTACGCGAGGCGGCGTGGGTCATATCCGCGGAACAGGCGGACGAAGATATAATGATGGGTTTTCTGGCATCCCGAGAGGCACACTACTCCTTTTATCACCACGAAGAGGATAGCTATACCATAGGCCGCATTTTGACGGCCACCGAGCGACTGGTGGGTAAGTTGCTAGTGATTGTTACCACTGATGAACCGCCGCTCCATGTCGGTGAAGAGATTGAAGAGCGGATACGTCGTCTCCAGACCCCCACCAGCACCATGGACCGGGACCGCCTTGCCAACGGCCGCAAGCACATGGACGAGCGCCCGCCAGCCTTGCCGCCGAACGAGGGGGAAGACTCGATGGGAAGTGAGATAGGCAATCCCTGACTTGCTCTTCGAGGTTACGGCGCTTGCCCCCGCTGGCGGCCACCAGGGCCGCCCACTCCCCCGAACAGGTTCTCAGCCCCTTCCGGCACAATCAATACCGACTGGGCCGCTATACCGCCCTCCGGACTCCGGGAACCGATCACCCGCACTGTGGTTTCCGCTGCCAGCGACTCCCTGCCGGTTTCGCTAACCTGGAAGACCCTGGTGGACTCTGACAGCATCACTGCCAGGTCTCCCCGTGGCGATGTTACGGTCAATACATCGCCTTCCAGACCTTGAACCGTCCCTGCGGCGCCGCCCCGATTAGCAATTAACTGGGGTGTCCGCTCTGAGGCCCTGCCCGTTTCAGGCGAATCCGCTCCAGGGCTTGGGTTGATTGCATCGCCTTCCGCGCTGGCCTGAACGGCGGCGGGCGATTCGGCCTGGCTGTCTCTGCCGGACCTTCCTCTACCCTGGGCCTGGGGACTGCCCTGCTCTTGTCCGATAGCCTGGGGTCCCGGACTGCCTTCCGTGCCTCGGGCCTGGCCTTCCGGTTTTGGGCTGCCTTGCCCCCGGGCGGCGGCGAAGCCACCCTGGCCCTGGCCGCCGGCAAATCCTCCACGCTGGCCTTGCGCTGCCGGAGCGCCGCCGCCCTGCCCCTGCCTGCCCTGGCCCCCGCCGGGGAACTGGCCGCCGGCGGCCAACCGGGGCGAAAGCTCATCAGCAGCGTTTTCCGCCTGGTTCTGGCCGTAGATTACGCCGCCCACGAAAGAGCCGCCGAACCCGGCGCCCAAAAATATCACCAGGACCAGGAGCATGATAAAGGAACGGTTCATAGTGCCTCGCTTATTCGTATCGCAGGGCGTCGATGGGGTGCAGGCTGGCGGCTCGCATGGCGGGATAAATGCCGAAGAAAAGGCCGATGGCCGCCGATACGCCCAGGGCCAGCAGGGCAATGTCCCAACCGAAGGACGTCTCTAAGGGGCTGTTGCCCAGCAGGGGCTGGCCGCTCAGCAGCTGGGCCACCGAGGCGCCCGCCAGGACTCCGACGGCGCCTCCGCCGAGGCTCAGCAGGGTCGCCTCGGACATGAACTGGACCAGGATGTCTCGCCGCTTGGCGCCCATGGCCTTGCGGATGCCGATTTCCCGGGTGCGCTCGGTAACCGAAACCAGCATTATGTTCATGATGCCGATACCGCCCACCAGCAGGGATATGCCGGCAATGGCGCCCAGGAATATAACGAAGGTGTTGGTGGTCTCCTGCAGGGTCTCGATGGTGTCCTGCTGGTTGGTGATGATGAAGTCGTCCTCGCTGGTGATGTGATGGCGCAGGCGCAGCACGGTGGCAACCTGCATCATCCCCTCGTCCATTACGCCGATGTCGGGCATCTGCACGTTGATGGAATCGACGCTGATCTCTCCGTGGGTGGTTCGCTGGGAACTGATCCGGTAGTAGGCGGTGGTGATGGGCACCAGAATCTGGTTGTCCTGGTTGCCGAAGAAGCCTCCACCCTTGCTCTCAAGGGTGCCGATAACCTCGAACTGTCGGCCGTTGATCCGAATGGGCTGGCCCACCGGGTCCCGGTTGCCGTAAAGAGTTTCCTTGATGGTCTGCCCCAGTACGGCGACCTGGGAGTAGTTGTTAAGGTGCCCCTGAGCGATGAATTCACCCTGCTCAACCGGGGCGTTCCTGACCTCCGAGTACTCCGGTGTAACACCGATTATCTGGGCAAAGGTGTTGTTGCGTCCCGCGGTAACCTGGCCGTTGGCGCGTATTTCCGGAGCTACGGCTTTGACGGCGGGGGCGAATACCGGATCCTCCAGCGCATAGGCGTCCTCCAGGGTGAGCGTGGCGGCGCTGCCAGCCCCTCCTCCCAGTCCTCCCTGCTGAACGGATTCGCCCGGCTGGACGAAGATAAGGTTGGTGCCCAGGGATTCGATGCGCGATGTGATGGACTGCTGCACCCCCTGCCCGATGGCCATCAGGGAAATGACCGCCGATACTCCGATGACGATGCCCAACAAGGTAAGGCCGGAGCGCAGCTTGTTGGCGCCCAGCGATGCCAGGGATATGCGAAAAGTAACGAAGGGATTCATTCTAAGGTGTGGTCGTCTACCACACGCCCGTCCAGCATAGTTATGACGCGGCGGGTGGCAGCGGCTATGTCCGGCTCGTGGGTTACTATGATGACGGTGAGGCCCTCCCGGTGGTTAAGGTCCTGCAGGATGGCCATCACTTCTTCGGTGGACTGGCTGTCCAGGTTGCCGGTGGGCTCGTCGGCCAGCACGATGCTCGGCTCCTTGACCAGGGCCCGGGCAATGCCCACCCGCTGCTGCTGACCGCCGGAAAGCTCGGTGGGACGGTGGCTCACCCGGTCGGCCAGTCCCACTCGCGAAAGGGCCGTCATTGCCCGCCGGCGCCGGTCGTGGCCGTTGCCGTAAAGCAGGGGCAGTTCCACGTTGGCCAGGGCGGTCAGGCGGGGCAGCAGGTTGTAGGTCTGGAAGACGAAGCCGATCTTGCGGTTGCGGATTTCGGCCAGGCGGTTGTCGCCCAGTTGCCCCACGTTCTCGCCTTCCAGCAGGTACGCTCCGGAAGTGGGCACGTCCAGGCAGCCCAGGATGTTCATCATTGTGGACTTGCCGGAACCGGATGCGCCCATAATGGCCACCATTTCGCCGGCCTGGATGGAAACCGAAACATCCCGCAGGGCGCCCACCTCGATGTCGCCCATCCGGTATATCTTGGTTACGTCTTTAAGTTCGATGGTAGCTGGCTGCAAGTCCATCCCCGGCCAAGGGCAGGTTGAGTCCCTATCGGCGTGCGCCGCCGCCCCTTGAGGGGCCGAAACCGCCGCCGGTGGCGCGGCGCAGGTTGCGGAAGCTGAAATCACCGCCGCCCACGTCCGCTCCTTCAAGAATTATCTGGTCGCCTTCGGAAAGGCCGGCCTTCACCGACACCCAGAAGTCGTCGCTGCTGCCCAGTTCCACCGGAATTTCCGACACGCCCCCGTCGGTAAGGATGCGAACGAGGGGCTGGCCGAAGGAACCGTACAGGGCCTGCTGCGGCAACAACAGGACGTTGCGTTCCTCCTGCAGCACTATGTTGGCAACAGCGCTCAGGCCGCCGCGGGGGCGGATTCCCTCGGGTACTTCCATCCGAATGCGGATGGGGAAGGTGATTACCCCCTGCTGGTTTTCAGCCTCGTCGGCAATTTCGGTTACCACCCCGTTCAGCATAACCCCCGGCAGGGCGTCCAGGCTTACCTCCGCAGAAGTACCCACCTCCACCAGCAGGACGTCGATCTCGTCCACGATGCCGTCAATTTCCACAATGGTGGGGTCAACCAGTTCCATTATGGCCGCCCGGGCCTCCACTGCGTCCCCCGTTTCCACGCTGACCTCCGCCACGTAGCCGGTGATGGGGGCGGTGATTATGGCCGCGTTTAGTTCCTCCTCCGCCGTGGTCAGACGGACCTTACCGGCGACAATCTTCTGCTCGGCGAGGGCCACTTCCAGCGGGTCGGGGGGCGCGGCCTGCTCCACCAGCAGTTCGGCCAGGTCTTCCTCGGCCTGGGCCAGGGACGCCAGGGCCAGGGCAATCTGCTGCTCCCGCAGGGCCACCTCGTGGGGAACGGGAGCCGCCTTCCGGTCTTCCAGCAGTTCTGCCAGGTCTGCCTGCTGCTGGGCCAGGGTAACCCGGGCCAGTTCAAGCTGCCGGGTGTTGAGCTGCAGGGCCAGGGAATCGGGAGTCTCGGACAGTTCCTCCATGAGTTCCGCCAGGTCTTCCAGGGCCTGGTTGACGGTGGCTTCGGCCAGGACTATCTGGGCCTCCCTGAGGGCCAGTTCCTGGGCGTCCACCTCCGGGCGCTCCAGTTCGGCGATGTCCCGCTGCACCACTTCCATATTGGCGTGGATGGCCTTGGCCCTGGCCTCCAGGGCCGCTCGTTCGACGGGATCAGGCCCCTGCCGCACCTCGACCAGATTGTCGTCAGCTTCCTGCAGGGCGGTTTCCGCCAGGGCCACTTCGGCCTCCAGTTCCTCCACCTGGGAGACGATGCCGAAGCGCACCTGTTCCAGTTCCTCTTCCAGGTTCACCGCGTAAATCTGCCAGCGGTCGATGTTGCTGGCCAGGCCCAGGGTGCCCCGGTCGTAGGCGTCCTGCAGGGAGAACAGGGTGGCCTGCGCTGCGGAAAGGTCGGATTCAAGCTCCTGTTTCTCGATGCGCCGGTTGGTCAGGTTAGAGCCGTGGGTATCAAGAAACTCCTCCAGGGCCTGGTTGGCCTCGTCCAGGGCGATCTGCGCCTTCAAGCGGCCCTGGGTGGCTTCCACCAGCTCCCGCTGGGACGGCGCCAGGTCGGCCAGGGACTGCTCGATGGCGGCCAGTTCCTTCTCGGCGTCCGCCTGTTTCTGCAGGGCCTCGGCCAGGTTCATCTCGTAGTCGGGCTGAAGGTTTCGGTTCAACAGGTCATCCCGGGCGTCTATGGCTTCCTGCAGCTTCACCCGGGCGTCGGCGATCAGCTCCTCCTGGGCCTTGATTTCCCGGTGGGTGGGGAGCTCGGGATTCAGCAGGTCCTCCCGCTCCTCCTGGATCGTCTGGATGGATAGCTGGGTGGAAGCGATGCCTTCCTTCTGGGCTTCCACGTCCATCAGGGTGGGTATCACCGGGTCCAGCGCCACTGCCAGGGCATCCTGGGCCAGCAGCACCTGGTAGCGGGCATCGGCCACCGCTTCCTCGGCGGCGGCGCGTTCCAGGGACCTGGTGGCCTCGGTGGCCGGTTCCATCAGTTCCACCAGGGCCTCCTCGGCATCCAGCAGGTCAACCCGGGCCTGGGCCACGGCCTCCTCCAGGGTGGCGATGGTGGGTGCGTCCAGCCGAGCCAGTTCCTGCCCCAGGCCGACCGTCTGGCCTTCTTCCACCAGGAGTTCCCCAATGGTGCCCTTAATGCCGAACCGCAGGGTTTCCCTTTCGGGAAAGGTCAGGTTGCCGCTGGTGGATACCTGGTTGACAATGTCCCCGTAGCGGACGGGAATTAACTGCTGGTTTTCCGCCAGTTCCGTGGGTTCGGGCTGAGTCCGTTCGACATAGACGAAATACACCCCGGCCGCCGACCCGAACAATACCACCACCAGGACAAGGATCTGCCAGATTGCCAGGGACTTTATGGCGTTCCAGAGTGATTCCATTACATTTCCTCGTTCCGTGGCGCTCCGTTCAGGAACCCTGCCGCACCGGCAGGGTAAAACTGAAGGTTGCGCCCTGTCCCACCTCGCTCTCGACCCGCATGGAGCCGCCGTGGGCTTCGACCAACTGGCCGGCAATGGTCAAGCCCAGGCCGGCGCCCCCGGTAGCCCGAGCGCGGGACGGGTCGATGCGGTAGAAGCGGTCAAATACCCGCTCCAGGTCTTGGGGGGCGATGCCCGGGCCCGTGTCCGCCACCGCCACCGTGACGGTTTCACCGTCCCCGGATGCGCTGCCGGATGCGCTGCCGGATGCGCTGACAGTAACCGCGCCGCCTTCCGGGGTGTTGACGATGGCATTTTCCAGCAGGTTGTCCACCACCTGGGAAATGCGGGTACGGTCCAGTTCCACTTCGGGCAGGCCCTCGGCCACATCCAGAGTCAGGCTGATGTTCTTGGCGTCGGCCCTGGGCCGGAAGGCTTCCACCGATTCTTCCAGCAGGGGTTGAAGCGCCTCGGGCCGGGTGTGCAGCACCAGCGACCCCGCCTCGGCCAGGGCCAGCAGGCGCAGGTCCTCCACCAGGGTTACCAGGTGGGCGGTCTGCTGGCGCAGGGTGGCCATCGTTGCCTCGTCGGGCCGGAGCAGGCCGTCATTCACCGCGTCCAGGTAACCCTGGATGTTGGACAGGGGGGTGCGCAGTTCGTGGGCCACGTCGGCGGTCAGGTTCCGGCGCTGCTGCTCTGCCGCCTCCAGGTTCTCGGCCATAGTGTTGAAGGTGTTGCCCAGTTGGCGTATTTCCGAGGGGCCGGAGGCGGGTACCCGCTGGCTCAAATCGCCCTCGCCCAGCCGCTGGGCCGCGCCTCCCAGGGTCTGCAGAGGCGCCAGGATGCGACGGGACGCGAAGGCAATCAGCAGTATGCCCCCGATGGCGGCGGCCACCCCGGTCCAGAGCAGGGCCTTGTTGACCGTTGCAGTTACCCGCGATACTACCGGTTCGCCCGACGGGCCGGGGCCGGTGGACGCCGCCGGTTCGGAGTCTGACGACAGGGACGACAGGAAGGGCGGCGGCCGGCCAAAAAAACCTCGCCCCGAGCTTGGTCCTTCACCGTCGGCCACCAGCACCAGGGAGCCTACCTCCTCTCCCTCCAGGACTATGGGCGCCGATCGACTCTTGTGACGCTTGCCGGGGTGCACCTTATCTCGCGAAGGGTGAGAGTCCGCGACTACCTGTCCCTCGGCATCGGTTACCACGAACCGCCGTCCGTAGAAGGTACCGGCCTGTTCAAGAGAAGGCTGCACTCCGGCCCAGCCCATATCCTCGGCGTAGCGACGGGCAATCATCCGGTGGACCCGGCCTACCCGAAATTCCTGGCTCCTCGCCTGGAACCGCTCGGTTTCCGTTTCGGCGGCAACGCTTACCAGAACCCCCACCACGCCCAGGGCCAGGGCCAGGGTAAGGGTGAAGGCAAGTATGAGCCGGAACTGAAGGCTTCCAAGCCAACTAGGCATCGCCAAGCCGGTACCCCATCCCGTAGATTGTGTGTATGTGTCGGATTCCCCTCAGGGGCGCCTCCAGCTTGCGGCGCAGGCTGTAGATGTGGGTATCGACGGTGCGGTCGTAGCCGTCAAAGTCCTGCCCCAGCGCCCGGTCGATAATCTGCTCCCTGGAGAACACCCTGCCCGGCTCCCGCAGGAACAGCAGCAGCAGGCGGTACTCGGTGGGCGTCAGGGAGAGTTGTTTGTCCTCCACGTAGGCGGATTGCAGCCGCGGGTTGATGCGGATGGGACCGTGGGCCAATTCGCCGCCTCCGGGGGCGGGCGGGAGACAGTTGAAGGAATCTTCCCGTCCTGCGCGCCTGAGCAAGGCCTTGACACGGGCGGCCAGTTCCCGGGGACGGAAGGGCTTGGTTACGTAGTCGTCGGCGCCGTTGCCCAGGCCGGCCAGCAGGTCGTCTTCTTCCACGCGGGCAGTGAGCATCACGATAGGTACGTCCGATTCCGCCCGCAGTTCGCGGCAGATTTCCAGGCCGTCCAGGCCGGGGAGCATCAGGTCCAGCACCACCAGGTCGGGGTGGGACTCCCGCGCGCGGGCCAGCCCCTCGGGACCGGTGGCCGCCGACAGAACCTGGTGGCCGTCGTTGGCCAGGTACAGCCGCACCAGTTCAGTGGCATGGGGGTCGTCCTCAATTATCAGCACGGTGCTGGACAAGGCGGCTACCTCCCTCTAGGAACCATTTTCGGGGACTGCCGACAGCAGAACCTCCACCTGCACCTCATCCTTCACCTCGATGCGGCCGGGGATGTTGGGCGGCGGCAGTTCCAGGTCGTCCCAGGTGAAGGTGGTGCGGCCCAGCACGAACAGCTTGTCCGGGTCCTTCCGGGCCTGCACCTCAAAGGTAATGGGCTTGGTCACGCTTTTGATGGAAAGTTCTCCCTCCACCTGGCGGGTGATCTCCTCCCCCTCGGGCAGGGGGTCGGGCAGGTCGCCCAGGTCGGACACCGTGAAGGTGGCCGTGCGATGGTCGGGGAACATCCGGTTGCGCACGTAGCCGTCCCGCCGATCGGAATCGCTGGTCATTGAATGTAGGTCCAGCTCAATCACCGAGGGCTGGCCGTCCAGTTGAATGGTCCCGGCTATGCCCACCGTGCGCATCACCGCATCGTTGGGCAGGTCCAGCCAGGCCAGCTTTTCGTTGACGGTAAAGGTGGCCTCGGACCCCTCGCCTATGACGAATCCGCCACCGGCGGGTATTTCCGGTTCGGCCATCGCGGTGGCTTCCGGTAGGAGCGTGGGAGTGGGAGTGGGTTCGGGCATCTCCGCCGCGGGCGCTGCCGCAGTAGCCGGAGCTTCGGTGGCCGCCGCTTCCGGCTGGTCGGACTGTTCCGTGGGTTGGGGCATCGCTTCCACAGCCGGTTCCGTTGGCTCGGCCTCTACGGCAGCTTCCGTGGGGGCAGCGGCCGGCGCCTGGGCTTGGGTCTGGGGCGCGGCTTGCGGGGCGACCGTCGACGCCGGAGCAGGTTCGGAGCTTGTACCGCATGCTGCCAAAGCCAGCGCCAGCAGCAGAAGTGCCACTGCGCACCAGACCTTGAAGGATATTCTGGACATTTGACCTGACGGATTTATGCAAGGTGGAATTGCCTTCATAAGTTACCTGTTGCCCTTTTCCTATGATTGCCTATATGGCCCGAGTTTCAGGGGAAACGGAAGGCTCGACGGGCACTGCCTGAGACCCCGGTGGCGGCAGTTCCAGCCGCCCGCTTTCCTGGTCCGTCTGGTTGACCAGGCCGACGCCGATAACCAGGGCCACCGCCACGGCGATCCCCGCCTGCCACCACCTTAAACGTGGAAGGCAGCGGGGAATGGCCACGGTCAATGCCCCGGTTACCACATAAACTATTGCCGCCAGGGGAGCCGCAAAGCCCACGAAATGGTCCAGCTGCGACCGCCCAAATAGCACCACTGCGATGGCCGCCGGTACGAACAGGACCGTCCACGCCGCCAGGAAATAGACCGTTGAGCGTGGAGTCCGGCCCGCCGCCAGCCAGAGCAGTCCCGCCGCCAGGCCCGCCAGCAAACACGCCAGCGCCACCGACGCACTGTTCAGCAGGGTGTCGCTGGGCGAACGCAGCGGCAGCGACACCAACACCGCGATTACGGCGGCCACGGAACCGGCGGTTAGACCAGCGAGCATTCATTTCTCCTACAGTGAACATGACCCCGTTCGCCCTGAGCCTGTCGAAGGGACGATACCAAATGGTTCGACAGGCTCACCACGAACCGATTTACGACCCGATTGGGCAAAGACTTTGACTTGGCGGACATCTACAGGGAACTGCCCGCAACCTCGCCTGAACCGCCCCGGTGGTAACGCCCGCGGAAGTAGGTGTCTGCGCCGTCGTGGCCGCCGCGACCGAACCGGCCCCTGAAGAAGGAATTGGCTCCATCGTGGCCTCGGCCGAACCGCCCACGGAAGAAGGTGCCCGCGCCGTCGCCGCCGCGACCGTGCCGGCCCCGCCACGACCGTTCCAGGCCGTCGGGCAGGTCGGGCCGGTCGTCGTACCAGCCCTGGATGCCGTCCGACTGGTCCTGGGTGATCCTCTCGTTGTCCACCAGGCGCTCCAGGAAGTTGGTTACGTTGTCGGAGCTGGCCAGGCCGATGGTGCGGAACCGGACCAGGTGGGCGTAGGGATAGTCGTCAAACCAG
Source organism: Chloroflexota bacterium (assembly GCA_028874075.1). Taxonomy (GTDB): domain Bacteria; phylum Chloroflexota; class Dehalococcoidia; order Lucifugimonadales; family UBA3495; genus Bin22. Next base: position 24,504 of record JAPPLU010000027.1, read on the forward strand.
TCCAGGATTTCCGTCCTGGTGGCGTCCTCCACCTCCAGGTCGTCCAGCTTTGCTTCCAGTTTCTCCTCCTGGCGGTCGGAAGTAACCTGGTTGAAGGCGGTCTGCACCTGGGCCTCGGTAATGTCTTCGTCCAGGTCCAGAGCGTCGTTGAGTTTTTCAGCGATACGGGAGGCCAGGCTGGTCCCGTCCCCGCTGCTGCCGCTGCCCCAGCCAACTCCGCCGTGGGCGTGGGCAGTGGTAAGGGTGGCCGCCACGGCAATGCCTCCGGCGATGCCCAGGACCGCCGCTCCCGCCACCAGCAAGATGAAAATTCTGTTCCTTGTAAACTTCACCGCAATGCCTCCTCGCTCCTGCTTTCCCTCGGGAACCTGCCAGGGCCGTAACCCTGGATTGCGACTGTCGCTGGGAAGAATATAGGGGCTAAATTTCAAGAAACTATTAAGGATATTTTACACCCGTGAAAACGGGCGATTGCGCTGCGTTTGCACCGTTCTATAACCCTTTTCCTTTACCAGCGCACTTCTAACAGCAGAGACGCAGGGCACGCGGAGATACACAGAGATTCTCTGCCACTCCGCGGTTGGAGGAATTCTCAAGAGCCGAATTCCCCGACTGTACAAAGAACCCGAATTCAGCAACGTCTCCTTTGGGTGTATACTGCACCTGTTCCTTTCCAATCTTTGCCTGCCCAAGGGCGCCTATGCTTCTCAAAGGACGACTTCACTATGCCTGGGTCATAGTGGCCCTCGCCGGGCTGATGGGTTTCATCACGTCGGCTATGCGGTTCGCCGCCGCTGCCCTGGTGCCGCACCTCACAGACCCGGCCGGGGGATTCGGCTGGAGCTACGGCGCGGTGACCCTTTCCTTCAGCCTCCAGTGGATTGTGCTGGGGCTGGTTAGTCCCTATATAGGGATTCTTGGCGACCGGTACGGAGTCCGCAAGCTCCTGCTGCTGGGGGCCCTGTTCTTCATAGCCAGCATGCTTTTGACCGGCATCATGACCGACCTGTGGCAGTTGTACCTCTTCTTCGGCGTCTTCCTGGGCATCGCCACCTCCATTTTCACAGTGCTGCCGGTATCGGGTGTTTCGCTGTGGTTCAGAAAGCACCTGGGCATTGCCATGGGGATCGTGTGGTCGCTGCAGGGGTCAGGCGTGATAGTTCTTCTCCTCCTGATAGGCGCGGCTTTCAGCCAGCTTGGAATGCAGTGGATATTCTGGATTCCGGGATTGGCGGGCGGGGTGCTGCTGCTCCTGACGGTCAGGTTCTTTTACAACGGACCTGCCGTCATCGGATTGCGTCCCCTGGGCGCTGCTGCAGACGAACCGATCCAGAGGGCCAGCACGGGGCGGGGAGGAGACGAGGTCGCCAAGGTGCGGGCCAAGGTGTTCATCCAGCAGGCCAGGCGCACCTTCACCTTCTGGAACCTCATCGGCATCCACTACTGGGGGTGCATGGGCCACAACATCATCAACGTCTTGATTGTGGCCATCGCCGTGGACCGGGGCCTTTCGTTTGGCGTGGCGGCCGGGGTACTGATAGCGCAGCAGGCGGCCGGAATTGTCACCCGGGGCGTGGTGCCCTTCGTGGCGGAACGCTGGGGCAGCAGAAATGTCTGGATTCTGGGCATGGCCCTGCAAGTCTTCCCGCTGCTGCTCATATTCTTCTTCCACGAAGCCTGGGCCTTCTACCTGTTTGCCATCCTCTTTGGCATCGGCCAGGGCTGCGAAGTGCCCACATTCCCCATCGCCAACCGCCAGTACTACGGGAACGTCCCCCAGGGCAGTCTCTTCGGCTGGCAGAACCTGGGCAACGGCCTGGGCATGGGGATGGCCCCGGTGTGCGCGGGGGTACTTTGGGACCTGACCGGCACCTACCTGGCGCCGCTGATAATGTCCCTCGTCTTCAGCTCCATGGGCCTCCTGTCCTCCTGGCTGCTGCCCTCGCCCCGGGAGCGGCAGATTCCCGATTGGGAGACCCACCTGCCGGCTACACTAAAGGCTGCTGATTGACGGCAGAGGAGCAAGATTTCGCCGACAAGACTTCCGTGCAGACGATAGGGGAAGCAATGCCACCGATAATAGGCGCGGGTGACTACAGGTACGAATACCAGCCGGACTGGGTAAAGCTTCCCCGCGGTATGTCCTTGCAGGGCCCCAGCGGCGTGGCCGTAGATTCCATGGACCGGGTGTACGTGTTCCAGCGCCAGGGGCCGCCGGTGCTGGTCTTTGACCGCGACGGGCACTTCCTTACCGCCTGGGAGCGCCGGGATGGCGTTCCCCTGGAGGCCCACCACATCCACGTCGGCCCGGACGATACCGTCTATCTCACCGACCGCGACGCCCACCAGGTCCTGCTCTACGACACCGCCGGCAATCTGCAAGGCACCCTTGGTAGCCGGCACCAGGCCGCAATGCAGGCGCCCTTCAACCACCCGGCGGACATTTGCGTGGCCCCGTCCGGGGAACTGTACGTCGCTGACGGCTACGGAAATTCCAGTGTTCACCGGTTCACGGCCAACGGAGACTATGTTGGCAGTTTCGGCAGCCCCGGCAGCGGCCCCGGCCAGTTCCGGGTGCCCCACAGCGTTCGGGTGTCGGGGGACGGTCGGGTCTATGTGGCCGACCGGGAGAACAACCGGGTGCAGGTGTTTACGGCGGAAGGTGAGTTCCAGGCGGAATGGACCGACTTCAAGTGCCCTATGGGCGTCCACATCGACGCCAACCAGGTGGTGTATGTAACGGACCAGATTCCCCGCATCAGCATATTGACCCTTGACGGCGAACTGCTGGCCCGGGGCCGGACCTTCGAGAATGCCCATCAGGTCTACACCGATTCCCAGGGCAGCATCTATGGGATAGACACCGCCAACCAGCGGGTGCAGAAACTGGCGAAGTTGTGACCGTATTCCACCGCAGCTCCTGGGATATCCCCTGGTTGATCAAATGACGTTGGCGGTTGTGCTGACCGAAGCCCGGACTTGACCGCAACCCGATTCCAATTGCCTGGATGCAGCGAGCGGGATTAGTGGACCACCTGAAGATAACCCGGAGGGCATGATGATAGTAGTTACCGGAGCGGCGGGCCGGCTGGGACGCCGGGTGGTGCAGTTGCTGGTTGACCAGGGCAGGGAAGTCCTGGCGACGGACCGGTTGGCCGCAGAAGATATGCCGACGGAGTTCGTACGCTGCGATCTGGGTAACGCCACGGCGGCGGCAGACCTCCTCCAGGGGGCGGAAGCAGTCGTGCACATGGGAGCTATCCCCGGCCCGTTGCGGGAAGAGCCCAGGGTCATCTTTGAGAATAACCTGGCCAGCACCTTTAACGTCATGATGTCTGCGGCGGAACTGGGCCTGCGGCGGGTGGTATTTTCCTCCAGCGCTTTCGGCATGGGGTGGGCCCACGATGGGAACGCCTTCGTACCCCTCTACCTGCCCCTGGACGAGGAACACCCCATGATGCCCTTCGAACCCTACGGTCTGTCCAAGCAGGTGGGAGAGGACATCGGCCGGATGATCGCCCGCAACTCGGACACCACGGTGGTCAGTCTGCGGTTTACCAACGTGGCGCTGCCGGAGGTACAGGCGGAGTTCCCCTGGCCCGCTCCCACGCCGGAGAATCCCCTGACCCTGGTGATGTGGGCCTACGCCGACGCCAGGGACGTGGCGGAGGCCCACGTGCTGGCGCTTGACGCAGAGATAGAGGAATACGAGGCCTTTATGCTGGCCCAGCCCTCCTCCCGGTTCGACGAGCCCACGATTGACCTGGTCAAGAGGAACTTTGGCGACGTGGTGGAGATACGGGAAGGGCTGGTCGGCACAGCCAGCGTTATCAGCACTGAAAAGGCACGGAGGCTGCTGGCCTGGCAACCCCGCCACGACTGGAGGCAGGGCGCGGTGTGAGGTGACCACGCGGGCGCCCGCGGCGGTTCCGTTGCTCCTGTGGCCGTTCCCGGTTGTTTGCAGTAAGTCGCTATCCTTGTCTGTTTTCCATTGCCCGCGTTACCCATAACAGCAGCGCCTGATTGGGCCGGATCGTCTCCCCTACGTCGCAATAACCGGAATGTCCAAATCCCGCAACCCTTAGCCACATTTCCCGCCTGCTCAAGAACTATGGCTTTAAGAAGTTGTCTAACCCCTCTAATATCGCTTGATGGTTACCGTTGTCAGTTCGTTGTTAAGCGGATCCACTCCCAGCGCGGCGTCTTCCAGGGTGACCACGCCCAAGAGGCTGGGCTCTCCCTCTTCGGCGAAAATAACGGGCGTGGCAATCTGTTTGCCGGCTACCCTGATTTGGGTCCACCCTACTTCCACTGGCTGTTCGGTACCGTCGGCCAGCCGCGACCGCTCAGTCCGGTTAACCGGCACTCCCAGCGATTCCAGCATTGCCCGGGGCAATGCCGTATATGTAGATCCGGTATCCACTTCCAGTTCAATCTCCCTGAAATTCCGCCCCTGGGGGTCCCCCACTTCAATCGTTGTGGTTACGGTTACCATTTTCATCATCCTTTGCCTGTGTAAAACAACTTAGACAATAGCTTCAGCTCCCTACGTCGCAATAACCGGAATGTCCAAGTCCCTTACCAGGTTGGCGAACTGGGCCACGTCCTCATCCACAACTGCTTGCAGGGCGGTTAGCTGTACGTCGATTTCGCCGGACAGGTACTCGAAAACCTGGCGAGCCTGCTGCGGGGGCGCGAAGTCGGCGGTGGCCACCACGGCGGTCAGTTCGGCCAGCTTGCGGTTCAAACGCGTGGGCATATCCAGCCGGTCGCGGGCGCCCCGGTATGCCGATTGAATTAGTTCGTCCTCGATCACCTTGAGTTTTTCCTTCACCGCCTCCGCCGCATCGGCCACCGTCTCCTCCGACGGGTGGCCCTGCGCCCGGCTCACCCACTGGTCCACCTGCTGGCGCACCCGGCGTAGCTGGTTGATGCCGTCATGGGTCTCGGAAACCTTATCCCGAATCTCCACCAGGAACCGGAACTGGGCGTCCAGGTCTTCCTGGCTGGCCGAGACACGGGGGTCCTTGAGGATGCTGAAGGGTTGGGTTTGCGTCTCGTCGCCCACCTGCACCCTTACCTGGTATTCCCCTGGGGGGGCCAGGGGGCCAACCAGCGAATCTTCTGTCGTCTTGTCCTCGGGTACCTTGGTCGCCGCGGGGTGGCGCATATTCCAGACGAAGCGGTTCATCCCCCCATCGGCCGGCGCCCTTGGTTCCGGATTTTCGTCCGCTGCATCCGGCGAGTTGCTGGAGAAACTCCTTATTTCCCCACCGTCTCCGTCCAGTATTGTGATGGTTATTTCCTCAGACGCCTCCTTCAGGTAGTAGTGTATTATCACTCCATCCGGCGGGTTCTCCCCGGCGTCCCACACCTTGCGCACAACCTCGCCGTGCTGGCCCAGGGACTCGCTGTAAGTAACGTCCGCGCCCAGGCCGGCGCGGTAGCTCTTGCCGGTGGCGGGCTTGCGGTCGCGGAAGGGCGACCGGACGCGGTAGGTGTCCCGAGGTTGCAGCAGGCGGCAGCTACTGCCGCTTAGAGACGAGTCAAGCTGGCGAAGCTGGGTCAGGTCGTCCAGTATCCAGAAGGCCCGGCCGTGGGTGGCGGCTACCAGGTTGTCCTCCTTGACCTGAAGGTCGTACACGGGGACTACGGGCAGATTGGCCCGCAGCGTCTGCCAGGAGTCGCCCTGGTCGAAGGACACGTAAGCCCCGGTCTCGGTGCCGCAGTACAGCAGGCCGGGACGAACGGGATCTTCTCGCACTACCCGTGTATAGTCGTCCTCTGGCAGGCCGTTGGTAATCAGTGTCCAGTTCTGCCCGTAATCGGTAGTCCTGTATAGCAGGGGACGCGTGTCATCCAGCTTGTAACGGGTGGCCGCAATGTAGGCCGTGGCCGGGTCGTGGGGCGAGACTTCAATCATGCAGATAAGCGACCACTCCGGCAGGTCCGGCGGCGTTACCGCCTCCCACGTCGCCCCGCCGTTGCGAGACAGGTGCACCAGCCCGTCGTCGGAACCGGTCCAGAATACCCCCTGCTGGTGGGGCGACTCCACGAAAGCGAAGATGGTGGCGTAGATTTCGGCCCCGGACGTGTCCTTGGTAATGGGGCCGCCGGACGGTTCCAGCGTGGAAGGGTCGTGGCGGGTCAGGTCCGGACTGATAGCCTCCCAACTGCTCCCCAGGTCGGTGGAGCGGAACACCAGGTTGCCGGCCACGTAAAGAGTATTGTTGTCGTGGGGCGAGAACATAATGGGATAAGTCCACTGGAACCGGTACTTCATATCCTTCGCGCCCCAGCCCGAGTACAGTTCCGGCCATACGGTGATAATCCGCACCTGCCCGGTGGCGTGATCGTAGTGGAGCATATTTCCACCGCCCCCGGCGGAGCTGCCGATAGCCCCGGAAATTACGGTGTCCGGGTCGTCGGGGTGCAGGGCGATGTGACCGCTCTCCGAGTTGCCCACCACGTAGCAGTCGCCCCAGGGGATTGCCCCCTTGTGGGTGCGCGACGGCACGCTGATGGCAGTGTTGTCCTGCTGGGTGCCGTACACCCGGTGGGGGAAGCGGTTGTCGGTGGTCAGGTGGTAGAACTGGCCGGTAAGCTGGTTGTAGATGGTGGACCAGCTTTCCCCGCCGTTGAAGCTGACGCAGGCCCCTCCGTCGTTGCCCTCAATCATCCGCAGGGGATTGTTGGGGTCAAACCACAGGTCGTGGTCGTCGCCGTGGGGCGTGGTAACCCGGTTGAAGTTGCGCCCGCCGTCCACCGACTTCCAGCACTGGTAATTGAGAATCCACACCGTGTCCGCATCCTGCGGATCAGCAAAGACGTGCTGGTAGTACCAGGGCCGCCCCTGCAGGTCCCGGTTGTCGCTCACCAGTTCCCAGGTATTGCCGCCGTCGTCAGTGCGATACAGGCCGCAGTCCTCCGCCTCGATGGTGGCCCACACCCTCCCGGACTTGGCGGGAGACACGGCCACGCCGATGCGGCCCTTGAGTCCGTCGGGCAGGCCGGGGTTGTCGGTAATCTCGGTCCAGGTGTCGCCGCCGTCCACCGACTTGAAGATGCCGCTTTCTTCCCCGCCGCTGATCAGGCTCCAGGGCGTCCGGCGGGTCTCCCAGATGGCGGCGTACAGGATGCGGGGATTGTTGGGGTCCAGGGACAGGTCCGCCGCGCCGGCATTCTCGCTGCGGAACAGCACCCGCTCCCAGTTCTTGCCCCTGTCCGTTGAGCGGAACACGCCCCGCTCCTCGTTGGGGCCGTAGGCGTGGCCCAGGGCCGCCACGTACACCACGTCCGGGTCGGCGGGATGGACCCGCACCCGGGAGATGTGGCGGGTGTCGGACAGGCCCATGTTGGTCCAGGTCTGGCCGCCGTCGGTGGACTTGTACACCCCGTCCCCGTAGGTAACGTCGCCGCGGATGCAGGACTCGCCCATACCGGCGTAGATGACGTTGGGGTCGGACGGAGCGACGGCAATGGCACCCACCGACGCGGTGTTGAAGTAGCCGTCGGAAACGTTGTCCCAGTAGGTGCCGCCGTCGGTGGTCTTCCACACCCCGCCGGCGCAGGCGCCGAAGTAGAAGACCATGGGATTTACCGGGTCGCCGGCCACGGCCACCACCCGGCCGCCCCGGGGCGGGCCAATGCACCGCCACCGCACCGCGCCCAGCAGTTCCGGGGGCATGGATGGAGCGTGGGCTTGCTGCGATTCAGTAGTGGTCATGGCAACACCTTCCCGTTTAAGGTTATCGGCAGGCTATGGAATTAGCTCAAAAATCCTTCCCCATTTGACGGGGGAAAGTCAGGTTGGCAGGGCAATCTCAATCTCAATTTACGATACAGGCCGCAAATCTTCGCGACTTGAATGTCATGTCGCCCTGAGCCTGTCGAAGGGCCTAAAATCCTGCCTCTCCGCCAGGTTGCGGGGCCAAGAGTCGCCTTGTGGGGCGGTGTTCAGATTCTTCGCCAGGCTCAGAATGATATTTCGTCAAGATGAGATTGCCCAACCCCTCACGCCCTGGGCGTCGCCTGGGGCATCCTGCGCGGCGGCGCCGGCAGTTCCGTCAGGCTCGAAAGGTCCAGATGCGGCAGCTCCACCTGCACGAAGTTATTCACGCCGTTGGCCAGTTCGGTGTACCTTTCAAACCAGGCCGCCAGCCGGCGCTGCCAGGCTGCCAGCCCACCGCTGGCGTGAAGTTCGAAGACTGCCTCCCGCCCGTCCAGGCCCGACGACACCTGGTCCCAGGCCAGTTGCAGCAGCGCGGCCCGCTGCATTGCCGTATAGCCGCCCCCGCCAAATGCATCCTCCAGTTCGGCGGCCATGGCAGGGTCGGCGAAGTCGGTGTCGGCGGGGGCGTTGACCAGCGACGAACCGGGCAGCGCGCGCAGGATTTCGCCCATGCGCTGGCGCACCCGCAGGGTGTTGATGCCCGCCGCCGCCACGTGAAGCTGGTTGGGCAGGGCGTGACCGCCGGCCGTCGTCTCCGGTTCCAGTTCCGCCGCCGTCATGCAGGTACGGGTGGTCTGGACGTTGACGGTCATCTCCACCAGTTGGTCCACGGTTTGGGGGGTTTCCTTCAGGCCCATTACTTCGGCCAAGGCCAGGGCGATGGAGAGGGAAAGTTCCGCCTTAGCCAGCCACCCGTAACTGTGGTGCCACAACAGCCAGGATACCAGCGCGTGGCGAGTGTTGCGGTTGATGGGTTCGCCGGTGAAGACCCGGTGGCGGGGGATGAAGACATTCTGCAGCCAGACCATGGAGTCCAGTTCGTCAAACCGGCTGCTCAGGGGCGAAAGGAAGGGATTGGGATGCCTGGCAGCGATGCGGCGGGACACCACCCGCAGACCCGGGGCGTTCACGGGCACGATAAACCACAGGTGCCGGCCGCTGCCCGGCGGCAGTTCCGTCCGGCTGGTGATCAGCAGGTCCTCGGCAAAGGGCGTGCTGGTGTGCATCTGTACCTTGCCGGATATGACGACACCCTCGTCTGTCTCGCTGACCAGTTTCATGGCCGCCCGGTCATTCTCGTCCTCCCGCAGCCGGGTTCCGATGAGTGGACCGCCACCGGCGAAGGTGAGAAACCGGCCGGTTTCGGCCAGCGACTCCCGATAGGTCTCCGCCGCCGCAATGTCTTCCGCCGAATAGTCTAGCCGCTTCAGGACATTGAGCATGCCCAGGGCAATCAGAGCGCCGTAACCCGGGGTGTGGGTCATATTGCCGCCGGTCAGGTAATGCACCGCGCTGATGGCCCTGCCCAGGCGACGCAGGTCGTCGGATGTTTTCGGCGGCGTAAGGGCCAGGGGGTGGCGCTGGCCGTTGCTATTGGGCGGCGTCAGCAGCGTATCCTGCCATTCCGCGTCAAAGTGGCGGTCGTACCAGGCCACGTACTCCTCCACCATGGCCGCCGTGGCCGGGTGAGTGGTAACGTCCTCCACCGGGCCTTCGCCCACCACCCACACGTTGCGCCCGTCGCGCAGGCTTTCCCTGTAATCAGCCCCTGTCCTCATGCTTCACTGTCCCCGCGATGGCCGGATGGTTCCGGCCATTGTACATTGATGGCAAGAGATGGTCTGCCCAAAGGTCGCGGCCTACAACCCGACCATCCTTACCCGGTTGTTGTGGGTGTCGGCAATGTACAAATTGCCATCGGCGCTGATGCCGCAGCCGTGGGCGCGGGACAGGCCGGCCTTCACGGCGGGCCCGCCGTCACCCTCGCCGCCCTCCCGTCCTCCGGCAATGGTGGTAACGATGCCGGTGCGGGGGTCAATGCGCCGGACGGCGAAGTTCTCGGTGTCCACGACGACAACGTTGTCCTCCAGGTCGCACCGCATTGCCTTGGGCGCGCCCCAGGTGGCGGCCAGGGCCGGGCCGCCGTCGCCGCTGTAGCCGAAGACCGACTCGGCCCCGGCGATAGTGGTCAGAATGCCGTCGGGGGAAATGCGGCGTACCCCGTTGCCCTCCCGCTCGGCCACGTACACGTTGCCCTGCCGGTCCATGCAGACGGCGCGGGGGCCCATCAGGCTGGCCTCGGCAGCCGGCCGACCATCTCCGGCGCGGGACTTCTCTCCCGTGCCCGCAAAGGTGGTGATAATTCCGGTGGCCAGGTCCACCCGCCGGATGCGCTGGTCCTGAATGTCGGCAATCAGCAGCCCGCCCTGCCCGTCCAGGAACAGGTCGTTGGGTTCGCTGAGCATGGCCTCGTTGCCCGGCCTGCCGTCGCCGCTGTAGCCGAACTCGCCAGTGCCGGCTATGGTGGAGACGGTGCCGGTTCGGGCGTCAATCTTGCGCACCGCCGGATCGAAGCGCTGGGCGAAGTAGATATTGCCGTTGCCGTCAATGGCCAGGCCGTAGGGCTGGTTGATAACGGCGTCCAGGGCCGGACCGCCGTCGCCGGCATAACCCGCCTCGCCGTTACCGCACACCCGGGTGATGATGCCCGTCTGCGCGTCCATGCGGCGGATGAGATGCTGCCGTCCCATGCAGACGACCATGTTGCCCTGGGGGTCAAACTCGCAGGCGTAGGGAAGCTGGCAGGCCGCCTCCAGGGCTGGGCCGCCGTCCCCTTCCCAGCCATCTTCGCCGTTTCCCAGCACGGTCTGGATGATTCCTCTCCGGACGAGCATGGCTGGCCCTCCCGCCGTCGAAACTGACCGGACTCTCCGGTTGTGCCCCATTATGACATACCTTGACTTGCGGGAAACCGATTTCCCTGGACCTGGCAGCCGGTTTCTCCCGCGCCAGCAGCATTCGAGGCTCCTCCGGCGGCAAGAGCGGGTTCTGTTGCGGATACCTGCAAATCAGGCCGACAACCACCACATATCTGTTACACTGGCCGAAAATCGAACCAGGAGGAACCGCTGAAGGCTGGTTACGGTTCGGCGGGTCTCGAAGCGGCCGGTACTTACCTCTATCAACCGGTAAACGAGCAAGCGACAGGTGGCAGGTGAAGGCATGGCAAACTTAAGCGTGGCTCCCGGATTGGAGTTGCACTATTATGACGATGATTTCACGGATCCGTGGCAGCCGGCTCCCACCGTCCTGCTGCAGCACGGTTTTTCCCGAAGCGGCAGGTTCTGGTACAACTGGGTGCCCCTGCTGGCGAGAGAGTTCCGTGTCCTGCGCCCGGACCTGCGCGGCATGGGCCGGTCAACCATGGCCGAAGAGGCCTACGAGCCCCTCCTGGACACTTTCATGGCGGACCTCAACGCCATCCTGGACAGCCAGGGGATAGATCGTGTGGTCTACATGGGGGAGTCTTTCGGCGGTATTCTTGGCCTGAGCTTTGCTCACGCCTTCCCAGACCGGGTTCAAGCCCTGGTGTTGTGCAATACGCCATGCCGCCTGCCCCGCCGTGGCCGCGCGGATCCGGGCAGCGCGGAAAATGCCGCCCTGAACCGAAGTGTGGGGGCCTGGTCCACTGCCACCATCGACAACCGCCTGGACACCCGGGCGGCGCCCCAGGGAATGAAGGAATGGTACATTTCGGAGATGGACCGTACTACGCCCTCCATCGGCCGCAAACTCCAGGCCTACTTGGAAACCCTGGACTTCCGGCCATACCTTAAGGAGGTTGCAACCCCCACGCTGCTGCTGTCGGGCGAAGAGTCGCCCACGTCCACCCTGGACCAGCAGCAGTTCATGGCCGAAGAACTGCCCCACTGCCGCCTGGCAACCTACCCTGGCCTGGGCCACGGGATCAACGCCATCTACCCGGAGTGGTGCGTGGCCCGAATGCGCGAGTTCCTGGCTGAATATCCGGATACCTGACCACCACCGAGGTCCCCAGCCTGGCTTAATCCCGATTCAACCGCAGGATAGGAGAGAGTACCATGACCCACTACATGTATATAGCCATCCAGGAAGACGACAAAATTACCACCTTCACCGTTGACCCGGACACGGGGGCCCTGTCCCACCAGCGCGACCTGGCCGTGGCCGGAGGCCCCTTCACCATGGCCGTCAGCCCCGACGGGGGCAACCTGTACGTCGGCTGCCGGGAAGACCCCCAGCTCATCAGCTACGCTATCAACCAGGCCAACGGCGACCTGACCCGCACCGGCCGGATAGCCCTGGAGTTCAACCCTACCTACATCAACACCGACCGGAAGGGCGGCTACGTTCTGTCTGCCTACTACCAGGGCGCGCACGTGGGCGTCCACCCCATCGGCGACGACGGTTCCGTGGGCGGTGAACCTGTAGTGTGGATTGAGACGGCCACTGGCGCCCACTGCATGCAGACCGACCCCACCAACACCTACGCCTTCGTCCCCCACATCGCCGGTAACGGTCCCAACAGCATCTACCAGTACCGGTTCGACGAAAGCACGGGTCAGATCGAACCCAACTCTCCGGCCCAGGTGGAACCCGACGGCTTTCACGGCCCCCGCCACTTTTGTTTCCACCCGTCCCGGGACGTGCTTTACTTCTCCAACGAGCAGGGGAGCAGCGTGGGCGCCTACCGGCTGGATGCAGCCCGCGGCACCCTGACCCAGTTCCAGACGGTCCCCACCATCCCCGAAGACTTCACCGAGCGAAACACCTGCTCGCAGATCCAGGTAACCGGTTCCGGCAGGTTCCTGTACGCCCCCAACCGGGGCCATAACACCATCGCCTGCTTCACTGTGGATGCTGCCTCGGGAGAACTGGGCGCCAACGGCAGGGTGGAAGCCGAAGCCGTCCCCAACGCCCTGGCCGTGGGCCCCGGGGAGAAGTTCCTCTACTCCGCCGGGGTGGAGTCCGGCAACCTGGCCACCTTCGCCATTGACGGCAACACGGGGCAGTTGAGCCGGGTGGCTACCATACCGCTGGGCAACCGTCCTGCCTGGATTTCGCAGGTAAACCTGCCCTGAGCAAAGCCCATAACACCCTGTACTTTGCAGGGGCAGCCGCAAGGGCTGCCCTGGATTCCAGAAAATAATCACAAAAAAGGGAACACTTCCCTGGGGTGTGTCGCCAAAATGGCGAGATTTCGTCATTCCGGCGAAAGCCGGAATCTAACACCAGCGTCTGGTGTCGGAACATTCGCCACTAAGCGCATGGATTCCGGCTCAGGGGCCGGGAATGACGGAATAAATTGACGACAGGCCCCGAAAGACTGAAAGGGAGAAAGACAATGCCGGAAATCGAAAAGAAGCTGAATGAAATGGGCTACCAGCTTACCGAACCGCGCGGCTCCGCCGTGGGCAATTTTGTGCCGGCAGTGCGGACTGGCAACCTGGTGTACACGGCGGGTACGGGTCCCGGCCTGCCCGATGGCGGCCTGCTGCACGTGGGGAAGCTGGGAGCGGAAATTTCCATTGAGCAGGGCTACGATTGCGCCCGGCTGACCATGTTGAACCTGCTGTCCAACCTGAAGGGCGAAATCGGCGACCTGGACAAGGTGAAGCGGGTGGTGAAGCTGTTGTGCATGGTCAATGCCGCGCCGCAGTTTACCCAGACCCCCCAGGTGGCCAACGGGGCCTCCGACCTGCTGGTCGAACTCTTCGGGGAAAAGGGGCGCCACGCCCGCTCCGCCGTGGGCATGAGCACCCTCCCGGGCAATATGCCCATAGAGATTGAGATGATCGTGGAAGTGGAAGACTAACACACCGGCATCTACGGCCGGTTGGTTATTTTCCCGCTCACCCTTGTATCTTGGCAGAGAAGGGATAGAGTAAACAAACGAAGACAA
>JAPPLU010000056.1 GCA_028874075.1 Chloroflexota bacterium
CGCCCTGAAGCTGGTGGCCAAGAAGCTGCAATCGTCCCTGGCGGTGGAGGGGGAGCTGCCCGAGGAGGGGCTGGCCGCCTACGGCGACGACGGGGACGACCTGATGATGGCCCTGGCCCGGCAGGTGGTCAGCGGGGACGCCCAGGAGGACGCCGAGACCCTGGAAGCGGTGTTCGCCCAGGCCCGGAACGCCGAGGCCGCCGCCGAGGAGTTCCTGGTGGACGACGGCTGGCAGGCGGTGGGACCGGAACCGGAGCCTGCGCCGGTGACAGTAGAAGTCCACGTCAACGGGAACGGCAACGGCCATCACGACGCCCCGGTGCCGACGGAGGAGTTGGTCCTGGGCAACGGCCACCTTGCCAACGGTCTGCCCTCTACCGGAAACGGGAGCAACGGGAACGGCCACCACGAGGAACCCGCCGAAGGGCAGCAGTCCCTCTTCTCCTGGGCCGAGTTCCTGGCCGAGGAACCGACCCAGCCCCGGGGACGGAACGGCAAGGCCAAGCCCGCTGCCGCCTCCCTGTTCCAGTGGGCGCTGGACCAGGAACGGGAGAAGGAGCCGGTGGGCGCGGGGCGCTAGACCGCAACCGCCAATCAGCAACCGACGAAGGGGGACGCCGCCGAATGAGCGGCGTCCCCTCTTCGCATAACGGCGTTCCTCGACGGAACGCCGCGCCAGGCTAACCCAAACGACAACCAACGCAAGGAGAAAAATCATGGCACGCATCTTTGTCTATGACGACCGCGAGTTCCCCGACCCGGACCCCGAAATGAGCGTGGAGCAGGTGAAGGCGGTACTGGCCGACCTTTACGGCGAGATCGCCAACGCCTCGGTGAAGGAGACCACTCGCGGCGAGGACACCATATTCGAGTTCCAGCGGCGGGTGGGCACCAAGGGCGCCTTCTCCGTTGCCCACAGCTAGGGAGGCAATCAAATGGACAACCACACCCTGGCCGGTCTGCTGGCGGCAACGCCGCCGGCTGACCTCCGCATCATCGAGCTCACGGCGGAGCTCACCCTGCCCGACGGCGGGCTGGACCTGGGCGCGGCGGCGGCCCGGCAGGCCGAGGTGGAACTGGCCTGCACCCAGGCCCAGGACTACGCCGCCGCCACCCGGCGGCTCCTGGGAGCGATGAAATGGCAACTGCGGCCCTGCCGCTCCTGAGCGAGGTGGCCGGGCTGCTCCTGCGGCGTCCGCCGTCGCTGCAAGAGCTGATCGCCCGGCTGGGCTGCGCCGAGGACTACGCCTGGTTCACCGGCCTGGTGCGCCGCCTCTTTCCCGAAGACGCGGAGGCGGCGCTGGCCGTCCCGGACCTGGGCGCCAAGCTGGAAAACTTCGCCCGGCTCTTCCAGGAACGCCACTTCCCCCTCTACGCCCCTTTCATCGAGTTCTTCGCGGAGGAAGGGGAGGACCCGCCCTTCACCTGGCTGCGCCGGGGCATCCCCTTCCAGTTGATGGGCTTCGGCTACGACGGCCTCCACGAGATGTGGGACGGCTACCGGGAGGGTATCTCGGCCCTGGCGCTGCTGGCCCAACCCCCCGACGCCTGCTACGACGAACCCGGCGGTTTGCGCACCGCCTGGCTGGAGTGCGCCGCCCAGCGCATCCCCCAGGAGACCCTGGAGCGGATTCCGAGAGGCGGCATTCCGTTGGAGGGTCTGAGCGAAGCCGTCGATGAAACCGGCTACGCGGGCGCGGCCCAGGCCGCCGCCTGGGTGCGGGCCGAGACCGGCAACTTCTTTTTGGATCACAACTACGAGGATGGCGACTACGACGGCTTCTGCGACCCCTGGGAGGACGAAATCATCCAGGAAGGCAGTGAGGAGTGGCGCAAGGCCGACCGGCTCATCGACTCGGTTACTGCGCTGGCCGACTGGCTGGAACAGGACCTGTCGGGCCGCTTCGCCGAACTGCTGGACTTCATCCTGCCCCGGCTGCCCATTCAAGAAAGGGAGGAAACCGATGATGACGACTAATGACACTCACCGGACCGAGTGGTCCCTGCCGGTCCGGGACGATCTGCCCCGGGACACCCTCCAGGTCCAACTGGAGGTCTACCAGGAAACCGTGCTCCTGCGAGGCTTCGAGGGCGACCGCACCTGGGTCAGGACCGTATCGGCGGACGAGATCGCCAATGTGTTCACCCGGCACCTGGGCTTCGCCTCGGGGCTGCTGCCCGAAAACGCCCTCTGGTGGAGCCAGGGGGAGACCGGCCAGGTGGTGGCCCTGTGGCGTCCGCCCCAGGTCTGGCCGGTGGCACTGCAACGGGAGGCATTCCAGCCTCCCGCCCGTCTAAGGATTCCCATGCCGGGGCTGGTCTTCGTCTGCTCTCCGGCAAGGGCGCCCTGGGTGTACGCCGCCCTGGAACGGCCCACGGACACGGGCCAGCAGCTCTACCGCGCCCCGGCCTTCAACGTCTTCCGGGACGGGCGGACCTGTCCCGGCAGCCACCGCTTCCCCGAGGCGGTGGGACGGATACCCGAATCCTTCTTCTCCCTTACCGGAGATACCAGGGAACGGTCGAAGAAGCACCCGGACAACCTGCAAGCGCTATGGGAGGAATTGGATGGACAGGCTGACTACCCGGTTGAGGACCTGGTTCCCCAATGCACCGTGGGCCGCGTCATGGCGGTCTCCGAAGGGAGACGCGACTATTACTAGCGCGGCGCCCGCGCCGGTGGGCTACCTGGTGAACCATCCTTCCGGCCTCTCCGGTTTCCACGGCGTGGGATATGACTACGTGCTCGGCTCGGGCGGCCTCTACGTCCAGTCGGAGAGCGCCCACCTGACGGCGCGGGTCCTGGTGGCTCCCGCCGAGGTGCGGGGGCTGGCCCCCGTATCCGAAAAGCTGGAATTGGCCCACGGCCGGATACCGGCCCATGTCTTCGAGCTGGGCCTGGCATGGATGCTGGCCGCGCCGGACACCGAGCGGTTCTTCGCCATCCGTTGGGACGGCCACGCCTACTGGCTGGTGGTCCCACCGCAGGAGGGAACGGGTTCAACCCTCTCCTACCAGCCCCCCGGCGGCTTAATCGCCGAGTTTCACTCCCACGCCCGCCACCGGGCCTTCTTCTCGGCCACCGACGACCTGGACGAGCAGGGCTTCAGGATTTACGGCGTGGTGGGACGCCTGGACACGCCTGCGCCAGAGTTGACCCTGCGCCTCGGCATCTACGGCCACTTCGCCCCGCTGGACTGGCAGCAGGTGTTCGCGGGCAAAGAAACCGAGCCAACACCGAACCACCTACCCATAAGGAGGTAACAGACCATGCCCTACTACCTGGACAACGAGTTCCTGCTGGACAACCCCTGGATCACCGTCGTCGGCTGCGGCGGCACCGGCGGCTTCGTCGCCGAGGGCCTCTGCCGCCTCTTCCAGGGCCGGGACGCCACCATCGTGCTGGTGGACCACGACCGGGTGGAACCCCACAACCTGCTCCGCCAGAATTTTTACGCAGACGATGTTGGCAAATTCAAAAGCAAAGCCCTGGCCGACCGGCTGTCCCAAGCCTACAACCGGCCGGTGGGCTACTCGGTCTATCCCTTCCGTGAGGAGGAATGCCGCTACCCCGGCCTCTCACAACATGACGGCCTGGTCATCGGCTGCGCCGACAACGCCGCCGCAAGGCGGGCCATGGCCGAGTGCCTGCCGGGAGACCCCTGCCGCTGGCTCATCGACGCCGGCAACGACACCAACTGGGGCCAGGTGCTCATAGGGAACGTCGCTGAGCCGGTGTTCCTGGAGGAACCGCCCTTCACCGGCGACACCTGCCACCTGGCACCGGCGCCCACCCTGCAACGGCCGGACCTGCTGACGGCGGTTTCAACCAGGCCGCCCGACGTGGACTGCGCGGCGGCGCTGGACCTGACCGACCAGGACCCCACCATCAACCAGATGATGGCGTCGCTGGTCTTGCAGGTGGTCCGGCGCATGGTGGCGGGGACCTGCCCCTTCCTGTCCCTCTACCTGGACATGGACCAGGGCACGGTCAGCCCCAGCTACGTCACCCCCGAGGCGGTGGCCCGGCTGGTGGGCCGCACCGAAGCCGGATGAACGGCGCAAGCAAGGATACTTACACTACCGACAAGGAGAACGAAACCATGACTGACGAAAAGGGAACCGCCACGACCGTGTGGCAGGACCAGCACGCTGGCAAGCGGGGCCACCAGCTGATGACGGAGAAGGTCGCCGAGACCATTCCCGCCATCTACGCCAACGAGAACGCCCCGGACTACGACACCGTCCTCGCCCACGCCAAACTGTTTTCCCCGTACTCGAACTGGACCTGGTTCATCACCGAGATGGACCCGGAAACCGGCCAGTGCTTCGGCCTGGTGGATGGGTTCGAGCGGGAGTTGGGCTACTTCGACCTCACCGAGTTGGCCGAGACTACGGTGTTCGGCGACGTTCCCGCCGTGGAGCGCGACCTTTACTGGCATCCGAGGACCCTGGGCGAGATCAAGAGCGGGTCACGGGAAGGCTTGCCGCACCATGGGGAAATCAGAGAGGGAGATACCATGACTGACGACAACGAAACGGGAAACCATGCTTCGGACGTGGTGAACGTAGAAGAGTTCTTGTTCGGCGGCGTGACCGAGGAAACGCCGGACGACTCGGCTGTCGATGTTGCCGGGGAGAACGCCGACGTGGAAACCATCGCTGAGGAACCCGACGCTGACGGAGAGTTTCCCGCCGGAGAAGTCACGGACGACGTGGGCGACTTGGAAACATCCGATGGGCTGGACGGCGACGCGGAAGCCGACGCTGGAGAACCCGTCGTTGCCGATGATGCCGATGCCGGTGGGGAGCAGCCCGCTGCTGCCGAGACGGAAGGCTCCGAGGAGCTGAAGGTGGTGCTATCCATCCGGGGAGGCCGCGCCATTATCGGAGTGCAGCAGCCCTCGGCGGACCCGCACATCGAAGTCTTCGACGACCCGGACCTTTTCGGGCTGGCCGACGAGTTCCCGGCGGTGGTGGCCCGGGCGAAAGCCCGGTGGGAGGAGGAACCCATGCACCCGGCCTACGTGAAACCGGCGCCACCGCCCCGGCAGCGGAACCGCCGCCAGCAGGCTGCGGCCCAGGCCGCGACCACTGAGGGAGAGGCGGAGGCGGAACAGCAGCCGCAACCGGAGACGCTGCGGTTGTTCTAGGCCGGGCCGCTAAAGCGCAACACACGGGGGGAGGATACCGCATGGCGGTGTCCTTCCCCCGCCGAACCCATATGCGTGGGCTATTTGCTTTTAGAAGAAACGCGCGTCCATGTAGGGGGTCTCTTTTCATTTGGGGGACGGGGAGGAGTATCGGCGGCTTGCTGAGACGCTTGCGAGGGAGACCGGTCAGAATCCGCTGGCCGGTTAGAGGGAAGTCCGGCTCATCCATATGTGGGCGCTTTTTGCGTTTGCGGAGGGTATGGCCGGGGAAGCGGGCCATGTATGCGGCCCCTTTTGCATTTCAATAGAAGGGCGACGCGGCCTCCGGGGCCCCGCGCCAGATGGCATCCAGCTCGTGGGGGATGTGCGCGTTGGTCAGCTCGCCATTCCAGTAGGCGGCGCGCTCGGTCTTGGCGAGGCTGACCGGCTGAATCTCCCACCCGGGGTTGGACTCCCGGATGGCGCGTGCGATGTCGGCAAACGTCGCGCCCCGGGTGCAGAAGTCATCGACGACCACCACCAGGCCGGGCCCGCCCCCGATGGGGGCAGCAAGGTACACCCCGTCCACGGTAGCGTCCCGCTCGGCAGCGGAGGGGATGCCGGTGATGCTGGGATGCCGGTCCTTGGTAACGTGATGGGGAAGCCACTCCCAGCCGCGGGATTCCGCAAGCGCGGACGCCAGTATCGAAGCCGGGGTGTCGTTTCGCACGATGTTTTGCCCCGAAGAGACCGAGGAGACGACGACGACGCGGGGGTTCGCGTCAAGGCGGAACAAGTCGAACGCCGCGCAGAGGGTGCGGGTGGCCGCCCTGACGGCGGCAGGTTCGCCGTACTTGAACCGGTTGAAGCGACGGGTCCACTTCTCGTTGGGCCGGTCCGTGATGCGGAACCCGACCGTGAGCAGCCCCAGATCACCGACCGGGAGGCGGTCGAAGCGGATCAACCGGCCCGCTACGAGGTAGCTGCCCGCGGACTTCTCGCCGAACAGGCGGGCAGCCAAGCGCGCAGCCTCGTATTCCGTCGCTAGGTTGAACGGCGCTTCCCTTGGTGGGTCCGTTTCCTTGGCCTCCTCACCGAACAGGAACGCAGCCAGACGCGCAGCCTCGTCGTCCTCCGCGTCGGCGGATGGCGCTCCCGTTGCCGGTCTCGTTTTCCTGTCCATGCGTTCTCCTCCTGTACGGTCTAGTATGTGACCCCGGCTGTAATGCGGTCAGCGGTCCCCCGCCTTCCAGCCGCCGCCTCGCCCGGCGCAGGGGATGGAAGGCCCCGCACCTCCAGTTATCCCACCTCATTGCGTTCAAGGCAAGCTCGCCCAGGGCGGCCGCCGGCGGGGGGCTGGCCGCCGCTCGTTCATACTGGTCAACCGTCTTCACATTCAAGACAGTTGCCACTTGCGTTGGGGGTGGTGATTCTCCCTGCGCTCCCATCAGCGGCAGCCGGCCGCTCCATGACGAACAGGACGTGAAAGTCGTCCACGCCCAAGGCCTTCATCAGCCGCCGCCGGACGCCGGGGGCCGGGCTGCGCTTGCCGTTCATCAGCAGGGACAGGTGGCCGGGAGAAATGCCCGCCAGCCGGGCCAGTTGGTTCTGGGAGATGTCGAGCTGGTCCAGCAACTCCCACACGGCGACAGGGTTGAGCCATACCCGGGGAGCGGTCTTCAATTCGCGTGTCTCCTTGGGCGGCCGGGACGCCCGTGGGGTGTCGCCGTAAATTGACAGGCAAACGAAGAAGCGCCAACGTTCAGCGTCAACTCATTGAACCGGCTCTTGACTGCTCTGGCCGGCCATCTTGAGAGTTTTGCAAACAGCTTCTCCGCTCCGGACGTGGAATCCCAATAGACCGAATGGACGGTATGATCGCTTTCCCGGTAATCGTAGTCATCGACGGAGAGCGCGGTTGAGCAGGCGCGCGGCGTACCGCTGGCAGTGTCATTGTCGCAACCAAACTTTGTCGGAGTCGCGCTTGGCCGGTCCACTGTCAGCGTTGCGAACCAGGCCTCGGCGTCGTCAACGCTCGGCGTGGAGGCAACAGAGGCGCTGAGCATGACCGGCACGTCATCCGCCACCGGCGCCGCCGCCACCGTTCGGCAAGCGACTCAGACTGTGGTTCGGAAACCTGAAGGCTCGGTTCTGGCGTGGTCTCAAGGTCCGGAGAATTCCATGCCTGGACCCGGTGATTTCCAAGGACTTATACCCAAATCCGCACGTTACATACCCCTGTCAGGCATCCCGGCCCGAGGCACCGAGTCGGGATGCCTGTCCTACCCGGCTGCTTTCAATGCCAGGCAGAGACGGGGCATTTTGACACTAGTCGAAGTTTTCCATCTCCCTATGCAGTGTGGTTCTGCTTACGATGGCGAAATTGCCATCTGCTTCAACTGTGCAGCCGAACCATTCCACCTCGAAGTCCGGCACGCTGCGCAAATTCTTCTCTTCAATCCCCTTTTTCACGATCTCCAACCAACGTAATTTCGACCCTGAGGGCCACACGTACTGTCCCTGGTGGCCGCCGGTGTACCAGTGCTGGGTAGGGCTTGAGGTACGCAGGAGCAGCCACTCGAGGTCATCCTTCTGCTGGTCGGTCAAGCCCGCGGTGGGGAAACGGAAAAGCAAGGCGCGCCACTTCTTGCCGGTGACGCCGTCCGGGTACCGATTGATCTTGGGAGTATGGACATAGCGGTAGCCGTCCGCGTCCACATGGCCTACCTCCGGTGTGACGGCATCCGTGGATGCTGTAAGAGTGCCTTCCTTGCCCTCTTCGGCAACTCCAAGTTGTCTCCACGCGTACACTGTCGGAGACAATGGCTTCGGATACTCGCCACCACCGTAGGCCAGAGCGGTGCCGCCTTGCTCCGTTGTCGGGTTCGGCATGGAGCCGGAGAAACGATAGGACCATGGGGCGACCCGGAGTACCGGCGACAGCGCGTAGAGGGGTTTCTCATTCGTATTCGCAGCAGAACCATCGGTAAACGGGTCGGAATCCGACAAACTTCCGTGCCTGACTGATGAGGTGCCGGCTTCGTTCCCTGACTGGTCTGCAAGCCCGTTGTCGGCACTGCCGGTCCAGACTTCGCCGGTGTAGTCCGCGCCGGACTCGGTCTTGCCGGCGTAGGAGTCCCAGCTCCCGTCATAGAAATCGGCGTAGTCATCTGCCACTTTCTCGCCGCCCAGCCAGTAGATTGGCACGCCGGAGCCGGTGGTGTGGGTGTTGTCTCTGGCAGTAACCCCCCCAACAGTGGTGATCAAGGCCCTGACTTGGCAGCTGAACCTCGCCCCATTGGTGTTCACCAGGCTGAAGTTCTTGTCTGCCGCCTCGTACACAAAGACGTTGTAATCATCGATGTTCGTCGAGGAAGCGGTGGTGCCGCCGTCGGTGACGAAGAGCAGGCGAAACTCGTCGCCGGGTTCCAGTCCTTCAGGCAGGTATCCCCAGTTCGGCGCCACCACATATTTTCCCAGGTTACCTGACATCAGGGGGAAGCCCGGCACGTGTGGTGTAGTTTGCGCACCGAGAATGGTCCCGGCCACGGCGCGAATGGTGAATTCATAGGTTACGCAGTTGCTCAGCCCGATTACGGTGAAGGAGGTGGTGGCCTTGCTGCTGCCGGGGATGTCCGTCCACGGGATTAAGTACTCGCCAGATGGTTCACTCTTTACCCGGAACCGGTATTGCCACTTGGTTATGATGGTGTTCGACGACTGGTCGTTCCAGCTCAGTGTCACCGCGCCATTGGCGCCTTTGGTCGTCAAGCCGGTGGGCTGGTCCACGGAGGGCTCGGCGAGGATGAGTATGTCCCAGAGTGCGCTGCGGCTGTTGCCGACTCCGTCCTCGGCGTAGACGCAGACCTTTTTGCCGGCAGCGTCGTCAGGGACGACATATCTGAAGTTCACCGGAGAGGCAGCGGTGGGCAGCGTGGTCAAGCTGACGGAGGGGATCTCCGCCACCGTGTCGCAGTCCGTATCCGCCCCACTGCTGCCGTCCACCATGATGGCGCCGTACTTCTTGACCCTGGTCCCGGCGTCGGTGATGGTAATGGTGACGGTATCCTTCGCCGCCGTTGCAGTGGTGGGAAACTGGATAACCGGCTTTATACCGTCCACCTTGTGGCCGGCCTGGGCAGGCAGGGCGGTGTAGGCTAGGAGAGCGTCGCTTTGGGCAGCGTCTTTGATCGTTCCCGTCAGCTTGGCGGCTTCGACCTCGATACCGTCGGTGTCGCTGTCGTTGGCGACCACCGTATAGCTGCACTCCAGCTTCTTGGCGTCCTCCCCGGTGTCCCCCTTGCGGGCGCAGTTGGCGGTCTTCTCCGTGCTGCCTACTGTGATTTGCAGCGTGGGGGTCCCGGTTACCGTGATAGCCGCGTTGAAAGTAAAGGTGACGGTGATGACGCTGCCAATCCTATAGGCATCACCGCCGTCGTGGCCGGTGGAGGTGACAGCGATATCATCCACTCCGGTCAGCACGTACAGCACCGGCGAGATGCCGTAAAACCGCGCGCCGTCCGATTTGGCATGGGTGCCGTGGTTGAGCTCCTGGCCCCGCCTGTTGGGATACCCGATGGCGGTTTGGGTGTTCGACGAGCCCAACGCAAATTCGTCATTGCGGGCCCCTGTAGAGTACGACCCGGTAAAGGCGAACGCGTCCTCATCGGCTGGCGTGCCGTCTTCATGAGTGGCCCAGTTGGTGGTGCGCCCTGTGTTGGAAGTGGGGTTGTGGTCCCAACTGGAATCGAACAGGTCTGCGTAGTTGTCGGCGACCTTTGGCCCATTTACCCAGTAGATGGGGTCGGACGCGCCGATGTGGGTGCTGGCCAGGCGGCTGTTGTTGATGAGGGTGTCGTTGACACTGCTGGCCATGGCGGTGAAGTTATCGCGGAGGATCCAGAGATTCGGGTTCCGCGCCGCGTGGGAGCGGACGTGGTCGTTGTAGTCGCTGTGGGTTTGGGATCCCCCCGGGAAGATGCCCTTGGTCAAGAACATCAGCCGGAAGCTCTGGCCGACGCTGACGTTTGACGGAATCAGCGCCCAGTCCTGAGCCACGCCACATTTCTGGCCGGTGGTCGTTTGCGACGCGCATTTCACCACGACCCGCGGCGTTGCCTTGGCCTCGTCCGACGCCATGCCGGCGCGGATCCTGTCCACGGCCCGAAGCTGCAGCGTGTAGGTCTTGCCGTTGTTCAGATTGGTCAGGGCGTATCGCGTCGAGCCCGCCCCCGTGTTTGCCATGGTAGTCCAGGCGCCGTATCTGCCTGCGCCCGCCTTCACCCGGTACTCGTAACGGATGATCGTCTTGTCGCCGGGGTCGCTCCACGACAGCAGCGCGCCGCGGTCGAAGGGGAAGGTCTTCAGCGCGGTGGGCGCGGCCGGCCGCTTGTTTTCCACCGTGATAACCGGCGAGAGACCGTATAAGGGACGAGCATTGCCGACAGCGCCGACAGTGCCGGAGCTGATTGGTCCTCCCGACCCCAACGTCCCGAAGTAAGCACCGGTTGGGTCTCCCAAGGGGCCGTCCGACGTGGTGCCGTTGGTACTGGATCCGACCCAGACTGTAACCGTGGAGGAATTGCTGAGCGAGGTCCCGCTCTCATTCCGGGCCGCTTTGGAGTCCCAGCTCCCGTCGTAGAAGTCTTCGTAGTCGTCGGCTACCTTCTCGCCGCCCACCCAGTAGATGGGTACTCCCTTGTTTGTGGCAGTATGGGTAGTCGCCGTGTTGTCCCGGGCAGCCACGGTCGCGGTGGACGCCAGAACCTTGAACTGGTCGCTGAAAGCAGCCAGGTCGGTGACAGCGGCGGCCAGATTCTGCACGATGGTGTTGTAGGTCGCGATGTCCGAGGATTCAGCGGTGCTACTAGTGGAAGTTACGAAGAGCAGCCGGAAGCTCTGATTGTCGGAGACGCCCGAGGGTATGAACGACCAGCCCGACGAGACGGTCTGAGTTGTGGGGGCGTTCTGTGGCTCTGGAGGGGAATCCAGGCGGGTCGTCCGGGACGCCACCGGATTCGTCGTCTGGGCCCGCGCCCTCTTGCCCGCGCCAAAGGCGTCGGCGTAGCTAGCACTGGCGCGCAGCCAGCGGCCCGCGTCGGCCTCAGTCAGCAACATCGTCGCTTGCGTTCCGCCCTCAATCTCGTCGAAATTAGTCACGTTCACGTTCTGCGCCGTGGTCCCGTCGGGCGAGCGCCACCACTGCCACGCTATGCTGCCCTCGAGCACAGCGTCCGGGTCCAACAGCACGGCGCTCAACTCGCTGCCGGCCTGGGGCGGATCGGTCGCCGAAACCAGGGACACCCGCCCAGGCTCGTCCACGTTGACGATGCTGACGGTCACCGCGATGGCGTCGTCCACGCTGGCATCGACATCGCCTTCGGCGTTCTTCCCGTCGCTGACGGTTACGGTCAGGGCGTAGCTGGCCTGGGTCTCGTAGTCCGGCGCGCTCACCACGCTTATCTGCCCGGCGGTGGTGTCGATGGCAAAGGCGTCGGAGCCGCTCAGGGCATAGGTCAACGTATCGCCGTCGGGGTCGGTGGCGGCTACCGCTGCGCCGACGCTGGTTCCCAGTGGAGTATTCTCGTCCACGCTTCGGGCAGCGCTGTCGCTGGCGAACTGAGGCGCGGCGTTGGCCGCCCGCTGCCGCTGTCCCTCGGCCGGAGCTTTCTCCAACGAACTGTTCACCTTGTGCCCCGACTGGTCGGCCAGGGCTGGGTGTTCCAGGAAGGCGTCGTTACCATCACTGTCTGCGATGCTCCCACCGTTGAGCAGCAGTTGGTTCGCTTCGACGCTGACGCCGTCCTCATCAAGGTCGTTGCCCTTGACCGTGTAGGCGAAGATCAGCGTGGTTCCGTTCGCTTCGGAACGCACGTACCGGGCCCGCCGGCCCCGCTCGCCCACGGTCAGGCGCAGGTAGGGCTGGCCGGTGACGGTCACAGATTCGCTGAAGGTCACGGAAACTTCGACGGTCTCTCCCTTGACGTAGGTGTCGCCGGCACTCGGGCTGCTGACGACGACCGGGCCGGACGCGATCTGCGGCAACTCAGGCTCAACCGGCGGCGTTGGCGTGGGTGTGGGCGTAGGTTCCGGCTCGTCCGGCTGCGGTGTGGGTGTGGGCGTGGGTTCCGGCTCCGGTTCGGCCACGGTGATGACCGGCGAGAGGGCGTACAGCGGGTACGCCTCGCCGGAGGCTTTCGCCGCGGGCGACGACAGAGCCAGGGTGGCGTCGCCCAGGTCGCCCAAGCGCACCTCCTCCGCCCCGGCATACCGCTGCCCCGACTTCTCCCCGGCCTTGTTGCCCCCGGTCCACACCAGGCCGGTGTAGCCGCTGCCGCCCTCGGTCTTCCCGCTAACGGAGTCCCAATCTCCGTCGTACAGGTCGGCGTAGTCGTCGGCCACCTTCTCCCCGCCCAGCCATTGGATGGAAACGCCCCCGCCGGTGGTGCCGGTGTTGTCCCGGGCGTCCACGGCTGACGTGGAGATCAGGGCGGTGAACTGGTCCTTGAAGGGTTCCAGGCTGGCGTTGCCGCCGGCCGCGCTCCGGACGTGGGCGTTGTAGTCGCCGATGTCGGAGGATGAGGCGTCCCGGGTGGTTGAGGTTACGAACAGCAGCCGGAAGCTGCCGCCGGGTTCGATGCCGCCGGGGATGAGCGGCCAGTCCGCCGCAACGGTGTGCTCGGATTGGGCTCGGGCGGAGTCAGTTGGCGCCAGCCACAGCAGGCCGGCAACGGCAGCCAGGGCCAGCAGGACCAGGGCCGGGAAGAACCAGGTTGGGAAGCGGTTCAACCGCGAAGCAGGCATCAGCCTTTCACCCCCGGAAGGTCGGGGGGGGGGCTGATGAGGAGTAGGGAACTGCCGAACTCTAAGTATAAGCCCTTGGAATTTACCGGAACCAGTCATGGAATCCTCCCAGCCTTGAGGCCTGGGCCAGAGCCGAGTTTTCGGGTTTGCGAACCACGGTCTGAGTCGTTTGGCGAAATGAAAGCGATCAACATGTTCCGGGAATACATACCCAGATCAGCTACCGGGGGGCAAAGGAGGCAGGCAAGCGTCTCGGACGCAAGACGGATCAGACGGGGGCGTCGTGGCGGAGGGCGCCGCCTGCGGTTCAGGTCTGCTGCTCAAGAGGGCCAACGGAACATCTCCCGCCTTTCTGGCATCATGCCCGCCGAGTCTACAACGCCAATCATAACCGATGGGTAACTATTTGCTTGTTTTTCGATGATCGTTTGTAACCGTTCGGAGGATGCGGTAGAATTGCCCCTGCTGGACCGCCAACCCTTTGGAACGGGGTTGACCAGGGTCCGAGGACCCGGAGTCCCGCTGAGGTGACAGTTGGACCGACCTGACGAACTGATGCGAGAGAACGAGGCCCTGCGGGAACGCCTGACCCGCCTGAGCGAGGCCAGCCTTCGCATCACCGAAGACCTGGACATGGGTACGGTGCTCCAGGGGGTGGTGGACAGCGCAAGAACCCTGACCGGCTCCCGCTACGGAGCGATAACCGTTCTTGGCGAAACTGGGCAGCTGCCCGACTTCATCGTCTCCGGCCTGACCCCGGAAGAGCACCGGGGGTTGTGGGAAATGCCCCAGGGGTTGGGCTTCTTTCAATATCTCAGCGGGTTGACCACGCCCCTGCGGCTCGCCAACATCACCGGCTACCTCAGCGCGCTGGGAATGGGGGAGTTCACGCCGCCGATACCAGTGTCCTCGCTACTGGTGGCGCCCATCCGCCACCTGGGGGTCGGCGTGGGCACCATCTATCTGGCCCACGAGACGGCGGGGCGGGAGTTCAGCCAGGAGGACGAGGATACCCTGCTGATGTTCGCCGCCCAGGCGGCCCTGGCCATCGCCAACGCCCGCCGCCACCGGGAGGAGCGGCGGGCCCGGGCCGACCTGGAGACCCTGATCGACACCTCCCCAGTGGGCGTGGTGGTCTTCGATGCCCTGACGGGAGCGCCCAAGTCCTTCAACCGGGAGGCTATGCGAATAGTTGACAGCCTGCGGGACCCGGACCAGACGCCCGAGCAACTGGTGGACGCGCTGACCCTCCGGCGGGCCGACGGCCGGGTGGTCTCGCTGCGGGAGTTTCCCATAACCAGGCTGCTGAGCGCCGGGGAGACGGTGCGGGCCGAGGAGATCGTCATGGAGGTCCCCGACGGGCGCAGCGTCACCGCGCTGATCAACGCCACCCCCATCCTCTTGGATGAGGGCGCGGTGGATTCGGTGGTGGTCACCCTACAGGACATGGCCGACCTGGAGGAGTCGGAACGGCTGCGGGCCGAGTTCCTGGCCATGGTGAGCCACGAGCTGAGAACGCCCCTGACCTCCATCAAGGGTTCCGCCGCCGCGATCATGGATGGGGGATCGGAACTGGACCTCGCCGTGGTGCGCCAGTTCGTCCGGATCATCGCAGAGCAGTCCGACCACCTGAACGCCCTGGTCTCCGACCTGCTGGACGTGGCCCGCATCGAGACGGGGGACTTGCCGGTCAGCCCCGAACCGGCGGAGGTGGCCGTGCTGGTGGACCGGGCCAGGAACGCCTTCATCAGTGCCGGCGGCAGGAACCGCCTGGAAATCGACATCGAGCCCGACCTGCCCCTGGTTACGGCGGACCGCCGGCGCATCGTCCAGGTCATTGGGAACCTGCTGTCCAACGCGGCCCGCAACTCCCCGGAGTCGTCGGTCATCCGGGTGACCGCCGTGCGGCGGGACGTTCACGTGGCCATCTCGGTGTCCGACCAGGGGCGGGGCGTCCCGGCGGAGAACCTGCCCCAGTTGTTCCACAAGTTCTCCCGGGTGCAGGCCGAGGAGCAGGGAGGGGACACGGGCCTGGGCCTGGCCATCTGCAAGGGGATCGTGGAGGCCCACGGGGGCCGCATCTGGGCCGAGAGCGACGGGCCGGGAGCGGGAGCGCGCTTCACCTTCGTCCTTCCCACCGTGGAGGAAGGCCGGAGCGTCAGTGCGCCCGGACTTCCGCCCGTCTCGACCAGGGATGAGCGCCGGAGTACCGAGCAGCGGGTGCGGATCCTGGCGGTGGACGACGAGCCCCAGGCGCTGAGCTACGTCCGCGACACCCTGGCCAGGGCGGGCTACCAACCGGTGGTGACCGGGGAGCCGGAGGATGTGCTCCGCCTGATGGCTGAGGAGAGGCCGGAACTGGTCCTGCTGGACCTGATGCTGCCCGGCACCGACGGCATCCAGCTGATGCAGGACATCTTGGAAATAGCCGACGTGCCGGTCATCTTCCTGTCCGCCTACGGGCGGGAGGAGCAGGTCGCCCGGGCCTTCGACCTGGGGGCCGCCGACTACGTGGTCAAGCCCTTCTCCCCCACGGAACTGGCGGCGAGGATCCGGGCGACCTTGCGCCGGCGGGCGGTCTCCGAACCGGCGGAGCCCTACGTCCTGGGCGACCTGACCGTGGACTATGCAGGGCGCAGGGTGACCCTGGCCGGCAGACCATTGCATCTCACGCCGACCGAGTACCGTCTGCTGGCCGAGCTTTCGGCCAACGCCGGAAGGGTGCTGACCTACGAACGACTGCTGAACCGGGTCTGGGGCGCGGGGGAAGGAGGCGACGTGCGGGCCATGCGCACCATCGTGAACAAGCTCCGGCGCAAGCTGGGCGAGGTTGCCGACAACCCCACTTACATCTTCAACGAGCCCCGGGTAGGGTACTGGATGCCAGCGGTGGCGGGGCGGGCAGAAAGGCAGGAATCCAGGATCTGAATGAAAGCTCCCTGTAATTGCGGCCTGGCCGTCCCTCACGGGAAGGGTTGACCTACCTATAGGAAAGGCCCCTGCCGCATCAGCAGGGGCTTCACGCTTTTTCCGTCGGGTGGGCTGGCCGAATGGGCGATTACACCGCTATCTTGAACCGAATTGTAAAGGTTCTTGAATTTGTCGAGTTTGGTTGGACTTTCGCTCCGTCGTCCGAGGGAGCCAGCCAGTAGGACCACAGGATAGGCGTGGCGACCCTTTCGCGCCTCCCACAATCGGTGGATTTCACCTTCAGTGGTTGTATCGCCCGCCCACAGCAGATGGTAGGCGGGCAACTCCCAAGCCGTTGCGGCGGAACCGGCCTGGGAAGTCCATTTCCGGCCGTTCCGGTGGACTCAAGGCGCAAAACATTGGGTTGGCGGTGGATGTTGTCACGGTCGTCCCTCTCTATCGGACCCTCACTAGCGCAACCGACGCCGCTTAACCGCTTCTACTTCGGCCAAGTGGCATCTCTTGTACTTCAACCCACTCCCGCAAGGGCAGGGCCGGTTTCTGCCGGGTTTGTTGCCGACAAGCTGGAGAATTTCGTCCTGGTACTCAATCTCGCCGGCGACTCCGTGGGGATACTCTCCCCACAGGTCATCCTTGGCTGCGCTCAAACCATAGCGGTCGGTGTAAGCCAGCCGGTAAAAGAAGGGAATCACCAGTTCGAGTATGAACCGTTGTAGGGTCAGATCTTTTTCCCGGGCGTATTTGAGGCTCAGGCAGCAAGCTCCGTCCTCGAAAAAATGGAGGTCCACCATGGCGCATTGACTTTCTTCTGCAATGTCGAAGCGCCGCCCGCCGACCTCAAAGACCGTGGGCCACCCGTTGTTTCCCAAGCGGCCCAGGTCGATCCTGACTTTGAATCTATCGCACAGAAAAGTGCCAATCTCCCGATGCTCGCCGGTGTCACCGAGCTTCAGTTGGCCTGTGCTCCGGTCGAACGCAGCGCAGAAGCGGAGTTCTCCACAAATCCGCTGGTCCGCCGGCGCATAGGCCAGTTCGGGGAAGTTGGACGCCAGCCATTCCAGGTCAGTGTCTCGCGGGTTCATCTGGCGTAAGGCTTCCTCGGCGTTACCGTCGCGGCGGCCATTGCGGCGGTACCGGACGCCCCGTTGCTCTTGGACTTGGACTTGCTGAAGTCCTCGCCGAACAGCTTCTGCCATTTCTGGACGCTCTTCTGCGGATCGGCCTCATCAAAGGCGTCATTCACCTGGTCGTTGTAGATCTTGAACTTGTCGCGGAAGTTGCGGTATTTGTTCTGGTCCCAGTGCCGCGTGAAGGTTTCCTGGGGAAGGACGGGATTGCGGATCTCCGGCTGGTTGGGATTGGCCTGCAAGAAGGCGTTTATGCGGTTGCAGACCGTCTTCAACGTGTCAGGGACGGTCTTGAACTTGGCGTCGCCCTCGTTGTCCTGCACGCTCATCCCGATGAGGGTCGTGAGGAGGATCGAAGGGGCGGTGAAGTTGCCCTTGTGGTCCCTCATGTACTTCAGCAGCCGGGTAGCTCCCTTGAGGTTGCCGTTGGTGATTTGTGTCTTGCCGTTGAACCAGTCCCGATAGCCGGTTCCGTCCGTGATTTCGAACTGGTTGGTCTTGTTGTTGCAGACGTAGCGTTGACCGTTGATCTCGACGCAGGGAACGATGTCCAGGTGGAAATCCCCCGCGTAATCGACCATCACGCACCGGGTCTTTCTATGCACCATGTTCTTGTAGGTGCCGTGCTGCCGGAGGCAGTTGTAAGCGTCGTTGATGTACTCGGCCGGTTTCTTGCCCTTCTGATACTTCATGAAGAGCAGGATGTCGGCGTCGTACTCCTTGTTTTCCTTTGGCTTGATGATCGTCCGCAAAGCGTAGGAACCTTGCCGCTCTACCTTTTCGAAGGAATCCAAGTTTCGGCTTAAATGGGTCGTCACCGCCGCTACGTGGTCGTTCAGATCGTTCAACCGGGATTGATTGATGTTCACCGTGTTGTCGAGGAACTCGTTGAAGTCTTCTACCCGCTTCATTCGGTGTATCTCCTTATGTGCCCCAAGATGGCTTTGGATTGGTAGGTGAAATCCCTCTCGGCAAGGGCTTTCAGGTTGGTCAGGTGCTTGGTGTCGTCTAACTCCCAAGTATCAATTTCGGGGTCCAGGCGGAAGTACCGGTCATTCAAGATCAGCTTCGCCATGTTCGTCGAAGCCTGGGACTGAAGCCCCAACGTGTATGAGACCAGCTTATTGCCTCCCCATCCGGTCAATAGGCCCCAGGACTCCCGTGCTGCGTACATGGTTGTCGTGTGTCCGGTGCCTATGGAAAATACCTTTACTTCCTCCACCCCCTTCTTGAATTTGGATAGTGCCTCGGTCAACGCGATGATTGACGGATTGTTGGCCCACAGGCCGCCATCCGTCAGGAGATATGGCCCGACCGCTTTGGGGTCGAAATACGTGGGCGCCGCACAAGACGCGAGAATTGCATCCCTGAGCGACACGTTCCCATCTCTTTGGTAAGGTTCTCCCAGGTCCCCCAAATAGCGGGACTTGAAGACGTGGACTCCGCCTGTGGATATATCGGCGCTCGTTATCATCAATGGAGTTGATATATCCCGAAGGACCGTTTGGGGCAGATACTCCTCCAGTACCTTTTCGAGGGGCGCCCTGGAGTATCGGCTGCGCAAGAGCGCAGAGATCAGCGAAGGAAGTCGCGATTTCCCAAATATGCGCGGCGACTCTCGCTCGAACAGACCGACCACTTCGCCTAACGGAATTCCCGCCGCCGCGGCTCCTACGATGATGGACCCCGTGCTGGTCCCGGCCAGCAGGTCAAAGCATTCTCTGACCGGCTGTCCGAGAGCCTCCTCTACCCTGGCAAGGACTTGGGCGGCGTAAATTCCCCTGGTGCCACCGCCATCCACCGCTAGGATGCTGAAGCTCCCCTTGTGGACTGTTGGTGGCCCGGCCCGGTCGAAGCTAGACACGACAGGCTCTCCGCACACCAGCATTGACTACGGCTTGGTTCTTGATTATCATCCGGTCACCACGAGTGAAACAGCGTTTTGCCAAAGTTACGCATAGGCTAACCCAAGAAGCGTCACATTGTCAAGAAAGCGTTTCACCACTGGAACGGGAGGCGCTGTGGTTAAGGTCACGTTACAGAACCTAGGAACCATCGTCCGTGAAAAACGGGGTTCTCGGGGGCTCAGGACGGTGGCGGGCGAAATTGGCACCAGCGCTCCGACGCTCTCCCGCATTGAGTCGGGCAAAATGCCCGACCTCCAAACCTTCGGGAAACTGTGTCGCTGGCTTGGTGTTGATCCGGGCGCCCTCTTGGACGTTACGCCCCAATCAACGGAAACAACCACTACCCATGTCGCTGCTGCGCACTTGAAGGCACAACGCGAGATCGACCCGAACACGGCGGGCGCTCTGGCTAACGCCATTCTCAGGGCGCAGTTGATGTTGCATGATGCGCCTGGCAAGGTGGGAGAGGTGGATGGAGAGGGGCTTTAAATCCCGCTGTGAGGAGATGTCCCGCTCATTACGAGCAGAGCTAGGCCTGGACCCGGCTGCCCCCTTACCGGCAGAACAACTGGCGTCGTATTTGGGAGTTTATCTGTGGTCAGTCGAAGACCTTGGATTGAATCCTGCCGACGTGAGGCAATTGGTGCATAACGACCCGGACTCCTGGTCCGCCATAACCGTATCGGCGGCAGGCTTGGACGCCATCATCCTGAATCCGAACCACCGGCGGGGCCGCTATTCCAGCGATGTCATGCACGAATTGGCTCACCTGCTGCTGGGCCACGAACCTAGCACCGTGTTCTTCGCCGGACAGGAGAGCCTGGCGTTGCGCGGGTTTAACAAGTCTGCCGAAGACGAGGCCAATTGGTTGGCGGGCGCCCTGTTGCTGCCCAGGGACGCCCTTGTAAAGCTGCGCGCAAAACGCTGTCCGAAGGAAGTGGCGTGCGACGAATTCGGAGTGAGTCGGCAAATGCTGGAGTTCCGAATGCGGGTCACGGGAGTGGAGCGCCAGTTTGCAAGGAGAAGGAAGGCCACCTCCAAATGATGAATTTCCTCAACTGCCCGCTCCCAAGTGCTATACCGCTGGCCCGCACCGGCAAATCTCCGTAATGCGTCAATCCGCCGAAACAAAGCGCCTCCCTACTGCGGTAGCAGCGCCTCTTCGTGGTTCGTTCACTCGCAGAACCCATGTCTGGCGCGCCATCGGCGGGAGTGTATCGGGAGATCCGGTTACAGCACTATAGTCAACTGCGACGCGAGAGCTTTAGTCTTTGTCCGGTTTGGTGGACCCTGGGGATCGTTTCAATCCAGCGATATGACCTCCTTTGGAAGCCGTCAGATGATTTTCGGCGACATCGAAAGTTCCTTAGACGCAAATGAAGGCCATTGGTAATCTGCTTCACCATGCGACGCGAGGGCACCCAAATAGCCTACGATGATTTTTGCCGGCGGTTCTCCATCCGGGCACCAAACCTGATGTGGTTTTTGGGCGCCGGTGCGTCGGCCTCGGCCGGCGTTCCCACGGCGGGGGATATGATATGGGACTTCAAGCGGCGGTTGTTCATCAGCCAGCGCGGAGCGGAGCCCCATGAAGTCGCCGACCTATCGAACTCTCTGGTGCGGCAGAAATTGCAGCAGCATATCAGCTCCCTGAGCGGAATGCCCCAGCCGGGGGACGACGACGAATACTCCGTCCTGTTTGAAACGGTTTTCCCGTCCGAGAGCGACCGCAGAACGTACTTGCAGCAGCAGGTCTCCTGGGCCAAACCATCGTACGGTCACCTGGCGTTGGCCACGTTAATGAAAGGAGGGTTAGCGCGCATAGTTTGGGAAACGAATTTCGATCCTCTCGTGGCCGATGCTTGCGCCCGGGTGTTGGGCAGCACGGGAAGCCTTACCACCGGGGACCTGGACGCGCCCGACCGCGCTTTGGAAGCGATACAAGAGGGCAGGTGGCCGGTCGAGGTCAAGTTGCATGGGGATTTTCGCTCACGACATCTCAAGAACATTTCCGATGAACTGCAATCCCAAGACGCCAAATTGGGCCGAACACTGATCGATTCGTGTCGACAATTTGGCCTGGTGGTGGTCGGCTACAGTGGCCGGGACGATTCGGTGATGCGCTGCTTGGAAGAAGCGGTCGACGAACCCTCATCTTTCCCGGCGGGATTATTCTGGTTGCTCCGCACCGACGACGTTCCCCACCCGCGGGTGGTTGATCTGTTGGATAGAGCGGCAGGAAAGCGTATCGAAGCGGCGCTGGTCGCAGTCGAGAACTTTGATGAGATCCTAAGAGACCTGATACGCACGACCGACGTTCCCGACGTTGCCGAGCTGGACGCGTTCGCGCAGGAACGCCCCATCCGGAGTCCGGCCCCCGTAATACGAGGCAATACGGGAAATCCAGTCATTCGCCTGAATGCTCTGCCGGTCGTCGTCGCCCCGACCGCGTGCCGGCGAGTCGTCTGCGGGATTGGCGGCACCGCGGACGTCCGGGAGGCGGTTCGTCGCTCCGGGCTGGACGTGATCGCCGCCCGGACCCGATACGGCGTTCTCGCGTTCGGAGCCGACGCTGATATTGAAAAGGTGTTTGCCGGTTACGGCATCGAAGAGTTCGACACCTACACACTGGACAACGGCCGCCTGCGTTTTGATTCCACCGAACAGGGTCTGCTCAAAGAGGCCCTGACCAAGGCGTTGGTCAGTCGTGGGGACCTGGTCGCCACTAGGCGGGGCCGGACCGACCTGCTGGCTCCCAAGGACCCGGGCAACGTGGAGTGGTCTGATCTCAAACGAGTCGTGGGCACCCTCGAGGGCGTCCTCGACGGGCACTCTGGACTGCGCTGGAAGGAGGGGGTAGGCGTCCGTCTGGATTGGGCGAGCGACCGTCTTTGGATGCTGTTCGAACCCAGGGTGGTGTTTGACGGCGTGGACTACTCTAACCGAACTGCTGCGGCCCTATTTGGTCGACGGCGGACGGCGCGGCGGTACAATCAGTCCCTCGACCAACTCCTACAGGTTTGGTCCGTTCGCCTCGCTAAAGGTGGAGAACCTCTGCGAGCGCTGGCGATAGGAGATGGGATGGATGCGGTTTTCCGGTTGGGGACGAGGAGCGGGGCGTCCCGGAGAGCGGGTCCATGAATAGAGAACTCTCCCCACACATCCAGTTTCCGGAACCGATGCTGACGTTTCATCCCAACGGAACATCGGATACCGACATCCACCCACTGCGAGGGTTGCTCAGGCACGGCCCAATCTCGTCAGACTTGCTGCCCGTTCCAATCAAACTCGCGACCATCGCCCCTCACAGGGAGGGAGCACGCTTGCACCGCTTCGTGGAAGAACTTGCCGCAGAGCAGAGGCCTCGCGAACGAACGGAGTATCTGCCTGTTTGGCCTGGTTTTGAGGAAGTCTTTCGTGCCGGATTGGACCTGCCAGGAGGGAACTGCGATATAGAACTGGATCCTTCGGTGGATCGCGAACTTCGAGAATCTGAAACGCCTCACACCGCCCTGTCCAAACACCTGGTACGGGCGATCAACCAACTCCGGACCGCTCGCGCCGATTTCGATATCGTCTTGATCTATCTGCCCAACAGTTGGGAGCCTGGGTTCAAGGGGTCTGGCAACGACGACTTCGACCTCCACGACTACCTGAAAGCCGTCACCGCCGCCCTTGGCATTCCCATTCAGGTCATCAACGAAACCGGAGCGATGGTCTATTCCTGCCGGGCCAGCGTCGCGTGGCACGTTGGGTTGGCGCTCTATGCCAAAGCCGGCGGCGTTCCGTGGAAACTGGCTGGAGCTGACCCTGAACTCGCTCACATAGGAATTTCCTACGCCATGCGTCCACAGTCGGCCGACGGTCCCAGATTTGTCACCTGCTGTAGTCAGATTTTCGATGAAGCCGGCGCCGGAATCGAGTTCATTGCGTACGACGCCCACGAATTTGAAATGCGCCGAGACAATCCGTTCCTGTCCAGGAATGAGATGTTCCGGGTAATGACCCGGTCCATGGAGCTGTATCGGCATCGCCACGCGGGCAGATATCCCAAGAGGGTCATGGTCCATAAGACTTCCGAGTTCAAAAGGGAGGAGATTGCCGGATGTATGGAGGCGCTCCATCTGTGTGAAGCGGTAGATTTGGTTCAGATCTCCGAAGATATCGCCTGGCGCGGCGTCAAGTACGACGTAGATCGGAGAACGTCTAAGCTAGGTCCGGCTCAATTCCCAATTGACCGAGGTACTCTGGCTACGCTACGACACTATGACGCATTACTGTGGACGCACGGGGACGTCCGCGGAATATCGCACAACAGGGCCTTTTTCAAGGGAGGGGCTGGTACGCCGAGGCCATTGCTTTTGACGCGCCACGCCGGGCATGGGTCCTGGGACGCCACCGCCCAGGCGATCCTCGGACTGACCAAAATGAATTGGAATAACGATGCCCTCTATGACAATCTGCCGGTGACGATCTCGTATGCCAAGGTGTTGGCGCGCGTCATCAAGCATATGCCGACCCTGAGCCGCATACCCTACCAGTTCCGCTTCTTCATGTAGTCGCCCGAAGGCGGTACAGTAACTCTTGCAGTCGCGTAGGATACTATTTAGCCCGGACACAACGACTGAAGGGGCCCTGCCTATCTAGGCTGTATAACGGGAATTATCCAGCCAGCTAGACCCTCCTGGGTCACGACCACCTCTGACTTGATAAAGGGATTTGACACGCTGTCAGCCTCAAATTCTGCGATTGTGGTGGCTAACTTGCGCGCGATGCGACTGCACCGCAAGCCGGGAGACTACGGCGATGACCCCAAACATATCGTCGCCGAGCCACGACTCGGTCACCACATGGTGCGGTCTGACACCAGGACATAGAACCAGGAGTGACGCCGCGAAACCTAGCCCCAGGTCTTGCCATCGGCGCGGTGTGGGTGGATAATCTGGGTGTGAATTGGCGGTGGCGGCGGCGCGTCAGGGGGCGGCTCTTCGACCCCCCGGATACCCTGAGAGCTTTAGGTTACCTTTAGGGCGCAGCCAGCTCAGCCTCCCTCGTTACTTTGGTAGGGAGACCTCCCACCGGAATGTTCGCATCACGGTACCCTTAGCGGTACCACTTTCAACATCATCGCACGCAGGAGCGTAGCTCAGTCTGGTCAGAGCGCTGGTCTCCAAAACCAGTGGTCGGGGGTTCGAATCCTCCCGCTCCTGCCAACTTCTTCTGGCCATTTTATCGGGTTTCACAAATTTCAAGAGGGTCTGTGGACCCTCTATTCTTTTGTTCACTTCCGGACACAATCAACTGAAGACGAGGGCTAGACCATGAGCAACGCCTTTGCTCCGGATATGGTGCGCCATTTGAAGTCTGTGGCCGACCCGGCGCTGTCGCCGGACGGATCCAGGGTTGTCTTTACGTATGGATGGGTGGAGGAAGGCACCCTGGAGAGCCGGTCTCGGCTGCACATGCTCTCACTGGACAAGCAAGCCGGTGCACTGGCGGTGGAATTTACCCAGGGAGTGAGAGACGGCTCCCCCAAGTTTTCGCCAGACGGCCGCACCATTGCCTTTCTGAGACCTGATGACGCCGGCCTGCGCCAGATCTGGTTGATTCCGGCGGACGGCGGGGAAGCCCGGCAGCTGACCCATTCTCCAGGAAACATCATTGACGTGGCATGGGCGCCGGACTCTGGCAGGCTGGCCTACTCCGCAGACGTAATCCCTGAAGGGGAAAGTCCGACGACCGCTGACGATTCCCTCCCCCGGGTCAGCGTGGCCCGCCGGATTAAGTACCGGTATGACGGCCTGGGCTGGCGGGGCGACGCCCGCTTTCATCTCTTCGTGGTAAATGTCAGGGACGGCAGCGCTAGCCAGTTGACCGACGGCGATTGGGATGACTATCTTCCTACGTGGTCGCCCGACGGAAGCCTCATAGCCTTCGTATCCAGCCGGAAGGACGACAGGGACATTTCCAGTAGTTCCGAAGCCTACATCGTAGCGGTGAATAGTGGAACTGCCTCGCCGGAATGCTGGTCAGATGGACTTGATACCATCGGGTCCCTGGCGTGGTCGCCTGATGGCAAGCGCCTGGTTGCCGCCGGGTCTCCGGATGCCCACGGTCTGGGCCTTTGGCAAAGCTGGCTGTACGTGCTGGAAGCGGGAAAGGCGCACCGAAGGTTGACAGACGACACTATCCGGCCCTGCCTGGGTATTCCCGGCATCAGCCCCACGCCGGAAATGGTGTGGCTCCCCGGCGACCGCGTTCTTTTCCTGGCTGAAGCGCGGGGCGAGTCCTACTTGGTAGAGGCTTCCCCTGACGGCAAAGGGGTGCGGCGACTGGCCGGCGGCGGAATGCAGTCCCCAATGGTCTCTTTCGATAGCGCGGGACGCAGCGCGGTCCTGGTCTCCAATTCTCCATCGTCTCCTACCGACCTCCTGAGGGTAGAACTGGGAGACCAAACGGTTACCAGACTCACCGACTACAACGACGGTTACCTGGGGGCTCACCCACCGGCGAGGCAAGACAAGTTCAGCGTCGTCCGGAACGGGCTGGAGATTGAGTGCCGGCTTTATTTTCCTCCAGACTTTGACGATTCCAAGCAATATCCACTGGTACTGGAGATACACGGCGGTCCCAACGGCGCCTTCTACGACTCCTTCGTACCCCTGCAGCAGTTGCTGGCCACCAACGGCTACATCACCCTGGCAGTGAACCCCCGGGGTTCTTCTACCTACGGGGCCGATTTTATGACGGCAGTGCTAGACGACTGGGGCGGGGAGGACTACCTGGACCTGATGGCGGCTGTGGAAGAAGTAGCCTCCCGGCCATACGTTGATGAGACCCGGATGGGTGTCCACGGCTACAGCTACGGCGGGTTCATGTCCAGCTGGATTGTGGGGCACAACCGCAGCTTCCGGGCGGCGGTTGTAGGGGCGCCCTGTACCGACCTGGTCAGCATGTACGGCACTTCAGATATCGGAGTGAGTTTCGGCGAGGTCCAGTGGGGAGGCACCTTTGAAGAGGCCTACCATAAACTGGTGGAGCACTCGCCAATAACCTACGTCCCCAAGGTGGAGGCGCCCGTCCTGCTGCTGCATGGTGAGGCGGACGTCCGGTGTCCAATTTCCCAGAGCGAGGCCTACTTTGTGCGGCTGAAGCGGCTGGGAAAGGAGGTGGAAATGGTCCGTTTTCCTGGCTGCTCCCACTCCTTCCCCCGTCAGGGACACCCCAAATTACGGGAGGAGTATCTGGCGCGGACCCTGGCGTGGTTTGATAAATATGTGAGGCAGCAAGAGGCAGGTTAGTTGCCCGGCAACAAGCTGCCAATTGCGGCGCTCTAAGTGTCCGAAGCGTTGGAATGCTCGGTGACGTAGTGGAGAATAAAATGGCTTTCACAGGCTCTCAGTTGTTGCCCAGCACCCGCGCCGCGGGAATTTCCCTGATGGCGGGCGTGGTGGTAGCCTTCTTTCCGTCCCTGTTAACACCCGGTGGCTGGCTGATCAGCCCCGTGGACCAGACAAATTACGCCGAAACTCTGGAAGTGTTGTCCAAATACCCAAGCCTTGCCCACGTGACGGCCATGGCCGCGGCCATATCCATGCTTCTGTACGGCTACGGGCTGTTGGGCCTTCTGGGCCTGCGTGCCGTACCGGGCAGCAAACTCTCTTCCCTGCTGCAATATGGTGTAATCACCAGCCTTTTCGGTTGGGGGATTTTTCTCATCGCCATGGGAAAACGCCATATGACGGTGCACCTGATTCAGCGCAGCATGGAATCAGCCGAGAATCCCGAGTTACAAAGGGTGCTCTTTGATGCGGCCCTGAACGGTTATGCCGACATGGCAGGACTGATACTCGCTTTTCTGTCCATCTACCCCTTTGCTTCCATGATGGTAGGAGTGGGGCTGACACCGCGGTTCAAATCAATGAATGTCTACAAGATTGCTTCCATCGGCCTCTTCGTAGTCGGAGCCGCAGGGTTCATCAACTTCGTGGCTGCCCAGCATTTTCCTGCCATTGCTCTTGACCTGCTTTTGGGCGTCAACAATTCACTGCTGTCGATCGGGGCGCTCTGCCTTTTCATTGTGGGCTTGGGCATGTACCGGCAGAGGCGGGAGTTGCTGCCTGACGAGCCAGCCGCTTAACCGAGAGAGAGCGAAGTTTGGTATCGAAGGTGCCCCAACCAACTGACCTTAACCATGCTCGGGGCGCGGGCCCCCTGGCCGGGGTTCGCGTGATTGAATGGGGCAGCCTCGTGTCCGCTCCTTTTTGCGGCAAGGTATTGGGCGAACTGGGCGCCGATGTAATCAAGATTGAACGCCCGGGATTGGGAGACGAAGGGCGCACCAGCGGGCCCTTTCCCGGGAGCGTCCCCCATGCCGAACAGAGCGGACTGTTCCTGTTCGCCAACCTGAACAAGCGGGGCATAACGCTCGACGTTGAGTCCGTCGAGGGGCGGCGCATCTTGGACCAGATGCTGGACAGCGCCGACATTTTTGTCGAGAACCAGCCCCTGTCGCTGATTGAATCCATGGGGTTAGGATACGAGTCGTTGAGAGACCCCTACCCGGGGCTGGTGGTTACGTCAATATCTCCCTACGGCCGTACGGGACCATACAAGGGCTACAAGGGCTCCGACCTTACGGCTAACGCCATGAGCGGCCTCAGCTTTGGCACGGGTCACCCCCACCGGGAGCCGTTGACCACACCGTTGCACCAGGCCAGCTACCTTGCTGGCGTGGGCGCCGCCTTCGCCAGCATCGTCGCATTGCTGGGGCGGG
Source organism: Chloroflexota bacterium (assembly GCA_028874075.1). GTDB lineage: Bacteria > Chloroflexota > Dehalococcoidia > Lucifugimonadales > UBA3495 > Bin22. Next base: position 27,677 of record JAPPLU010000056.1, read on the forward strand.
ACCTGACTGGCCGGGGGCAGTCAGTAGACGTGGCCGAGGCGCAAGTCATAGGTACGCTTCTCACCGGGTACCATCTGCCCACTTACATTTATCGAGGGGTGGCCGGATTTCGCTCGGGAAACCGAATGCGCCTGGGCCTATTCCCCAACTGCGTGCTGCCATGCAGGGACGGATACATATGCATCGACGCGCCGCAGATGGAGCAGTACCGCCGGTTCCTGGACTTGCTGGGAGAACAGGACTGGATGGAGAATCCCCGATACCGGGATCGGCGGGCAATGAGTGACCAATATCCGGAGGAAGCGGAGGCCCTCATAGCCCCCTGGTTTATGGAACGCACTAAGCAGGAAATCCTGGAGGCTTGCCTGGCCAACCGGATTCCCTGCGTCCCGGTGCAGACCTTTGACGAAGCGCTGGAGGATCCTCAATTGACGCATCGGCAGTTCTTTACCGATGTGGAGCACGCTTCCGCCGGTAGGTTACGCTATCCAGGCCTTCCCTACCGGTTCTCAGGGACCGGCCCCCGCCAGGTGAGGGCGGCGCCTCGGTTGGGGCAGCACAACGAGGAAGTGCTTTGTGGCGAATTGGGAATCAGTGCGGCTGACCTGGACAGGATGTCCCGTGAGGGGACTATCTGAAGAAGAACTCATTACCCACTATACCGGAAGGCTGAACTGACAGAATGACTGCAAGGGATTGGCAGAGAGGACCAGAGCAGGAAGGTCTGCCCCTTTCCCGCTACCGGGTGGTGGACTTTGGTACGGCGTGGGCAGGACCCATGGCGGCTCAGCTTCTGGCAGACCTGGGAGCAGAGGTCATCAAGGTGGAGAGCCGGGAGAGGATGGATGGGCTGCGCCTGGGCCGGCCCATTGTGGGTGATGACATAGCCGGTGGCGACCGGGGCCTCTGGCCCGAACTGCAGCCTGTCTTTCACGGGATAAACCGCAATAAACTCAGCGTAACCCTGAATCTCAAGACCGATGATGGCCTGTCGCTGGCGCGGGAGTTGCTGGCGCGCAGCGATGTGGCGATCAACAATTACTCGCCGGGAGTATTGGGGCGCCTTGGACTGACTTACCAGGAGATGCGGCAACTACGGCCCGACATAGTCCTGGTGTCCATGCCGGCCCTGGGGGAAGCCGGTCCGCTTAGAGACGTGCTGGCCTACGCCCCCATAATCCAGGCCCTGTCGGGACTTATGAGCGTGGTGGGCTACTCCGAAGAAGAACCGCTGGTAGGAGAACTGCAGGCGCCATGGAGCGACGTGGTGGCCGCAATTCACGCGGCCCTGGCTGCCGTCGCCGCCCTGCGCCACCGAAACTTGACGGGACGGGGCCAGTTCATAGAGGTAGCCCAGTTGGAAGCCACCACATCCATGCTGGGGGAGGCATTCCTGGAGTATCAGATGACGGGCTCCGCTCCGCTACCCAGGGGCAACTTTGACCCGGCCTGCGCCCCGCATAACAATTATCCGTGCGCAGAACCGGACCGCTGGGTGGCAATAGCCGTGGGCAGCGAAGAAGAGTGGGAGGCCTTCTGTCAGGCCCTTGAGGGCCCGGCCTGGGCTCGAGAAGGCAGATTTGACACCCTCGCCCACCGCCTGGAGAACGTGGCGGAACTGGACTCCCTGGTTTCCGACTGGACCAGGCAGCGCACGGCCCAGGATATTACGGCCCTGTTGCAAGCTCACGGCGTGGCGGCAATGCCGGTAATGAACATTGAGGACCAGTTCCTCGACCCCCACTTGCAGGAACGCCGGGCCTACCTGGAGGTGGAACATCCCCACGTTGGCATAGAGTGGCTTTACGGAATGCCCTGGCTGCTGGGTTCAACTCCCGGCGGCATCAGCAGACCCGCACCACTATTGGGACAGCATAACGACTATATCCTGGGAGACCTGCTGGGGTTGCCTGCCGGGGAGATTGAGAGGTTGCAGGCTGAACAGGTCATATACTAGGGCCGCCGAAACCCCAATCGAAGTCCCGACGGCTGAACCGAACTTGACCCGCGAACCGTTCTGGGCGCTAGTCCCGGAGCGGAGGCAGCACGCCGGTCAGCCAGGGGATAAGGTCGCGCAATACCTCAAAGGGTATCTCGTGGCCCATATTGTATTCCCGATATTGGGGCTGGTACCCCTCTTCTTCCAGAAAGGCACGGGTGGCCCGGGCAGTTTCCACGTCGATTTGCATATCCCTTGTGCCGTGGGCCACAAACACGGGTTGGTCCCGGTTTTCCGGCAGCCGAGGCCGCAGTATTTCCGGGTCGAAAACGGCAGCGCTGAGTGCAACCAACCCGGAGAATACTTCGGGACTCTTCAGCCCACAGCGGTAGGTCATCGCCCCGCCCTGCGAAAAGCCCAGCAGGGCTACCTTTCCCCTGGTAACATTGAGCTTCTCAAAAGCCTCCTCGAAGAAGTCCTCGAGCAAGGCCTCCGAGTTCTCGCGCGCTGCCTGGACTTCCTCGGGGCTGGCTACATTCTGGCGGGGCATCCAGCCGTAACCCGTGTAGCCGCCGCCGAAGTCGAAGGCCAGGGGAGCGTTGGGGCAGGCGTACACATAGCCCTTGTCTTCAATGGCGGGCGCCAGGCCGGCCAGGTCTCCCATGTGAGCCCCGAAACCGTGCAGCATTATCACCAGGGGATAGCTGACAGCGGGGTCGTAGTCGTCGGGGAGCACAGCCAGGAAAGGGAGGCTCCGACCGTCGTGTCTTTCAGTTTTCATGCGATTAGCTCCTTTTGGGGATAGCGAACTGCGTCATCCTAACACCGGGATGCGAGATTACCAACCCTTATCCACCGTATGCCTCGTCAAACCCCTCCTGGAAGGGGACAATTATGTCGGCCCCCATTCTGGCGGCAGCCTGCTGCAACCCCTCCTGGGTAATGCGCAGGTCGCGTGCCAGAATCTCATCCCTGGACGCAGACGACAACCGTTGCCGGTACTGGGCCAGGAAACGGCCCAGTTCGCTGCCTCCAATGCCAAGGCGGGACGCCAGGCGGTACTCGGGTGTTGTCCGAACCAAATTGAAGACCTCTTCCGGTTCCAGATCGGGAAACCGGTCCAACAGAATGGAGACGCCAAAGTCTATGAGCCTGCAGTCGAGGGACTGACCTGGCTGGTCTGCAGTTGGTAGCTGGACCAGCAGGTGGGAACGGCCATACGGGTCAGAGATGGTGGCATCGTTATAGCAGATGCCTGCGTAGTGGAGGGTGGAAAGCATGGAACCCAGACTGCGCCCGACCTGGTACATCGGAGCACCCCTCAGCTCGCTGGGCGACCATTCCGTAAAGAACCGGCCCTCCACCAGGTCTTCCACGAGGAAGCCTTCCAGCGACTTGAACTGTTGGGGACCTATTCCGGCTTCTCCTGCCCGCCTGGCTATTTCATTCTCTCGCCGACTTTGCAGGGGCTTGACCACGATGCCTTCCCCGTTTGGAAACCGGAACAACGCCACCCGGCCGCGGGTCCGGCCGTCGAACCAGACCTGGGGGCGTTCACCCTGTTGATAAATCCGGGAATAAATGGTGGGAAAGAAGCCATAGCAAGAGTAATCAGCCACAAGCGGATCGGCCCCAAGTTTGCGAAACAAAGGAGAATTCAGGTTGTTCTTTTCTTTGGAGGACGCCAGCGTCCAAAAGGGAGCCAGGTGCGGCGGACATTGGCCTGTCTCCACCGCGCGGCCGGTCTCGCGAATTACTTCTTTCGGTAGAAAAGGGAGGTCTTCGATAACCGACCGCAGACGGGTCAACTCTTCGGTGTTGTAATCAGGCATACTTGTCCTGGTCCATTCCCTCGAGGAGCTTGCATTCGCGAAACGGGTGGAATAAATGTCGCTAAAATGGCGATGATGATGGCATCCACGATCTCTATTGATCGGAGAGGGAGTAACCGCCAGCACCGCCCTGATTGACCCGCCAAACCTTGATAACGGCGCCCAGGTCCAGCGGTCCGTAGATATGAGGGTAGATTTCCCCCGACCGGCTGGCTTCAGATACCAAGGGAGAGGTCAGCTTCTCGGTATCTACTTCCAGGGCAAGCAGATCTGTGCGGTCCGGGTAGAGACGGGCCACCACACGCATGGCCTGATCCTCAGTCCCCGAACAGTGGATAAACCCTTCGTCAGCGAGACTGGCCGGACGCCAATGTTGGCCGCCGTTTGCCGATTCCCAGTCCTGTTCAGTAACCAGGTGGAATATCGTGGCCATGTTCCCTCTCCTAGCCTAGACTCAGAATCAGCTGAGTTTCTATGGAATTATGGGGAAGACTAGCACACGTGGAACACAAAGAAAAACCGCCCGAGAGTTCGGGCGGTGTTTTTGTTGGTCCATACTATAAAGGTCAGTATCTCTCTTTCGACCCTACTTCTGCTCCAGCAGGAAGGCAACCAGCGCGTCCACATCGCCGTCGGTCAGGCCGGCGGTTAAGGCGGGCAACATCAGGCCGGGCACCGCTCTTTCGACGCCCTCAGCCACAAAGCCTTCCGGGTCCGTGATGGACTGCCTCAAGTAATCCTCTGCGGATACGCCTGGCTGGCGAGTGGCCGCTTCGGTGCCGATGTGGGTGAGATCGGGGCCCAGCAGGCCGGTGGCCCCGGGCACTCCGTCGATGGTATGGCAGGTGAAGCAGGCTGTGGCTGCTCCCTCACCCTGCCCAGTCAGGAAAATCTGCTGGCCGGTTGCCACCAATCCGCCGGCAGGGGCGGCGGGGGCTTCCGCGGGAGTGGGTTCAGAACCGGTTTCGGGCGGATCGGTAACAGGTTCCACCGGCGGTGGGGCGGTAACCCTGTCTTCAAGGCAGCCCCCCAATTCGTGGTCAAGGGTGCAGGGCTTGGCATGGTCATCCGCAAAGGAACGCGCGGAAGGCGTCCAAGCGGTGAACAATCCCACCAGGGCAAGAACGACAGCAAATCCCAAGGCCAGGCCACCCAGAAAGACCCAGGTCAGCAGCCGGTTGTCAAACTTCAGGTGCATGTAGAAGAAGATAACGGCGGCAAACTTGATGGCCGACAGTATGGCCAGGGGTGCGATGGTCCAGCCCGCGCCGCGAAACTCCATGGGCAGGATAATCACGAATTCTACTATTGTTACGACAAACAGGAAGATGGCAATGCCAACGTACTGTTTGAGCGTAGGGTGGCGGGATTCGTGAACCCCGGGGTCGCTGCTCATGCGCCGTATCTCCTTAGATCAGTCCCAGAAAGCCGGTGATTGAATGGGGAACCAGGGACGGGTCGCCGGCCGGACCGGTGTCGAACCCGCCAATCAGGTACAGCAGTGTGAAGATCACGATCCAGACTATATCGACGAAGTGCCAGTACAGACCGGCCAATTCCACATCCAGCGCAGTCTTCGGGCCCAGCCTGCCCCTCTTGGCAACCCAGGCCAAGCCCAGGAGCCACACAATACCCAGGGTTACGTGGGCGCCGTGGAAGCCGGTCAGGGTGAAGAAAGTAGTACCAAACAAGTTGGTGTCGATACGCAGGCCTTCGGTCTTGAACAGGTTGAACTCATACACCTGGAAACCGATGAATATCGCGCCAAGGACGGCAGTCGTCAGCAGCCAGAAAATAATTGCGCCCTGCCGGTCCTCATTGGTGGCTGCAAGAGCCCGCACCATGGCGAAGCTGCTGCACAGCAGGACGAAGGTGCTGATAGTGGTGATGGGAACATCAATGATGTCCACCGGGTAGGGACCCACAAGGCTCTGGCCCCGGTACACCATATAGGTAGCGATCAGAGAGCCAAAGAAAAGGCAGTCCGACGACAGGAATACCCACATCAACAACTTGCGGTTGTTGATACCCGTCGTTGTCGGGTGCTCCTCCTCGGGAGCGTGGTGGCTTATTTCCGTGTGGTGGGCCAACTCTACCCCTCCTGGTGGTCTGGTTCAGCGGGACTCTCAACCGCTCCGCCACAATAGGGGCAGAATCGGAAAGAGGATGACAGTTGATTACCGCAGTTGGAGCACAACAGTCGCACCGTGACCGCACCGGCACCGGCACCGGCAGGACGTTCCATTACCGCAGCCGTAGCGGTGGCTGGGTGATGTTCCATGCCGTGGCCGCCCTCTGCGTGGTGGTCACCGCCGGCATGTTCCTTTGCCGGGGGCTCATTGGCCCAGGCGATTATTCCGATGAAACAGATAATGCCGCCAATAAAGGGTATTGGGAAGCGGATATAGTCCCACCCGGTATCGAACAACATTCCCCCTGCCAAGATCAGGACCCCGATGGCGGTTACCAGCGGCCAGTAAGAGGGATCGGGCATGTGAATGGTGCTGGGATCAACGTATGCTTCCGGTTCCGTGACCGGACGACCTTCCGCCGCGGCCCGACGTTTGACGATCCAGTAATGGTCCAGACCCTCTACCTCGGGAATCTTCGCAAAGTTATATGACGGGGGAGGAGAGGCGATGCTCCACTCAAGGCCCGGAGCATCCCAAGGATCATGGCCGGCGTCTGGTTCCTTGCGAAGGCTGATTAACACGTTGACTATGAATATCAGGGTGCCTACGAACAGGACCAGGTACCCGAGAGAAGCCAGCATGTTCAATCCGTCCCAGCCGAACTCGCTGGCGTAGGTGTAAATGCGGCGGGGCATGCCGTTCAGGCCCAAGTAGTGCATCGGGAAGAAGGTTACGTTCATTCCGATGAAGTACAGCCAGAAGTGCAGCTTGCCCAGGCCCTCGTGGAACAGTTTGCCGGTGAGCTTGGGGAACCAGTAGTACACGCCGGCGAAAATACCGAACAGTGCGCCGCCGAACAGCACGTAGTGAATGTGGGCGACAATATAGTAGGTATCCTGCTGCTGGTTGTCGGAAGGGGCCACCGCGTGGGACACGCCGCTTAGGCCGCCGACGATGAACAGGGCAACGAAGCCAAGGGCAAAGAGCATGGCCGTTTTCAGGTCGACCTGACCACCCCAAAGAGTGCCAATCCAGTTGAATATCTTCACTCCGGTGGGCACCGCAATCAGCATGGTAGTAATCATGAAGACTGTTACTGCCACGGGGCCGAGGCCTACCGTGAACATGTGGTGGCTCCACACCGCCCAGCCCATAATACCGATTACTACGCCGGAGAAGACCACCACCGGGTAGCCGAAAAGCGGCTTCCTGGAGAAAGTTGGCAGCACTTCAGAGACGATACCCATGGCCGGAAGAATCAGAATGTACACTTCCGGATGTCCGAACACCCAGAACAGGTGCTGCCAAAGAATGGGGTCTCCACCGCCCTCCGGGACGAAAAAGTTTGTGCCGAAATTGCGGTCGAAGGTCAATTCAATCAGGCCAACAGTAATGACCGGAAAGGCGAGGACCAGCAGGATTGACGTGACCAGAGTCATCCAGACGAACAGGGGCATCCGCATCAGGCTCATGCCGGGCGCCCGCATGTTGACGATGGTTACTATGAAGTTGAAGGCAGCGGCCAGGGAAGACACACCCAGGACCTGCAGGCCGAGGGCCCAGTAGTCCAGCCCCTGGTTGGCGCTGAAAGGCTTTTCTGTAAGGTTAGCGTAGGAGAACCATCCGGCGTCGGGAGCCTGGTTGGTCAGGAAGCTGGCATTGAGCAGCAGGCCGCCGAACAGGAAGACCCAATAACTGAAGGCATTAAGCCGGGGGAACGCCACGTCCCTGGCGCCAATGGCCAGAGGAATGACGAAGTTGAAGAAACTGGCGCTCAACGGCATTATGACCAGGAAGATCATGGTGGTGCCGTGCATGGTGAACATCTGGTTGAAGGTGTCCGCGCTGACCAGCGTGCTGTCAGGCACAGAAAGCTGCAACCGGATAATTCCCGCCTCTATCCCACCCAAAAGCAGGAAAATGAAGGCGGTAACACCGTATAGAACGCCTATCCTTTTGTGGTCAACCGTCGTAATCCAGCTCCACAGTCCGGATTGACTGGTTGGCCGGTCAATTACATCGGTTAAAGTGGCCATTTGCTGCCTCCGCGGCTCCGTTCCACCCTATTCTTAACTGGCAGGTTCAAGTTTACTTTAAGCTAAGCAAGTATTCCAGCAACAAAGAGATCTCGGTCTCACTGAGGTTGGCTCGCCCATCCGCCGTCTGATAAATGGCAGCCCTGCCGGACATATAGTTGCCGGGCTTTATGTCTTCAGGATTTCTGAGCCACTGCCGCAGGTTTTGACGATTTAGCTCCACCAGGCCAGCACCAACCCTTTCGCGGGTTGCCAGGTCGGTCAGATTGGGACCCGGAGCTATGCCGGTTTCGGTGGTCATGAAACTCTGGACACGGCTGGCAACAATCTCCTGCGAGTCCGAACCCGTGGCGGTGTGGCAGACCACGCAGCCACCGGTGCTGTTGAACACCGTCTGTCCCTGCTGGGCCTGGGCCGACAATGTCGGGGCTTCGCCAAAGCTCTCCACCCAGGCCAGATAGTCTTCCTGGGGAAGTACCTGAACCAGGAACTTCATCTGGGCGTGGGCAGTGCCGCAGAACTCGGCGCACTGGCCGTAGAAGGTGCCGGTCTCGTCGGCCTGGAACCACATATAGTTCTCTCGGGTGGGGACCATGTCAATTTTGCCCGCCAGCTTGGGTATCCAGAAGCTGTGGATAACGTCATCGCTGCGCAGGTTCACCCGAACGGCCCGGTCCACGGGCACCTTTAGTTCATTGGCCGTAGTAATGTATTTGCCGTTGCCGTCGGCATCGGGGTATTCAAACTCCCACCACCATTGATGGCCAACCACGGTTATCTCCAGTGCGTCAGCTCCGGCGGGCGGCTGGTCAAGATCAAACAGGGTGATGGCAGACCAGATACCCAAGCCCAAAATCAGGATCGTGGGAACGATAGTCCAGGTAATTTCCAGGGCAGTGTGGCCATGGGTCTGAGGAGGTAGCTCATCCTGGCCGGGACGGCGTCGGAACTTGATGATGGCGTAAAGCAAAACGCCCTCTACCAGGATGAAAACAATGATCATGACCCAGAGGAGAACGTTAAAGAGAAGCAGCTGCTGTTCAGCTACCGGACCGGAGGTACCGAATGTGGACTGTTTGGCATCCGGTGCGCAGGCCATCAACAGGAGCAGGATGGCCGAAATACCCAGTAGAAAGAGATGCTTCCGTGTGATGGTGAACCGCTTGGACATAAGTGTGGTCTTGCCTTTTTTATCCCTCCGCCTCGGGCGGACCGAAGGCGGATGGGAATCTGCGCCTCGGAAGGGCAAAAGCCCCATTTGCCAACTCCCTTTCTTACTTCGCCGTGCACTCAACCGCGGAGTATGTGCAAAATTTCACTAATGCAAGACATTACCACAGGCTTCAAACAGTGTCAACGGAAATTGTAGCCGTTTGCAGGGCTATTGCATGGATGGATTAGCGAACTGGAGGAGCATGGTAGTCAGGAAG
>JAPPLU010000068.1:0-35436 GCA_028874075.1 Chloroflexota bacterium
GTCCAGCCCCTCGCTGGTCGCCGTAACCGCCTCCGACCAGTAGCCGGGAACGCCCTGAACATTCACCGCCCGCACGTAGTAGCAGGTCCGGGAATCCTCGACGTAGAGGGAGTCCAGGTACAACGTTCCCTTGACCTCCGATCCGCCCTGGTTTACCCTCGGCGCCTGGCACACCGCCCCGGTCTCATCCTCGAACTTCCACACCTGGTAGTGGGATACCGGGAAGCGGTTCAGCAAGTCCACGTCGGTCCACTGCACCACCGCTGTGGGCGGCGAGTCGAAGAACTGTCCACGCAAGTCCTGCGGCGTTCCCGGCGCCCCTTCGCCGGTTCCCGGCTGCGCCATGATGGTTGCCGCGTTGTTCTCCTCGATGTAGTCGAAGTAGGGGGTGGAGTGAGCCACGCCGTCAATGACCACGGAGTAGTCCTCGGTGTTGGCGATGGTAGCCGTGATGTCTCCGGTGGGCACGCCGTCCGGGGCGATGAGGGTCAGCGTCGAATATTCGGTCTGGCCACTGCTGGGCCTGGACTCAGATACCGTAATCTCGCCCAGGTCCCATTCCGCCTCGCAGAGGCCGTCAGAGCAGGACGTTTCCCGGTATATCCCCTCAGAGGTGATAGCCTCTGCGCCCTGGGGTACGCTTGTTAGGGTTACCAGAACCGCCGGAGCTGTATCGGGCCCGATGTTGGCCGCCTGGATGGTGTAGGCCGTCTGTCCCGCCGCCGCCAGCGGACTCGCCTCGCCGCTGTCCATCACCGCCAGTTCCGCTATCGGCCCCACGTGGAAGATGTAATTGCCATCGTCTTCATACGTCGTTCCGCCGGCGCTGGTCGCCTCCGCCTGGTAATTGACCACATAAGTGCCTAACGTCTCGAACTCAAAAATTATATGGCCTCGGGTAAGCCACGCAGCATTGGTGAATGAGCCTCGGGTCTCCGACGCGCCCGGGGAGTGCAGGTCGTAAGAGAAATTAGGAGCAGGTCTCACCCCGACTTTGCCGGGCGGGGTTTCACCTTGCCAGCTGCTTAATGTGACGGTCTCAGGGCCATAGGTGGACCAACTGCTGCTATTTGGGGCCAGATGCTCCAGCGTAGCGTGTAAATACACGCCGCGTTCTACCTCGCCGACATTGTTACGTTTCCTGGTTTGCCAAGAGACCTCGCTTCCGCCATTGACGCTATTTGAGTGACTATCATAAGCACGCCCGTCAGGATCGCGCACATTGACGATCACCGACTCCGTACCCAGGTAGGAGGAGGTATCGTCCGTCCGCACGAACAGCTGAATACCGCCATCGTTCCCACAGGGGTACGTCGTAACGCCAACGCAGTCGTGAATCCACCAGAGAATAATCTCCCCACCAGTCACCACTTGCTTCGGGTGCTCCAGGCACACGGTGGCAACGTTATTCGCTAGCCGGTTCGGGTCCAGTGCGAAGGGCGGCACGGCGTTCACCACCGTTGCCGTCAGGCAGCGTTCTTCTAGGGGGAGATCCTCCAATGAAGGAGAGGACGTGACGACTACCGGTAACGTCTCTGTCGGCCAGGTGCGATAATCTAGCCCGGTGGTCCCCGCATTCCACGTCCAGGTCCTTTCATCTATCGCGACGACATCCGGCGACGAAGGTACAGAAGCAAAGCGTAGGCCTGGCGACAACTCAATCTGCACTCTCACGTCGAACTGTCGGCTGTCGTAGTTGTGGTGGGAACCAACACCGCCAAAGTTACCTTTTCCGTCGTTCGTGGCCACGATTTCAAACTCCGCCTCGGTATCCGATTTCGAGACGAAACTAACTGCCACTCCAGCGTCGCCCCTGGTATAATCGAAGTCAGCTCCATCAGCCAAGTACCACACTTCCGTTTCGCTGTTCGCTTCAAGGCCCGCCGGCTCTGCCGGAATGGATGATATGAGCCGAGCATTGAATCGCACCGGCGTTCCCTGGATACCTCTTCCAAGTAATTGGGATGCACTCAATAGATGGAGGGTTGCGCTGCCTCCTGCCGGTATGCTGGGGATGCTCCATACGCCAGACGCCGAATCAACAATACCGTCGTTGTCGTAACTTGAGTTCGCCCCCCAACCTTCGGGTTCAAGAAGGCTTGCCGGCTCTACCGTCAGCTGAATCTTGACGTCCCGCAACTCCGACGGGACGTAACCCTGAGCCCGCTCGTTGTGGACAGTGATTACCCACCCACTGATTGCGAGATTGTAGGGAGTAGATTCCAGACGGATATCGCTTCCATGCGCCTGGAAATCGGGCAAGTCGTGAGCGCGAATTGTGTCGCCCGGTGTGAGGAAGGGCACCGCCGCTAGCGCTGCCAGGACGAGGACGAGCAGGCACCTAGCCGGCCGCATCGCGCCGCTCACACACACTACAAGTGCCTGCCCGCCCTGCCTCATGTTCCGGTCTAGTCCGGCCATTCGACGGTTGCAGTCGCCGTCAAATCTGTAGTTGGGCCGTCCGGCGCACTCCGGTAGGTCACCGTCAGGACGAATATTCCCGTGTGCGAGAACTCGTGGGATCCGGACCAGATCCATGCGTTGTTTTGGTCGGATGTACCTTCGGTGAAAGAGGAGTCGTTTTCGGCGACGACCCAGTCGTACTCACCGACCACTTCCTCGAAGTTCTCCCAGACAATCGTCAGGTGCACCGATTCTCCTTTCGCTGGATTCGTCTTGCTGGGTACGAGCCGGACACTCGGCTTGATGTCGTTCAGCTCGATCTGGATCGCGATGAAGTGGTCGATCGAGGGGTCGGGATTGCTCTCGTGGTCGATGTTGTCGGTCACGTTGAGCAGCAGGTCGTAGTCTGGTTGACGCTCGAAGTCCAGATTGGCGTCGTCGGCGACCCGGATCTTGACGCGATCGGGCGAGGATGTGGAGTCCAGCGCGAAGTCGTCTGCGCCCTCTCCGCTGAGACTGAACTCGAGGTCGGTTGGCTCTTCAGTAAGGACGTTGATTGACGGCTGCGCAACCTCGGTCCCGGGCGGCGTGTTCTCGTCGATTGTGTAGCTGAAGCCGAAGCGCGGCGGCTCGTGCTCAGCCAATCTATCGCCGACCTGGATGACGTAGCGCCTGACCTCGTTGGTCTCGGTTTCGTTGTTGCTGATAGGCGCCCAGTCATCGCCAGCGCCTACTGGAACATTGTCAACTCCGCGCACCTCTCCGCGCAGGTGGACCCAGAGCTCGTAGGTGCCGGGCTGGGTGAAAATCCACTCCAGGTGTTCGAACTGCCCGGGTTCCATCTCCAGAGGCTGGGTGTGGACAGCGGCGCTGTTCCAGACCAACTCCATACCGCTTGCCCCGGTCCTGTAGGCGAGGAAGTGGGGGTGCTTGGCAGGGTCGATTCCCGGGTTGCGCTCCAGCTCGAACATGTAGCGGAACGGCGGCGAGTTGTCTTCGGTTGCCCAGTACTGGTAGCTAAACCGCTCGGTCGAGAAACCCAGGCTCAAGTTCTCGGTTTCCGCGTCGCTCAGCCCGGCGTCGTCCAGCCGCAGCCACCAGACCGGGTCGCCGATGCTCACGTATTCCCCAAGCCGGCGGTAGTCGTCCGTGGAGATCTGGGCGTCACCGGAGCCGTGGGCACCACCGGAGGTGTCCGCACCACTGACCACGGTCGCCTCGTGCTTGTCCAGGATGTGGAAGATCGCCTCGCGGATGTCGATGCCGGAGGGCAAGAGAGAGGTGGTCGTCGTTTCGTTCCCGTCGCGATCAAGCTCGGTGGTCTGCGTCACATTCGGCGGGCAGGTGTTGGTACGGAGGAGACCCGTGCTGGTGCCCGTTCGCTGCCAGTAGACGTCGAAGAGGGCGAAGTGGCCCTTGGTGATCTCATGGGGTTCGGGCTGGAACGCGGTGGCGGCGCCGAGGCCGCAGGGCTGCGGGTCGTCGTAGGTGTTGTTAGTGGCGTTCTGGGCTTGAGTGGGCCCGGCGGTCAGGGTAATGGTCACCGCGACGGCGGCGATGAGGGTCAGCACCAGGACGGCACCGAAGGCTCTCAAGGGAATGGATGCGTTGGTTACAGCGCTCATATTTGCTTTTGTTGTTCCTCAAATTCAGTTTTGATCGGTTGTCATTGGGTGGCCGGGCGGCATCCGCCGCGTGGTGTATCTACACTGGTTCATCTCCGTGCCGGACGGCTGGGTATAGGGGAAGTCCGGCAGCATCAAGCAAAAGATTAGGACTGGCGCAGGTGCCTTGGCAGTCAGGGACTGCCACCGCCACTCGCAAAAAGCGGCCAGACCCGCGACAGTCAATGCTGTCGGGATCCGGCCGCCAAAGCGTCGGCCGGTATGATTTGAAGGGCTGGACTGCCTACAAGCGGGTCTGCCCTCGGGAAACTCGGGGGGGGGGGCTTAGAGGGGTAGGTACGGGCAAATTCAAGCCCAAAACGCCAGATGCGCCAGGGACCGGCAAGCCCAGGTCCTGACCTCCGGCTGGAATGCTCATTGCGGCGTTCAGGTTCATCTCAATTGCACGGCGTATGTGGCGATTGCTCAGTCATCGCTACTGTCCGGTTCACGGTAGCCGATATCAAGACATCCGGTAGAGAGGCGGTGATTTCCCCACTCCGGCGGCACATCTTTATGGATTCCCGGCTGACAACGCGAAGGCTGCGTTTTGATACATTATTGATACTGTGTATCTTTGCCAAGAGTTTACACCGCCGGCGTGGATGCTGTCAACGCCGGGAGCGCGCTTAATCATGCAAGCTCCTGCCCAAGCCGGCACCCAGAAACCGAGGCCAGTGGCGACGTTCCGGTAGCTCGCGAGAGCGGAAATGGCAATCGCCATCCGCAAGGGTCGTTGCGGTCCGGGGCCAATCCCTCCGCGCTGGTTGCCCCCAGGCGCCGTCTAGCCGGAAGGTATGGCCAATGGCATGAAGCAGGCACGGCGATTATCCGCCATACCCGCCTTGTCATCAGCCCTGATACGGTCTATCCTCTCTAGAGGTTGACCTCCCACCGGAAAGTTCGCAGTACAGCCCCTCTTGGCCCACCACCGGAACAATCGTTCGCAGATTTGGCTTGGCGGGGACTACTTAGTGACACCCGGATTCTGTTCCGACCACCGATTCCACCCTGCGAATTCTAGAACGTAAACCTTGGCGTTATGAATTTTTATGTCGCTAGCTAGACTTTAACGGTTGTTTGGCGCTACGAATATCCCCTACCAATCAGTAATGCTTCCGTTTATCCCTTTTTCCTTCCCCTGTCCATGCCATAGCCGACGCGTGTTTCATTGAAGAGGCAGGCAGGGTTGTCTGTAGGGTCAACCAGCTTGCTGCGGAGATTTTTCACCACCGTGCACACCGGCCCCGAGTGCCCGGGGTGACCCGGCCCCATACCCGCTGGAACAAGTTCTCGTGGGTCAGCACGCCTCCGGCGTTGACCGGCAACTCACGTAGGAACCGGCATTCCGGGTCCGTCAGCTGCATCGGACTGCCGGCAACGTTGGCCCGCCGCTCGGCGTAGTCTATTACCAGGTCTCCCAGCACGTAGGGGTCGGACGGCGAGTCAGTTTCCGGCCCGGTTTGCCAGCGTAAGGCCGTGTGGATTCTCGCTACGAGTTCCGTCGGCGAGAAGGGCTTCACGATATAGTCCTCGGCGCAGGCCTCCAGCGCACTGGCAACAAGCTGGTCCCGGCCATAGCCGGAGATGAAAATCACTGGCACGTCGGCGAGGGCAGGGATACTCTCCAGAAGCTTGATCGCATCGGTCCCGGGCAGCGCCAGGTCGAGCAGCACCAGGTGGGGGTTTTCTGATTCCAGCAGTTGCTCCAACCCGTCAGGGTCGGCGGTTACCGTGGCGGCGAAGCCCGCCTCCGTGAGAGCTTCCCAGGCGTACCGGAGCGTCTGCAGGTCGTAGTCGACCACCAGGACACGGGTGCGTCCCCTCCTCGATCGGCGCGGCAGGCTGGGAGAGTGGGGTTGGTCTTTCGATTCCTCGTATCCCGCATCTCGCGCCACAGGCAGTAGGAAGGAGAAAAGGGCACACCTGTTGTGTCCTTCGCTCTCTGCCCACATCCGGCCCCCGTGGGCTTCCACGATCCCCTTGCAGATTGCCAGCCCCACTCCCGAGCCCGCGATGCCGCCAGGGTCCTTCTCGTCATAGCGTGAGTGCTTCGTAACAGGTGGGGCAGACGCTCGGCAGGCACGCCCACGCCCTCGTCGGCAACGGAAAAGACGACGTGGACACCGTCCGTTCTGGCGCTGACCGTGATGACCGAAGACTCGGGTGAGCGCCCGGCCGCGTTGCTCAGCAGGTTGACCAGGACCTGCACGATGCGGCGTTGGTCCGCCATGACCTGGGGAAGGTCCAGCTCCGTATCAATGTGTATCTGGTTGCGGCCGCCTCCGCTCAGGTAGGAGTTCCTGGCCCGGTCCACCAGGAGGGACGGCTCGGACGCCTCCGGGGATGTCGACAAGGTGCCGGTCTCGATGCGAGCCACATCCAGCAGGTCCGTGATGAGGCCCCGCATATGTTCCGCCTGATCGTCGACAATGCGGTGGAACCGTAGGGCTTCGGCCGGGTCCAGCGAATCCCCCGAACCAATGAGGGTGGCTGCCGAGCCCTTGATGGAGGCGAGCGGGGCGCGCAGTTCGTGCCTCACCATCGTCAGGAACTCCGCGACCAGCCGCTCCAGCTCCTCGAGGGGCGTCATGTCCTGGAGGGTGACCACCACCGATTCCACTTCATCTTCCTCTGAGCGAATGGACGTGACGCTCATCAGTGCCGTGATTGACCGTCCGTCGGGCACCAGGAGAACGATTTCCTCCAGCCTCACATTCTCGGCCCGCTTGAGAGTCTCCTATATGGGAAACTCCTCCAGGGAAACTCCCCTGCCGTCGCCACGCAGAACGGTCATCGCCCGGAGCAGGTCTTTCGGAAGTTGGTCTGGGGTCCACCGAACCACTTCCACCTCCTCGCCTCCCCAAGCAACCGCCTAATCACCTCATCACCAAACAACTGCCTTGCTTCTAGCCGTTCTCGATCCGTGATTGTAGTACTAGGCTAACTCTTTTGAATGCATTTATGTTTGCAGTTTGCCCTACAATAATTTATTGGTAATACTTTGGTGGAACTTTAATTGCATTATGTTGGCACAGATATGAGGTACGAGTGATGAAAGTGGTAATTATTTACCCAAATACTGCCTCCGCCCACGGGCTGGCCCTACTACTAGAGAAGTATGGCGATTTCGAGGTGGTAGCTGAAGTGTCGGGCCCGGAGGAGGCAATGCCCGCTCTTTCGCTTCACGAACCGAGCCTGATTCTGTTGAATTCACATCTTTCGGAGCTGCCCCTGGAAGACAGCATCAGCCAACTGAAGGAGTCCTCTCCCGAAACGGCGGTGGTGGTGGTTACCGAGACGGAAGACTGGCAACCGTTAGAGTTGTCCATTCGCGCCGGGGCGTCGGCTTTTGTCTCCATGAATACCGCCCCCGAGGAGCTTGCCCTGTGCCTGCGCCTGGCGGCGGATGGGCATGTCCTCGTTTCCACCTCGCTGGTATCTTCTCTCTCCGACCTGGTGGAAGGGGAAACGGAAACCGGGCAAAGCGACACGGGGGACGATTTGTCCAGGCGGGAGCTTGAAATACTGGAACACGTGGCGCGCGGGGCCACTAACCAGGAAATAGGGGATGCCCTGACCATTACGGAGAACACGGTGAAGGTTCACATGCGTAATGTCCTGGGTAAACTTCAGCCTCGCAACCGGCAGCAGGCTGCGGCCTACGCCCTCAAGTCGGGAATCGTCAGCGATTTCGATTTTCTGGGACAGAATCAGGACGAAGCCACGAGCGCTGGCAGGAACGGATACCTTAACGCTTGACTGGGATTTGTGCGCCGTCTGGTTCTTCCCGTTCGGAGCTCAAACTTACGGAATTAGTCCTTCGGATTATAAGGAATAATATTAGCGATTCCATAGCATTCTCTTAAAATACCCCAATAGAACTTTGCCAATAACTATTGGGGATGTGTACCCGCGCGCCTCCCAGCCGCTAGACTGCTATCATCCCTTCTGCCCACAAATTGCTATCCCTCTGACCCTCTTTTGCCGAGGACGAGGGGACTTTGCAACCGTCCTGCGTCAGTCCGCACCGGGTTTTTTCCACACAGGTAGGGGGTTAACATAGAAGTCTTAGTGTCATTGTCACTGGCTGGACTCAACGAAGGCAGCGCGAGCCTGCTAAGGACTTTGCCATAGCCATCACGATTGCCGCAATAGGCTTGGGGCTGGCGCGGCTGGTCGGCCAGCCGCCGGTGCTGGGCTACCTGCTGACCGGCGTCCTCATCGGTCCCTACACGCTGCCAACTCCCCTCATCAGCAACCTGGATACCATCGGCTTGCTGGCAGAGTTGGGCCTGGTCCTACTGCTGTTCGCCATTGGTCTGGAGCTGGGGTGGAGGCGGATCCGCAGCATAGGATTCCAGGTTCTGGCCATCGGCGTCGTTGAAATAAGCACGATGATCCTCTTCGGAGTGTGGATCGCCGGCATGCTCCCTGGGCTCGATGCCAGTCACGGCTTATACCTGGGCGGCGCCCTGGCCATCAGCAGCTCGGCCATCCTTCTGAAGAGCCTGCGCGACGGCGCCAACCTTAACACCGGATGGGGGCGCACTATAGTTGGCATCCTGCTGGTGGAGGATTTCGCCGCGGTTATTCTGCTGACCATTCTTGCCGGGTTGGCCACCACCGGATCTGCCAGCATGGCCGACGCTCTGTGGCTGGCCGCGAAACTGGGCCTTTTCTGTATAGCAGTCCTGGTCATGGGGACACTGCTGGGGTCCAGGCTGTCGCGAGCGCTCACCTGGTCCCGCTCCGATGAGACGCTGCTCCTGTCCAGCCTGGGCCTCTGCTTCCTCCTGGCCTTGTGCGCTACGCTGCTGGGGCTGTCTCCGGCTGCTGGAGCATTCCTGGTGGGCGTAGTAATCGGGGATACGGAAGTCTCCCCCAGGGTGGCGAGACTGGTCAGCCCGGTAAGGGATATGTTTGGCGCGCTTTTCTTTCTGTCCATCGGTATGCTGATTGACTACCGGACCCTGGGAGACTTCCTGGTGCCGGCCCTGGCGATTGCCGTTGTATTTATGGTGGGAAAGATTGCCGCCAACACCGTTGGTTCTCTCCTGGCGGGGCGCAGCCCGGCCGATGCGGTAAAGGTCGGGATGACCATGCCCCAGATGGGAGAATTCTCCCTGGCCATCGGCCGCCTGAGCCCTTCAGGCGTCCTGGGCGCCTCCCCCCTGGGAGCCATCCTGTCAATTGTCACCGCGGTCACCTCGGTGCTGGCCCCGCTGACATCTCGAGTGGCGCTGCCCCTGGCCCAGTGGCTGAACCGGCGGTCCCCGGCCATACTGCGCCGGTTGATGCTTGCGGTGCAGATTGGCGTAGATACTTTCTGGACTGCCCTGTCGCTGCCGGGGGAAACCGGCCGACTGCTGCGAAACGCAGGCAGAAGCATACTTATCAACGTCTGTATAGTGGTCTTGCTGGCTGTGGCCGGAACGGGACTGCTCTTTGCGGTTCCGGCCCTTGTAGGAACGATGATTTCCGTCCCCTAACGGTGGCCGAGCTCATAGTGATTGGCCTGGTCATTGGGCTGAGTATGCCGTCGGCGCTGAGCATCTGGCGTTCCCTGGCTACCCTGGCCCATCTTTCCACCACCGGTCCCAGCGTATTGGGCTACGGGCCCGATGGGTTCCGAATACAGTTCACCTTACAGGCCATGGTGCGTGACGGGTTGAGTGCGGCGTTCCTGGGGTTGTTGCTGGTGCTGCTTCTGCCCATCATAATCAGGCTGCTGGCCGAAGGGGGCCTGTCGATTCCCCTTTCCCTGGCACTGCTGGTTGGCCCCACCGTGGCCATGATAATTGTGGGTTTCCGGATGCACAGGGTTCTGGAGCCGGCATTCCAGGAGACCTTCACGGGGGACGAAGATGCCGGGGTCCTGGAATCCGCAGAGGAGGAGATGACACTCCCCGACCAGGACCGGGAACCGCTGGTCGTCGGGGTCATCGAACAGATGGGCTCCCAGGGGGAAGTGCTGCAGATCCTGGAAAGAGGAAGTTCCCAGGCGAACGCATCCGACGAAACTGCTTCGGGGGAGGACGGCGCCAAAAACTGACGGCAGTCGAAAGAGGCAACAATCCTCTGCCGGCGTTCAACGAACCGGGTAACATTCCCATCCCAGCTTTCCCTGTCAAGAAGTGGGCTGCATGCACCGGTTCCTCTTTGTTTAACCAGCCCGCGCAGGAGATGAGAAAATTATGCAGAACAGCCAAAACCGGGTGCAATGGGTCTATTCTTCCGCTACCAACCAGGAACTGGAAGCGCGCTACGACCAATGGGCCGCCGACTATGACAAGGACCTGGACGACGACTTCGGGTGGGTGTCACCGAGGAAAACCGCTGAGGTCCTGGCCAGGCACGTCCCCGTAAATGCGAGAGTTCTGGACGCCGGAGCCGGCACCGGGCTGGTTGGGGAAGAACTCAGGCGGCTGGGCTTCCAGGACATACATGCCATGGACCTGTCGCTGGGAATGCTGGAGGAGGCCCGGAGCAAGGGGGTGTACCGGGATCTCCGGCAGATGGCCCTGGGTAGCACACTGGACTACGAGACAGACAGCTTTGACGCCGTAATCAGCGTGGGTGTGTTCACCGAGGGCCACGCTCCGCCGCAAGGCTTTGACGAACTGGCGCGCATTACCAGGAGAGACGGATTGATCGTGTTCAGCCTGCGGTTGGACCTTTTCGAACAAGGTGGTTTCAAGGAGCACCAGGCCCAACTGGAAAAGAGCGGAAAGTGGAAACAAGTAGAACTATCCGACACTTTCCAGCCCCTGCCCAAGGGCGAGCCTGAAATGCTCCACAGGGTATGGGTTTACCGGGTGACAGCCTGATGAATCCGGCCCCGTTTTTATCCTGCAGTGTGCTTTTTCACAACTGGCTCCGGCTGGTGTCAAATTTCTTGGTTCAGTGAACTCTCCGGCTTTGAGACAGGTTCCGGCAGGGTCAAATCCTCGGGCAGTACCTCCCGGACTGCCGCCAGCGTTTCCGCGCCCTCGGCTCTGGCGGCTCGCAGTACGCCTGCGGCCATGGCCGAGGCTGCCTCTTGTTCCGTCAAGCCCAGTTCCTGTGAAAGGTCCCTGGCCGCTTGCAGGGCGCTGTCCACCACCTCCCCCAGGTTTTGTCCCGTTCGTGCGGCGCCCTGAATTACGCCGTAGCCCGCGCCCCGCAGCGCGTCTAGGTCGTCGGCAGCGCTGTTGGCCAGCACTCGCACCGAGCCCAGCACCGTGCCTCGCGCTACCTGGCTGACGTGGCCAGCAAGTTCATCTCCGGCCTCCATGGCTCCCCTGGTGGCATGACGCGCCAATTCCAGGCCCAACTCTCCTACGTCCTGAACTTCCTCAATGGCTTCCTGCATGGCGTGCTGCACCCGCCGGCCCACGTCGGCTGCCAGGACAACCCCTCGGGAGGTGGTGGTAGGCGCTGCCCTGGTGGAAGCGGCCAGTTGATAGGCGGTAACTCCCAGGGCAACGTCGGCTCCCGGCACTTGCTTCAGGTAACCAACCGAGAAGGCTGACAGGGTGCCCAACCCAGGTACGGAGGAGACCATTCTTGACAGTGACGAAGCTCCTGCGGAAAGCTCGGCGAGGGCGATTCCCCTTGGGATCTCTCCCTCTTCCCTCAGTTCAACCAACATATTCAGGGAGGCCAGGCCAATGACAAAAGCGATGGCAAAAAGAAAATCGTACCCGGCCAGCGAAATCACCGGGAATTCAAAGCCTTCTGCGGGCGCGGTCCAGCGGAGGGCCAACTCGATCCCTCGTACCGCGAAGAAGTCCGCCATTAAACCCCCAACAATAGGCCCCACCCCTATGCCCACGTTGGTGGCAATGCTGGCTACGCTCAGAAATGGGGTCTCGCGGCCTTCGGGGGCAACCTTCAATGCCAGGGCTCCAACTGTCAGCAAAACGCCGGCAGCGGCAATGCCGGCGAATACGTGAATCAGCTCAATCAGGGGCGGCGTGAACCGGTGCGCATCCGGCAGTGTGGTGAACGGCCAGGCCAGGATTACCAGAAGATAAAGGGACGCAGACATGGATAGCACCGGCTTGCTGCCCACCCGGTCGGCCAGCGGGCCCCAAACGCGCATAAAGATAATGCTTGCAATTTGGCTCAAGACCGTGAACCCGACGACAACGGTCAGGGAGTAGCCCAGCTTGCTAAGCATGTAAACGGCAAAAAGGGTATGGCCAGGTTGGAGGCGAAGCTCCAGATGAACAGGAACCGAACCAGGTGGGAAAAGTTGCGGTCACGCAGTGGTTCAATGAGGGTGTTGAGTACCGACTTCCCGGTATCCGGCGCCGGTGGCATCAGCGGTTCCTTTGCGCCGGCCGCAAGAGTAGGACCTGATATGCCAAGGATCAGCGCCTCGCCAATAAGCAGGAAACTGTAAGCGTATATTGGCTGCCCAAAGGGAACATTGGCAGTCCACCAGTCAACGAAAAAGCTGGCTGCAATGCTGACCGCTACAATGGTGGACATTACGTACACCCAGCGCTTTCCGTAGTAGCTCCCCACCATAGACTTGGGAACCAGGTCGCTCATCCAACTGACCCATGCGGTGTTCCAAGTTGAGGCAAAAAGACCTCGAAAGCCGATAACCGCCATCAGGGCCAGAATGGCTGGCGACCCGGGGGTAGCCACCAAGAGAGGCACCATGCCGGCGGGAATCCACAGCAGATTGGTTACGTAGGCGGCCGGGATTCCCAGGGCTTTGCGTCTTCGGTATTTCTCGACGGCCAGAATTGCCGGAAACTGGACAACCTGGGTGAGGTAGGGCAGGGCGGCCAAGATGCCAATTTGAAAGATGTTGGCTCCCAGGGCCAGGGCAAAGGGAGCGAGGAACCCCCCGCTGGCCAGGGCGAACATGGCGTTTTCCGCCATGCCCCCCATACCATAAGGCGAAGGCTTCGGGTTGCCTCGTTCTCAGTGAGGGCAGAACGGGGTTGCAGAAAGGAAAACAAGGCAGCAGTCTGACAGACGAGCGGTTACTTCGGCCGCATGTTAAATATAATCCCGTTGGAATGAATGAGGATATCTTACTCCTTCGGATATCCATAGGCTATTACAGGCTCCAATGAGGTGAGTTACTACGGTTCAGCGTGTCAGGTAGCCGGCCGGGGCGGATCGCATGTGTTCTTGCTGAAACCTTCAATGCTTTTGGCGTTTATCGAACCAGAACCCCGTTCCATTCCTGATAGTCCTCCAGGGTTCCGGGGGCTGTGGCATCCTCCGTTTATCAACTGAAGGAGGCAATGGTTATGCTTGGCGGAGCGACTTCCACCTACCTGGATAGCCTTGCTTTGCAGTGCATGGAGGAGCTTGGGCTGCCCGGCATGGCCCTGGGGGTAACCGACCGCGCCAATCTCCTGAAGGCCTCGGCCTACGGAGTTGCAGACATTGCAACCCAGGCTCCGGTTACAGTATCGACGCGCTTTGAGATTGGGTCCCTGGGCAAGCCCTTTACCGTAATCCCATTGATGCAGCTTTTCGAGGCCGGAGTCGTGGACCTGCATGCTCCGGTCTCCCGTTACCTATCCTGGTTCAAGGTGAACTCCGATTTCCCTGAAATAACCGTTCACCACCTCCTTAACCACACTTCGGGTCTGCAGCGGGGCACCGACGTTGGACCTCACGGGTTGTACGAAAGCTGGGCCCTTCGCGATTTTCGCCCTGTCAGCGGGCCCGCCGATTATTTCTGCTACTCCAACATCGGCTATAAAACGCTGGGCTTTTTGCTGGAACGGATTATCGGACAAAGCCTCTCTGACATTATTCGTCAACGGGTCCTGGAACCCCTGGGCATGGCCGAAACCAGCCCGGCAGTTACCACCCAGGCCCGATATAACATTGCAACAGGGTACGCCTCAATCTACGATGATCGTCCGGAACACTCCAGCCATCCACTGGCGTCCGTGCCGTGGGCGCTCTACGCCACCGGCGACGGCGCCCAGGTGTCCACCGTCGGCGACATGGCCGCCTACCTGCGACTGATGCTTAACAAGGGCCAGGCTCCTGCCGGGAGATTGCTGGCGGAGAAGAGCCTCAACATCATGATCTATGACGGGGTGTGGACGGGCGGCGATTTCTATGGCCACGGTCTGGCCACCTATCCAGTGGATGGCCGAGTGTATATCGGACATGGAGGCGGCAATACGGGATTCCGCTCGGCCATGGTTATAGACGAAGAGTATGGCCTAGGGGTGATTTTGCTAACCAACCGCATGGGCGAAACCGACCCGCTGGCGGAAGTGGCCCAACTGGCCCTGACTGCAGCTTGTGCCGACGCAGGCGGCCATCCCATGCCACCTTTGCCTGTCCGCACAGACCCAACTGCAATTGACAATGCCCCGGACTATGCCGGCGCCTACCGGTCTGGCCACGGGGTTATTGAGTTGCTGGCAAGGGACGGTCGCTTGCTCTTGAAACGCGGCAATGTCGAAGTGCTCCTGGAGAAGCGCTCTCAGGACGTTTTCTACGTCCTTCACGCGGACTTTGATCTGGCCCTGCTGGAGTTTCGCCGGGAAGAGGGCCAGGTAACGGAGCTTTTTCACGGACCCGACTGGTATGTTCGAGAGGGGTATGGTGCAGATGATACCGGGGAACCTGCTGCCTTCCCTTACCCTGGCGAATGGGAAGCTTACACGGGGGATTATCGGGCGCGAAACCCTGAACTTTCTAACTTCAGGGTCGCTATTCGCAAGGGCGCCCTTACTCTGCTCCATCCCTGGGGGAATACCAGCCCCCTGGTCCCTCTGGATGACGGCCGGTTCCGCATCGGTCCCGACCTCCTCAACCCCGAGACCCTGACCTTTTCCGCAATAGCGGATTGCAGAACGCTGCGGGTGGACTACACCGGCTGTCCTTACTACCGGACCTTCGAGCCCTGAAGCGGTCGGGCCTTCGGGCATGTCATTTCCTCCCTGGTTTCGGATTTTCATTCGATGCCTTCAAATCTGACCCCGAAAGCCCCTGCTATGGTAATCTGAATGTGTTGGTTCCGCGATTCTTCCTATTTGTCAACAGGCGGTCCCGGTACTGGATGAATAAACCCCTGGTAGCTCCGTACGGGTCATGGAAGTCCCCCGTCTCGCTGGAAATGGCGGCCCATGGGACCATAAATCTACTCGGCATATCGCTGGACGGGCCCGATACTTACTGGGCTGAAGTGCGCCCCACGGAGGAAGGACGGTCCATTATCGTCCGGCGCGGCCCTGACGGAGCGATTCAGGATATTACTCCCCCAGGGTTCAGCGTCGGCAGCATGGTGAATGAGTACGGCGCTCGGAGTTTCACCGTGGCCGACGGAGTAGTTTATTTTTCCAACTTCGCGGACCAGAGGGTGTACCGCCACCGACCGGGAGAGGACCCGGTACCCATTACGCCGGAGGGCAATTTCAGGTACGGCAGCAAGGTCTGGAACAAGAACCCGGGCCGGATAGTTTGCGTCCGCGAAAACCACAGCGGAATTGAGGAGGAACATCCCGTCAGCGAGCTTGTTACCCTGGGTATTGATGGACAGACTGAACCCCTGGCGCTGGTGAGCGACAACGACTTCCACAGTTCACCCTGTATCAGCCCCGATGGCAGACAGCTTGCCTGGCTAACCTGGGACCACCCCAATATGCCCTGGGACGGGACCGAACTGTGGACGGCTCCGCTAGATGAGAGAGGCTTGCTGGGACGGCCAACCCTGGTAGCCGGCGGCGTGGACGAAGCCATTGTACAGCCGGAGTGGTCTCCCGATGGCGAGCTATATTTCCTGTCCGACCGCCATGGTTGGGCCAACATTTACCGCTGGCGAGGCGGCGTTGTGGAGCCCGCGCTGGAGATGGAGGCCGAGTTTGCCCGGGCCAACTGGTGGGTGGGAATGAGCTCCTATGGCTTTGATTCGCCAGGCAGCCTGGTATGTTCCTACTCTCAAAAGGGGTTATGGAGGTTGGCTCGCCTGTTCCTCGATGATGGTCGCCTGGAACCCATCGGAACACCCTACTGGGAAATGGGACACGGGGACTTGCAGGTGGCCCCGGACCGGGTAGTGCTGGTTGCCGGTTCCCCTTCCATGCCCATGTCCCTCTTGGAGATAGACCTTGAAAGTAAAGACCTATCGGTCCTGCGGGTCGAAACCGACGACGAGCTTCCCTTTGGCTACATCTCTTTGCCTGAGCCCGTCGAATTTCCCACCGAGGGGGAGCAGACGGCTCATGCCTTTTTCTACCCTCCTACCAACCAGGACTACGTGGCCCCCGAGGGCGAGAAGCCGCCTCTCGTCGTGTTCTGCCACGGCGGACCCCACAGTTCTGCCAGCGCGGAACTGAACATTACGACCCAGTATTGGACCAGTCGAGGCATAGCCGTCCTGGACGTGAACTACGGCGGCAGCACCGGCTTCGGACGGGAATACCGGGAAAGGCTGATCGGCGAATGGGGCGTGGTGGACGTGAACGACTGCGTCAATGCGGCCTTATACCTGGTGGAACGTGGCGACGTGGACGGGAAACGAACCGCCATTAGCGGGGGGAGCGCCGGGGGGTTCACGGCGCTGGCGGCCCTGACCTTCCGGGAGGTCTTCAAGGCCGGCGCCAGCTACTTCGGCGTAAGCGACCTGGAAGCGCTGCTCAGCGGAATCCACAAGTTCGACGCCCATAGCCTGGTGGGGCTGGTCGGTCCCTATCCCCTCTACCGCCGGAGGTACACCGAGCGTTCCCCCATCAACTTTCCCCACTATGCCACCTGCCCGGTAATCTTTTTCCAGGGGCTGGAAGACACCATTGTGCCCGCCATCCAGTCGGAGGAAATGTTCAGGAGCCTTAAGGAAAACGGCGTGCCTACGGCCTACCTGGCCTTCGAGGGAGAGTATCACGGCTTTCACAAAGCGGAGACCATCATGCAATGCCTCTCCGCCGAGTTTTACTTCTATTCCCGCATATTCGGTTTCGCCCCTGCCGACGCACTGGAACCCATAGCCATCGAGAACCTGGGCCAGCAGCATTAGTTTGGGCAGGCAAGGGGAACCCAAATCGGATGTAGCTGTCGTTGGGGTTCAACCTCCAGTGGATAGTCAATTCAGTTCTGGAAAGCTCATTCTGGATCTGCCTCCACCGGATTCTCGAGAATTGCCCCCTGGACCGCTGCAAGAGAGTCCCCGCCGGCGTCGGACGCGGCTTTCAGGATGCCTGCCCTGGCCGCCGTAGCCGCCTCCTGCTCTGAAACCCCCAGCTCCGCTGCCACTTCAATAGCGGCTTCCACTACCGCGTCGGCGACTTCACTGGGGTCATTGCCCGACTCCAGCGCCCCCTGGATGGCGCCATAGGCAGCCCCCTAGAGTGAGTCGTGCGCCTGTACCGACAGCCGGCTCAAGGTACGGATTGCGCCTGTCGCTGCGGCGTGTGCCACCCGGTCCGCTTGCTCTCCCATTTCCTGGCCGGCGTGCAGGGCGCCCCTTGTGGCATGCTGGGCCAATTCCAACCCATACTCTCCGACCCCTTCCATACGGTCAATTGTGTCCTCCAGGACACTGCCTACTCGGAGTTGTACCCGCTGGGCCAAGCTGATTCCCCGTTCCGCAGAAGTAACTGCCATCTGGGTCGACGATGCCAGTTGGTAGGCCATCACACCCAACGCCACGTCAGCGCCGGGGACCCTTCTTATGTAACCGTAGGATGCGGCCGATATTGCCCCCACAGCGGGAACGCTGCTAACGGGTCGCATCATCGGCGCCATCCCCGCCATCAACTCGTTCAACGCCGTCTCCCGTCCCAGATCCCCTTCCTCTCGCAATACAGCCAACAAGTTCAGGGACAGCAGCCCCAGTATAAAGGCTATAGGAAACAGAAAGTCGAACCCCGCTAAAGTGAGCGAGGGAAGCTCGAACACCCCGCTGGGAGTCGACCAACTCAGGTCTATTCGGAAGACCCTTACCGAGAAGAAGTCCGCCAAAGCGCCGCCCACAATCGGCCCGGTTCCCGCTCCCAGGCCGGTAGCCATTCCCGCAATACCCAAATAGGGCGTAGCCCTTCCTCCGGGGGCCGATTTGAGGGCCAGCGTCTGAATTGTCAGTTGCACGCCAGCGGCAGCGATGCCGGCGAAAACATGCAGCACGGCCAACAGCGGTATTGTAAGAATGTACTGGTCCGGATTGGTAGTGAACATCCATCCGAAGATAACCAGCAGGTAGAGCGATGCAGCCAGCGAAAGGACGGTCTTGCTGCCGGTGCGGTCGGCCATTGCCCCCCACACCCGGATGAACAGCACGTTGGTAACCTGGCTGACTATAGTGAACCCGATCACTATGGGAAGTGAGAATCCCAGCCGGGTCAGCATATAGACCGCAAAGAAAGGAACCGCCATATTCAGCGCAAAGTTCCACATGACGAGGAACCGGATGAGACGAGAGAAATTCCTGTCCTGCAACGGTTCCAACAGAATGGAAACTGTGGAGCGTCCATCCTCCTGCGCCGCAGGCATCAGCGGCTCTCTTGCTCCGGCCACCAGCAAGGGCCCCACAAATCCAAAAACCGCCCAACCGCCGACCAGCAGGAGGGAATAGGCATAAATGTCGTTAGCTGGCGAAGCGGCAGACTGCCACCAGTAAACGAAGAAGCTGCCCCCCAGCCCCGCTACGGCAATGGACACGGTCATCATTCCGAAGCGACGGCTGTAATACCTGCCCAGCAAGCTCTGGGGAACCAGGTCCCGCACCCAACTGGTAACCGAAGTATTATAGACCGAGGTGAACAGGCCCCTGACGGCCAGCAGGAAAATGATCGCGGTAACGGCTGCCGCTCCCGGGGTATTCAATAGAAAGGGCACGCAACCGATGAGGAGCCACATGAACTGGGCCAGGAACCATGCCGGCACAGCGATGGCCTTACGCGCCCGAAATTTCTCGCTTAGTAGAATGGCCGGCAACTGGATTACCTGGGAAACGGGGGGCAGCGCCGCCAGAATGCCTACCTGCAAATTGCTGGCCCCCAGGGCTAGGGCGTAAGCCGCCATGAAGCCGCCGCCGCCAATGCTGAACATAGCCCCGCCCGTTACCGCGTCCCAGCGCATCCGAAGCAGAGTGCGCTGCACGTCGCGCTCGCTCAGGGTGGGGCTTGGTTTCAGGAAGTTGAACATGTCGCAGCGACTAGGTAAGCAGGCTCAGCATGGCGGTGGCAATGCCCAGGAACAGCAGGAACCCGAATACGTCGGGAAAGGTGGTTACTACCACGGCCGACGCCACCGCCGGGTCCACCCCTATTCTCCTCAGGAACAGGGGCACGCTGGCGCCGGCGACTCCGGCAATTACCATGTTCCCGACCATTGCCAGCGCCAGCACCATGCCCAGCCCAGGATTTCGGGTCCACAGGAACCCGATGACTCCCACCAGAAGACCGAACCACACCCCATGAAGCAGGCCCAGCAGGGCTTCCCTTGCCAGGAGACGGAAGGCGCTTACACCAATAAACTCCCCCAGGGCAAGCGACCTGACTATCATTGTCAGGGTCTGGGTGCCGCCAATCCCCCCTGGCCGGCCACCACGGGAAGGAAGGAGGCAAGGATTACTACCTGCGCCAAGGTGGACTCGAACAGGCTGATGGCAGCCGCTGCCAGGAATGTTGTGCCCAGGTTCACGGTCAACCAGGGGAGCCGGGTCTTTATGGCGGAGACAAGGGTATGTTCCCGCGAATCTCCGGCAACGCCGCCCACGTTAAGCATCTGCCGTGTATCCTCTTCCACCACGGCGCTAAGCAGAAATTCCAGGGGTATGACACCCCTCAACTGGCCGTCGGACACCACCGGCAATTGGACGATTCCATAATGCCGCCTCAGCCGGGCGCACTCCGAGGCAGGGGTATCGGCGTCAACCGTAGCCACCACCGGCTCAGAGACGGTCCTTAACGGTGTCTGCTGGGGCTGCAACGCCAGGTTGACTACGGTCACCTGTCCTTCCAGTTGGCCCCGGGCGTCCACCAGATAGACCCGATTGAATTCGTATGGGCTTTCCGCCTGGTCGCGGAGGCCGTCCTGCGCATCCGAGACTGTGCCGTTAATATTTGCCACGGGGAATGCCCGCGCCATCAGGGCGCCGGCCGTCCCGGCCGGATGAGCGAAAATATCGGCGTCGGGAATAGACTGTTCCAGGGACTCGGCCACCTCCCGCGCCTGGTTTGGCCGAAGCCGCATCAGGGCATTCAGGGCAACTCGGGGATGTACCTGATCCAGGACGCCGGAAATCATCCTGGACCCAAGCCTGGCGGCCACCCGGCTGGCCTGCAGGGGATTCATCTGGTGCAGCATCCAGGCCACCGTGTCCGGGGACATTACCTGGAGCAGCGCATCCCTGCTGTGGCGAGGCATAGCCAGCAGGATGGCGCCCATATCAGCCGGGTGCAAGAAACTCAGCCGTTCCCAGGCCGTGTCATGGTCTCCCGCCTTGATGAGCTGCTGCACTTCGCTGGCAATGGCGCCCACTTCGCTGGGAGAAATGGCCACCCCCGACTCTGCCGCTGGAACGTTTGTCATTTTCTTCCCCCAGGAACCAGATTATTTCTTGAGCCTGCCGGCGGGCGAAACCTGGGGCGCAAATCTCCCGCCATCCTGGTCAGGGCCGCCCCGTACAGAAATATTACGCCGGCATAATAAGCCCACATGAGCAGGACCACGGCGGAGGCGATGGGTCCGTACACAACCAGCCTGGCCGCCGCTATCCCGGAAAGGAACAAGAACAGGTGCTTTCCCGCTTCAAACAAGACCAATGCGATGATTCCTCCATAGACCGCGTCCCTCAACTCAACGTGGCTATGGGGCAGCTTATGGTAAAGGATGGTAAAGACCAATCCGGTCACCACGGCCGGGACCAGTGCGGCAACCGTACCCAGCGCCCAGCGAACGAGGTAAGGGGCTTCCCCCAGGGAAGGCACGTTTTCCACACCGGCGCCCGGAAGAATCTGCAAAAAGGCGCTCATCAGGATGGAAGCCAGCAGAGCCAGTCCCATGGCCCCAATCAGCAAAGCCTCCGCCAGATTCCCCCGGAAGGAATGCCGGCTCTCCTCTCCGAAGACGCGCCTTATGGCCCGGTTGACCGCCATGAAGAGGCCGTTCCCGACTATGAAGAGCCCCGCTACCGACGCCAACCCGAGAGCCGCGTAGCTTTCCAGGAGCCCACCAACCAATTCACGGAACAGACTGGACGAAGCGGGCAGGTAATGGGTTCCCAGGTCCACCAGTATTGAGCGGATGGTTGCCTTGTCGAGAAATACGGCAAGGCCCAGGATTGCCAGCGCGACCAGTGGAAACACGGAAAGGACGGAGAAATATGCCATGGCAGCCGCCTGGTCGTTAACGCCCACCTGAAACAGCAGGCGGCCTGCCCGGAGCATTGCCGACCAGCGCCAGGCGGCCCGACCTCGGGGCAGTTCCTCGGAGAGCCTTCTGGCAGTATCGGAGAGTTGCCTCTGCAGCTCCGGGGCCAGGGTTTGGCCCGGTTCAGCCACAGCGGCCAGGACCCGTTCCCTGGCCCGGTTGCCGTGAGTCTGGCCTACCAGGTAGGCGGCCGCGACCGTGCCAATAGCCGCGGCCGAAACCGCCTCGACAATATCTTCTACCCGTTTGCCCGTGCTTTCAGCCTCAATCAGAACGGTTTCCAGCAGTCCCTGCGCTATATCCGCCACACCTTCGGCGCTTTCATCCGCGTCAGATGCCCGGCCCACCAGCACGGCGGCAGATTGTCTGACCGCATCCGCTACGTCTCCGCCGGCCGCGGACACGCCCGAAACCACGCCGGTCACTGCGGCCCGGGCCGCATCATCGACCTCTTCGCCGGCTTCGACCATTGCTTCCAGGGCCCCTTCCACGGCGGCCGTTGCCGCGTCCGTGCTGCTGGAGCCCCTCACGGCTCCGACAACGGTCTCCCTCAGGGCGACGGACGAAATTCTTACGGCCTGCTCCGTCCCCTCCACGACACCGATAACGGCGTCTCGCACTATTGTGGTAGTCTCAGCGGTAATTTCGCCAACTGCCCTAACGGTGCCCTCGACGACCTCTCGGGCGAGGTGTTCCGCCCCCCTGGTAAAAGACCTGGCCGCCGCCGCCAGGAAAGCCGCATTTAGGACGGAAGCTCCGGTCACCCCGGCAGATTGCGTCCTCTCCCCTTCCAGGGACTCCTTGACCTGCCTTGCAACGATATCTGAAGTTTGACCGGACTCGTTCATTCGTCACTCGAAAGCGCCAACTCGGGCACCTTGGCTGGCTCCCGGAACCTGCCGGTACCCTTGACTGGGTATGATCTCGCCGGAGTTAGCCCATTTTCGTTGGGAGCAACGAGACAACCCGGCGCGCAGATCCGGGTACGGCGTTGCTGCATTCCAGCTACCGCCGCTACCCCAGGAGAATCTGGGTGCCGTTTCAGAACATACGGGAGTATGCCAATCAGATGGACGCAAAATGGGCGCCAGCGCCTGAAGGGCCAATGGACATGCCTCCCCGACAAAGAGAAGAGGAGCGAAGCCTGGAAAAAAAATCGGTGGATAAAGGGGGAATGGCAAAGCTACTCCCTCCCTTGCTGGAGAACTTAGGAACCGGCCTGTTCGCGGTCCGAGCCGCCCCTTGCCACAACCCTTACGCCCTGAATGGTCCCTGTGGCCGCATTCCGAACGGCATCGCCGGCCGCATCACTTACGTCGTAGGCGGCCTCGATGGCCCCGGTAGCCACCGCGGATGCAGCCTGCTCCGCATCCACGCCCACGTTTCTGGCGGCTTCGATCGAGCCTCGATCGGCGGACACAGCCACCTGGCCCAGGTCTTCGCCGGTGTTGGCTGCGCTGCTGACCAGTTGCCTGGCAGTATCCCGGGCGGCGGTCAATACGTCACCCCCGGTGGCAGCCACAGCGACAATGACGCCCGAGACCGTTCCCTGGGCCGCGGTCGTAAAGGCCCCGCCAATTTCCCTGGTGCCTTCGATGGCGCCACGGGTCACCTGTACAACGGACTCCTCTGCGGCCAGGCCCACCGATGCGCCCCCTCGCAGGGCGCCCTCCACCGCGTGCTGGGCAGCTGTCCCCAGTTCAGCCCCCGGTCACTGGAACCCCGGATGGCGCCAACCACCACATCGTGGAGCATGGTGGTGGTGGCGGTAGCCACCTGGCCGGTGCCCTGAATAACGCCGATTA
This sequence comes from Chloroflexota bacterium, assembly GCA_028874075.1. Taxonomy (GTDB): domain Bacteria; phylum Chloroflexota; class Dehalococcoidia; order Lucifugimonadales; family UBA3495; genus Bin22. The sequence goes on from JAPPLU010000068.1 coordinate 23,219, forward strand.
CCGAATCCCGAATCAGGGAGCCCGCCTCTCCGGTTATGGTTCCAACAGCGCCCAGGGCGCCTACAATTGCGTCCTGGGCCAAGTGCCCTACTTCCCCGCCGATGGACCGCGCTGACCTAAGAGCCGTTACGGTGGCGTCTCTGACTGATTCTATGGCAACTTCGGTAACCTCCCCCGTGCCGCGCAGTACTCCTGTCAGGGAGTCCCTGACGTTGATTCCTATCTTCCCCAGAATAGACATCTCAGCCCCCCTCTCTGGTCAAATTCGGCCACAATTTGGGGTCAGTCAGAGTCTCCGGTCTCAAGCCAAGGATCCCGGACTTAAGATAGAAGTCAATTGCCTGCCCAGGCTTGCTCCCTCTGGCGGCGCAAAAGTCAGTCCTGGTATGCTTCAGACCCCGCCAGTTCCTCGTCAAAGTAGCCGTGTCCGCGTTTAACAATGTGCATGGCTTCGTAAAAGAGTAGCCAAACCACGTGCCGCACTATTTCGTCGGGAACGCCGTTGGCGTAGAAGGAACGGGGATTCATGCCCGGGTCGGCGTTGACGTAGTCCACCACATAAGAGTTTCCGTAGGTGTGGAGGCAGATCTCGGAAGTGAACTTCTTCATCTTCGATACGCGGGCGATACCCCTCATTATCCGCCGCAGGGGGGCCAGGTGGTATCGCCGCATCTCTCCCGGGGTGACCATCTGGTACTCGTGGGTGGCCGGGTTCCACCAGCAGGGAATCACCTCGCCAAGAATGTGAAACAGCCGGAACCAGCCAACGTGATTTCCCAAGGGGGCCGGCTGAACCCGCTTCTGAATCAAGAATTGGTCCGAGTTGGGCGCCTGCTCGGCGGACCAGGAGAGGCATTCTTCCGAATAGGCATTGACTTCCACGCCCACGCCGGAATCGCCCCATGCGGGTTTGACGACGAAGGGCACACCAACCTCCGCCTTCTGGGCCCTGGACAACTCAAAGGTCCCGATTTCATCTCAAGGAACTATTGTGGTGGGGGGACAGGAATCTTGGCATCCACCAGCTTCTGGTGCAGGTAGCCCTTATGAGCCGCCTCCGCAGTTATTTCGGGGTCATCTATCACTTGTCCCCGCTGTCGCTTGACCTCTTTGGCTAACAACACATAGGGGTCTTCATCCTGCCGCTGGTTTGCAGTCAGGTCCAGCATGACCCTTACGGCGATTTCCCGGGGCTGGAGCTTCTGGTAGAACTCCTTGACCCAAACGTCATTCACCAGGAAGTAGGTCAGATTCATCTGACCGCAAAGCTCCCTTAGCTTATGGGCGAAGAAATCGTAGTTGGGAAAGGGGGTGGACAGGACAATATCGTAGGTCTCCGGCATGAAAGTACCTCAACTCACTATCTCTTTCATCCGGTTAACGAAATGGATGCGCTCCTTCCACCTTCAGGGCAGTGGGAACGTCCCCTTTACTTGCGGCAGAGGAACATTCCCCATCCCAGTTCCCGCTGGTCCACGGCGCGCACCATCTGGGTATAAGCGTAAGACAGGGGCTCAAATACTTCGGGGTTCACGTCTATTTTCGAGGCCGCCATGTCGGACAAGCAACCGTAACTCTTGCCCAGGTGAGTAGACAGGTCATGGGCAGTCAATACCTGGAACCCAACTTCCGTCAGCGCTTCCTGGTACCCGGGAAAGCTGAAATCCGTATCGAAGAGCAGCCGGTCGTACACGTAGCGCCGGGCCTCGTCGCTGATATCCGGCCTGGGCTTGGTCAGGTCATCGAAGACGAGGACCCCGCCCGGGGCCAGCACCCGATAAACTTCCTGGAGGGCCTTCTCCTTGTCGTGAACGTGGTAGATGGTCGCCTGACTCCAGACGTGGGTGAAGGTTTCGTCTTGATAGGGCAGGTCGGTGGCGGAGGCTTTCTCAAACTTCAACCGCCCTTGAACATCTGCCTGCAGGCTGTCCCTGGAAGCTATGGCATTGTTTATGCGGACGCCGCTCAGGTCTATGCCGGTAACGCGACAGCCGGCCGATTCGCACAGCCAGGCGGCGGTGTTGCCGTTGCCGCAGCCCAGGTCCAGGATGTGAGAGGACGGGGAGATATCAGCTTCCTCGAGCATCCTGCGGTTGAGGTTGGCGCAGGCGGACAGAAAGTCGTCGCCCGTCTCACTATCGAACCATCCCCAATGCAGGCTGCCCTCCCTGTCCCAGAACGACCGGTAAAGGGCGTCCTCGGCATCGTAAAAGGCTTCGGTGTCCTGCTCAGAAAATCGGTTCCTCATATTTGGCTCCTTCAATGTATTCGACGAGTTTATTGTCCTGGTCCACCAGAATCATCTGGGGGTCGATGGGAACGTCCGTGACCTCGAAGGAGAGGATAATCAGGCAGTCACCTTCCTGGCACAGACGGGCGCCTGCGCCCTGCACTGAAATGGTACCGGAGCCCCAGTCGCCGGGCAGCGCATAGGTTTCCCAGCGCTCGCCGTTCGTGACGTTGCATATCAGCACCTTTTCGTATTGCCACATATCGACACGGTCCATCAGGGCCCGGTCAATGATAACACTGCCGATATAGTCGGGGTTCGCGCCCGTAACCCAGGCACGGTGAATCTTTGATCTCAAGGCAATGCGCATACGGATTGATCTCCTTTGTTAGTATTCATCCCTGGTGTGTAAATCAAGAACAGATAGGCACAAGACTACCCAGACCTTTTGCCCTGAACCCAGAACAACAAAGCCCGCCATGCCTCTAGAGGGACGATTTAACAATAGGGTAAGTAGAGTTGGGAGTGAACCCTCTATCTCGGTATTCCTCGGGGCCCGATGTAAGTAAAGCGATTACGCAATTGGTGGTAACGGTGTCCCATACGCATAGCTCTGCCCGACTACGTAGCGGGGTTGGTGTGGTATGGGGCCAGATTACCCGCTGATCGTTGGCGGACAAGCTGCCTGACCGTTTCGCAAACTACCGCTTACATAATTTGGGACAGTTAGGATTTAATCTTACACCCAGCAAATATTGTGATTAAATGTCTCCAAGAGAGGGACGGGAATCTCAGATGACAGCGCAACAGGAGAAAGTATAGAAGCCCAGGGTGGGTCTGCCGGAACTGGCCGGACAGTTGGGCAATGTGTCCCAGGTCTGCCAGGTCATGGGTTACAGCCGGGACACCTCCTACCGGTACAAGTAACTTTACGAGCAGTGTGACTGGCCGCGCTATACGAGATATCCCGCAAGAAGCCGCTGCTCGAGAACCGGGTACCGGAAGCCGTGGAGCAGGCCACGGTGCGCATCGCAGTGGAGTTCCCAGCCTGCGGACAACTGCGAGCGGCCAACGAACTGCGCAAGGAGGGGAACATCATCTCCCCCATTATAGACAGGGGCAGGGACCCACCACGGTGGGGTGAAGTAAGAGTGAAAATCCCCAAGTGTCTCGCAAATCTGTTCGAAAGCCGCCGCGTCCACTTCCTTCACCCATCTGCACTTGGCTTCCCCGACTATCTGTTTATCCTGCCACGCCAATCGACATAGTAATACTAAAGCGGGAAACGCTGGAAACAACCTGACAAAGCAATCCAATAGCCGGCCCCGGCCGGGGCCCTGGGCAATACTTACGCCGTCCCCGCCCCCAAATTGTTCACAAGAGTTGTGAAAAACTTCAAGAGGGTGAGCGACAATAGGAATTTCACACCCATCCCAACCTTCTCCCATCAAGTGGGAGGGGGCTTAGTGCGCTGGCGCCGGAGTCCACTGCTGCAGCAATGCGCTTTTGTCACACACCCTCTTAAACCAAGGATTCCAGATAGCGGCAAGATGGGGTTAAGCCGAGGCAATCCATTCGACGGCACGTTCCCCGATCATGATAACCGTGGCGTGGCTGCCACCGGACCTGGTAACCCGCGGCATCACCGACGCATCGACTACCGATAGCCCCTGTACACCCTTGACGCTGCAGTATTGATCAACCACTGCCATAGGGTCTGAATCCGGGCCCATCTTGCATGTGCCGGACACATGCCTGGCTGTTCCGACGGTTTGGCGTATGTAGATGTCCAAAGCATCGTCGTCGGCCACAATGTCATCCGTTGGGTGGAGCCGGTAGTCGGCCACGTCTCGATACGCATCGGTTTCAAGGAATCCGATGGCCATTCGAATGCCTTCCCTCACCCGGCGAATGTCGTTTGGGTGCTGAAGATAGCGGTAGTTGAACTCTGGCTGCACTGAGGGATCGGCGGACGCAAGCCTGACGTATCCTGAGCCGTCGGGAAGCCCGAGGGTGCACGAGATTCGCGCCACCCGGTCCGGGGGAACATCGTCGTTGAGGAACTTGGTCCGCAAACCCGGAACGCGCTCCGGCCGGTCGTCAACCATCGGGGTGGTCCTCAACAACATATCGTTGACTTCGCTGGACCCGTGGGAGGTGTAGTGCAAACAAAAGCGTGCCGCGTCGGCATCAGCAGTCAGGGTCATTCCGTCTTTGACTTTATAGGTAATCTGCGCGCTCAGGTGGTTGAACAGGTTCTGTCCCACTCCGGGAAGCTCATGAACGAGAGGTATGCCAAATTGTTCAAGTTGGTCTTTGGGGCCTATTCCCGATAGCATCAGCAGGTGGGGCGACTTGATAGCCCCGGCGCTCAACACAACCCGCTCCGCTTCAACGTTGAAAATCTCGCCTCCGCTTTCCACTTCGACACCGACGGCCTTCCGGTCCTTGAACAATACCTTCCTGACGAAAACCCCTCCCCTCACCGTCAAATTAAGATGGTGGCGCATGGGGTTGAGGTGAGTGATAGCGGCGCTCATCCTCCAGCCGTCCAGGTTGTTCGAGGGCCACACGCCAATGCCCGAGGGGTTCGGGCCATTGGTATCCTCCACTGTCCCGTAGCCCGCCTCCTGACAGGCTGCGTGGAAGGCCTTTTGAATGTCTGCCCACGGCCCGGATTGGCGACGCCTTACCGGCATCGGTCCCTCGGTTCCATGAAAGTCATCCCGAATGTCGAGATCGTGCTCAGATTTCCTGAAGTAAGGGAGCACCTTGTCATAAGACCATTCATTGTTGCCCATGGCGGACCAGGAGTCGAAATCCTCAGGCAGCCCCCTTTGCATTGCCTGCCCGTTGATGGACGACCCGCCTCCGATCACCTTGCCCTGCGCCACGTGGATCTCCCCCTGTTCCTCGGTGATCGTTCCCCGCAGGGCCCAGTTATGCTCTGAGTCCGGAGATTCCGCGAAACTTGTGTGGCCGAACTTTATCTCGTCGGGAAGATTGGCTGGATCGGGGTAATCCGGCCCGGCTTCCAGCAACAGAACGGAGGTATTCGGGTTTTCGGCCAATCTGCTGGCCAGCACCGATCCAGCCGCTCCCCCACCGACAATAACAACGTCATATTTCATGGACCCTCCATAAATGCTTCAACTTCTAACACAGAATTTCCCAGCTTCAACTGCTTCCGCTGAGGATAGGGCGTTCTGGGATTTCTCCGATTATAAACCGGCACTCTCCATATCGGCCAACCAGCAGGTTCCGAATCGGGTAGTTGGAGCTTATTGCCGGTCTTTGGCGCTTGTCAATCCGCTTTCGCTCCCGTGTCCTTGGCGTCGGAATAAAGTACCCAGCTTCAGGCCATGGTCGGAAAACCGACGCAGAATCCCTCTAACACCAGACGAGAGCGACATCGCCCAATTTCCGGCAGTCCCTTCGACCCACACACTGGCCATCAACACCATAAATCGGGCCTGACAGGGTGTGTGACAAATGGATTCAAGCGGATTGCAGCCGTTTGAGTGACAGGTGGACGATGGCGATTTAGGCCCATGCTTCGCTGCTCATGGTGCGTCCCTTCCAGTACTACAGTCGCAGATACTTCCGGTTAAAAATGGTTTACTTTGGGTAGTGAAAGAGGTGAGGAGTTGGCTGAGGAGAGGGTTGAATAGTTGGTGGGGATCCGGTGCGCCAAGGGAATTGAGGAAGTGCACCGGCGCATTGGCGGGCGATTCCACCGTTCAGAACCCCACTGGCGAGCGCTGGCCTATTTGAAAGGGCTGATCAGTCCAGTGGAACGCAAGAACGGGCGGCAGTTGGCGGAACAGCCCTTCGGCTTGGCTCAGGAGTTGATGCCACGCCCGACGGAGTGCAGCGGCCGCTGTACAACTACGTGTGGGACGCGGATGGTTTGCTGGTGATGGACGAGACGGGATTCCTGAAGAAGGGAACCAAGTCGGTGGGGGTGCAGCGTCAGTACAGTGGGACGGCGGGTCGAATGGGGAACTACCAGGTAGGAGTATTCCTGAGCTACGCTACGGGCCAGGGGAGGGTCCTTTTGGATCGGGAGTAGTACCTGCCCCAGGTGTGGTCGGAGGATGGTGAGCGGCGCCGGTAAGCGGGAGTTCCGGAGGGGGTAAGGTTCCAGACCAAGCCGCAACTGGCCCAGAACTGGAGACGACGCCACCAGGCTAGGGCCCGCCGTTGTCACTACCAACGCCGACTCCGACATCTAAACCATTATATGCATCTGAGCCCTAGCTGGCGATACATCCTCTTCTCTTGTCCTTCGCCAAGAAAACTTACTGTTTCAGCAAGCAGCCAAACCCGCAACTGACACTCGCGTCCGGCTTTCCGAATTCAGATGACTTTCTCCCTGACAAAATTCTGCGACATTTCACCCTTATCGTGAGTCTTGTCAAAGGTATTTCACGAGAGGAGTGGAATGATGATTCGCAGAAAATTGAGCAAAAAGAATCTGCTGGTTGGGCCGGTCCTGGCGGCCCTGGTAGGCGCGGGTGTAATCCTCGGCTGCAGCAACGACACAGGCATCATGGACGGCCGGGATTCCGGCGGCGCCGTGGCAACCCAGGAGATTTCCGAACAAGGAGGCGGCGAGCACGGCCCCGGTGGTGAAGGTGCCGTTAGCGAAGTCGGCGGCGCACCGGCCAGCGAGGAGGGCAGCGGCGCCAATCTAGCCCCTGATGAGACCTTCGACGCGGTTCGGGGAGGCGCCCGGCTCACCCTGAATTACGACGCGGCCAACAATGCCTTCAACGGCGCCGCAGAGAACACCACCGGCAGCGTCCTGACCAATGTCAGGATCGAAGTGCACCTCTCCAACGGCACTGAGCTTGGCCCGACCACCCCCGTAGACCTGGCCCCAGGTCAGGCGATGAATGTGAACCTGCCCTCGACGGTAGCGTCCTTCACCGGCTGGATCGCCCACGTGGAGGTGGGCAGCGGAGCCGAGGGAGGCCAGGCCGGTGGTGAGAGTGGCGGAGCCGAGAGCGGGCCGGACGGACCCGAGGGGCCCGAAAGCGGCGGAGCCGGCAACGAGGCTGCCATGGAAGCGGCCATGTCCAGTCCGATCATTCCCCTGGATCAGAAATGGAACGGCGTTCTCGGCGGACTGGCCATTTCAGCCAGCTTCGATGCAGCAACACAGTCCGCAAACGCGACCGTGGAAAACACTACTTCCCAGACGCTGTGCTACGTGCAGGCTGAGCCTCATCTGAAGTCGGGAACGCAGACGGTAGGGGAACTGGGCCCGGACGTGCTGGGTAACCTGAGCCCTGGCCAGCAGGTCCTGTCCAGCGTATCGGTGGCAAGTGAACCCGCCCTTGCCGGAGTTGCCTTCGATGGGTACGTTGTCCACATGGAAGTGTTCGACTGCGCCGGCCCCGGACCACAGCCGCACAGTGGGGGACAAGGCAGCGAAGGTGGCGGCAGCGAGGGCGCCGGGGGTGAAGGGCACGGTCCCGGAGGTGAAGTCTCCGGGAGCGAAGGCACTGGCGGTGAGTCGGGAAGTGAGAACAGTGGTCCCGGCAGTGAAGAGGGCACCGGCGCCACCCTGGCCCCGGACGAAACGTTTGACGCTGTCCGGAGCGGCGCCCGACTCATCCTGAACTACGACCCAAACAGCAATGCCTTCACCGGCTCCGTGGAGAATACGACTGGCAACGTCCTGAACCGGGTCAGAATAGAGGTGCATCTCTCCAACGGTACGGAGCTTGGGCCGACTACTCCGGTAGATATGGCTCCGGGCCAGGCAATGGCCGTCAACCTGCCATCAACGGCGGCGCCTTTCACCGGCTGGATTGCTCACGCTGAGGTGGGCGGTGGCGGAGAAGGCAGCCAGCCCGGCGGGGAGCATGGCACGAGCAGCGGAGGAGGGTCTGGCGGAGAGCACGGAGGAGGAGAAGGTGGGGGCGAACACGGTGGCCGCGGCGAGGGGAGCGGCGGCAGGTAAGAAGCCACCGGAAGCCCGCCAGGGGGATATAGGGACATCCCAGGCAGTATAATCTGAATTGTTGAAGAAACAAACAAAGGACGTGGCGCCAGGTTGGGCGCCGCGTCCTCCGCGATTCCCGGGGAATGCGATGAGCGGCACGATATTGATAATAGAAGACGACACGAGGATCGCCAATTGGGTCAAGGTGTATTTCGAGCGGGTGGGGTATTTTGCCGAGGTTGCTCACGATGGCGAGGGCGGACTGGCGCTGGCCCGCGAACTGGCCCCTGACCTGATTATCCTTGATCTGACATTGCCCCGCCTCGACGGGGTTGAGTTGTGCCGCATCCTCCGTCGGGAGTCGGAAGTCCCCATCATCATGCTGACGGCCAGGGAGGCCCACGCGGACCGGATTATGGGACTGGACAGCGGGGCCGACGATTACATCGTCAAGCCCTTCGATCCCGCGGAGGTAATCGCACGGGCCGGGGCGGTGCTTCGGCGGGTCAAGGGCAAGGTCCAGCAAGTCTTAACCCGGGACAACATTACGCTGGACGAGACAACTCAGAGCGTGATGGTCGACGGCGACCCTGTTGTCCTGAGCCAGGCGCAGGTTGCCCTGCTTTCCACGCTTATGCGCCATCCCAACCAGGTGCTGACCCGGGATCAGCTGATCTCCCTGTCTTTCAGCGATGAGTTTGATGGGCTGGACCGCGCCGTTGACAGCCAAATTGCGCGCCTGCGCCGACAGATCAACCGGGACGGCCGCCAGCCGATTCAAACAGTCTACGGAGCCGGCTATCGTTTTGTGGTGAAGGAGGACTAATGTCCCTGCGCTGGCGAATAATGGGCACCACCGTCGTTGTGGTCCTTCTCACCGTCGTGACCAGCATCGGTGTTGGCTTTTACGCTACCCAGGCCCGCCTGGGAGTGTTCGTGGATCGGATAGGGCAGGATGAGGCGGCGCAGTTGGCCCGGAACCTGAGTCGGGAGTACACCGAATCCGGCGGCTGGGCAACGGTGGACCGGCCCCTGTCCCGAGCAGGATATATCTATCCCGGGGCCCGGGAGAGGGTTCGCTCCAAGGAAAACGAGGGGGAGCACCTGGAGGGCTTCCACCGGGACCCGGTGCGTGTGGTCATAGTTGACGAAGACGGCCGTGTCGTACAGGACAACTTCTTCGAACTGCCGCCTGGAACAGCCGCCCCTACCCTGAGCGGTCACAGCGAGAGGGTCTTCGACCTGGCCAACAACCAGCCCGTGGCCCAGGTCTTTGTGGATGTGAACCGTGAGCGCCTGGCAACGGAATCGCGCGGATTCCTCAGTGCGCTTTTGTACACCACTCTGGCCGGGGGCGCGATGACGGCCTGTGTCACCATCCTGTTGGCCATCTGGCTGTCCAGGCGAATCACCGCGCCGGTGACCGCGTTGACCGAGGCTACCCAGGCCATAGCACAGGGGACCGCCACGCGACTGCCCGTCATGTCTTCGGACGAGTTGGGACGGATGAGCGCGGCCTTCAATGAAATGACCGTCGCCCTGGAGACACAGCGGGAACTCCGCAGAAGGCTGATTAACGACGTCACCCACGAACTGAACACGCCCCTCAGCGTCATACAGTTGGAGTCAGCAGGGGTGCGCGACGGCCTCCAGTCTCCCGAGGACGCCTCAGCCAACATCATCCAGGAGGTAGAGCGGTTGCGGGGCCTGGTGACCGATCTCAACTGGCTGGCAGAGACCGACCACGGCGAACTGCGACTAACCCGAGAGTCCAACGCAGTCTATGAACTACTTGAGGAGGAGCTGAGACGCTGGCAGCCGCAGGCCCGGGCCCGTCAGGTCGAACTCTCTTTGCAGGAAGTCGGCAACCTACCGGAGTTGGCCCTGGACCGGATGCGGATGAGCCAGGCGCTGGGAAACTTGATCGGAAACGCCCTGAATTGCACCGAGGTCGGAGGAAGCATCCAACTCAAGGCGGTATTGGAAGGCGAGGGGACCCTGGCCATCTCAATCGCTGACAACGGCATCGGCATCGACGCCGCCGACCTGCCCCACGTCTTCGACCGCTTTTATCGCACCGACCGGTCCCGTAGCATGGGAATAGGCGGCACCGGTCTGGGTCTGCCCGTCACGCGGGCCATCGTCGAAGCGCATGGTGGCACGGTCAGAGTTGAGAGCGATGGGCCAGGACAGGGCGCCACCGTGACCATTTGGTTACCCGTGATCCAGTGAACCCAGTCCGAGCATTGTTCTGACCCCGTCTTATGCGCCCAGCGCTGCACTGGCTGCGGGAGTCTGAGCTGGGGATTGGGCAGATTCCCGCAGGCAACGCACTGCCTCTCATGAGGTGCTTTCCCGCCAATGGCCTAGGCCTTGCGTTGAGAGGATTGGCTTGTGGTTTAGATTAATACCATTCAGTTGCTGGAATGCCAACGGTATCGTCAAGCGCGAAAGATATCCTTCCATATGGAATTTCGGGGCCCGGAGAATGTCTTGCTGGACAAGCGCTTCTCCCTGATTGACTGCGAAAACTGCCACGCCAAGGCACCCAGCAACAGGACTGTCCCCAGAACCAGGAAGACTCTGGGCCACCAGGGCAATTCCCCGAACATGCCTGCCTCAACTACCATTGGGCCTCCCCCGATCTCTCCGCCGGAGGGCCCATCACTGCCCCCCACGTCGACTACAGGAATGGAGGAGTCGGCGGGCGCCCGTTCGGAGGCTCTGGTACGGCCCCTTGGATTAGGGGCCCAGCTCGGGACCTGTCCCGCTTCGGGTTCAGGCGTAGCCACTGCCAAAGACGGAGGCTGGGCAGGGGCGATTGGATGGGTTACCGCCACCAGGCATATTGTTCCCTTAAGGTCTGCGACGGTCAGAGTTACGATATCCAGTTCGTCCAGGTCAAGAGTGAATGTATGGGGCCACCAGTCCCCCTCCTGCCTTCGGTATTTGTAGACCTGGATTCCACCTTGCTCGTGGGCTGCATGAACCGCCTCGACTCCGCCCATAACTTGGGCATCGAACCGCAGGCTGGCAGCTGCATATTCCAGATTTTCGTCGCGCACCGTATTGCCCAGCGAATCGAACAACTGGATGGACACCAGCGCCTGTTCTGAGCCAGCGGGCCACGGACCCCCGCAGTCGACCGCTGCAGACTCTACACGGACAAAAAAGGGCAAGCTGCCGATCCCGGGCGGCAATTCCACCGCCGCAGTTCCGTCGGGAGTCTCCAGGTAGAAAGGCGATTCCCCGGTGACCAAGCCCACCGACTGGGTTGAAGGACTGGCAACGGACACCTCCTGAATGTCGAACAGGTTAACCACCACCACAATGAAATCTACGCCGCCGCGCCCATCAGATACGGACAAGTTCAGCAGGTGGTCCTGCTTGATTTCCAGGTCCAGATGCCCAAGGACCCGCAATTGTCCTGTGTTGGAGTCCAGGGAAAATTGTGACGCATCGATTCCGCTCAAGTAATAGGTCAGAGCGTCTCCGTCCGGGTCGACCGCGGTTACCGGCAGGCCTACCGGAGTCCCCCTGGTGGTTTGCTCGGCCACCCGGCGTTCTGTAGTGGCGCCTTCGGTAAAGACTGGCGGCCCATTGGTTGAATTAGCAATGACCGGGTTGAAGTCATCGTCCTCTATAGTCACAGTGGCAAGCGCCCGGGACCCTGTTACCACGTTTTCTGGAAGGAGCCCGAAGCTCAGGCTGACCTGCTCATCGTCGACATCGTCATCCTGCCGGGCGGTAAACGCGAAGCTCTGGGTGCGGTCGCCCGGGGCGAAGTACAGTGTTCCGTCGGTCAGCCCCGACAGCTGGTAGTCGCCTGCTTCGGCGGTCTGCCCGGTAGCAGTTATTGGCACTGTCAATGTGCGGTCGGAAACGGCTGACAAATTCACCGTCACGCTAATCGATCGTCCCTCGCCAACTGCATATCTGGCGGACCGGTAGTACACGTTCAGCTGCAGGGGTGGAGGGACTTCGTCATCGTTGATGGTCAGAATTGACCTCGTGGTTGAGCCCGCGGTCACGAGA
>JAPPLU010000068.1:35536-154210 GCA_028874075.1 Chloroflexota bacterium
AACCGCACCGTCACCTGGGTCGCAGCTCCTTCATTGACCTGGTAGTTGGCGGACCCGTAGGAGATGCTTATTTCCTGTTCGTCATCGTTGATGGTCAGAATTGACCTCGTGGTTGAGCCCGCGGTCACGAGACTGGGCAATGTACCAAAGCCCAGGTTCAGGGTCTCGTCGTCAGCATCGTCATCCTGCAGGGCGGTTATGATGAAGCTGGCGGAGCTACTGCCCTGGGCGAAGTTCAGGGCGCCACCGGACAGCCCCGACACCCGGTAATCCCCGCTCTCGGCGGAACCCCGGCTTACCGTAACGGGCACCTGGAGCGCACCGGAGGCCGGGCCGGACAACCGCACCGTCACCTGGGTCGCAGCTCCTTCATTGACCTGGTAGTTGGCGGACCTGAATGCAACAGAAACCGTGTGTGTGATGACAGGATTTGGGCCGGTACCTGGAGGTTGTTTTAGATTGCCGCCGCCACCGCCGCCTGAATTATCGTTGCCGCCATCGCTGTTCCTTGGCGCCCTGGCGGCTCCCACCTGCGAAAGGTCCGATTGAACTGTCTTCCCAGTGCCGAACTTATCGTCGTATGTGACCGTCACGCCCAGGAACTTGTTCAGGTCTCCCACTACCGGTGTGTAGCTCCTGCCGGTTGCTCCGCTAATGTTCTGCGCAGTACCTGTGGCGGTATCCGCCAATCTCCATTGCCAGCTAGTGTTCGACCTGCCGCCATCCGGGTCGTTCAGGTTAGCCGTTACCGCGGCGCCCACTCTGGGATGCGAGGGCGCCATGGAGACGCTTCCGGGCTCGTCCACATCGGTGACAGTAACTTCGACCGCTATGTCGACGTAGCTGCTAGACGGGTCTCTAGCCCTTACAGATAAGTTGTAGCTGTTCTTTGTCTCGTAGTTCAAGGCAGCCCTGGTCTTCAATTGGCCCGTAGCCGCCACGATGCCGAAGGTCGAAGCGTACCCGCCCACCAGGGAATAGGTGAGGGTATCGCCGTCGGGATCAATGGTAGTCACTGGGGCCCCAATTTCGGTGCCCGACGGCGTATTCTCTGCCACGGTTATGGTTGGGGCTGTAGCGCTGGCTGAACGGGATGGCGAGCGGTTTGGTCCGGTGCCCACTTTGTTGGTCAATTCGGCATGGGAGGTCTTGCCGGCTCCGTGCCCGTCTTTGTAGAAGGCGGTCACTCGCAGGTATCTGTTTACTTCGCCGTCTTCCGGCGTAATGGACTGGGAAGTTGCTCCGAAGATGTCGGACCAAGCACTCTGGTCCGTCGAACTTGACCATTGCCACGTGATACCCGTTACGCCGCCGTCGGGGTCGGTCAGTCTGGCGGTCGGGGAATGCGGGCGCGGGGATTGCCAGTGGAGAAGGTAACCGTACCGTCTTCATCGATGTTCTCTACCTTGATGGTTACTGGAGCGTCGGTGGACAGTCTGCCATCCGATGCTCGGACCGTCACTGAGTAACTGTTCTTGGCCTCGTAGTTCAGGGGCCACCTGTTTTTCAGCTGTCCCGTTGCCGAGTCTACGGTAAAGTAGCCGGCATGGGTTCCCCTTAGAGTGAAGGACAGCGTCTTTCCCGGTCCGCCCGTGGCGGCAACCGGATCGCCGACGGAAGTGTCCGGTGGAGCATTTTCGGGGACAGTGCGGGGAACCGAATAGCCCCGATCGAAAAGTGGCGGGTCTGCGCCGTCAACAACGGTAACCCGTATCCTCTGACCATCTGTGGCCATATTCATGCCCGACTGGGCAAGGATTACCACCTCGTAAAGGTTACCATCGACAGCCGGGTTCTCGTAGTCAGGAGGTTCCTTAAAGGTAAGGACCCCAGACCGGCTGATGTGGAAGAATGTCCAGTCATCGGTGTCCTGCACTGACCACCGTATGGGGTCTCTCTCTGGGTCGCTGGCGGTGTATCTTGCTATGGCGCCGGTCGTCTGTTCGGTGAACTGTACCGCCGTCGGGCCGGTTATGACGGGCCCCTCGTTATAGTTGGTGACGGTGATCTGAACGTTGAGCCTCTTCGTGTGCGTCGATCCGTTGATCTCGGCGGTCGCATTGATAGTAATGTTGTAGACGTTGTTCCGTCCACTGTCGCGGGGGGCCTCATAGTCCGGCTCCTCATTGAAGGTCAGACGTCCGTGGGTTCCCGTCCCGGGGCTGCTCGCCACGGAGAAATGCCTGGCATCGGTTCCGGTTAACGTCAGGGTGGCGCCCACTGGTTCTGTCTTGTAATTCTCGACGACGACCGGGGAATAGATAAAATCACCCTCTGAGAACTTTACTCGGGACGGGCCGTGAATCTCCACCAGCTGGTTTATGACATTAATGGTCACTTCGATGGAGTCGGAACCTCCGGACGTCTCGGTAACCTCTACCGTCACCGTGTAGCTGCTTTTGGATTCATAGTCCAGGGCTGCCTTGGTCTGCAGCTGCCCGGACCACGGCTGAATCGTGAAGGAAGAGGCATCGCCTCCGCTTCCAAGCGAGTAGCGCAATTGGGTGCCACCGCTGGCGCTTACTGGGCCGCCGATGTTGGTGCCCTTCGGGGAATTTTCCACGATACTACGGTTGGTGGAAGTTCCTTCGGAAAAATTAAGGGTGCCCCTGGTCGCCGGCGCCGCCCCGGTCACCGTGTTGCCGAAGGTAAAGCTGGCGCTCTTGTTGGGACCCTGCCCGTCGGTGTAGTTGACTGTAACCCGAAGGTAGTAGCCTCGGTCCCCGACGTCTGGAGTGTAACTCTCCGACGTCGCCCCGTTGATGTTGCTGTAGGTTCCGATCCGGTTGCTGGACCTGGACCACTGCCATGCTTCAGCTGAAGTTGGACCGTTGGGGTCGGTGAGGGCGGCTATTTGAATAACGTCGACCTGGGGCCTCTGCCAGTTCAGTGTTACCGTTCCCGGTTCGTCCCCGTCGGTAACCTCGATAACCACCAGGCCCAGATCATCCGCCACCAGGTCCTGCTTGCCGTCAGGACCCTTGCCGTCCCGTATTGACACGTGGAGCCAGTAGTCATCCTCGGGCTTGGTCTCGTAGTCCAGGAGCGCTTCGGTCCGTAACTGGCCCGAACGGCTGTCGACGGAAAACAGGTCTGTGTGGCCACCCGTCAAGGCAAAATAGAGGGAATCTCCGTCGGGGTCGGTAGCCTCTATCGTGCCGATAGCCTCGCCGACCGGCGTGTTCTCGTCGACGGTCAAGACGAACTCGAACTGCTTTAAAGACGGTGACCTGTTCTCCGTCGTCTGGGCGTGGGAGAGGTCAACGGGAGAAAAGAGAAGAAAAATGACGACAGCCAGGCTCGAGAACATTGCCAGGATAAATGGCGCCCTGCCCAAGTTCTGCGTCTTGTGACTCATACCCACTCCTCACCCACCCCGGAGGCTCGCCATAAACCAGCTGAAAGAAATAGCTAGGAATGGAAACTGGTCATTTCTTTCTAAAGATAGCGGAACTCTCCCAACTCCCCCAGCCTCCACAAGGAGAGTATCGACGAAGCGCTACCCAACAACCCAGGTTGTAGTTTGAATCCCACAACGGTTGATTTCTTGGTTCTGGACGTCATCACAGCGTAGGTTTCTCTATGCAGTTTAGGCAACGCAATTTCACAGCGCGTTTGGGGAGCTTTGCGGGCTCTGGCCCAAGGGGACCAAATCTAGTAGATCAACCAGATTGAAGTGAAGTGCAAAAGTCAAGACCACATCTGACACATCGGAATTATCTTACAGCGGAGAGCTGTAGGGTCGTGTTGTCCGACTGGTCACCTCCTCGGCTCAAGTCTTTCTCCAAGGCCAAATACCGGGTCTGCTGGAAAGTCTCCCAGGGCGTCTTGCCGTAGCAGTAGCGTCCTGAATGGGGCCTCTCCCGGTTGTACTTCTCCAGCCACGCGTCCAGGTCCACCTGCAATTCCTCCAGGTTGTAGTAGAGTTTCTTCCGGAACAGATGGCTGTAGCACTCGTCCTGCAGGGTCTTGTGGAAGGGTTCACATATCCCGTTGGTCTGGGGATGGTTGGCCTTGGTCCCGGAGAGGTCGATGTCCTCTACCACCAGGTAGAGCTGGTAAGTGTGGTTCTCGGGCTTGCCCAGTCTATCGGCGGAGTACTCGGCGCCCCCGTCGGTGAGGATGCGCTGCAGCCTGATGCCCTGCTCGTCGAGGAGGGGAACCACTCGATCGTTGAGCAGGGCCGGCTTCTTGCGGGAGATCTAATAGAGCGCGGCCTCGCTGCGCTGCTCGTAGAAGTTCCTCGGACCGGTAGAAGGTGTCCTGGCTGTAACCCATGATCTGGCAAGCCCGGGACACATTGCCTAACTGCCGAGCCAGTTCCAGCAGGCCCAGCTTGGGTTTCAACACCTTTTCCTGTTGTGTAGTCATCTGACACTCCCATCCCTCTCTTGGGGACAGTTAATCACAATCTTTAGCGGGTGTCAGATTAAATCTTAACTATTACACCTTAGCCTCTAATGGCAGTTTACGTTTTAGTTAAATACGCATTAACCGAAAGTACGAGTCCCACCAGTTCCACCATGGGAAGCCTCCACCGCAAGTCCTCTCAAACGGCTTGCCACATTGTCGCGCCTTTTGGTCCCCTCTTGATATAGGTGTGGCCTTTGTCATTTCCTGGTTTGTGAATCAGGTTGCGTACTGTGTGCAGAAGCTAACTAAGTTCCTTAGCGTTCTCCTGATGGTCGGGACAGACCCCGCTGGCACACCCAACATACGCTGACAGGTTTCGAGGCGCTGCGGATAGCGCCCAGGGACACAGTAGCCGTTGCGGGATCATGAGCCTGTGCGCAGCGGCAAAGGCGAAGGCGGATCGTTTGGGCATCTTTACGCCGATGTACTTTGTCCAAGCGCAGAAACCGGGCTGAAGCATCGGCCTGTTCAGCCTTCCCCTTACCTGAAACCCAGGCTGCTGTTGCCCTCGTCCACGTACACTGTACCGCCTACCCTAGACAGCTTTATCTGCTGGCGATACACCTTGTCTCCAACCGGACAGTCGGTGCTGTGAAGATCTGAGACCCATTCCACTTGAGCAGGGTCCGGGCCCGTTGACAGCGCCTCGTCCAGGGCACGTCCTTCGGCCCCTTCCATCGGCGGCAGGCCCAGCAACCTCAGGACAGTAGGCGCCAGATCAATGTTGCCGGAAGGAACATCAATCACCAAGTTGTCCTTGAGGTCCGGGCCACCAGCAAAGAGGATGTTGTGCAGTTCCGAGTGGCCCATGGACCCGTGCTGACCCTGACCAGGGACGCCGCCCGTGGAAAATATACCGCCAGCGTAACCCGAAGGATTGGAATCGGGACTCCAGCGGAAGGACATGGCAACGTCGGGGGCCCTCTGTCCTTCGTTACCTACCAGGGCGGCAGGCAGGGTGCCCTGGATACAGCCCACCCGCTCTGAAACCGTCAGGTTTCCGCACCACGGCTGGGACATGAGCCATTCAACCAGGTTGACCACGGTTTCCCTGTTCCAGGGACTGGAGTATAGGAGAACAGCCCCGCCATTGTTGGCGACTACCACGCCGCCAGGCTCTCCGCCGGCTGGAAAGCCCGCCTCTCGAGCCAGCTTCTCGACGTTTACCGTCTCACCTATGGTGGAATAGCCGTGATCGGAAACAACCATGACGTTGGTCTGGCTGGCCCTCCCGTTTTCGTGGAGCCATTTGAGGATTTTGCCGAATTGGGCGTCGGCCTCGATCACTGCCGCATCCGACAGGTCAGACCCGACTCCACTGTCGTGCTGCGACTTGTCCGGTTCGGATGACCAGATAAGGGCTACGGACGGGTCCCGTTCCGGCAGTATGTACTCGGTGAGAACGCGAACGGCGTGAGCCATGCGGGGAGTGTTGGGACGGGATTCGGCGGGCCAGGGGCCGAAGCGGGCCACTATGTCATCGTGCAGGGGACGGGGCAATGCAAAATCCGGATGTATCGTTGCGCCGCCAAGACTTCCGGCCTTGGGGTTGTGCAGATAGGCGTTGCCGCTGGTGCCCACGCCGATGGCTACATATTCCTGCCCATGCCCCGCCAGAACTTCGGCCAGCGTAGGGGCCAGCTGTACCTGCCCGGTTTTCTGGGCCAGCAGTTCCAGTTGAGGTTCCAGAGCCGGCATGGGATTGTTCGAATCGTATTCGGTTACCAGCAGAGTGTTGGCGGCAATGCCGTGGCCGCCGGGGTGGCGGCCCGTAACCATGCTGGAAGCGTTGGCACGGGTAACACTGGGATACACGGCATGGTGGTTGGCAAAGGTCACGCCGGCGGAGGCGAACGCCGCCAGGTTGGGCATCAGCCTCTCGGTTACCTGCGCCGGCTGGAGGCCGTCAAAAACGACTATCAATGCCTTAGTCATGTTGCTCCCTTGCTACCAGATTCAGGGAAAGATTGAACCAGTCTATTATTCGAACCATCAACCCGTCGTTCCAGTACGGGCGGTAACTTCGCCGCCTACTAACCAAATCTCCCATCTTCACGGGAAGGACATCATCCAGAAATTCCCTGGAAAATGGATGCGTGGAAGACTACCATACCAACCTTATTGTTCGTCGGCCTTTGCCGTAAAGTAGTCGTACTTCCTGCCCGCCAATTCAAGCACTTCCGGCACATCCTCTTCGAGAAGGTAGCCCTCGGCCACTAGCTCCATGGCTGCTCCGGTTACCTTCTCCAGGTAGTCCTCCCGATCGGCATAGCGTTCTTCGATGGAGGCGCGGGGGTCACCCGTAGCTTCTCGGTCAGCCTGGCTAACGGGCAGGGGCAAGGTCCAGCCGGCCAGGCCACCGGTAATGCCGATGTATAGATTTGGGTTTCCGATACTCTCGTCGCGCAGGTTCCAGCCGGTATAAGTAGCCACGGGGACGGACAGGTCAGGCAGGCGGATGCCGCCCCGTTCATTGAAAGACTCATCCAGATCGGCCACCAGGGCGGGGAATTCCTCCCCTTCCACGGCAGGCAGAGTGGTTGTGCGACCCAGATATACTTCCGGACCGTAGTCCAGCCTCATGGCCCGAGTGGCCTGGGTCGGCACCCGCACGTTCGGCAGTTGGGCGAACCGCTCCAGCAGTGTATGAGACTCTACCGCAGTGCCGTTATCCAGGCTGGGATGGCGGCTGGGCGGTGGCTCTTCACCGGTAGTCACCCAGCGGTCCAGGTTTTCCAACACCGCGCGGGAAAGGGGAGCATAGTCCACGCTATTAAAGGGTAGCTGACCCTTTATGCCGTCCGCGGTCCGGATTTCCAACGGTGGGAACTCACCTGAACCGTGCTGGCAACCGGCAAAGTGGTAGCGGCGGACTGACGGCGATTGCGGAGCATCGGTAAGCGTCTCCAGGTCGGTGTGGATCAGTGCTGCGTCTCCCCGCCAGTATTCGGCGGAAGTGTTGGTAAACATAAGCTTTGGTAATGGCCCCCGACGCTCCATTGACTCCAGCAGGGATCCTTGGGCCCCTGTGACTGGGTCAGCCTGCGGGGTGTCGGTGAAAGGGAACATTTCCGGGATGATATAGCACACATCCTTAGAAGGTTGACCGAAACGCAGGTTGAACTCACCCCGCATTCCCCCTGCGACGTGGGGCATTATCCCGTCGAGCGAAACCCGTCCTTCCTCGTCCTGGTTAATGCCCACATGGATGTACTGGCGCAGGAAACGCCCGCTTTGGGAACGGCCCATGGCGTACGCATATTCGATATCGCCGGCGCAGGGGTTTCCCGCGGATGCCGGGGCATACTTTAGAAAGGAAACGGCGTCCCGCATCGCGGCAAAGCCCAGGCCCACGATGCGGCTGCCGGTGGTCGTGTACACCAACTGGTATATTCGGCCGGGCTCGAAACCCGAAGGCATGTAAACGTGGTTGAAATCAGGTTCTATGTCCTCGTCCTCCACCCAAACGAAGGACCAATCACCTCGGTCCACGGGAGTTGCGGGACTGTTGGGCAGGTCGCGAACTGTCAGTGTAGCCTCTACCTCTTCCGGGTCGGCAGCCGGATTAGGCAGGTGCTGCCGGTCTGCCAGCAGGAACACCTGGGTGGGCTGGTCACACTGAAACTGGCAGAGAACCTTGCCGGAAAGGGGGCCTTCAGGGCCGATGGCCTCGGGCGCGTGCAATCCTATCAGGCCGGGAGTGGGCGGCACATCGGCCTGCCAGCCAGCCCAGACCACGGTGTAACCCCGCCGCATCAGGTAGCCGTTGCCTGATTCCAAAGGTGCAGTCGGGTCAGTCGCGGTGGGCACGCTGTTCAGGGTCAGGGCGGTCTTCCGGCCCCGGTTGACCACGTCGAACAGGATGCGACGGTTGCCCTGGTCCGGGTTCAGGGGACGGAGCATGGCGAAATCTGACGAGAATTCTACCTTTCCGGCGGAATTGCGAGGCGCCAGTTCCAGATCGGTTATCCCCTGGTTACTGGCATGAAGCGGCTCTACAGCATAGTGGGCCGTGCCCTCCAGAAGTTCATAGGGGCCCACGTCCCCAAAGCTCTCGCCACCAGCAAAACTGCTGCGCTTGGTGATCTCCAGTTCGGTGATTGCCACGGTTCCTCCTGTCGGGCCACTAGATGCGGTATAGGACCAATGATCAGGCCCTGGCTGCCGGGAATCTGTGAGGATTTTAACATCTGGAGGGCGGATCGTGGCGCCATTCTGTTAATCAGGCTGGGCTCATTCAATCCAGGTTTAAGGCCACCCGGAAAGGCTACGCCGTCCCGAGCAGCTCATTCTAAGAGTTGCTGGCTTGCCCCCCATTGCAGGGCGCCACGACGTACCTACTTTGAACTGAAACGAATGCGCAACTTGCTCTCGTGAGCATTAAGCTATAATTCAAGCCGTAACAATAATCCCAACTGAGAGGCTCCCATGCAATTTGGCTCCTTCGTATTTCCTGTCAGTCATCAGCCCGAAATGGATTCCTCGGTAATTGACAACACCCTGGAAGAAGTCCTGCTGGCCGAGAAAATCGGTATGCACTCGGTCTGGCTCACTGAGCACCACTTTGACGGCGCGGCGGCCCATGCCGATCCGCTGGTGTTCGGCGCGGCCATTGCGGCCCGCACCGAGCGAATCAGGATTGGCTTTGCCGTGGCCGAGCTGGCTTTCCACCATCCGGTCAGGCTCGCCATACAAACGTCACTGCTGGACAATCTGAGTCACGGCCGGTTGATAGTGGGCACCGGTCGGGGTTCTGCTTACAACCACTACGAGTACCTGGGATTCGGAATTACCATGGAAGACGGACTGGCCCGCCTGGAAGAGACGGAAGAGTTGCTGGTGGCGGCTTGGACAGGCGAAGACCTGCATTACCAGGGGGAACATTGGGATGTAAAGTTCCCCCTGCTTCGCCCACGTCCCTACCAACAGCCACACCCGCCGTTGGTAAGGGCCTGCATCAGCGAGGCTTCAACAACGAAAATGGCGCAGATTGGCCGGCCCATAATGATCGGCATCCAGACGCTTCCCACCCTGCAAAAGCGACTGGATGGCTTCCGCAGCACAATGCTGGAAGCGGGATTTACTGAACAGGACGTGGAAGCGGCCCTGGACCAGTGCTGGGCATCCCGGGACCTGTTTGTGGCCGAAAGTTACGATGAAGCCCTGGATATTGCGTCCGCCGGCTTTGAACGTGAACGAACCCATTTCCGCCACGCTCGGGAGCAGTTCAACCCCGGCGGATTCCCACCTCCGGACCCGAACCGACCGGCGCCGCCCGGCGAAGTTCTTGAGCAGGCATTCATCCTGGGTACTCCATCCCAGGTTGCCGACCAGGTCGCCGAAATGCGGGACATCGGCGTGCGAAACCTGATGCTGAAGCTGAACACCGGCGAAATGGACACCCATCAGGTTCGAGAGTCCATGCAGCTATTGGGCGACAAGGTAATGCCCCTCTTCGCCCAGTAACCGACGGCGGGCCGCACCTCCATTGCCAGCGGAAGTGTTCGGGGCAACAAACTAGAGCGGACCAGAAGGAAGGGACTACTCAATGAAGCCGGTTATTATCGACACGGACCCCGGCATTGACGATCTGGCCGCGTTACTGCTGGCCCTGGCAAGTCCTGAACTCGAGGTGGTGGCCCTTACCACCATTTACGGCAACTCCTCGGTCAATGCCTGCACGTCCAATGCCCTTCACCTGCTGAAGACCGCAGCCAGATTGGATATTCCGGTTTACCGGGGCGCGGGCAAGCCTTTGCTGCGTCCGGCCAATGACGGCTGGGCTTCCCACATCCACGGGAGTGACGGCTTGGGCGGCGTCATTGATGGGGAAAAAATAGGGAATTATATCTTTGTGCACATTGAATGACCGTAAACTTGACAAGCTATTCCCATTTAGTTACGACATTCGTTGACTTTCATGCTAAATTCGTGTACACTCGTCTGAAATAAGAAAGTGAAATAACATATTTTCGGATGTGGGTATGACCAAGAAAGGACCAGGAAAATCGTATCGGAAGGGGATGTCCCTGATAGAGGCTGTGCAACAGTTCTCCGATGAAGAGGCGGCGCACCAGTGGTTGGTGGAGCGTCGCTGGCCGGAAGGGATTCGCTGTCTGGCCTGTGAAGGTGAAAACGTCAAGCGGCGCAAGTCCCAGCGAAAGACGCCGGTGCTTCACTGCAATGATTGTAAATATGAATTCACCGTGAAAACCGATACGGTAATGCACAATAGCAAGTTGCCCCTTTCCAAGTGGGTGCTGGCCTTCTACCTGTTCAGCACCAGTATTAAGGGTGTGAGTTCCATGAAGCTGCACCGAGACCTGAATATTACGCAGAAGAACGCCTGGCACATGGCCCACCGGATCCGGGAAACCTGGGATACGGGGACGGTGGTGTTTGCCGGTCCGGTGGAAGCTGATGAAGTTTACATCGGTGGGCTGGAGAAGAACAAGCACGCCAACAAAAAGATGAAGGCGGGTCGAGGTGTCGCTGGTAAAAAGCCGGTGGTTGGCGTTATTGACCGGCCCACTAACCAGATCGTAACTCAGGTGGTGGATTCTACGGACAAGGAAACCTTGCAGGGGTTTGTGGAAGGGCATACGCAGGAAGGCGCTCAGGTGTACACCGATGATCACCGTGGGTATCAGGGGATAGCCCGGGCGCACGAGGTGGTGAAGCATAGTTCCGGGGAGTACGTGAAGGAGCAGGCGCACACGGCGGGTATGGATAGCCACTGGGCTATGTTCCGGCGCGGTCTCACTGGCACTTATCATCATGTGTCTGAAAAACACCTGCAACGGTACACCACTGAATTCGCTGGCCGGCATAATTCTCGGCCGCTGGATACCATCGATCAGATGACGGTCATGGCCCAGGGTTCGGTGGGCAAGCGGCTTCCCTACAAGGAGCTGATAGCGGAGTAACCGCTAACTGAAAATCAACAGGTTGACAAGGGCAGGCCGTCGGCGTTAGGATTTTGGTGGTGGACCGCATGGGGCTCGAACCCATAACCCCCGACCTGACAAGACGGTGCTCTCCCAATTGAGCTAGCGGCCCCCGGTTACTGGTGCCCCTGGAGGGACTTGAACCCTCAACCTTCTGCGCAGTCAGCGAGACGCTCTCTCCATTGAGCTACAGGGGCATTGTTTCAACCCCCGGTATTCGTAGTACCGGGGGTTTACTTTATCCCTGGATTATATTTGATGCTGAAATTTTATGTCAAGTTGAGACCATGTTGCTGAAGCTTGCTGTGGTGCTGTCCCTAACCACCGTCATTGCAGTCATTTTGGTGCTGCTGGTTATTGGCGTGTACGGCAAGGCCACGGAAGATTATCCCACTTGGTTCGATTGCGGTCAGGATGAGTACGTTTACTACATCGCACAGGAATGGCCACCGTCGCTGGCGGATAGTGAAGCCGCCTGTGATCCCGCCGTTCCCAAGCCTGACCCTCCCGAAGGTGAATGGATCGAGGGTAAAACCATTTACGAAAGGCGTGAGCGTTCTCCCTAGCGGTGGATCGGGTAGGTCTTTCCAGCTTTGAAAATTGATGTTAGGATTTCCGTGCTAAGACACCCGGTTGGGTAAGTTATGTGTTTCAGGGAAGACGGGCCATTCGTGGCCCCTTCTGACTTGCCGTGGGTATCGGGTGTCTTAGCAGTGTCCGAGCATCCTGAAGCTGGAAGGGGTCTCCGCGATGAAGAAGATACTGTTAATATGTCTGATAGGGTTTGCGTCACTGATTCTAGCCTGCACCTTTGTGATGGTTGGAGTTGGCATTAGCGGTGATGATGGAAGTGAAGGTGGATCGACGGTGGTAACAGTGGATCAGGACTACGGTGTTATCGGCACTGCTGTTCCACCGCCCACTGTCGCACCGATAAAGGTTACAACTCAGGACATTTATCAGGCTTATCAGGAAAACGAAGCCCGGGCCAATGCCACCTATAAAAACCAGAAATTGGAATTGACCTTCCGGGTGGATGAGGTTGAGGATAAGTACGTCACCGAAGAGCTGGATGATTGGATGGCCAGTGCCCAGCTTGAGTTCTCCCAGGCTGATCTAATCACCTTTAACGTTGGTGAGAGGGTTACGGCCATCTGTGAGCTGGACGGGTTTGAAATGGATCTGTGGCTGGCTTTCGATTGCAAGTTGGGGAAGTGAGCCTTACATTTGGTGCCGGTTCAACCACAATATATTCAGCTGAGAGGACGGGATTCGAACCCGTGCGGGGGTTATCCCCTGCTGATTAGGAGTCAGCTGCTTTCGACCGCTCAGCCACCTCTCCGCTAATAGGTAGTAAGCTGAACTTATGATGTCAAGTAAGGAAGTGAATAAAAAGATGTCAACAAAAAAGAAGCGTGGACGTCCCGTGAATCTGGAAATGCCGGAGCAGATTGATGCGTCGCCAGAGGAAATAGCGGAGCGGGTTTTGCAGGCCAAACCGCCTAAGGTCTGGAAATACATGGAAGAGGCGGAGCAGCGAAAGCTGGATCGAGAGCGAAAACGGAATGAGGCTACCTAGGTAGCCCCATTCACTTTGATGGGCACATAAATATAATTCCCAAAAAATAATAGGGGCGGCCGATCCCATTTCCGGCAAGCACGCTGCCCTGGCCATGATTGAGACGGTGATGGCCAGGCCGGGCGAAATTACCATTCTGGCCTTGGGACGCATGACCAACGTGGCGTTGGCCCTGTCGCTGGAGCCCGAATTTGCCGGATCGGTAATGGAAGTTATTGTCATGGGCGGGGCGGTTACCGTTCCCGGCAATGTCTCGCAGGTTGCAACTGCCAACCTGCACGAAGACCCGGAATCGGCAGCCATTTTGTACCAGTCGGGCGCTCCCATCGTGCAGGTCGGGCTGGATGTGTGCAACCAGGTAACCGTGAGCCCCGCACAACTGGAGGCCATTGCCCTCAGCGCTAACCCCGGCGCCCAATTGCTGTCGAGGGCCACGGCATATTTGCGGGGGGCCTATATCAGGACCGGACGGATCGGGCCGGATGATGGCGTGAGATACAACGACATGCCGGCTGTTGGGTACGCGGTCAAACCGGAACTGTTCACGGTGAAGCCGGCGCAAGTAGAGATAGAAACCCGCAGCGAACTTACCCGCGGTCAGACTGTGGCGGACTGGCAGGCAGAGAAAACCAATGCTCGCATTTGCCTTGAGGTGGATTCCGGGGCACTCACAGCACTCTTTACAGAACGTCTTACCAAGCCACTGTCCTGAGAGAATCTACAAGAGTGGCCCAAAACAATCTGCCATCGCCGTGAGGTGAGCGGCGATGGCAGAGGCGGACAAAGGAAGCGATTTAACCGATGTGTTTTTCCAGGAAAGGCCAGATCTTGCTCCAGCCGTCCACGGCCTGCTCCTGGCGATACATGGCCCGGTCATAGTAAAAGAAGCCGTGCCCCGCCCCGTCGTAACGGTGGAACTCGTAGCTCTTTCCGTGTTTCTTCAGTTCCTCTTCGTGCTGGTTTACCTGCTCCGCCGTTGGGGCCTGATCGTCATTTCCAAACAGACCCAGCAGGGGGCAGGCCAGGTCGGCGGTGTAGTCGATGGGGGCCACCGGCTGGTTGGGGGTTAGATCGTCGCCAGAAGCAACGACCCGGCCGCCCCAGCAGTCGATGGCGGCGTCGAAGCCCTGAACACGGCAGGCGGTCAAAAAGGTAAGTCGGCCACCGGAGCAGGTACCGAAGACGCCCACCTTGCCGTTCAAGTTGGGCAGGGTACGAATAAATTGCATGGCGCCTTCAATGTCTCCCAGGGCCTGGTCGTCGGGAATTCCGCCGGACTCGCGGACGCGGCCGGCAATTTCAACGGGGTCGCCGTGGCCGCTGCGGTGATAGAGGTTTGGGGAGATGGTCAGGTAGCCGTGATGGGCAAATCGGCGGGCTGTCTCCCGGTAGAACTCGTCCCAGCCCGGCGCATGGTGGATCAGTACCATACCGGGGAAGGGGCCGGCCCCCAGGGGCTTGGCGACATAAGCGCCTATGGAGTCCCCGTTATGGCCCTGGATGGTAGTGGTTTCGGCAATCATGCCCTCGTACATGTCAGTGGTATAGGCCATTTGCACACTCCTATGGAGAAGATGTCCCTAGCTTGAAACGGTTTGGGGCCCAAGTCAAGACCTGCTCTATGCCTGCCTTAAGAGGCTAGCTTACCGGAGTCCGTTCTTCCTCATAAGCGGCTTCAACGAAACCCTCGATCTGCCTCCAGCGGACGTTGGCGTCGTCGTGGGTCAGATCGATGGACTCGCCGGCAGAGCCTTCCAGGCCACGGGGGTGGTAGACCAGTTCAATCAGGTTGTCGTCGGGGTCGCTGATGTAGGTGTAGCGTTCGCCGGTATCTTCGCGGATGCCCTGCCTGGGGTCTTCGCCGCCAGTTCCCGTAAATGAGCCACCGGCCGTCCTGGTGTAGGGAACGCCCTGCTGTTCCAGGTGGGCCAGCATAGCGTCGAAGTCTTCAACCTCAATGGCGAAGTGGACCCGAGGCACCTTGACCAGGTTATCAGTGTCTGAGGTGTGGATTTCGCCCGTCCCCAGCCGCAGCTGTAATTGGCGACGGTTCAAGGCAGGGCCGCGGTCGAGAAACTCGGCGCCCAGGACCCGTTCGTACCATTCGCGCGTCCGTTCCCGGTCGGTAATCTGGATGTTGATGTGGTGGATCATGTTTATTTTGGACATGACAGCGCCTCCCTTGCAGGAAGTTACAGTGGTGGGCCAATTATCCTGCCAAACTCCGGCCAGAGCAAACCCCACTTGCTCTAATTCAAGGCCGTCTCTCTCCTCGGAGACACAGGGATTAAGAGGTTGCACAGAGAATCTCTGCGCTTCCTTGAGTTTTTGCGGTTCGGTGGTTAAGGGAATGCTCAAGACGCGATTGTCCCGCATACCTCCGACCTCAACATGCGCCGCCAGTTTCAGCTTTGGTAAAATAGCTTACGGCGGGCTCTGAGTCTGCCCATGACGAGTGCGAGGATATTTGATATGGTCGGTCATCGCCTGTTAGCCTGTTTTGCCCATCCCGACGACGAAGCATTCCCCGTGGGCGGTGCGCTGGCGGCCCACGCAGCAAGGGGAGTGGATGTTCGCTTGATCACCGCAACCCTGGGTGAGGAAGGCGAAATTCGGCAGGAGGGAGCGGCCACCCGGGAAACCCTGGGATCGGTGCGTCGGGTGGAACTTGCCCGAGCCGTGCGGGTACTGGGGGTGAAGGACCACATTGTTCTTCACTACCGGGATTCAGGAATGGCCGGAACACCGCCTAACGAACATCCCCAGGCCTTTGTAAACGCCCCCGCGGAAGTGGTGGTGGAACGCCTGGTGGAGGAGATTCGGCGCTTCCGGCCCCAGGTGGTGTTGACCTTTGATCCGGACGGCCTGTACGGGCACCCGGACCATATTGCCATCCACAAGCACGCCACCGAAGCATTTCGCAGGGCGGCGGATCCCGGCGCCTATCCCCAGCACTTCATCAACGGGGTAATGCCCCATGCCGCCCAGCGCCTCTTCTACAGCGCGCGGCCCCGGGGTTTCCGGATGGAGTGGGCGCAGACGCTGCGGGCCCAGGGCATCGACTTCCCCTTGCCCAACCCAAACCGAGCTAACGACGGCGCTCCCCCGGAAACCATAAACCTGGAAATGAACGTTTCTGACCAGATTGAACTGAAGATGGGTTGCATCCTGAGCCATCGAACCCAGGTGGCCCCGGACTGGCCTTATGACCGCGTCCCCAGGGAGGCGGCCAACATGATCCTTGGCCGCGAATACTACATCAGGGGCTGGCCTGCGGTTGGCGACGGAGATCGGGTGTCGCCCGACTTCTTCGAGGGATTGAGGGAGGACTAGGAGGGATAATTCCCTTCTCCCAGCGTCGGCGCTCGAACGTGTAAATTGAGGCCCTGGAAGACCAATGGGCGGAGCAATGTCTCCGCCCATCCCTTGTAAAAGGACAGTTTCCGTATCAGAGCCTATTACGCTTGTACGGCCTCCCTCAGCCGGGGAGCGACCTCCTGCGCGTAAAGCCTTACCGAACTAAGCACCTGCTCGACGGTGAGTCCACCTCCCACGTTGGGTTCCATGATGACACCATCCAGGCCAAGCCGTTCCGTCAACTGCATCAGCTTTTCCACCACGGTGTCCGGGCTTCCGTATGCCAGGCGGTCCTTCAGCAGGTCGTCATAGGTAACGTTGGCCAGCCGCTCGGCGCGTTCCCTTCGTTCTTCAGACAGGGTAGTCCCGGTCGCGCTGGCAGAAGTGCCGAAGAGTCCGCCCAACCGCCGGTAAGACCGCATGGTACTTTCTTCCGGTTCCGACCGACCCCGGTCATCGGTTTCCGCCACGTAGATCGGCACCCGCAGGAAAACTTCGCCCTTGCCCTCGTGGCCGGCTTCAGCACGTCCCTCGTGGTACATTTGCATGTGTTCTTCGACTTCGTTGACATCGAAGCCGCGAAGCCCAGATATGACCGAGTGGCCGCTCTGCCCCACCTGGGGGAAGGTATCCCGAGTGGTGGCAGCTATCCGGACCGGGGGATGGGGCTGCTGATAGGGTTTGGGCAGCACACAAAGATCGTTGATCTGGTAAAACTCGCCCTCGTAGGAAAAGCGTTCTTCCGACCAGGCCTTCAGGATGATATCCAGATTTTCGGCGAAGCGGGCCCGGCTCTCTGCGTAGGGTATGCCGTACCCATCATAGGAGCGGGGGAAGCCGCTGCGGCCCACTCCGAACTCCAGGCGACCGCGACTAACTTGGTCCACTGTGGCCGCTTCCTCCGCAAGCCTTACGGGATGGCACAGGGGGAGTACACTGACGCCGGTGCCAATTCTGACTTGCTTGGTCCTGCCAGCAATGGCGCTGGCCATTACCAGGGGAACCGACACCACCGAGGGTATACCCGCGCCCATTGGATCGCCGGGCCGGCGGGGTGCGGCAAAGTGGCGCTCCGCCAGCCAGACTCCGTCCAGGCCAAACTCGTCTGCAACGTCTGCCATGGCAAAGGCTTCGTCAAAAGCCTCTTCCTGAGTTACGCCCATGCGGTAATCGCATTCCATTACCAGTCCGACGTGCATCTCGAGCACCTCTCAATTCTTTCGGTAGGAAACAGTTCAAACTCTTGGCCTGGTGAACCGGGAGGTTGCCACCTACTGGAAGCCCTGATTCTGATGGCAGCATGGAGGGATAACTGAACTACTGCTCCAAGTAAGCCGACGGGGTAGCCAGGAACTTGGTGCGGCAATCCAAGCCGCAGAAATAGAACCATTGGCCGTTATGAAAGCTGCGGGTCCCTTGCTGCGGATCCACTTCCGATGCGCCGTGCATGGTCTGGCCGGTTTGGGCCCGGGCTTCGGCCTCGTCGATTTCCTTGCCACAAACGGGGTCTTTTGCCATGTTGTTGAACTCCTGAATGCTTATCGCTGACGGTTAGAGAAATCAGGCAGGCATTTCCAGATTCATTCCCAGCCGCACCTGCCCTGGCTGGTCGAGCAATGCCCGGGCGATCCTCGCCCGGTGCTCGAAACTGGTGCCCAGGCGCATGGACCAGGCCGTAACCCTGCGGTACCACAGGTGCAGGTCAAACTCCATCATAAAGCCCATGCCGCCGTGCAACACCTGTGATGTCCTAACCACGGCTTCGCACTTGTCGTTGCAGAAGGACTTCGCCTGGGAAACTTCCATCACAGCGGGAAGGCCTTGGTCCATCTTCCAAAGGGCTTCGTAGGTCAGCAACTGCCCACCGTCCACCCACAGGATCATGTCGGCGCACATGTGCTGGATGGACTGGAAACCGGCGATAGGCCGGCCAAAGGCCACCCGATTCTTGGCGTAATCGATGCCCATTTCAGCGTCCTTGCGGGCCGCGCCCACCATCTGGGCGCACAACAGAGCCGTGCCCCGGTCCAGCATCCGCTGGGCTACGCGCCAACCATGGTTGAGGTCGCCGATCAGGTTAGCCTTTGGGACTCGGACGTTGTCAAAGGTAACCTTG
The DNA here is from genome assembly GCA_028874075.1 of Chloroflexota bacterium. Lineage (GTDB taxonomy): Bacteria > Chloroflexota > Dehalococcoidia > Lucifugimonadales > UBA3495 > Bin22. The sequence continues at coordinate 53,949 of JAPPLU010000068.1, forward strand.
CTTTGCTTGTCCTTGGCCAGGGTAGTCAGGGCAATCTGACTTACTCCCGTGCTGCCGGCGTCCACCAGCAACAGGGAAATACCGTGGTTATTATCAGTGGCAGGGGCCGTGCGGCAGGCCACCAGGCATTTCTCGGCGGCGACAAAGTTGTCCACGAACATCTTTGTGCCATTAAGGATGAAGCTGTCGCCGTCCTCCGTTGCCTGGCAACGGATAGTATCGGGCAGGTAGCGGGGGTTTTCTTCGGAGAACGCCCAGGTCAGCACCAGGTCTCCGCTGGAGACCCGAGTCAACAGGTCTTGCCGCTGCTGGTCGGTACCGGCTTCGGCGATGGTGAGGGCGGCCACCATTGTGGAGTGGAAGGGGACGGGAGCTATGGCCCGGCCGAGTTCTTCGGTAATGAGACCCAGGTAAGTCAGTGGAAGTCCCTGGCCTCCGTATTGCTCGGACAGGGAAATGCCCAGCCAGCCCAAGTCGGCCATCTGCCGCCACAGGTCCGGCGGATAACCCAGGTCGTCCTTCTCCATGTCCCTGGCCAGGCGCGGCGGACATTCCGCTTCCAGGAACTCCCTGGCCAGGTTTTTCACCATTTGTTCTTCTTCGTTAGGCAGTACGTCCATAAGGGTCCTTGGTATTGAATTTCAGGCTGCAGCCTGGCATTGCGCCATGAAAGTTACGGATGAGTCCTTAAGTCCGGGGCATGCCCAGGCCGCGGCGGGCGATCTGGTCCCGCATTACCTGGGTGCTGCCATGGTTGATGCCGGACTGGAAGGCGCCCATCAGGTTGTGGGCAAATACACCCTCCTCGACGGCGTCCTCGGAGCCGTTAAGCAGTTGAGCGTAGGGGCCCAGGATCTGGGCGATGGTCTCGGTAGTGCGAACGCCATGCTCCGGAGCGAATACCTTTTCGGCGGAACCCTCATAGGTAAAGTTGCCGCCCTTCTCCACAAGCGACATGCTGCGCATGGTCATCAGGCGGCACACCTGTGCCTCGATCCAGAGTTCGGCGATACGGTCCCGGACCGAGGTATCTTCGGCCAGGTTCATACCGCCCAAATCGTTGCTCTTTACATAATTTACAATGTCCTCATCTCGCTGGACGGAAATCAGGTAGCGACTGGCGCCCACCCGGTCCAGGTTAAGACCCATGGCGCCCACATACCAGCCCATGTTTTCTTCGCCCAGCATGCAGGAAGCCGGCACCCGTACATCCTCGAAGAATACTTCGTTGGTACGGGCGTCACCGTAGGTGGTACCGGCCGGCGCCGGCGGGTCGTTTTGGATCGTCCACAGGGGGCGCACGGTGATGCCCTCCGCGTCCATGGGAATCAGGAAGATGGAGATTCCCCGGTGCTTGGGCGCCTCCGGGTCGGTGCGGGCCATCAGGTAAATGTGGCTGGCATAGTGGGCAGCCGTTGTGAACATCTTCTGGCCGTTGATGACGTATTCGTCGCCGTCACGAACCGCCCGGCACTGAAGGCTGGCCAGGTCCGCGCCAGCCTGGGGTTCGGTGAAGCCCAGGGCAAAGGAAATCTCACCCCTGATGAGGCCGGGCAGGAAGTACTTCTTCTGCTCCTCAGTGCCGGCCGCCAGAATGGCCGGGGCGCCACTGCCTGCCCCTCCGACGGTAATGCCTGCCCTGGCAAACTCTTCCTCAACGATATACTGGTCAATACGGCTGCCGTCCTGCCCGCCGTACTCCTTCGGCCAGCTAATCCCAACCCAGCCACGCTCGCCCAGTTTGCGGTACAACTCGCGGACCTTGGGGCCCCGACGTCGAATGCCCAGTTCTTCGATTTCCTGTCGGACATCGTCATCGACGCTTTCCTCGATAAAGGCGCGCACGTCTTCGCGCAGTTGTTGCTGTTCGGGAGTGTATGCAAAGTCCATGCTTTACCTCGTGCAAGTCAAACGTCTTGAATCCTGGCAGAAGCGCCACAATATTGAAGGGCCGAGCCGCCGGGCCCTCTATCAGTTTGGGCCATTATATTACTTCGCTATGGGGGTGTCATCCGTGGGTTCCCGAAAGGCCCCATCTTGGTGCCGAAAACTGGAGCAGAAAAACCTATGCCAGTTCTTCCAGGACAGGCTTGATTGCTTCCACCAGCGGCGGCAAGTACTCCTGCCAATCCCCAACGATGCCCACGTCGGCGGCCTTAAAGATAGGATGGCGGCGGTTGCTGTTAACGGCGACGATAACTCCCGCCTTCTGAATGCCAACGGTGTGGTCAAAGACGCCGCGGATTCCCACGGCCAGATAAACCTGGGGCGCAATAGTGCGGCCGCTAATGCCCACCTGGACCTGGTGCGGCAGCCAGCCGGCATGCACCACGTTGCGGGTGGTGGCCACAGTAGCGCCAATCTCGGCGGCCAGGGACTGTACTGCTGGCAAATTCTCGGGGCCACCAATGCCCATGCCGGCGCCCAGGACAATTTCAGCCTGGGCCAGCGCTATGCCGCCGGGGTCATCCTCGTAGTGAGTTTCCACCACGGTGATGTCCGGCCCGTCAAAAGCCGTGGCAGGCAGGGGTTCAACGTTGGCTGCCGCGCTTTCGTCGGGTTCGATGGGGGCCAGCAGGCCCGGCCGCAGGGTTACCAGGTTGGGCAGGGTTTTCGACAATATGGGGGCGATTACGTTGCCGCCCAGGGCCGGCTTTAGCTGGACCAGGCGGCCCTCCGCGTCGATTTCCAGGTCTATGGCATCGCCAGTCAAGCCCAGACCAAGGCGGGCGGCGATGCGGGACGCCAGGTCGCGCCCGTCGGCCGTGGCGGCAAACAGAACGGCGTAAGGTCGTTCCGCAGCAACGACCTGCGACAGGGCATTTGCCACCGCCCGGCCGCAGACCGGACCAATGGCGGCATTGTCCAGGGTCAAAACTCGGTCAGCCCCGTAAGCGGTCAGGGTTGCCCCCGAGTCTTCATCGGCATTGCCAATAAGAACGGCCACCACCTGGCTTTGGGTGGTACTGGCCAACTGCCGGGCCTTGCCAAGCAATTCCAGGGTTACCCGCCGCAGACCGGCCTGGGATGTTTCGGCCACCACCCAGATAGCCTGTCTCTTCTCATCGGGATAGCGGCTGCCTCCTGCAGAAATGGGCTCGGTACTCCCGGTCACCTGAAGAGTCGCCAGGCTGTCTCGCAGCATCTGGGCCACCTGGCCGGCTGCGGCTTCCGGGCTCTCACCTTCAATCATCAGGCCCTGCCGGGTGGGTTCCACCAGGCGGATATCTTCTACCCAGGTGGGCGAACCCTCCAGGCCGAACTGGGACAGGTCGTCGGTCAACTGGGCGCAAGTTACTTCTTCCACCGGTTTGTCCTGGGCTTCCGCCATCTGCTGGCGGTTGGCGAAGGTCTCGGCGGCCACGCCTTCGGTAACACAGACCACCGCCGGCAAGGGGCACTCCACCACCTGGTACCCTTCGTCGGTTATGCGCTCCGCCACTACGCTCTTGGATTCGGGGCGCAGGTCCAGCTTGCGGACCTGGCTGATGTGGGGCAAGCCCAGCAGTTCGGCCAGTTCCGGTCCTACCTGTCCGGTTTCGGCATCGGCGCTGTTGCGGCCACAGACGATAAGGTCGGGCTGCTCCCTTTGCAGAACCATGGCCAGGGCTCGCGCTGTGGCCAGGGTGTCGGAACCTGCCAGTGCCCGATCACTCAGCAGAACGCTGCGGTCTGCGCCGAGGGCCATGCAGGTAGTCAGCCCCTCGCGGGCCTGAGGAGGCCCCATCGAAACCGCTACCACTTCGTCCTCCGGGGTGGACTTTAGCTCTACGGCACGTACCAACCCGAGAACATCGAAGGCGTTGACCTCGGATGGAACGCCATCACGTACGATGGTCTTTGTTTCGTAGTCGAAGGTGATTCTCGAGACGACGGGTACGTATTTGACACAGACGGCCGTCTTCATTTTGATGCTCCCTGGGCAAATGCCCGATTTGTGGCTAGTAGCTGTGAGACTAGTTCCCCGAAGAATCCAGGTTTTCCAGGATTTGCCCCTGCACCTGGCCGGCCAGACGGGTAAGCGCGGGACTGAAGGCAACGGGATAGTGGGGCGGGTTGTGAAGCTTCTTGAAATGGACGTCCAGGCCTCCAAAGTCCTGCTCGAACCGTTCCCGCATTACGGCCAGGGAAGGGCACCGATCGGTTTTGCGGCCACCCTCCATTACCGTTTCCAGGAGAGCTTCTCCACCGGGCAGGTTTTCTTCCAGCAGGGTTATCACGTCGCGTTCAAATTGGCCCTCGCTGTCTCGCAGGCGGTAAATCTGCTTGGCGCCCGGGGGCGACACCTTTTCCGGGCTGAGTTTCATGACGGGACGACCGTCATAACAGGTCAGCTTGTAGGACATGTCGCAATAGGGGGCGTCGGCCGATGTTGTTACCTTTGTGCCCACGCCGAATATGTCTATGGGGGCGCCTCCCGCCACCAGTCTCTCAATCTCATACTCGTCAATACCGCCGCTGGCGACAATTCGGACGTAATTCAGGCCCGCCTTGTCCAGGATGCGCCGGACCTGGAGGCTCAGGTCCAGATAATCTCCCGAGTCCAATCTCACGCCTGCCAGCCTTTGACCCCGGGCTTCCATTTCCCTGCCCACCTGGACCGCGTTGTGGGCGCCTTCGATGGTGTCGTAGGTGTCTAACAGCAGGATAGTGCGCTGGGGAAAGGCTGTGGCGTAAGCGCGAAAGGCTTCCACCTCCGTGGGAAAGGCCGTAATCATGGAATGGGCCATGGTTCCCGCCGGTGGAATGCTGTAACGGCGCGCCGCCATAACGTTGCTGGTTGACTGGAATCCCGAAATAAAACCGGACCTGGCCATGGTCAGGGCGCTGTCAATTCCGGGTGCGCGCCGCGCCCCAAAATCGGACACGGCCCGGCCTTGGGCTGCCGAAACGCACCTGGCGGCCTTGGTCGCCTGGAGAGACTGAAAGTTGAGACGGTTGATGATCAGGGTCTCCACTAACTGCGCCTCAATCATTGGCGCAGTGACTTCGAGGACAGGTTCGTTGGCGAAAAAAATGCGGCCTTCGGGAAGCGCTCTAACGTTCCCGCTGAACTGCAAGTCTCCCAGGAAGTCCAGGAAATCACCGGTGAACATACCGGTCTCTCGGAGGTACTCTCGGCTGCCATCGCCGAAGCTGACACCTTCAAGAAAGTCGAGCACATCTTCCAGCCCGGCGCATACCAGATAGCCCCGATTCGGTGGATAGCTCCGGAAGAACAGGTCAAAGGTGGCCGGGGAAAACATTCCCTGCTCAAAGTAGGTCTGGGCCATGGTCAACTCGTAAAGGTCGGTGAACAGGCCCAGATCGGCGCGGGTTATGTGAAAAGCCCTTTGATTCATGCCGACATTTCGCTGATGTGGTCCATTTCAGGTTAGCCTTCTATCTGGCGCTATTATGTTGATGCCTTCCCAAGTCTGTCAAACAAAGTCAGTCTATAGTCGTGAGGGACGAACCTGGCCCTGGAACTGTGGGCTACGGGGCCATTATTCTCTTTCTTCTATATCTCCGGCAATTAATCACCGAAAAGGAAGGCTTATCTACGTATTTCGTCACAAAATAGGCAAAGCGTACTTGACATATTACGTCCGAAGATTTGACATCCCTTCCCTCCTTGATTATTATAGCCCTGCGCTAATGGGTTAAAAACTTAATACTATATCTGGGACCCTTATCCAGATCGGCAGAGGGAACGGCCCGATGAAGCCAGGCAACCTGCCCGAACGATGCGATCGTCGCGTGGCGAGGTGCTAAATCCGGCCTCTCCCCGGTTTTTGTGGGGAGAGGAAAGATGAGGGAGCAGCGAAAAGAACTTTGTGCTTCTCTCAACGAGAAGCTTTTTTTGTGCCCGGAAATTCACCCGGAGACTCCAGCGTTGAACGAGATACGCCCCATATTGTGGGACAACGGTACCCTCAAACTTTTGGACCAGACCCGCTTGCCAGCGGAGCAGGCGATCGTTTATTTGAACGATTACCGAGGCGCTGTGGCCGCCATCCGCGATATGCAGGTACGGGGCGCCCCGGCCATCGGGGTAACCGCCGCCTATGCGGTCGTTATGGCCGCTAAAGAGCTGCCTACTGACGACCGGACCGTGTTCCTGAACGCGTTGAGGGAGGCGGGCGATGTTATCAACGCCGCCCGCCCTACGGCCGTAAACCTTCAATGGGCCGTCCGGCGCATGATAGAGGTGGCGGAATCTGAAACCGAAATGGGTAGGGTCAACGAACGGCTGCTGGCCGAGGCGAAGACCATCCAGGCAGAGGACGAGGCAATCAATCGCCGCATGGGCGACTTTGGCAAGGAACTGATGCCCGACGGAGGCTCGGTGTTGACTCACTGCAATACCGGAGCGCTGGCAACCTCGGCTTTCGGCACTGCCCTGGGCGTGATAAGGGCCGGCTGGGAGGCCGGGCGCAGATTCCAGGTATTCAACACCGAGACCCGTCCCTTCCTGCAGGGCGCGCGGCTCACATCCTGGGAATTCCAGCAGCTGGGCATTCCCGCCACCCTGATGGTGGATTCGGCCGCCGGGATAATGATGCAGCGGGGAGAAATAAGCTGCGTCATAACCGGCGCTGACCGGATCGCCGCGAACGGTGACACTGCCAACAAAATTGGCACCTATTCCCTGGCCGTGCTGGCGAAGGAAAACGGCATACCATTCTACGTGGCGGCTCCCACCAGTACGGTAGACCTGAGCCTGGCTTCGGGCGACGAGATTGAAATTGAACAGCGAGCAGGCGAGGAAGTTACTCACTTTAGGGGCGCTCCCACTGCGCCGGTGGGCGTGGAGGCCATCAATCCCGCTTTCGATGTTACGCCCCACCGCTACATCACCGCCATCGTTACCGAGAGCGGAGTCGTGCGCTCCCCCTACGTAGAAAGCCTGAAGTTGGCCGTTGCCGGCAGCTAGGCCATAGCAGCCCTGACTCTGCGACACCCAGAAGGAATAGATATGCCGACACCCGACCAGCAAACCCGCCGCCGAATGGCCAGAACCGGCCTGACCGCATGTGATCCGGAGCGTGCCTGTCCCGGTTATCTGCTATACGCCCCAATGAGCGGCAACGGGGCCGTTTACTTGGTGGACGTTCATGGCAACGAAGTCCACAGTTGGCGCCTGCCCCATCCGCCAGGCCTGTATGGCTACCTGCTGCCTAACGGCAACCTTTTCTATGGCGGCAAGACCTACGATGACATGTGGGACCGGTTCCCTTCCTGGAAGCGCTTCAAGGGCGGCGTGATACTGGAGGCCGACTGGCAGGGCAACGTCATCTGGGAGCACCACGACAAGGAACACCACCACGACGCCCGGCGCACCCCCGAAGGCGGCGCGCTGTACATGACTGTCGAACTGATGGACCCGGCCCAGGCCGCCACAATCAAAGGGGGCGTCCCCGGCACCGACGCCGAAGGGATGTGGGCCGACGTTCTGGTGGAGGTGGACAGCGCCGGAAACCGGATATGGGAGTGGCATGCTGCCGAGCACCTGGACCCGGAACGCCACATCATCACCTTCAACGACCTGCGGGACGAGTGGAGCCACGGCAACACGGTGGTTCCCCTGGACGGCGACCGGGTGATGTTCAGCTTCCGAAATATTTCCACCGTGGGTATCATCGACAAGCGCTCGGGGAACATAACCTGGGAACTGGGGGATACGGTCCTGGCCCAGCAGCACGACCCTAACCTGCTGGAGAATGGCAACGTGCTGATATACGACAACGGCTCTCACCGCAAGAATACCGGCCAGCCGTTCTCCCGGGTCATTGAAGTGAACCCGGACACCAACGAGATTGTCTGGTCCTACCAGGACTCACCGACTTACAACTTTTTCAGCGCCTACATTTCCGGCGCCCGCCGCTTGCCCAACGGGAATACCCTGATTACCGAGGGGATGTTCGGGCGCATGTTCCAGGTTACGCCGGAGGGTGAAGTGGTCTGGGAGTACATCAACCCTTACTTCGCGCCAGACGCGGAGGGCCAGGTGGTCAACCGGGTGTTTCGTAGCACCTATTACCTGCCTGAGCAGGTACCGAATCTCCAGGAGCGTTAGATGCCGGACCACGAAGCAACCATAGGCGTCATCGGGGGCAGCGGCCTCTATGACATGGAGGGAATGACCGACGTCCATTATATCGACGTCGATACTCCCTTCGGCCGGCCCAGCGACAGCGTGGTTGTGGGTGAACTGGAGGGAACGAAGGTGGCTTTCCTGCCCCGGCACGGGCGCGGCCACCGAATAAATCCCACCGGCATCCCCGCCCGGGCCAACATCTACGCCATGAAGGTTCTGGGGGTGCAGCGCCTGATCTCCGTCAGCGCCGTGGGCAGCTTGAAGGAGGAGTTCGCTCCCCTGGACCTGGTAGTACCCGACCAGATAATCGACCGCACCAGGCACCGGGTTCACACCTTTTTCGATGAAGGCATTGTGGCCCACGTGGGTTTTGCCGACCCCTTCTGCCCGGACGCCAGCGACGTCATTGCCGGCGCCGGACGGGAGGTTGGCGTTAACACCCACGAGGGCGGCACAATGATCGTAATGGAAGGGCCCGCCTTTTCCACCCGCGCCGAGTCCTTTATGTACCGGTCGTGGGGAGCTGGCATCATCGGGATGACCGCGTTGCCCGAGGCTAAGCTGGCCCGCGAAGCGGAAATGTGCTACGCCACCATGGCCTGGATTACTGACTACGACTGCTGGCATGAATCGGAAGAATCGGTAACCGTTGAGATGGTGGTGCAGAACCTGCTGCACAATGTTGCCCATTCCAAGGAAATGCTGCGCCTGGTGATTCCCCGACTTGGGCCGGCCGAGACCTGCGGTTGCAATTCCGCTCTGAAAGACGCCATTATCACCGACCCGCGTGGAATTTCCGAAGATACGAAGAACAAACTGGCGCCAATTGTGGGCCGCTACGTCAGCTAGGCCGAAATTCTAAATTCGAAACAGGTATGGACTGGGTGTCCATTAGTTAAGGAGGTACAAATTATGCCCAGGCAAGAACCCGGCGAACCTTATTTCCGGGTGGATTCCGACGAAGCCAGCGCCATACTCAACGATGAGCCGGGTAATACCGTGGTGGTGGACGTTCGCCGCGACGATGAATGGGTAACGGGCCACATTTCCGGCGCGGTTCACATTCCCATTGACGACCTGCCCGACCGGATAGACGAGGTGCCCAGGGACAAGAAGGTACTCTTCATCTGCGCCATGGGTGTCCGGAGCGGGTTGGCTTGCGAAGTAGCCTTCTCTATGGGCTACGACACGCTCAACCTCTTCAATATTGATGATGGTACTCCGGCCTGGATCGCCGGAGGGCATCCGACAACCTACCCGGGCCACTAGAAAAATGTCTGGGTAGCAAATCAGTCGAGACAAGGAGTTAACTTTTGGCTTTACAAGATACCAAGGGAGATGTCAGGGACCTTTCCCTGGCAAAAGACGGAGTAAATCGAATACAGTGGGCCGAGCGGGAGATGGGCGTCCTTCGCATCATCCGTGAACGTTTTGCCCGGGAGAAGCCCCTGCAGGGCCTGCGCATGGCGGCCTGCCTGCACGTGACTACCGAAACGGCTAACCTGGCCATAACCCTGAAGGAAGGCGGGGCCGACGTGGCCCTGTGCGCCAGCAATCCGCTCAGCACCCAGGACGATGTGGCCGCTGCCCTGGTGAGCCAGTACGGTATTCCCACCTTCTCCATCAAGGGCGAGAACAACGAGACCTACTACAGCCACCTGAGCGCCGTACTTGACCATAAGCCCCAGTACACCATGGACGACGGAGCCGACCTAGTCAGCATGCTCCACAAAGAGCGTTCCGACCTGCTGCCCGAGGTTGCCGCCGGTACTGAAGAGACAACCACCGGCGTCGTCCGCCTGAACGCCATGGCCAACGACAACGCCCTCAAGTATCCCATCATCGCGGTCAACGAAGCGGAGACCAAGCACTTTTTCGACAATCGATACGGCACCGGACAGAGCACCCTGGACGGTATAACCCGCGCCACAAACATCCTCTGGGCCGGCCGCCGGGTAGTTGTAGGCGGTTATGGCTGGTGCGGCCGGGGCGTGGCTTCCCGCGCCCGAGGTCTGGGCGCCCACGTTATCGTCACCGAGGTCAATGCCGTACGTGCCCTGGAAGCGGTCATGGACGGCTTCACCGTCATGACCGGCATGGAAGCCGCCAGGGTTGGCGAGGTATTCATCACCGTCACCGGTGGCCGCCACACCATCAGCGGCGACCACATGGCCGTTATGCCCGACGGAGCCATCGTCGCCAACAGCGGCCACTTCAACGTGGAAATCGACATCCCGGCGCTGGAAGCCATGTCGGTTAGCCACCGAGAGGTGCGCCCCTTTGTCGAGGAGTACACCACCACCGACGGCCGCCACCTTTACCTGCTGGGCGAAGGTCGCCTGATCAACCTGGCCGCCGCCGAAGGGCACCCTTCCGCGGTTATGGACATGAGCTTCGCCAACCAGGCTCTCAGCGTCGAATACCTGGCCAAGAACCACAAGGAAATGAAGCCGGGCGTCTATGTGGTTCCTTCGGAAACCGACCAGGAAGTGGGCCGGCTCAAGCTGGAGTCCATGGGCATCCAGATCGACCGTCTGACCGCCGAACAGCAGCGGTACCAGGAAAGCTGGGAAGAGGGGACCTAGGCGACAGACTCCCGACCCCATTCCCATCAATGCGCAGGGCAGTCGCCGCAGCATTCCAGCCAAAAATCGAAACATAAGGCGCCTGCCCAAATAACGGAGGACTAAACAATGCCTATCCAGTTCATGACTTCTCCCAAGTACCTGCTGACTTCCGAGTCGGTAACGGAAGGCCACCCGGACAAGCTTTGCGACCAGATTTCCGACGCGGTACTGGACGCTGCCCTGTCCGGCGACAAAATGAGCCGCGTGGCCTGCGAGACCGTGGCCACCAAGAACCTGATCATGGTAACCGGTGAGATAACTACTGGGACTCACCTGGACTTCAATGAAATTGCCCGAAACGTTATGCTGGATATCGGCTATACCGACGTCAAATACGGCATAGACGGTTACTCCTGTGGCGTGGTTGCTCACGTCAGCCAGCAGTCCCCCGACATCAGCAGCGGCGTCACCACTTCCCTGGAGCACAGGGGCGAGTCCGAGGCCGACGCCCGCCGCGCCACCGGCGCCGGCGACCAGGGCATGATGGTGGGGTTCGCTTGCAACGAGACTGACGGCCTGATGCCCCTGACTGTGGATTTGTCCCATCGTCTGGTTGAGCAGCTGGCCAACGTCCGCAAGGAAGGCCTGCTTCCTTACTTGGGGCCGGACGGAAAGTCCCAGGTAACCGTTGAATACCGCCAGGGTCGTCCCCACCGGGTTGATGCCGTAGTAATAAGCACCCAGCACGAAGATCAGAGCGACCGGGATGCTTTTACCAAGCAGCTGCGCAAGGATATCAAGCAAAACGTCATTGACCCTATCGCTGGCGAGTTGATGGACGACGACACCAACATATACGTCAATCCCAGCGGCTGGTTTGTGGTAGGCGGTCCCCAGGGCGATACCGGCCTGACCGGCCGCAAGATTCTGGTGGACACCTATGGTGGGATCGCGCGGCATGGCGGCGGCGCCTTCTCTGGCAAGGACCCCACGAAGGTTGACCGCTCCGGCGCCTACGCCGCCCGTTACGTGGCCAAGAACCTGGTGGCCGCCGGCCTGGCCGACCGGGTGGAAGTCATAGTCTCCTACGCCATCGGCGTGGCGGAACCCATTTCCGTCTCCGTGGAGACCTTCGACACCAACCACCTGGACAACGAGAAGATCGAGCAGTTGGTACGGGACAACTTCGACCTGCGTCCCGGCGCCATCATCGAAGACCTGGACCTGCGCCGTCCAATTTTCCGCCAGACGGCCGCCTACGGCCATTTCGGTCGCACCGACATCGACCTGCCCTGGGAGCGCACCGACAAGGCCGACTTGCTGCGCCAGAAGGCCGGAATTTAGATTCCTTTCTCAAGGAACAAAGGCCCCGAATAATGAGGGAGTAAGTCCCCGCTCACCCATTCACTAGAGAAGGGGTATGGCGGGGGCTTTATATTAGGGAGTCAAGAGATGGCTTCACAAATAAGATTTGGTACTGATGGCTGGCGGGCCATCATCGCCCAGGACTTTACCTTTGCCAATGTCTCCCGCTGCATCCAGGGCCTTGTAGACTACCTGAGGGACAAGGGCATTGCTGACCGAGGATTGGTAGTGGGTTATGATACCCGCTTCCTTTCCCGAGAGTTCGCGGAGACCGTGGCCTGCGTTTGCGCCGGCAATGGGGTCCGGGCCTGGTTGACCCGGGAAGCAGCACCGACGCCCGTAGTCAGCTACAGTGTTCTGGACCGGCAGGCGGCAGGGGCGGCTATTATCACCGCCAGCCACAATCCCGGCATCTGGAACGGCTTCAAGTTCAAGCCCGAGTACGCCGGCAGCGCCACTGATGAGATTACCGGTAGACTGGAGGACAAGATTGACCGGGTGGCTGAGCCTAATGCGGTATCGCTGGTCGAAGGAAGGGATAGGGGACTGATTATCGACTTCGACCCCAAGCCCCCTTACCTGGAGCGAATTGAGAGTCTGGTTGACCTGCCGTCAATAAGGGCCGCCGGGCTCGACGTAATTGTCGATTCCATGTTCGGCGCCGGCGCGGGATATATTGATGAAGTGGTTTCGGGCGGCAATACGAAAGTTACCGAAATGAATGGGTACCGCAATCCTGCCTTCCCCGGCATGGACCAGCCAGAACCCATCAGCCACAACCTGTCCGGCCTAATGGAAAGAGTGCCGGCCGAGGGCGCTTCCGTGGGGATAGCTTTGGACGGAGACGCTGACCGTGTCGGAATTGTTGATGAGAAGGGCAACTTCATCAGTACCCTGGAGGTCTTCTCTCTGCTCGCCTATTACCTTCTCGAGTACAAGGGCATGCGCGGTCCCCTAGTCAAGGGCATCACATCGTCCATTATGCTCAATAAGCTGGCCGAAAAATACGGCGTCGAAGTTCACGACATGCCGGTAGGATTCAAGCATATTGGCCCCAAGTTCAGCGAGGTCGACGGGATCATGGGCGGCGAGGAAAGCGGCGGTTTCGCATTCCGTGGCCACATCCCCGAGCGAGACGGAATCCTGAGCGGGCTGTACATTCTGGAATTCATGGCTCGAACCGGAAAGACCCCTTCCCGGCTAATCCAAGACCTTTTCGCGATGGTGGGCCCGCACCTTTACCGCAGGCGAGATGTGGCCTTTGATGCTGGAAACCGCTCAGACATTCAAGCCCGGATTCGGTCGGCCGAGCTGACCGAAGTGGGAGGACTGAAAGTGCGAGATTACGACGAAATAGACGGGAAGCGTCTCTTCTTCGATAAGGCATGGCTGGCAACCCGCTTTTCCGGTACCGAACCCCTGCTCCGCATCTACTGCGAAGCTGAAAGTCCCGAACTGGTGGACAAACTGCTGGATGCCGCTTCCGAATACCTCGGCGTGTAATCCCGCTTCACCCGTGTTTACTTCGGGCGATCAGGCAGTCCGTACCATTTCTTCTTCCGTTTCTGTAGTTTCCGACTAGTAAAGGGAAACGGGGCCTTGCCGATCAAGGTGCAACTCGCGCTCCTTCTGACAGTAATCCTCATCTATCTATAATTCACAAATGCCCGATATAATGGATATAGCAAGTATGTTCAGGAAGGTTTGAGCTTGTTTTCTGCAACGGAAGGAAACGGTTATCGAGGTTACATAATTGCCGGTACGGTCGCTATTGGGGCCATCCTCTTGGCCGTTGTGGCATCCCAAACTGTCGGGGGCGGTACAGGGATCGACTTTATTAACCTGTTTGTGGAACGCCTCTCGGGCCGTTCCGGCTCGTTTCTAGGAGGCCTGGTAACAGCAACGTCCCTATTTGCCTTCGCGGCTGGCCTGGCATCGGCAGTCAACCCCTGCGGCTTTGCCATGCTTCCGGCCTACCTGGGCCTCTACCTCGGCTCCGGCGTAGCGGGAGAGGGGTCCGGTCCAGCGCGGCAGTTGACACAGGCCCTGCTAGTCGGGTCGGCCGTAACCGCGGGCTTCATTGTACTCTTCGGGCTGGCCGGTACTGTAATTGGGTTCGGCGCATCCTTTGTAGTCAGCTACATACCCTGGATTGGGCTGATTATTGGAGTGATGCTGACTCTGGCGGGCGCTTGGCTTGTGGGAGGGGGGAAGCTGTACACCGGCATCGCGGCGCAGGCCGCTTCTCGCATTGGCAACCCGGGACAGGTCAGCGTCAAAGGATACTTCCTTTTCGGCATAAGCTACGGCATAGCGTCGTTAAGCTGCACCCTTCCCATCTTTTTGGCAGTCCTGGGTCTGTCGGCGGCGGATACTGGCTTCCTGAACACCGTCCTGAACTTCCTGCTTTTCGCCCTGGGCATGGGCCTGGTCATAATGGTGTTGACTCTGGGCATAGCCTTCTTCCGCAGCGCCATGGTGGGCGGATTGCGAAAAGCCCTTCCCTATATCCAACCAATCGGCTACTGGTTAATGGTTCTGGCGGGAGCTTACATAATCTTCTACTGGCTGACCATCGGGGGATTGCTCCAGTAGGTTCAAAAACAAGGTAATTAGCGAGAGCAAAAAAAGTGGGGACGGCCAATTCCGACCGTCCCCACCCTTTATCTGCAGATAGAAAGAACTAACGCTTGGTGTATTGGGGAGCCCGGCGGGCCCGTTTCAAGCCGTACTTCTTGCTTTCCTTAATCCGGGAGTCCCGAGTTACAAGGCCATGACGCCGCAAGGTTGCCTTAAGCCCGGCATCATAGACGATGAGGGCGCGGGCGATGCCGTGGCGGATAGCTTCCGCCTGGGCATTCACGCCGCCGCCGGTTACCTTGACCACCAACTGAAACTGGTTCTTGGTGTTGGTTACCCGGAATGGCTCGTCTATTACTACCTGCCAGGGCAGCCAGTTGAAATACTCTTCCACCAGCTTGCCGTTGACCAGCATTGGTCCGCCGTCGGAAGTCGGGTAGAGTCGTACCCGGGCAATGGCCGTCTTGCGTTTTCCCGTACCGTAGAAATACTGCTGTTGTGTATCCGCCTGCACCAAAGCTAGTAACCTTCCTTTTCTATCCTTGTGTCTGTTCCGAAAGCTGGCCAACCTGGGCCTGGTGGGGGTGGGTATCACCCGCATATACCTTGAGACGCTTCAGCATTTCCCTGCCCATCTTGTTCCGGGGCAGCATGCCCTTTACCGCCAACTGGAGGACACGGTCCGGGTGGTCTTCCATCATATCCCTGAGGATGAAGGACTTCAGGTTTCCCACGTAGCCGCTGTGGCGATAGTAGGTTTTCTGCAGAAGCTTGTCGCCGGTGATCCTGACCTTGTCCATGTTGACCACAACCACGTGGTCGCCGGTTAGTACGTGAGGGGTATAGGTTGGCTTGTCTTTACCCTGCAGAGCCACCGCCACATCTCTGGCCAACCTGCCAAGAGACTTGCCCGTGGCGTCAATTAGCCGCCAGTCCTGCGGTACCTGACCCGTCTTGGGGAAATAAGTGCTCGTTCGCTTCATATCTTTGTTCGACCCTTTACCAAGGCTTCCTGTACTTTACCTTTACAAGGCAGAGACCCTTCGCTGGAAGAGTCGGGATTGCGCCTATTGAATCTACGCTGGTACTGTTTTCTAGTCCTTCAAGTATTTCCCTGATTGCACCTACCGGCAAACTCGCCTTGCCAATTGCTGCCAGCACCGCATTTGTCCGCCGTATCTGGTGCTGCATAAAACCGCTGGCTTCGCAGACAATGTTGACAAAGTCAGTATCGTCTCGTCCATGGGCTACTTCCCAACGGTCAACCCTCCGAACCGTACTCCGGTCCGCTGGGTGGGCGGGCGCAAAGGCTCTGAAATCGTGGACCCCCAACAGGTCCTTTGCCGCCAGGTTCATGTATTCAACATTTAAGGGTTCTGAGATCCAGTGGCTGTCCCGCCGCCAAAGGGCTGATGGGCGAGAACGGTTCAAGATTCGATACCGGTAGGTCCTGCTGACTGCATCCCTGCGGGCATTGAAGTTACCGTCTACCTCCGAGGCTCGCAACACCCTGATGTCATCAGGGAGATAGTAGTTTAGCGCCCCTACAAAGGTATCGGAGGTGTAGGTACTCTTTGCCTCGAAGTCCACCACCTGGCCCAGCGCATGAGCTCCCGAGTCGGTTCGACTGGCGCCGCGAACCCTGATATTCTCCCTCGTCAGGCGGTATAGCGCTTTTTCGAGTTCTCCTTGTATGGTGGGTTCCCTGGCTTGGAGCTGGAAACCTGCGTAATTAGTACCTTCGTATTCGATCTCAAGGGCCAGGCGACGCGCCTTCGCAGGTGATTCTATGTCTGCATCACTGGCGACGGAATCGTCCGGCGACAATCGAAGCCCCGCTCCTAAGACCCTAGACCAACTCTATGACGGCCATCTGAGCGCCATCCCCCTGCCGTGGGCCCAATTTCACGATCCTGGTATATCCGCCAGGACGAGTCTCGTAGCGAGAAGCAAGGTCGTCGAACACCTTCTTGACTACCTGTTTGTTGGGAATTTGGGCCAGCGCCAGTCGGCGGTGGTGCAAATTTCCCTTCTTGCCGTGAGTGATCAACTTTTCGGCCACGATTCGGGTTTCCTTGGCCTTGGCCAGGGTGGTGGTTATTCTTTCGTGCCGGATCAACTCGCAAGTCAGCCCCCGGAGCAGGGCCTTCCGCTGGTCCTTGTATCGACTGAGATTCCGGCCGGCTACTCGGTGGGATGCCATGGCCTAGCAGTCCTCCTCATCTTCTTCAAAGTCATAGTCCAAGTCATCGTCGATGTCATCATCATCGTCGCCCATCCTGGTCAAGGCACCAATCAGGTTTTCCATGCCCTGGGATGACGGCACTACTGAAATCCCCTCCATCTCGTCACGGTCATCGTCGACCATGGCTAGGGCCGCGTCGACGCTGCCGCCGTCGGAGGCACCGGCAGTACTCGCACCGACACCTTGTTCGGCCAGCCGGGAGCGTAATTCGCTGAGTGACTTCTCGCCGAAGTTGCGAATCTTCAGCAATTCGTCGTCCGACATCTCAAGCACTTCACCGACCCTGGTGATGTGAGCCCGCTTCAGGCAGTTCAAAGTCCGGTGAGACAATTCCAGCCTTTCAATGGGGGTCTGGTAAAGCTCCGGCGACAAGTTCAGGCTGGGCCGGCTGGTCAGGGTAGCGCCGCCGCCGGCAAGGTTCTTGAAGAGGAAGAAGTCCTCTACGAGGGAGTCTGCCGCCTCGCTCAGCGCATCCAGGGGTGAAATTGTGCCGTCGGTCCAGAGTTCCAGCACCAGCCTTTCATAGTCCGTTCTCTGGCCTACCCTGGTAGGTTCTCTGGTGTAGTTGACCTTTCTTACCGGGTTAAAGATCGCATCCACCGGGAGCACGCCCACCTGGAGCCCCGAACTACCCTCGGACTGGGTGGCCGGACGGTATCCAAGGCCGGACTCCACGTTAAACTCGATGGACAGGGTAGCCCCCGGGTCATCAAGGGTGGCCAGATGCAACTCTGGATTAACGATTTCAAAATCGCTCGATGTTGCGATGTCCCCAGCGCAAATCCTGCCTTCGCCCTGCACGTCCAGCCGCATCTTGCCAGTGCGGTCGCTCTGGGCGTGGATGCGGATTCGCTTGATGTTCAGAAGAAGGTCCATAACTTCTTCCTTGACACCCGGAATCGCTGTGTATTCGTGAACCACGTCTTCAATTTTCACCCACGTGATTGCGCTGCCACGAATGGAGCTCAGCAGGAACCGGCGGATGGGGTTGCCGATAGTGTGAGCAAATCCCGGAACCAGCGGTTCCAGGGCAACCATGGCGTACTCATCCGTGGATTCCAGCACGGTAATGCCAGGCTTGATATTTTCGGTAACCCCTTCCGGTGGCCCCGATGGGAGGATATAAGTATCCAGCATGAGACTTACTACCTCGAATAGAACTCTACAATCAACCTGGAGTTAATGGATTGGGACAAGTCCTCGTCCGCGGGCAAAGCTACCACTTCTCCCACCATCTCATTCACATCCAGTGCCAGCCAGGAAGGCACGGGCCGCTTGGGAATGCCGTCGGTCCGCTCCTTGAAGAAATCCGAATTCTTGGATGACTCTTTCCAGGCAATGGTATCGCCCATCTTTACCAGGAAGGACGGTATGTTGGTTTTCACGCCGCGCACCGTAAAGTGCCCGTGGCGAACCATCTGCCTCGCCTGTTTCCGCGAATCGGCGAAGCCAAGCAGATAGACCACATTGTCCAGGCGGCGTTCCAAGGTTCGCAGCAGGTTCACACCGCTGATCCCCGGAGCGTTAAAGGCCTCCGTCATATAGCGGCGGAACTGGCCCTCCATAATCCCGTAAATCTGGCGGGCTTTCTGCTTTTCCCGCAGGTGAACGCCGTAATCGGACGGACGCCGGCGGCGGTTGTTCTGGTCTCCCGGAGGCGAGTGCCGGCGTTCCACCGCACACCGGGGCGTAAAGCACCGGTCGCCCTTCAGAAATAGTTTCTCGCCTGCCCTGCGGCAAAGCCGGCAGGATGGACCTGTGTATCTTCCCATAATCCTTCTTCTATACCCTTCGTCGCTTCGGCGGCCTGCAGCCGTTGTGCGGGATTGGAGTTACGTCGCGGATGCTGGTTACCACCAGCCCCGCGCCCTGGAGGGACCTGATAGCCGCTTCACGGCCGGCCCCCGGGCCCTTGATATGAACGTCGATCATGCGAAGGCCCATATCCATGCCTCGCCGGGCGGCCTGTTCAGCAGCCCGCTGAGCCGCAAAGGCAGTGCCCTTACGGGAACCCTTGAAACCAACGGTTCCGGCGCTGGCCGATGCGATCACGTTCCCGTCGGAGTCGGTAATGCTGACCAGCGTATTGTTAAAGGTAGAGTATATGTAGGCCCGCCCCTGGGGCACCGTTCGACGTTCCCGCCGGCGAGTTCGTGGTCTGGGCATAAACTTCCCTCGATAAGCTTCGGTTTACTTCTTGCCACCGGTACGGCGGCCGCGACCGGCCACGGTACGGCGCGGGCCCTTTCGGGAGCGCGCGTTGGTGCGGGTCCTTTGTCCGTTCACGGGCAGGCCCCGGCGATGCCGCAGACCCCGATAGGAGCCGATTTCGATCAGGCGGCGGATGTTCTGGTTGACGTCCCGACGAAGGTCTCCCTCCGTCATGTATTCACGGTCCACAATCTCCCGGATCCGGTCAACCTGGTTTTCCTCTAGTTCGTACATCCTGGGAGACATATCCGGGTCGATGCCCGCCTTCTCCAGGATTTCGGCGGCGATTACCGGCCCAACACCATAGATGCTGCGCAGGGCAATGTGGGCCCGCTTGCGGTCGGGCACGTCTACTCCGGCGATACGTACCATATCCTTAACCTCCTGAAAGTGCGGTCAACTAGCCCTGTCGCTGGGCGTGACGGGCATTGGAACAGATAACCCGTACGACACCCTTGCGCTTGATAATGCGGCACTTGTCGCACCGGGGCTTTACTGATGCAGTTACTTTCATAATGTTCTCCCGGCAACCGAAGGGAAGGTCGCCAAGGCTGGCCTCACTTGAAGCGGTAGGTGATTCGGCCTCGACTCAAGTCGTAGGGCGACAGTTCCACAAGCACCCGGTCACCGGGGAGCACTCGGATGAAGTGCATTCGAATCTTCCCCGAAACGTGGGCCAGGACCTGGTGATCGTTGGGGAGTTCCACCCGGAACATGCCGTTGGGCAAGGCTTCAGTTACCTTGGCTTCTACTTCAATAGCTTCCTTCTTCGGCATAACCCTCCTTGCAGTTGCGCTCCTCTACTTCGGTCAATCGAAAATCGTTAGTCCAGTGTTAACTGTGCTTCGTCAGAATTTCAGGCCCATCTTCGGTGATAGCGATGGAATGCTCGAAATGGGAGGACAACAAGCCGTCGGCGGTCACCACCGTCCAGTTATCATCCAGAATCCTGGTCTTCCAGTCTCCGACATTGAGCATGGGTTCAATGGCAATGCACATACCGGCGCGCAGCAACTGACCCCGACCAGGTTGACCGTAATTTGGCACCTGAGGGTCTTCGTGAAGGAAGCGGCCTATACCGTGTCCTACAAATTCTCGTACGACGCCGTATCCTCTTGCTTCGCCGAACGTCTGCACCGCCGCGCCAATGTCTCCGATCCGATTTCCAGGTTGGGCCGCCTTGATACCTTCCTCAAGACTCAGGCGGGTGGCTTCCATCAGGTCAAGGGCCTCCTGGCTCACCTCGCCGACGGCCACTGAAACCGCCGCATCGCCGATGAACCCTTCGATGGTGGCGCCCACGTCCATCTTGATGATGTCTCCTTCCTTGAGAACGCGCTTCCCAGGAATCCCGTGGACAATCTCTTCATTGACGGAAGCACAGATCGAACCGGGAAAGCCCCGGTACCCTTTGAAAGTCGGCTTGGCCCCGTGGCCAGTTATATTCTTGTAGGCAATGTTGTCCAGTTCCCTGGTGGTTATGCCCGGTTCCACCGACCGCTTCAACAGGGTCAAAGTGTCGCCCACGATGGAGCCAGCTAGACGCATAGCGTCCAACTCCTGGGCCGACTTGATAGTTATCCCACCGGTATAGGTAGATGCCGAATTGGATGCTGTCTCTACTTTTGGTTTTCGATTCATGATTTCAGACCTGCTGTCAATTTTGCCAATAGCAAAACTGAATTTTAACCTGACTGGCCCTAGGTGTCCAGTTGAAGCGCTTTCAGGGCCCGCGCGTTTATTTCTTCGATGGCGCCCACGCCGGAGATTTCCTTGAGTAGTCCGTTCTCCCGGTAAAAGTCCAGCACCGGAGCCGTCTGATCCTGGTAGACTCCGATCCTCACCTGCACCGCTTCTGGCCGGTCGTCCTCACGCTGGAACAATTCACCTCCGCACCGGCTACAGGGCGGCGGTGATTCGAACTGCTCCGGCTCCAGGTTATAGGGGGCCTGGCACGAGCGGCAAAGAAAGCGGCCACCCAGCCTCTTGACCAATTCATCCTGCGGCACATCTACCAGCAAAGCGCTGACCAAAGGAATGGCCTTTTCTTCCAGAACCTTGTCCAGCGCCACCGCCTGTTCCCGCGTGCGAGGAAAACCGTCCAGGATGAAGCCCGAATCCCGACCCACTTGCACGATCTTGTCCATGACCATTTCAATTACCAGGTCGTCCGGCACCAGCAACCCCTGGTTCATGAATTCGGCGGCCTTGGTTCCCAGCGACGTTCCCTGTTGCAAATGGGACCGGAACAGGTCGCCCGTGCTGATATGGGCCAACCCCAACCCCTCTTTTAGCAACTGGGCCTGTGTTCCTTTGCCTGCTCCCGGAGGCCCAAACAATGCCAGTCGAATGGATGAAGTCATGGCTACCGAAGGAATCCTTCGTAGTTTCTCATCAGAAGCTGGGCTTCCAACTGCCTCAGGGTGTCCAGGCCGACACCTACCATGATCAACAGGCTGGTGCTGCTTAACTGGATGGCCTGTACATTAGTGACCAGCGACGCCAGGTAAGGGACTATCGCGACGAACCCCAGGAACAGAGCCCCTCCAGTGGTGATTCGGACTATAACGTGGTTGAGGTACTCCTGGGTAGGCCGGCCAGGCCGGATGCCCAGGACGAATCCCCCATTTCGCTGCAGGTTCTCCGCCAGGTTTTGCTGCTGGAACACCACCAAGGTGTAAAAGAACGTGAATATCACCACCAACAGGAAAACGAACACCCAGTAAATAGCAGAAGTGGGATTAAACAGGTCCGCGAAGAATCTGGCCACATCCCCCAGAAGCCCCGTACTGGTAGCAAAGTAGGTCGCAACCGTGCCGGGCAATATCACAATGGAAAAGGCAAAAATCAGCGGAATCATACCCGCGGAATTAATTCTCAAGGGGATGTAGGTCGCGCCACTCTGGCGGTACATTCGCCCCCCACGGAAAATGCTTCTTCCGTATTGCACCGGAATCCGGCGGTGGGCCTCGTTAAACAACACAATCAGCGCAATGATCAGCACTCCGATAATCACAAAGAAGCCAATTCCCAGCACGTCCTGCCGATCAAGGAACCCTTGGGTAATCAAGCCGGGAAAACCGGCCACGATACCGGCGAAAATGATGAGAGATATGCCGTTACCAATCCCTCGCTCGGTAATCATCTCACCCAGCCAAACCAGGAACATGGTGCCGGCGGTCATGGAGATTATGGCGGCCAGCGTAGGCAGCAAAGCCGGCCCGGTAAATCCGACGTTGGTCAGCACGTTGCTCTGCTGCAGCAGGATCAACTGGCCGAAACCCTGGGCTACAGCGATTGGCACCGTCAACCAGTGCACAATGCGGTTTATTTTGACCCGGCCAGCCTCGCCTTCCCGGGACAGTTGCTGCAAAGACGGAATAACCGGCGTCAGCAACTGCATAACAATAGACGCAGTAATGTAAGGAAAGACGCCCAGGGCCACGATGCTCATGCGGCTCAGGGCCCCGCCACTGAACAGGTCCAGGAATCCCAGAAGCTGGTTATTCTCGAACAGGTCCTGGAGCTGCACCGTATTGATCCCCGGAATGGGGATGTGGGATACAAACCGGTAAAGGGCCAGAATTGCCAGGGTAAAGAGAATCTTCGCCCTGAGATCAGGCAGGCTGAATGCGTCGATGGCGGCCTGTATTAAACGGGGCCAGCGTCCCCCTCCTTGTGTCTCCGCCGAAATCATTTACCTAGACTTCCTCCACAGCGCCGCCCGCGGCCTCGATCTTTGACCGGGCCGAACCCGTGAACCTGTTCGCCACTACGGTTAGAGACTTGCCCAATTCCCCATTGCCAAGAATCTTCACGGGGGAATTCAGGTTGGGCACCATTCCCTGGTGATACATTTCCTCCGGTGTCACCCTAGATCCGGCATCAAATGCTTCCAGGTCTTCCAGTTTCACCATGTGAAAGTGAGTCTTGAACTTGTTGTTAAAGCCCCGTTTCATGGGGAGACCCTTGATCAGGGGCAGCTGGCCGCCCTCAAATCCGGGCCTGATCCGATATCCGGACCGGGACTTTTGACCTTTCATCCCCCGGCCGCCGTAGCTGCCCTGGCCGGCTGCGTCGCCCCGACCTACCCGCTTGCGGTTCTTCCGCGCGCCGGGCGAAGGGGTAATTTGATGTTCCATCATGGCGCTTGTGCTCCTGGATAATTCACCCCGGAGCCCTGGCCTGGCAACCGTCAGGCCGCTTCCGGGGTACGAATCGGTTGTTCAGTAAATGCAAGGCAAGGGGACTAACCCTCGCCCTTCAAATTAACCCTCGGGAATTTCCTCTACCTTCAGGAGGTGAGAAACCTTGTTCACCATGCCCCGAATGGTCGGCGTATCGCCCACGGTCACGGATTGATGGAGCCGCCGGAGTCCCAGGGCCTGCACTACTCTCCGCTGGTTCTGTGGCTTGCCAATGTAGCTCTTGGTCCACGTAATCTTGAGTTGGGCCATTCTTGCACCTGTCAATCGCCGACTAGTCGGCCGCTTGAGTACCCAGCCGGCGGGCGATTTCAACCTGAGGATCACGCAATTGGCGCAAAGCCTCCAGGGTCGCCTGGACTGTATTAATGGGGTTGCGTGAACCCAGGGACTTACCCACCACGTCCCGCACGCCGCCCAGTTCCAGGATGGCGCGCATGGCTCCGGCGGCGATAATGCCTGTGCCCTCCGGGGCCGGCTTAATCACAACTATTGAAGCGCCAACCTTGACGGAAATTTCATGGGGTATCGTGCTGCCCTTGATGGGGATCTTTACCATGTTCCGGCGGGCGATAGCGTTACCCTTCCTTACGGCATCGGGAATTACCAGCGCCTTGCCCATGCCGGCTCCCACGTTGCCGTCGCTGTCTCCCACAACCACCAGCGCGTTAAAACGCAGCCGCCGGCCGCCCTTTACTACCTTGGCGATGCGGCGGGTGTAGACCACCCTCTCGGTGAACCCCGAAGGGTCTTCCTCCCTTTCCCGCGGCGGACGATTGGGACGCGGCCTGTTTCCTGTGCTAACCATCAGAACTGGAGACCTCCCTCTCGTGCTGCTTCGGCCAGGGCCTTCACCCGGCCGTGGTACTTGTAACCCCCACGGTCAAAAACCACACGGCTGATGCCCCTTTCCAGCGCTCGCTGGGCCAACATCTGCCCCACCGCAGTGGAAACCGCCGTCTTGGGACGAATCGGGTTTCCAGCCTCCTGGTTTGCTTCCTGGCTGGAAACAGCTACCAGGGTCCTGCCGTCAGTATCGTCAATTATCTGGGCATAAATGGAGCGCAAGCTTCGGAACACGCACAGCCTCGGCTGTTCTGGACGGCCCGACACCTTCTTGCGTACCCGGCGGTGTCGAACATTTCTCAGTTTGCGGGAATCTCTGTCTCTGGGCATGAGTTGAACACTACTCCGATGGGCAAATGAGCTCTTTCTTGTTTAGGCCTTGCGGGCCGCCGCCTTGCCGGGCTTGAAATGTAGTACCTCACCCTGGTAGCGGATTCCCTTTTCCTTGTAGGCGTTGGGTGGTCGTACCTTGCGGATCTGCGCGGCCAGCTCGCCCACCTTCTGCTTGTCTATCCCTCGGACGTGGACCCGGTTGTTGCCCTCCACCTCCAGGGTGACTCCTTCCCGGGGCTGAATCTCCACCGGGTGGCTGTAGCCCACGTTCAGGACTATGCCCTCTCCGGACTGCTGGACGCGATAACCCACGCCCATCAGTTCCAGGGTCTTGGTGTAGCCATCGGTCACGCCAACCACCGCGTTGGCAATCAGACTGCGGGTCAGTCCGTGAAGGGAGTGATGGAACTTCCGTTCCGACATCCGTTCCACTATAACCTGACCGTCCTCCAGCTTAACGATGACCTCAGGATGATAATTCTGGGTCAGGGTTCCCCTGGGTCCCTTGACGGTTACGCCGCCGTATTGAATCTCGACTTCCACCCCGTCCGGTACGGGAATCGGTTTCCGCCCAATACGGGATAGGGTGCGTCCTTCATTAGTCTCTCGTTCCAGCGTGTTACCAGACATAACAGAGCAGTTCTCCTCCTATGCCGAGTCGCCAGGCCTGCCGGCCGGTCATGACACCCTGGGAAGTGGAAACAATGGCAACACCCAAACCACCATAGACCCGGGGTATCTCGCCCTTACCCACATAGACCCGAAGACCGGGCTTGCTCACCCGCTTCAACCCGGTAATCACCGGCTCCCGCCCAGTGCGGTACGCTATGTGAATTCGCATGGTCGGGAACTGGTGTCCCCGGGGCATGTCGAAATCCCTGATGTAGCCCTGCTCCTTAAGGATGGTGGCAACCGAAGCCTTGAGTTTTGAGTGTGGCACCAAAACCGATTCGTGGCGAGAGTGAATCCCGTTACGAATCCTGGTAAGCATATCAGCGACTGGGTCTGTAACCGGCATAGTGCGTTAATCTCCTGAATTGAACAATAGCGCTGGGAATCACCCCGGCCGGCCGTTACCAACTAGCCTTTCGAATGCCAGGTAGTTCCCCGGTGAGGG
The DNA here is from genome assembly GCA_028874075.1 of Chloroflexota bacterium. GTDB lineage: Bacteria > Chloroflexota > Dehalococcoidia > Lucifugimonadales > UBA3495 > Bin22. The sequence continues at coordinate 79,498 of JAPPLU010000068.1, forward strand.
CCATCTGCCGGAAGCAAATACGGCAGATTCCAAAATATCTGATGTAAGCCCTGGGTCGGCCGCACCGGTGGCACCGGTTGTATTTGCGCACAGGATGTTTGGGTTCCCGCATCCACTTCTGGACCATAGACTTCTTAGCCAAGGTATCTCCTCGGATAACTGTTTAGCGTCGGCGGTTATTCGGCCCGCACGAAGGGCATTCCGAACATTTCCAGCAGTCGAATAGACTCGGCATCGTTCTCGGCGGTAGTGATAATGGTGACCTGCAGACCCCGGAATCGGTCGATCTGGTTGTAGTCGATCTCAGGGAAGATGATCTGTTCACGAAGACCAATGGAGAAGTTGCCCCGTCCATCAAATCCACGCCTGGAAATCCCCCGGAAGTCGCGAATACGGGGCAAGGCCGTGTTAATCAGCCGGTCAAGGAAATGGTACATCCGTGCGCCCCTGAGGGTTACACAGGTGCCAATCGGGTTCCCGGCCCGCAGTTTGAATCCGGCAATGGATTTCCGTGCTCGCGTAATAATGGGCTTCTGCCCCGTAATGGTCGTCAGATCTCGGGTGGCGGCCTCCATGGCCCGGCCGTTGGTCAACGCCTCACCCAAGCCGATGTTCACCACGATCTTCTGGACTCGAGGGACCCGCATGGTGTTGGTAAAACCGAATTCAGCCGCCATCGCCGGCACGATTTCGTTTCTGTACGTGTCCAACAGCCTGGGATAAGGCGCCGTCGACTCCGCGGCCGGTTCGGCTTCGGCCGTAGCCGCTCCACCGCCACGGCGGGCCCGGGTCTGGCGTTGTCGTCGGGGAGCCTGTTCGGTCTCCTCTGCCGCGTTCTCTTCCTGAGGTTGTTCCTGTTCGTTATCGAGCGTCATCTAACACTTCCTCGCACTTGGGGCACCCGCGTACCCGCTGACCCGTTTCCAGCATCACCTTCTTCGGTCGGATGCCCTCGCCGCATTTGTTGCAAATCAGCATTACATTGGAAATGTGTATGGGCGCCTCCACCTGGATACGACCGGCCTGCCGCAGTCCGGGGCGGGGCTTAATGTGGCGGGTAATAATGTTCACTCCGTCCACAACTACCCGATTCTCGGCAATCAGGCTGCGTTCTACCCTGCCGGTCTTGCCCTTCTCTTTGCCAGCGATAACGCGTACCTCGTCACCGGCCCTTATATTCATCAGACCACCTCCGGCGCCAGGGAAACGATACGCATAAACCCCTTGTCCCTCAGCTCTCTCGCCACCGGGCCAAAAATCCGGGTTCCGCGGGGCATCAGGTTGTCCTGGATTATTACTGCCGCATTGTCATCGAACTTGATGTACGTCCCGTCCGGCCGGAGCAGAGCCTGGGCCTGGCGGACAACCACTGCCTTGACAACTGTGCCCTTGCGTACCGGCGAATTGGGTACGGCCTCTCTGACCGTGCAAACGATCACGTCGCCTACCTTGGCGTACTTGCGCTTGCTGGACCCGGGGATATTTATCAGCCTGATCAGTTTCGCGCCGCTGTTGTCGGCCACATTCAGGCGGGTATATGTCTGAATCATTCTTCGGAGTCCTCTTCTTCCTCGGCTTCGGCGTCCGCTATGGCGACCGGGGACTCATCCTCGGCTTCGCCGGCGATCTCCGCATCCAGGTCAGTTTCCAGCTCGATGGGCTGTACGTCCGCCACCTGTCGCCGCTGCAGAATTTCCAGCAGCCGCCAGTGTTTCATCTTGGAAATCGGTCGGGTCTCCTGGATTCGCACCGTGTCTCCCACCGTGCATTGATTGAGGGGGTCGTGAACGTAAAAGCGGGTGACCCGTCTCATCTGCTTGCGGTATACTCGGTGGCGCTGTTTCCAGACCGTCTCCACGACAGCAGTCCGGTCCATGCTGGTACGGACCACCTGTCCCGTGCGAACCTTTCGCATTTCCTTTGACATATTTAATTCACCGTAATGTTGCGCTCTCGCATGACCGTAAGCAGGCGGGCGATATCTTTCCTGGTCCTTCGCGGCTCGTTGGTATCCACCAATTGATTGGTAGCCGCCCTGAACCGGAGGTTCATCAACTCCCGGTAAGTCTTGCTCAACTCTTCGGTCAGCTGATCGTTGGTCAGGGTACGAATTTCATTAATTTCCATTGCTTCTGATGTCCCCTGCGGTTAGCTGCTGCCCAGGCTGGCAGCCACCTGGTCCCGCTGGACCGTCTTGGTCGGGATGGGCAATTTGTGGGATGCCAACCGCAGCGCTTCCACGGCCTGATTGCCGGGGACACCGCCAACCTCGAACAGGATGCGCCCGGGCTTTACCACGGCAACCCAATGGTCGTTGGCTGCCTTGCCGCCGCCCATTCGTACTTCGGCCGGTTTCTTGCTTACCGGCTTGTCTGGAAACACCCGAATCCACACCTGGCCGCCCCTCTGCAGATGGCGAGTGATGGCGACACGGGCCGACTCAATCTGGCGGGCGGTAATCCATTCAGCGCCCATGGCCTTCAGGCCGTATTCCCCGAAGTGGACAGAGTTGCCGGTGGTGGCCATGCCCTTGCGGCGGCCGCGGCCCATCTTCCTGTACTTGGTACGCTTAGGTTGCAACATCGAAAGCCCCCCTGGTGGCCACGCCGTCGATTACGTCGTCGGCGATAGCTTCGGTCAAGTCTTCGTCGTCGGGTCCGGATTCAACCCGAACTTCAATGGTTTCCAGTTCTTCAACAATTTCCGGAGCCGGCGGCAGGATTTCACCCTTGTAAATCCAGACCTTGATGCCGATTCGCCCCATGGCCGTGGCCGCCTCAGCCAGCGCGTAGTCGATATCGGCCCGGAGGGTATGCAAAGGCACCTGGCCCATCATCAGTTTTTCGGTTCGGGCGATCTCAGCACCGGAAATGCGGCCCTTGGCGATGATCTTTATGCCCTGGGCGCCTGCCTGCATGGCTCGCTGGGCCGCCTGGCGCATAGCCCGCCGGTAGGCCACTCTGCGCTGCAACTGGTCGGCTATATTGCGGCCCACCAGGTAAGGGTCTAGCTCCGGCTGTTCGATTTCTATAATGTTCAACTGGACCCGCCGGCGCGTTATCCCCTCCAACTTGCTGCGCAGGTTTTTCACCCGCTCGCCGTCCCTGCCAATGAGGATGCCGGGACGCGCCGAATGGATGTTGATCACCGTGTCCTGGGCTCCCCGATCAATCTCCACCTTGGAAATGCCGGCATCTGAGAAACCCCGATATTCGCCGTGGACGGTATTTCGAAGCTTCAGATCTTCGAGGACCAGGTTCCGGTAATTGGACGCGTTGTTGGCGTACCAATGTGTCTTCCAGTCTTTAATGATCCCCAGTCGAAATCCGTATGGATGCGTCTTGTGGCCCATAGACTAGGCCTCCTGCTCAATTTCGTCGACGACGACGGTGATGTGACTGGAACGCTTGGTTATCCGGCCGATACGCCCCCTGGCCCGGGGCCGAAACCGCTTGATGGAGCGGGCAGGGTCGGCGGTAATGCGCACAATCCGCAGGTTGTCCCGCTCCATGAGCATATTGTTCTCCGCATTGGCGGCAGCGGACGCCACTACCTTGTACACCGTCCTGGCCCATGGCGAAGGCAGCAGACTAAGAGTACTCAAGGCCTCGTCTACTTCCCGTCCCCTTACCAGGTCAAGTATGGGCTTCAATCGTTTCTGGGAAGCCCCAATTTGCTTGGCAACTGCTTTAACCGGCGGCATAGCTTCACCTCACCCGGCTGGTGCGTTCCGACCGGGAAACGTGCCCCCGGTAGGTACGGGTAGGAGCAAATTCGCCGAGGCGGTGCCCCACCATATTCTCCGTTACAAACACGGGTATATGGCGCCTCCCGTCATGGACGCCCAGGGTCAGCCCCACCATCTCGGGCATGATCATCGAAGCCCTGGACCAGGTGCGGATCACCGTGGCCGCCCCCGACCGCTGCACCGCGTCTACTTTCTTCATCAGTTTGGGGTGAACGTAAGGCCCCTTCTTAACAGATCTGGACATAGATTACCGTCGCCTGCCGCGTATTACGAATTTTCCGCTGGTCTTCTTCTTCCGCCGAGTCTTGTAACCCAGGGTTGGCTTGCCCCAGGGGGTCTTGGGACCAGGCATTCCGATGGGGGAACGGCCTTCGCCTCCGCCGTGAGGATGGTCAACCGGATTCTTGGCCACGCCCCGCACTTTGGGACGTCGGCCCAGGTGCCGTTTGGCGCCAGCCTTGCCAAGGCTTTCGTTCTTGTGGTCTGGGTTAGACAGCTGACCCACGGTAGCCCGGCAGTTAAGCAACACCCTCCGCATTTCACCCGAGGGCAACCGGATAAGCACGTACTCGCCTTCCCGGGACAAGACCTGTGCGCCCACGCCGGCGCTGCGTACCAACTGCCCGCCCCGGCCAGGTGTCATCTCCAGGTTATGGACAACCGTACCGGTGGGGATGTTTCTCAGAGGCAAGCAATTGCCGGGAGTTATCTCTGCGCTTGGGCCGGATTCAACCCAAGTATCTACCTCCAACCCGATGGGCGCCAGGATGTAACTCTTTTCTCCGTCCGCATAATAGATGAGGGCAATGCGGGTGGTACGGTTGGGGTCGTACTCGATGGAAACCACCCGACCCGGCACTCCGTCCTTCCGCCGCTTGAAATCGATTACGCGGTACATTCGCCGGCTGCCCCCGCCCCTGGCCCGGGTTGTGATGCGACCTCGGTTGTTGCGACCGGCATGCTTGGCCAGCGGGGTCAAGAGCGACTTCTCAGGCTTCTTCCGGGTAATCTCCTCGAAAGACGGCCTGACGGCGTTCCTCGTCCCTGGCGTAATTGGTTTGAGATTCTTCAGTGGCATGACACTTACCTTCGCCGCTGGGTTGCTGGACCCTACAGCCCCTCTATCAGGTTGATCCGGTCACCTGGCTTCAGGGTAACCACGGCCTTCTTGGTATCGGGCATCTTCTTGAACCTCGGCCCGTACCGCTTACGCTTCCCTCGAAGCATGGTGATGTTAACGTCGGTCACCGTGACGTTGAAATTTTTCTCCACCGCTTCCTTAACCAGTCCCTTGTTGGCATCCAGGGCCACCTCAAAGGTGTAACGCCCGGACTCCTGGAGCAGCGTGCTTTTTTCTGTGATGGTGGGCTTCAACAAAACCTGGTAGATATTCATTTAAGCCTCCTCCCCACCGTTGGCAGCCCGGACCGCCGCGGGACGACGATCAGGGTTCGCCGACCAGAGGGACCCACCCTTCTCCAGCGCTTCCCTGGTTATCAGTACTATGCTGCGACGCAATAGTTCGTGGGCATTCAGCTGGTTAACGGGCAGCGTCCAAACTTGCTTAAGGTTGTGCCCCGACCGCACCACGTTTGTGTCCGAGTCCTCCGTCACCACCAGCACCGAACTGGAAATGCTCAGGGCGTCCAGCAGCGACACCATCGACCTGGTCTTCCCGTCCAAGGTATCCAGGCTGTCGACGCAAATCAGAGTGCCTTGCCTGATTTTTTCCGAAATCGCGCATTTCAGTGCCAATCGCCTCATCCGCTTAGGCATGTCCTGCCGGTAGTCCCTCGGGTGCGGTCCGAAAACCGTCCCGCCATGCCTCCACTGGGGAGACCGAATGCTGCCCTGCCGGGCGCGGCCGGTGTGCTTCTGTATCCAGGGCTTGCGGCCGCCGCCCGACACTTCGCCCCTGGTCTTCGTATCGTGGGTGCCTTGTCGCTTGTTGGCCTGGTACGAAACCACCAATTGGTGCACCAGGGCATGGTTCATCGGGACGTCGAATATCGAGTCGTCGACTTCGACCGTACCTGCGGCCTGGCCTCTTTGATTGACAACGGAGATTTCCATTTCCGGTTCCTTCGAAGGTAATGCCTTGTAAATTGCTGACAGAGATTATTGAGCGTAGCCGGAGGCCCGTTTCCCGGTTCTGCGAATCATCAACAGGCCGTTAGGTGCACCGGGAACACCACCCTTCAGAAACAGCAGGTTTCGCTCCGGATCCACCTGAACCACTTCCAGGTTCTTAACCGTCACGCGGCTGTTGCCCATGTGACCGGCCATCTTCAATCCCTTGAAAACCTTACCTGGGGTGGTACCGCCGCCAATGGAGCCAGGCGCCCTGGCCCGGTCCGACTGACCGTGAGTCCTGGGACCGCCCCCAAAACCATGCCGCTTCATAACGCCAGCAAAGCCGCGACCCTTGGACTTGCCGATCACGTCAACCAATTCCCCTGGCTCAAAGATGTCAACGCTAATCTGCTGGCCCAGTTCGAACTCGCCAACGTCGTCGGCCTTTACCTCGCGAAGGTGCCGTACTGCAGGCCCGCCCTTCAAGTGTCCGGTTTCCGGCTTGTTCAGTCGCTTTACCGGATCAAACCCCAACTGTACAGCCTGGTAGCCGTCGGTTTCACTGGTCTTGATCTGGGTGACGGAACAGGGCCCTGCCTGGATCATGGTCACTGGAACCACCCTTCCGTCTTCACGGAAGATCCGGCTCATTCCTACTTTCTTTCCCAAGTACCCGCGGAGCATCGCCAACTCCTGTTGCGCTTGAATGTCGCAGTGCGGTCCGCGACTACAGCTTGATGGAAATATCCACGCCCGCCGGTAGGTTAAGCCGGGTGAGCGAGTCAATTGTCTTTGACGTGGGCTCAAGAATATCTATGAGCCGCTTGTGAGTCCGGATTTCGAAGTGCTCCCGGGAGTCCTTGTCTACGTGGGGGCCCCGGATGACACAGAACCGACGGATGTGGGTAGGCAGCGGCACCGGTCCGGTAATTCGCGCACCCGTCCTCTCTGCCGTCTCGACAATCTGTTCCGTGGAACTGTCCAGGACCTTGTGCTCAAAGGACTTAAGGATGATTCTAACTTTCTGTCTGGTTACCATGCGCAGTTAAATCCTAACTTCAGAATCCGGAATGCTAACCTGTTATTTACCAACCAGGGTTCTCACCAGTTGCTCCGGCACCTGCTCGTAATATTTGAACTCCATGGTGAAGGAAGCCCGGCCACGGGTGATCGACCGCAAGGCTGTGGTGCATGAGAAAGTCTCGCCGAGGGGAATCATCGCCCGAACCGTCTGGATGTCCTCCTCACCTTCAATGTTGCGAATCTGGGCCCTTCTGATGCCCAGGTCGCCTAGAACTTCACTGAGAAACTCGCTGGGCGATACTACTTCCAGCTCCACCATGGGTTCCAGCAGCACCGGCCCGCCCTTGGGCACTCCCTCCCTGATAGACAGCATCCCGGCGCTGCGGAAAGCCATCTCGGACGAGTCAACCGTATGATAGCTGCCGTCAAACAGGGTGACCTTCAGGTCCACCAGCGGATAGCCACCCAGGGGGCCGTTGTCCAGCGCCTGTTTTACGCCGGCTTCCACCGCCGGAACATACTCCCGGGGAATCACCCCGCCAGTAATGCCATTGACGAAGGAATTGCCAGTTCCCGGCTCCTGGGGTTCAATGTCCACCCATACGTGGCCGAACTGGCCATGGCCGCCTGACTGCCGTACAAAACGGCCCTCGCTGCGGACGGGCCTGGTAAGGGTTTCCCGGTACGAAACCCTGGGGCTGCCCACATTGGCTTCCACCGAAAACTCCCGCCGCATCCGGTCCACCAATACTTCCAGGTGCAGTTCGCCCATGCCGGAAATGATGGTCTGGGCCGTTTCGTCGTTGTACCTTACAACGAAAGTCGGGTCCTCATCGGAAAGCTTGCGCAGGGCGTCGGAAAGGCGGTCCTGGTCGGCTCGGCTGCTGGGCTCGATGGCTACGGAAACTACGGGTTCGGGGAACTTGGGGGGTTCAAGAATCAGGGGATTGCTTTCAAGACAAATGGTGTCGCCGGTAAAGGTGTTTCTCAGACCAACGGCGGCGCAGATATTGCCCGCCTCAATGGTTTCCAGTTCTTCTCGATGGTTTGCGTGCATTTGAAGCAAGCGCCCCATCCGCTCTCGCTGTCCCTTGCTGACATTCAAGACCGAAGCACCGGCCTTGACGGAACCGGAATAGATCCTCAAATAAACCAGGCGACCAACATAGGGGTCAGTAACAACTTTAAATGCCAGGGCCGAAAGGGGACTGTCTTCCTCCGGGTATCGCCAATCGGTTTCCTCAGTCTTCGGGTCAATGCCCTCCACCGGCGGCACGTCGGCGGGCGATGGAAGGTAGTCCACAATCCCGTCAATAAGGGAATGTACGCCCTTGCCGGAAATGGCGCTGCCGCACAGGACGGGAACCAGTTGCCGCTGGATTGTGGCTTCCCGCAGGGCAGACCTCAGGTCTTCCTCTTGAAGGTCCTCACCCTCCAGGTATTGGATCAGCAGGCTCTCGTCCGTCTCCACGATCTTTTCAATCATGGCCTGGCGGTATTCTTCGTAAGTCTGCTGGTATTCTTCGGGGACGGGAACTTGCTCAGGGGGAGTTACGCCACCGCTGTTGTCGCGGCCTTTGGGGTATATGGAGGCCTGGCCGCCGAGCAGGTCAATGACCCCGACGAATTCGTCCTCCTCGCCAATAGGGACCTGAACAGGCACCGGATTACCTTTGAGCCGGCGCTTTATGGAATCAATGGTTCGAGGGAAACTGGCGCCCACCCGGTCCATCTTGTTAACGAAACAGATGCGGGGCACCAGGTAGGTATCCGCCTGGCGCCATACTGTCTCAGACTGGGACTGCACGCCGGCCACAGCGTCTAAAACCACAATACCGCCATCCAGCACGCGCAAGCTCCGCTCTACCTCGGCGGTGAAATCTACGTGCCCCGGGGTGTCGATAATGTTGATCCGGTGACCATTCCACTCGGCGGTAGTGGCCGCCGAAGTGATGGTGATGCCCCTTTCCCGTTCCTGGGGCATGAAGTCCATGGCGGTAGTGCCTTCGTCCACGCCGCCAACCTTGTGAATCCGGCCGGTCAAGTAAAGTACCCGTTCGGTAACGGTGGTCTTGCCCGCGTCGATGTGGGCTATGAATCCGATATTTCTAATTTTTTGGATGGGGTAAGCAGAGACCATTCAGTGGGCACCTCAAACGCCCAGCAAAAGCTTTCTTAAGAGTTATTACCTGCGATAGTGGACAAAGGCCCGGTTGGCTTCCGCCATCCGGTGCAGTTCTTCCCGGCGCCGGACCGCCGAACCTTCTCCCCTTGCCGCGTCCAAAAGTTCATTGGCCAGGCCGCGCCGCATGGGCATACCCGTCCTGGAACGGGCGCCCCGGATCAGCCAGCGCATGGCCAACGCTTCGCTGCGGTTAGCGCGAAGCTCTGTGGGCACCTGATAAGTTGCCCCGCCTATACGGCGGGGTTTTACTTCCACAAGGGGCGTGGCATTCTTCAGGGCCTGCTCAAAGATTTCCATAGGATCCCGCCGAGACTCGTCGCGCACCAGTTCAAGGGCTCCGTAAACCACGCGCTGGGCAGTGGTCTTCTTGCCGCGAGTCATTACCCGATTGATGAACCGGGCCAGGGGAACACTGTTGTACCGGGAGTCCTCCGGAATTACCCGGGGTACCGCTCTTCTTCTTCTCGACATTGCCGCTGAACCTTCAATCCTTGCTTCAGTCGATTACCTGTTTACAAAACAAAACTTCACTATTGGACAGGATACCAACTTCCCCCTGTCCAAAAAGTGAACTTAGAGGGCCTACCGTCTAACGGAAAAAACTGCTGAAGGGCAAAACGGAGCCCTTCAGCGGGACCGGGAGAGTTAGGGCTTGGTTGCCCCGTACTTGCTCCTGCCCCTGCGGCGGTTTTGTACGCCTTCCGTGTCCAGGGCGCTGCGGACCACGTGGTAACGGACGCCGGGCAGGTCTTTAACCCTGCCGCCGCGAATCAGCACTACCGAATGCTCCTGCAGGTTATGCCCCTCGCCACCGATATATGCCGTAACTTCAACGCCGTTGGTCAAGCGCACCCTTGCTATCTTGCGCAGGGCCGAATTAGGCTTCTTGGGAGTCATTGTCCGGACCTGTATGCAGACGCCACGCCGCTGGGGGCAGCCATCGCCCCACTTGATGCGGTTCCGCAGCGAATTCTGCACCCAGTGCAGGGCCGGCGCCTTGGTCCCCTTCCTAACCGGTTTTCTACCTTTCCTGACCAGCTGGTTGACAGTAGGCATTCGATGGCCTTCCTCGATTCCGTATAACGGGGGTACCTTTCAACGTAATTTGATACTCTAGCAACACGTTTAAGCGATGTCAATGCCCTATAGCTACCCAATGGCCCAAAGTTTGTCCGGCGCGCCTCCTTCGCCACTGGTTGGGCTTTCTAATGTCTTCATTGCCATTCGTTTCCCCGAACCGGCAACACCGTTTCCGTCGGTCACAAGGACTTGCCTGGCGTGGTGATATACTTGGTCAATGTATAAACAGAGCAAAATTATATCTGATCGTTAGCGAGGAACGAATGCCGCTTTACTTTCTTATGGGTAATATCACCGAAAACGGCCAAAGGCGTCTTCGCGCCAACCCGGACTTGGTGGTCGAGTCAGTCCGTGACTGTGAATGTGAGGGCGCCGAAATCCTCACTCAATACGCTGTGCTGGGGCGGTTCGATTTCGTAATGCTGGCCGAGGCCGATGACAACGATGCCGTCGCCAGGCTCTCCCTGGAAATGAGCTACCGGGTGGGAATGCACATTGAAACCCTTCCTGCAATAGCGCTGGGACAGCTTACTGATCTGGGTGATGACGACGAAGACTTGGATGTGGCTTACGCCGAACAGTCCGATGGCGAGTGGCGACTCCCTGACAGCGGCGACGCGGAGCAACCCTAACCCAGCCAGGTTTGAATCACGCTCCTTACTGCGCGAACATCGCACTCCTTTTAAACCAGCGGAGGTCCGTTAAGGCTAGATGACAAGCTACCGAAAGGCGCCCATTGCCATGACCATCGCCGGCTCCGACTCAGGTGGCGGCGCCGGAATCCAGGCCGATCTCAAGACCTTTTCGGCCCTGGGCGTGTATGGAGCCTCCACATTAACTGCCATTACCGCCCAGAACACCGTCGCCGTAACGGCCGTACACGAGCTTCCCACAGAAATTATCGCGGCACAGATTGAGGCGGTCGTCACCGACATCGGCGTTGATGCGGTAAAAACGGGTATGCTCTCCAGTTCGGCCATAGTGGAAACCGTTGCGGGGGAGCTCAGGAGGCATGGCATAGAGAATCTGGTGGTAGACCCGGTAATGGTAGCCAAGAGTGGTGACTCGCTGCTAAGACAGGAGGCCGTTGACTCATTGAAGTCCCTGTTGGTCCCCCTGGCAGCGTTGGTAACTCCCAATGTCCCTGAAGCTGAGACCCTCACCGGGCTGAAAATTGAGACCGGCGAGGATATGAGAGAAGCCGCCAGGCAGATTGTCACATTGGGAGCCCGGGCCGTGGTGGTGAAGGGTGGCCACTTGAGCGGCCCAGCCACCGATCTCCTTTACGACGGCACCGAGTTCACTGAGTTCACTTCAGAGAGATTCGACACCGTCAACACTCACGGCACCGGCTGCACTTTCGCTTCCGCCGCCGCCGCAGGTCTGGCCCAGGGAAAATCCATCGAGGACGCCGTAGCCCAGGCCAAGGAATACGTCACCCAAGCCATCCGCAACTCCTACCCCCTGGGTCAAGGGCACGGCCCCGTCCACCACTTTTACCAGTTCTGGACGGATTGATGAGAATTCCAAGCTATCCTTTAGGCTCTTGAATTGACGGACCTTTTCTGCCAAATACTTCAAGCTTGCCGGAACCCTTCATGCAGGCCCGGGCGATGGAATCCTCCTGACGGAAACCACGGCTATCGTCGATACTGGCAGCATCTGCTCAGTCCGGCTTCCGTTTTGCCTCAAAGACGTGGGAATCGTCTCCGAATGAATATGGATTCTGAATTGGCCGATGGCCGGGAAGTGCGGCCAGATATGGCGAAGGTGGTAATCGGGCCTAATAGCGAGGAGTGTAATCGGGCCAACATCTATGGCACCGCCGACTGCCAAACCTTGCTTGGGATCGATACACTTGCAGGTTTCGACCATGAAGTCGGCCCCGCAAACCGACGCCTCGTCCCGGCCGGGCTTTTCCGAGCCTGACAACCGCCACATTTGCGCTATAATACCCAATTGATTTACTCCCCTCCGTAGAGGTAATTCAAGAATGTTTACTCCCGTGCCCAGCCGCGTCAGCATGCCGGAGCTTGATGCCCGGATTTTGCAGTACTGGAAGGACAACGACGTCTTCCGCCGTACCGAATCAGAGAGACCCGATGCACCCCTTTTTATGCTCTACGAAGGGCCGCCCACTGCCAACGGCAGTCCTGGCATCCACCACGTCCTGGCTCGAGTCTTCAAGGACGTGATTTGCCGTTACCGCACCATGAAGGGTTATCGCTGCCTCCGCAAGGGCGGCTGGGACACCCACGGTCTTCCGGTGGAACTGGAAATCGAAAAGGAACTGGGCCTCAGTTCCAAGCGGGAAATCGAGGAATTCGGCATCGAGAAGTTCAACCAGCGATGCCGTGAAAGCGTCTTCCGCTACGTTAAGGAATGGGAGGTTCTCACCGACCGCATCGGTTTCTGGGTGGACATGGAGGACCCTTACGTCACCCTGCACAACGACTTTATCGAGACCGGTTGGTGGATTCTCAAGCAACTTTGGGACGATGGCCTCCTATATGAAGGTCTGCGGGGCACACCCCATTGCCCCCGCTGCGAGACCAGCCTTAGCTCTCACGAAGTCGCCCTCGGTTATCAAGAAAACACTCCCGACCCTTCCGTATTCGTCAAATTCCGCCTGACCCAGCCATCCGACGCTCTGCAGATTGCAACTGACATGCCGACTTACCTGCTGGCCTGGACCACAACTCCCTGGACTCTTCCCGGCAACACCGCCCTGGCCGTTGTCGCCGGCGCCCAGTACTCAGTAGTGGAATTGGAAGCAGACAGCGGGAAAGAAAGGCTCATCCTCGCCTCGGAATTGCTCGGATCCAACATCCAGAACGGACATTCGGTGGTGGGAGAGGTCAAGGGCGCCGACCTGGTTGGTTGCCGATACGAGCCCCTTTACTCCCCGCTTCAATACGGGACCGAAATCCGCCAGTTCTTCCAGCGGAATGGTCCCGCCGGTACAACCGCTACCGACCTGGTGTCGTCCCAGGACTTTGACCCCCAGGTAGTGGCCGGCGATTTCGTCTCCATGGAAGACGGCACCGGTATCGTCCACATCGCGCCGGCCTTCGGTGACGAAGACCTGGGCCTGGGTCGCGAAAAGGAACTGGCCTTCGTCCAGCCCGTCAACCTTCAGGGGCTGGTGACCGGCAACTACCCCTTTGCCGGAAAGTTCGTCAAGGAAGCCGACGAGGACATCATGCAGGACCTGGCCGACCGGGGTCTGCTCCACCGCCGCGACATTTACCGCCACACTTACCCATTCTGCTGGCGGTGCGACACTCCCCTCCTCTACTACGCCAAGTCATCCTGGTACATTCGCACCACGGCCCACAAGGACCGGCTGGTGGAGGGCAACAGCGCAATCAACTGGTACCCCGACTACATCCGGGAAGGGCGGTTTGGCGAATGGCTGCGCAACAACGTGGACTGGGCCATATCCCGCGAACGGTACTGGGGCACTCCCATTCCCATCTGGCAGTGCCAGGAGTGCAACAACCGCCTTTGCGTGGGCAGCGTTGACGAACTAAAGGAACATTGCAATGGCGCCCGTGACGGCCTGGACGGCCTCGACCTGCACCGTCCCTACGTCGACGACGTGGTCTTTTCCTGCCCTCGGTCAGAGTGCGGCGGTGAGATGCGGCGCATCCCCGAAGTAATGGATGCCTGGTTTGACTCCGGCGCCATGCCCTTCGCCCAGTGGCACTACCCCTTCGATAACCCGGACATTTCCGCCGATGGCCGCTTCCCTGCCGACTATATTTGCGAAGCGGTGGACCAGACCCGGGGCTGGTTCTACAGCCTGCACGCCCTGGCCACCCTCCTTAAGGGTGAACCGTCCTACAAGAACGTAATTTGCCTTGGCCTTATTCTGGACAGCCGCGGTCAGAAGATGAGCAAGCACGTCGGCAATGTGGTCCAGCCCTCCACCGTGCTGGACGCCCACGGCGCCGATGCCCTGCGCTGGTATCTTTTCACTGCGTCCCATCCCGGCGAACCCCGCCGTTTTTCCGACAAGCTGGTCAACGAAACCCTGCGCCGGGTGCTGCTGACCCTCTGGAACGTATTTTCCTTCTTCACCAACTACGCCAGCATCGACAACTTCCATCCCGACCAGGTGCCAGCCGACTGGAAGCCCGAGAATGAACTGGACCGCTGGATCCTGTCCGAGCTGAATGTGCTGGTAGAGCAGGTGGACAGCTACCTGGAAGACTACAATCCCACCGACTCCGGACGCAGGCTCCAGGAGTTCATCGACCAGCTTTCCAACTGGTATGTCCGGCGCAGCCGTCGCCGCTTCTGGAAGAGCGAAAACGACACCGACAAGCTGTCGGCCTACGCGACCTTGCATAGTTGCCTGGTTACGGTGGCCCGCCTGATGGCTCCTCTTGCTCCCTTCATGTCCGAGGAAATCTACCGGAGTCTGGTCTGCTCCGTTGATCCAACAGCTCCCGACAGCGTCCACCTGGACGCTTACCCGGTTGCCGACCAGACCCTCATAGATCGTGAACTAATGGCCGCCACGCGTCTGGCCATGCAGGTTTCCAGCATGGGCCGCGCCGCTCGCTCCAAGGCGGGCGTCAAGGTCCGACAACCTCTGGCTGAGGTAAAGGTCTGGGGCAACGCCCCGCACCTTAATCAAGTCAGGTCCCAGATTCTCGAAGAGCTGAACATTAAGCAGCTTACCGTGCTGGAGGACTTTGAGGGCGAGGCCCAGGGCTACCACGACCAGGTCAGGGAAGGCGTCCAGTCAAATGGCAATGGCGAATTTACCGGTCACGGTCTTCAGCAGGTGGACAACTACTGGGTGTCTATCGAACCCGGCTGCCTGGTTGCCCTTGATACTCGGGTTACCCCCGAATTAGCCGACGAGGGCATGGCGCGGGAGATCGCCCACCGAATCCAGGGTCTGCGCCGCAATGCCCAGTTCGACCTCACCGACCGGATAGTTACCTACTATCAAGGCCCCGAGGAGCTGGGCAGGGTGATGCAAAGCCATGCCGATTACATTAGCCAGGAAACCCTCAGTGAACAGTTGGTACCGGGCGCTCTGGCGGATGCCGAAGGCAGCGAGACCCAGAAGGTTGAGGGAATGGAAGTCACCCTGGCCGTGAAGCGGCTGTAGGCGGCGGCCGTAGTCCTGTCGCATAACCTTTTGCACGGGGTCCGTCTGACAAACCTATGCCCGAACTGCCAGAAGTCGAAAACGCCCGGCGTATCCTGCTTCGTGCGGAATTGCCGGGCCGTTCCATCACTCGGGCTAACGTAGGCTGGGCCCCCACCGTAAAACTGCCTTCCCTCGAGGACTTTGTTCTTGGCCTGCCCCTAAAGCAAATATTGTCGGTCAACCGACGCGGCAAGTACATCCTTCTGCCCCTGGATTCCGACGAGACTTTCATCATCCACTTAGGCATGACCGGCGGCGTCAGCGTCCAACCCTCCGACAGGGAAGTCGATCCCATGGTTCGCCATACCTTTTCTCTGGACGACGGCCGTGTCCTCTGGTTTCGCGACTCCCGCAAGTTCGGGCACCTTTGGCTTACTTCCGATCTTCCTTCCACCCTCCCTCCCCTGGGACCTGAACCTCTATCCGACGATCTAACCGTCGACTATCTTTCGGCCAGATTCCGCGACCGGAACGCACCGGCCAAGGCCCTGCTGCTTGAGCAATCGGTGGTTGCCGGCCTGGGTAATCTGTACGTGGACGAGTCTCTCTTCCAAGCACATATAAACCCAACACGCAAGGCGGGCGGCCTTACCACAGCAGAGCTGGAGAGTCTGAAGGACTGCATAGTCAACAGCCTCACCATCGCCATCGCAATCTACGACCGGGCCCGCGACGAACACTGGCCCGACCCGCCCTCGGCCCTCCACACCTGGACCGTCCCTCGCACCGAGGGGGAACCCTGTCCCAAATGCGGCACGCCGATCGTTGCCCTCCGCGTTCGAGCTCGGGGCACCTTCCTCTGCCCATCCTGCCAGCCGCCGGAATCGTGAATTCCACTCACCTTCGCATTCTTTCCCGGCCTGCCCCCGCCTCCTTGCAAACCTG
The DNA here is from genome assembly GCA_028874075.1 of Chloroflexota bacterium. Classification (GTDB taxonomy): domain Bacteria; phylum Chloroflexota; class Dehalococcoidia; order Lucifugimonadales; family UBA3495; genus Bin22. Next base: position 95,662 of record JAPPLU010000068.1, read on the forward strand.
CATAACCAACCTCCAACATAGGACTATGGCTCCTTCAAGCACACGCCTCATCATAGAAGGGAGCTCTTGTGGCCGCCCTTCCCAAGTATCCCCTTCCCCTTGACTGGGTTGGGTCAGGATGGAGTCACTGGTACCAACCAAAACGGGACAGAATGGGAGAGAATGGGACGAAATCAAAAATTTCCACCTTTGTCCTCCTTGGACGACGGGAAAGATGAATGAAAGAAAAGAGTCAACATTTCGATACACGCCAGCCGTGCTTACAATGTCCGTAGTGGTTGACGCTTTTCGGCGCCTTGCATACAATTGTCCTGTTTGAGGACCAGTGGATTCAGGTACGGTTCCGTTCGCCAATTGCGTTTTGGTGGGTACATATTCTGGTGGCCTTTACAGGCATAAATCGGTTTCGGGCTCAACGCCCCACAAACCAAACTCGGAAGGTGATTTTCAATGGCTGACTATAGAAAACACGAGGCTCAGGAGTGGGCGTGGGGGTTCCTTAAGGACCAGTGGACCACCATTATGACGCCCTTTACGCCTGACAATCGCATCGACGAAGAAGGCCTCCGCCGGAACATGCGCTATATTCAGAGCCTGGGCACCCGGGGCGGTGGCTGCACTTGGGGCATGGGTGAGTTCTGGAGCCTTACCTTTGACGAGCGCACCCGTGTTATGGACGTGGTGGCCGACGAGGCCGCCGGTCGCTGGGGCATCGCCGCTCATGTTACCCACACCTCCGTTAAGGACATGCTGGCTTTGGCTGACCGCGCCGAGTCTGACGGTTTCGACCTCCTGGTAGTAGCCCCTCCGTATATGGTCGCCAAGACCGAAGAGGTCGTTTACGACTACGTAAAGGCGTTGGCTGACCACACAAATCTGGCCATCATGTTCTACAACTCACCCCAGTTCGGCATTGTTATGAGCCCCCAGGGGTTGAAGCGCCTTTGCCAGATTCCCAACGTGGTTGGCGTCAAGGAGGCCAGCTTCAACCAGCAGACTTCCATAGAGACCCACTTGCTCGTTGGCAAGCAGTCCATCATCAGCACACCCGACGAGTGGATATACCCCAAGGCCAGGGAGCTTGGCTTCCACCAGCAGGTAATGTTCGCCAACACCTCCGACTGGCGGTTCGACACCCCCGAATGCAACAACTACGTCCAGTTCATTAACCGGGCCAGCAAGGGCGACCTGGACCTGGATTTCTACGACAAGCATCTGAAAGACCTGAAGGCCCTTTCCGACAAGTGGTGGGGCGGCACCGTAAAGAAGTCAGGCGGCGTCCTTCCCGCGCCCATGTGCAAGTACTGGGGTGAACTGATGGGCATGGCCGGCGGTCACGTCCGGCCCCCGCTTATGCCCTTGACCGAGGACGAAAAGGCGGAGCTTAAGCGCGAGCTCATGCCCCTGATCCCGCGCCGTCAGGCGGGCACCGTACCCGCCCAGGCACGGGCTCACGCGCCGTGGCTCAACGAAGGCATAGGCAGCGGCGCCGAAGGCTCCGGCATGATGCTCCTGGTCAGTGTCCAGGACATGCCCGAGGCTTTGGAGGCCGACCGGGGCGGCGCCGACATCATCGACGTCAAGAACCTACAGGAGGCTCTGGTGGGTTCCGGCCACCCCAACCTGGTGGAAGAAGTACGCCGCCGCATACCGGCCCACAAGCACGTAAGCGTTACCCTGGGCGTTGTTCCCAACCAGGCAGGCACAGTGGCCATGGCCGTTAAGGCCGCCGGCATGCTCGATGCCACTTCGGTCAAGGTAGGGTTCTGCGAGGCCGACTACGAGACAGCCGTGGAAATCCTTCAGGGCGCTCGTGCTGCCCTCAAGGGCTACGATACCAAGCTCATTGGCTCCCTTTTCGCCGACAACCACCTGTTCAAGGGCGGCCTTGACCCCGACTTGATGGTCAAACTGGCCATCGAAGGCCAGTGCGACGGCTTCCTGATCGACACCCTTACCAAGGATGGTCGCAACCTGTTCGACTTCATCCCCGAAGCCCGTTTGCGGGAGATGGTGATGGAGGCCAAGCAGGCTGGCCTCAGCACTGCCCTCTCCGGTCACCTTAAGCTCGACAACCTCGATGAACTGGCCCGCGTTAACCCGGACATCGTCGGCGTCCGGGGCGCCGTCTGCTCCAGCGGCGAACGCGACCGGGCAGTGGCCTGGGAGGCGGTGGCCCACTTCAAGGAACAGTTGGACCTGCGAAAGTCCGGCCAAATAGATGTTCGCCGCCAGCCGGTAACCTCCAACGGCAATGGCAATGGCAACGGCCACCGCGACGGGTGGGCCGTGATTGACGGGCGCGGCAAGAACTGCGCCGGAGTTATCGCCGCCCTCAGCCGCCAGATGGACGACGACCGGGGCTCCTTCGTCGAAGCTATCCTCCACGACGCCCTGAACATCTACGATGTTATCTACTGGGCCGAGCAGGCAGGTCATAGGCTCCTCACCCAGCGAAAGGAAGACGACGGTACTCTGCGGGTGTTGATCCAGCCCTTCGGCAGCAAATAGCTCGCCCCGGGCCAAAGCGACTCAAGAGACTATCATCACCCCTGCTTCCAACTGTTTGCAGGGGTGACTCAATTCAGAATCCCTCCTAGGAATCCCCTCTCTCAAGACGATAGAAAGCCAAGACGGGGCTGACTGGAAGCGTGACGTTACAGTTGGGAGGTAACGAAGCTTGACTATCGAAGAACGCTGGAACCTCAAGGGAGACTACTTCGAGAACTGTAACTGCGAGATCCTCTGCCCCTGCATAGTCGGCGGAGGGCCCGCCGTCCCCACCGAAGGCCACTGCGACGTGGCATTCGCATTCCACATTCAAGAAGGCGACTACCAGGGGGTTGCCCTGGACGACCTCAACTTCGTGGTGGTGGCCTACACCCCAGGCATCATGGGCGATGGAGACTGGACTCTGGCAAACTACATCGACGAACGGGCCGACCAGTTTCAGCGAGCAGCCCTTACCCGCATACTCTCGGGCGAAATCGGTGGCCCGTCTGAGCGGTGGATGCGCCTGACCTCCAACTACCTAGGCATCCGGTTCTGCCGGATTGACTTTCGAAGCGAGGGCCACAGCCGCAGCGTGAACATCCCCGGCATCATCGATTTCACCGTTGAGGGCCTGGTGGTGGGCCGCAGGACCGAGGCCATGCGCCTCGAGAACACCGGCCACCCGGTGAATTCCTCCCTTGCCATTGCCAAGGGGGCCAATAGTACCTACACCGACCACGGAATGACTTGGGATAACTCGGGCAAGAACGGCCACTACTCTACCTTTGAATGGAAGTGGCCCTCATAGATTCATTGACGTACTTGCGCGTTAATTTGGAGATACAACTGAATGTGCCGCAGCATTAAGACTCTGCGATCCCAGGATCCTCCGGCGACTGAAGATGACATTAATGCCGCCGCCCTGCAGTTCGTCCGCAAGATCAGCGGCTACCGGGCGCCGTCCCTTGCCAACCGTGAAGCCTTCGACCAGGCGGTTGAAGAAGTCGCCGCGGCTTCGGAAAGGCTGTTGACCACCCTGCAAACCCGGTAATTGGGTGAGCGCTGAGCGATTCAGGAAACGTTCCCGCCGTAGATGTGCTCCGGGACCACGATTATGGCCGACCTGCGCTGTTCCTCCATGGCTCGGTCGTATTCTTCCCAGTCCGGGTGTTCCGTGGCCGCGGCCGTACGGTAAACGTTCCGCAGGGCCATCCGTAGTTCATCCGCGTCGGTGTTGTCGGCGGACAGCAGCCGGGCAGTGCCCTGAAGAACAATGTAGGCCGACCAGTTCTCCCGCGCCACCATCAGAGAGCAGCGTGGGTTGCGCCGCAGGTTCCGCAGCTTTGCCCGGTCCTCCGTGGTGGTGAACGCAACCCCGTCCTGGAGCGGTCCGCAGGTAATAATGCTCATCTGGGCCGAACCGTCCCGCCGGAAGGTGGTAAGCACTCCCCTGCGGTTCTCGGCCACGAACATCTTCAAATTGTCATCCAGCATAGCGTCTCCTGTGTGTTGTTAGTAACCTAATCTGAGCAGGGGCTGTCTTTGTGGTCAGCCTTTCCTCCACATTGCACCGCCCGAACCGGCCTCTGCTGTTTCCCGCGCCCCCGCTTTAACTTGAGGCTACCCTAACTCAACCAGAAGGTAGAACCGTTCTCATCCTTCTGCACCTCAATCCGCACCGGGAACATGTCCTTCAAGTCGTCCAGGTGGGTAATGACGATGATCTTGTCGAAGTCATCCTCTATAGCGCTGATAACGTCCAGGATACGTTCACGACCGGAGACGTCCTGAGAACCGAACCCCTCGTCAATGAATAGGGTCGGCAGGGGTGCCCCCGTGCGTTGCGACAGTACTCGGGACAGGGCGATACGCAACGCCAGGTTCACCCTGAATGCCTCGCCGCCGCTGTACATCTCGTAATTGCGGGCTCCCAGTTCGTCGCTGACGTTGATCTCCAACGTCTCGATGGGTTCGCCTGAACCCGACCGGCGTTCCCGCTGGGTTTCCAACTTCACGTGCATGCGGTTGTCCGTCATCCGTCCCAGCAGAACGTTGGCCTCTTCTTCCAGCCGGGGCACCGCCGTTTCGATAAGCATGGCCTGGATGCCCTGCCGCCCGAAGGCCCCAGCCAGTTCCTGGTAAATGCCCTGACCTTCCTGTGCCTGTTTCAGGGATTCCTGGCTTTCCGCCAGTTCCTTCTCCAGATTGGCCAGCCTTTCAACCCGGTCCTCCAGCAATGCCTTCCTGGCCAACGCGCTCTGAAGGCTGGCTCCCAGTTCCCCCACTTTCCTGTTCAACTGTGCCAGCCTGTCTTCCTCGGCCGGCAATTGGGTCACTGACTCCTCTGCCTCGGCGATCTGCCGTCTAAAGCCCGACACTTCCCCTGCCAGCCTTGCCTCCCGCTCAATATTCTGATTCTGTACCTGCTCTTCCTCTGGCAGTTGCACCCTGGCCGTTTCCAGCCTTGCTTTCAGCTGGACAAAGGGTTCCAGCTTCCTCGTCTGTTGCACTGCCTGGCTGAAAGCCTCATCATCGAATCCCAGCGCCTGTAATTCTCTTTCAATGGCTTTAAGTCGGGCCTGCCCGCCCCGAGCATATGAGTGTTCATTCAGGATAGCGGTAAGTCCATCCAGCCTGCCTTGGGATTGCTTCATTTCTATGGCCGCCGCCCGGGCCGCCTCCAAATGTGACTCTGCCCTCGCTATTTCTGCCTGGAGCTTGTTGGCTGCAGCGCTATTTCCACTTTCGCGTATTGCTAGTTCCGTTTCCAGTTCCGACTTTTCGGTCTCCAGGGTGCGGAGGTTGTTCCGGTTGGCCCGGTAAAGGTCCCGCTTTTCTTCGATTTCTGCTTCGTAGTTTTGGGCAAGCCGCAGACACCCATCCTCGCTCAGGGGAGACTGGCAAAGAGGGCAGACCACTCCGTGAGAGTCTGCCTGTTCCAAGAGGCGTAGTTTCTCCTTGATCTGCTCCCCCTCCGACTGATAACGAGTTGCCAGCGTTTGGGCCTCGCCGATGCCGGTGGCAAGGAGTTGCACCCTTTGTCTCGTTTTAACAAGATTCGCCGCTATATCCGAAAGCCCCGCGAGTGCTGCACGGTTCTTCCTAAGGGATTCTTCCAGCGCGGCTTCGGAATCGGCCAGCGGGGATAGTTCTTCCCTTATATGTCGGCGCAACTGGCTAACTTCGGTCTCCATCCGGGCTCGTTCAATTTCAACGGCCCTGGTCAGTTCGTTCTGTTCCCGGTTCAAGGCATCATGAGACTGTCGCGCGCCTTCAAGCCGCGCGAATCGCTCTCGGGCCGCCGCCAGCATTGCCGCGCCAGCCTCTATTTCCCCGGCCCTGGCTAAAACCTTTTCGTGCTCTTTGATGCGCTCCGCCGCCGCTTTGATGTAGGTCTCAAGCCTGCTCTTCTCTTCCCCCATCTCTGCCAGACGGGTTCTATTCTCCGACAAACCAGCATTGAGAGCCCGTAATGCAGCCACCTTGGCCTGAAGTTCTGCAGCCTCTGTCCGCATTTCGGCCAGCAGCAAAGACATTTCCTCCACTTGACTACTGGTTGCCAACAACTCTTCACCCGGTTCGCCGAGGGCTTCCCGGTCAGACTGGATTTGCCTGACCCGCCCGGTAAGCCGGTCCGACTCACTTCGCACTTCCGCCGCCTTTTCCCGCGCCCTGGCCTGGTACCTGTCATAGGCTTCCAGCCCCAGGATGGAGGACAATACCGCCTTCCTTTCTGCTGGCGATTTGCTGGTGAACTCGTCGGCCCGTCCCTGCAGAAGGAATGCGGAATTTATAAAGGTGTCGTAGTCCATCCCCACCAGTTGCTCAACCTTGGCCTGGGTTTCCCGGATCGAGCTGCCGGATACGACCTGCGCTGGCTCGCCATCATCCATAACCGATACGAGCTGCAAGTCGGAAGCGCCTTGCCGGCGACGCCCTCCACCTCGACGCCGGCTCCGAATCACCTTGAAGCGGCCGTCCCGTGCGAGAAAGTCGAGCTCTACCCTGGCCTCATCCGCTCCGTACGATACGAGGTCATCTTGTACCTGTCCCCGGGCGTGTCCCCAAAGGCACCAGGTAATGGCATCCAGTAGCGCCGACTTTCCGTGCCCGTTGTCGCCACAAAGGCAAGCAACATGCACACCGGTAAAGTCAAGGGTTGGCACGTTTTCCCGGTAGGACAGGAAATTTCTGAGATTAAGCTTCACCGGAATCAAGCGACGATATCACCTTCGTTCTTATAAGTATGGACGGCAGTGGCATTCTAGCACGGGGCCGCTTGTCTTAATGAATCGACAAAGCAGGCAAACCGAAAGGGCTTTGGTGTTATGATAGAACCATAAAGACAGAACACATTGCGCCGCTTTTCTGCCAGCAAACGAAGTGCGAGAAAAGGGCGTTTTCTACCCAGGAGCTTGGAATGTTCGAAAGCCTGACCGATAAACTCACGGGAATATTCAACCGCCTTTCCAGCAAAGGCCGGCTAACCGAAAAGGACATTGACGATGGCCTCAGCCAGGTACGCCGATCCCTCCTGGAAGCTGACGTCAACTTCCGAGTAGCCAGGGACTTCGTGGCCAGGGTCAAGGAACGCTCGATGGGTTCCGACGTCCTTGAAAGCCTTACACCGGGCCAGCAAGTAGTCAAGATAGTTCACGAAGAACTTACGGAAATGTTGAGCGGCGGCGACCATCGCCTCACGCCATCCAGCCAGCTTCCCTCGGTTCTTATGTTGGTGGGCTTACAGGGTTCGGGCAAGACGACCACTGCCGCCAAGCTGGCCCTTCAGTTGCGTCGCCAGGGTCACACGTCGGTCCTGATTGCTGCCGATTTGCGCCGTCCTGCCGCCATATCCCAGCTTGAAACCCTGGGGAAACAGTTGGATGTGCCCGTTTACTCCGAAGACCCCGGTAACTCCACCGTGCCCCAGGTGGTCAGGAACGGCGTGGAGCGAGCGCGGCAGCAGGGGTTGACCTGGGCCATCATCGATACCGGCGGCCGCCTTCACATCGACGAAGAGTTGATGGAGGAACTGGAGGAGGCCCGTGCGGTAGCCCAGCCCCACGAAACCCTGCTGGTGGTTGACGCCATGACTGGTCAAGATGCCGTCAATGCTGCACAGGAGTTTCACCAGCGCATCAACCTGACGGGCCTGGTTATGACCAAGATGGACGGCGATGCCCGTGGTGGCGCCGCCCTGTCCGTTACCGGTGTCACCGGCGTACCCATCAAGTTCATGGGCGTGGGTGAACGCCCCGACGGCCTGGAACAGTTTCACCCCGACCGGCTGGCCTCCCGCATTCTGGCCATGGGCGATGTGCTGACCCTTATCGAAAGGGCCCAGGAAGCTGTGGACGAACAGCAGGCCAAGGACCTGGAGCGCAAGTTCCGCCAGGCCACCTTTGACCTGGAGGATTTCCTTCAGCAGATTCAGAGCGTCAAGAAAATGGGTTCGCTAAGCCAGATAATGGAAATGATTCCCGGTATGAACAGCATGACCAAGAAGATGCCCACCGACCTTGACGACGATCAAGTCAAGCGGGTAGAGGCCATCATCCAGTCCATGACCGTTGAAGAGCGCCGCCGCCCGGAAATCCTCAACGGGAGCCGACGACGACGCATCGCCCGGGGCAGCGGTACCACCCCCACAGACATTAACCGGCTTATGAACCAGTTCAAACAGACCCAGAAGCTGATGCGCCAGTTCTCCCGCACCCGCGATCCCAAGAGCCTGATGCGGATGTTCCGGTAGCGCCGTACGGAATGGAAGTGTAGGGAGCTCTGCTGACGAGGAAACTTGAGGTTGAAGTAGACAGCTGTTCAGCCGGGCGTATACACTCTCTGCCCCGATGCGATAACTTCCTGGCCGCCACCGGTTCTCAGTGCCGCGAACAGGTAAGAGGTAGCCAGGGAACGGAAAGGAGACCATCGTTGGGAAAACTCTCCCAGTTCCGCATCCGTCATAGCCTCTCCGCCAAAGTATAGCTGGGAAACTATCCGTTTCAGGGCCAGGTCTCCTATGGGGAAGGCGTCGGGCCTTCCAAGGGCCCGAGAAAGCACCCACTGGGCCGACCACATTCCCACGCCCCGCAACGAAGTTACTTCAATGATTACTTCCTCGTCCGAAAGGTCCTGCACTCGGTCCAACCCACCGTCCGCTGCCAGTTCCGCCAGGGCCAGCCCGTGCAGATACTCTGCTTTCCGCTGGCTCAGCTTCAGCCCCCGCAACTCCTCCACCGTGGCGGCCGCCATGGTTTCCGGGCGCGGAAATGCATAGTGAGTTTCCCCATCCACTTCAAGCCTGGGACCATAGGTCTCCAGCAACAACCCGCGAATCACCCGCGCAACGCTGGCCGACAACTGCTGGCCCAGGATGGCCTGGGCAATAGTCTCAAATACCGACAGGGACAGCGACTGGTGCATTCCATGGAATGCGCCAACCAAATGCGCCATTACCGGGTCACCCTTCGCAAACTCGTAAAAGGGTCGCAGATCCTGGTGAGTACCCAGCAATCGTTCAATCTGGGAACCGGCCAGGGCCAGGTCACTCACGTTGAGGTCTTCGCCCTGCAGGGTTACTTCTAGCGCCGGTTCATCAACTTCTCCGTTGAACGTGACCGAAGCAAGGGCAAGCTTTCCATCCAGATCCAGCAGCCGCCCGTATAAAGCCCTGGAAGATTCCTCTCCCTTCCGAAAGTATGGCTGGTTTTCTGCGGTACACTCAAAGTCAAAGGGAGGGGTTGGTCTGATAACGATGGTCTCGATCATCACAGTGAACCTACTCTGCTGTAGCCAGAGGCTTAACGCCAATGGAATCATAAATGGCGCCGCCGGGAGTCAAGGTACTGCGGATAAGGTGAATTTCTCGGGCCTCCCAGCAGTGGTCGCCTGCCAGCCTGGCCTTCCCCATTACTTCACCTATTCGTTTGCGTTCAGGCTGGCTCACCTGGTCCCTCACCCGCCCCAGGGTAAGGTGTGGCCGAAATGGGCGTCGCTCCCTGGCAAATCCCACTTCGGACAGCGCCTCGTCCATCAGCAGTTGCAGCCGCGCCAGGGCCTCTAAATCGCCTTCCACGCCGGCCCACAACACTCGTGGTTCCCTGGCATTGGGGAAAACTCCCAGCGCGGACAGGCTCAGGGGGAATGAGCGGGTTCCAAACTTACGGGCTGCCTTGTCCATCGCCCCCAGCAGAAGGTCTACACTCCCGGTGTCCACATCGCCCAGGAACTTGAGAGTAAGGTGTATTCCGCCGGGGTCGACCCAGCGGACACCGGCCGGCAGCACGCTTTCTAGTTCCTGAACGGTCTGCCTCAGTACCGCCTTGGCCAAGTCCGGCAAGTCCAGCGCAACGAACACCCTGACAGTTTTCGAGTCAGCGGTCATCCGGCCAACTCCGACCTGAACTCGGCCAGCTTGCGGTACCAGCCAACCAGGTTGTCCAGAGAGTACTGGGCGTTGGCTGGGCTGGGGTTGGGAATTACGAAAACGCGGGCGCCACCGATAGTCCTGCCTTGAAGACCAAGCTCCGGACGCTCGTCAGCCCCCTCCCCGTATTTGAGGTACGCCTTGTACCCGGTCATACCGTGAAAGCAGGCAATTCGAGGCCGAAAGTGTTCAAGCTTTTCCCGTAACACCGGCGCCCACTGTCGGTAGTCGGCTGCCTTTAGACCGGAGGCCTGGGGGGTAGGGCGTTTCACCACGTCGGTGAATCCGATTCCGTACTTGGCAAGCTCATGATCTTTCTCCGGACCTAGTTCCTCTCCCACCAGGCCCGAAAGGTTGAGGGCCGCCCAGAACCGGTTACGGGGGTTGGCAAAGTAATGTCCGACCCTTACCGAATAGGTCGAAGGGTTCAAGCCGACGAAAACTATATCCAACCCCGGCTGAAGGAAGTCGGTTAGCGTTTCAAAATTCTCTTCCTGTAGTTGGTTCAGATCGGAGTTTGCCATCGATTGTTCATCGCGGATTCTTACTGCTTATCCTTTTCCAGCCCCAGCAACCTGCCCGCATTGCCGCCAAGTATGGCCGCTTTGGAGCCTGGGTCAAGACAGGACTCTTCTACTTGACGGATAACTCTCCTGTGTTGAATCAGGGGATAATCGGTCGCAAACAGGATTTTGTCCGCCCCAATCGTCCTGGACGCAACAACGAAGATATCCCGCTTGTAAAGGAATGGCGACACCGCTGTATCGAAGTAAACATTCGCCAACTCTGCCGGCACCTCAGGCATCAGACCGTAAAAGGGCAGGCCGCCACCCCAATGCGCGCAAATTATGGTGTTCTCGGGAAAGTTGCGTATCAGCGCGTACACCCGGTCCGGAGTTGTCTTTCCCTTGCCCGGGTATTGGTGCCCCACCGGTTCCGAAGTGTGAATCAGTACCGGCAGTTCAAGCTCCTTAGCCAGTTCCATCATGGGGGCCATTTCGTTGCGATCGGTTATGTCGAAACCCTGGCAATCCGGGTGAAGCTCACCAATACCCTTAAGACCCGAAGCCGCGCAACGTTCAATTTCGGCGCACACCCGGTTCTTGCCCCACGCCGGATTTACGGAGCAGAAACCGACCAGACGTTCAGGGTACCTTCTAACTGCCTGAATCAGGTAGTCGTTAGCCTCCCGGGCAACTGTCTCGTTTTCCCATCCAAACCCCATGGCAACCGAGAGCGAAATCCCCGCGTCATCCATCGCCTCGATCAACGATTCGGCAGTTGCTGCCTTTCCGCCGGCCTCGGGGAAAAGGGTAGCGAATGTGGCATCCAGCTTAGTCAGCTCAAGGTGCCGACCACGGAAAGACGGCGGAAGGATGTGGCAATGAAAATCGATTATCACTTTAATCCAGGGTGGCGGCGTTACGCGGCCTGTTAGAGCAAAACTGTTGAACTTTCAAACCACTATATACTAACCTGTTCGCCTAGACACCCCCAAACAGGGCACTTATAATTCTGGGCGGCTATCCAAGATTTGGGCGGGCCCAAGATGTGCGTGCTCATTTCGAAAATATAGTGGGAGTACAACAGCATCGTTATGAGTGGCGGCAGCGCCCCCGGGACGGGGCACACCTACAGCGTTCCCGAATTGCAGAACATTGCCAAGGAACTGCGGCGGGACATCATTCAGACTATATACACCGCCGGAAGTGGGCATCCCGGCGGTTCTCTTTCTGAACTGGAAATCCTTATTGCTCTCTATTTTCGGGTAATGCGTTACGACCCGAAAAATCCAGGCTGGCCCGACCGGGACCGTTTTGTTCTCAGCAAGGGCCACGCCTCCCCCGGCTTTTATGCAGTCCTGTCTCGGGCGGGGTTCTTCCCCCGGGAAGAATTGAGCACCTACCGGCAGCTGAACAGCCGCATTCAGGGACACGCCCACCCAATGACGCCAGGGGTGGAGATGAATTCCGGCTCTCTGGGTATGGGCCTTTCATTCGCCCTTGGCTGCGCCCTGGCGGCCAGGCTAGACAAGAAGGACTACATGGTCTATGCCCTGCTTGGTGACGGTGAATGTGACGAGGGCGAAATTTGGGAAGCGGCCATGTCAGCCGCCCACCACAAGGCCACAAACCTTGTTGCCATTGTAGACCGGAATCGCATCCAGAACGACCGCTTTACCGATGATGTTATGGCGCTCGATCCCCTGGATCGGAAGTGGCGGGATTTTGGCTGGCGAGTAATGGAAACCGACGGCCACGACCTGGATCAGTTGCTCGCGACACTCGAGAAGGCACGCACCAGGCGCACTCGGCCAACGGCGATAATCGCACATACGGTTAAGGGCAAAGGCGTCAGCTTCATGGAAAACAACCCCGGCTTTCACGGGCGGGCGCCTAACGCAGAGGAGTTTCAGAAAGCAATGGAGGAACTGGCCTAATGGTGGCTCAACGCAAAATGGCCTCGACCAGGCAGACTTATGGCGAAACCCTATTGGAAATGGCTGACTCCTTCCCCGACCTGGTAGTGCTGGGCGGCGACCTTAATGTGTCTGTATTTACTCACCTCTGGCGGGACAAGTACCCGGAGCGTTTCTTCGACTTCGGACCTGCGGAACAAAACCTGGTAGGGGTAGGCGCGGGGCTGGCGGCCAGCGGCAAGGTGCCTTTCGTCAGCACTTTCAGCGTATTTGGCGTAGGGCGGCCCTTTGACCAGTTGCGGGTGCTGGTATCCCAGCCTGGGCTGAACTTCAAGCTGGTCTGCACACATGCCGGCATCCTCACCGGCGAGGACGGCATGTCCGCCCATGGCATTGAAGACTTGTCCCTCATTTGCTCCCTTCCCAGCTTTACCGTCATTTCTCCCGCGGATACCGTGGAAACGGTGCAGGCGGTGAAGACCGCGGCCAGCGAGGATGGCCCCTTCTATATTCGTTTATCCAGGGCCGCAACTCCGGTGGTTCACGACGACGATTACGAGTTTGAACTTGGCAAGGCCGAACTGATGCGCGAAGGGGAGGACGTGACCATTGTTGCCACTGGCGTTATGGTCTCAGTCAGCCTTGACGCTGCGGAAATGCTGGAGGCCCAGGGACTACAGGCCCGGGTTCTGAACGTACATACTTTAAAACCGGTGGACGAGGAGGCCATTATTGCGGCCGCCCGGGAAACCGGCGCGGTGGTTTCGGCGGAGGAGCACTACTTCCACGGCGGCCTGGGCAGCATTGTGGCCCAGGTTATTGGAGGCAACCATCCGGTTCCATTGGAAATGGTGGCGCTGCAGGGTTACAGCGAATCAGCCAAGGCTGAAGAATTGATGGTTAAATGTGGCCTTACGGCAGAAAAGGTCAAGGAAGCGGCCCTGAAAGCGGTGTCACGAAAGCAATAGCTTGGACAGGCTGACCGATTCTTGGAGTCTTTCAGAGGCAGGTTTCCCAACCTGCCTCAATATTTTGTGCAAAAGCTCCCGGATACCCCAATCCGTTGCATCGCTTTCCGGCACGGTACCCACAGAGTCGTCGAGTCCCCCGGTTAGGAGGACGATTGGAGTAGAACTAATTCACTCCCGGACTTGCCCGTCGCCGATCATAACCCACTTATAGGACGTCAGTTCACGCAGACCCAGCGGCCCCCTGGCGTGGAATTTCTGCGTGCTGATCCCAACCTCGGCTCCCAGCCCCAACTGCCCTCCATCGGTGAACCGGGTGCTGGCATTAACTATCACCGCCGCAGCGTCCACTTCCAACTGGAAACGCCAGGATGCGTCTGCATCGCCGGTGATTATAGCCTCGGTATGTCCCGAACCGTAGGTCTCAATATGTTCCAACGCTTCGTCCAACGAGTCGACAATCTTGATGGCCGCAGTCAGGGACAGAAATTCTCTTCCCCAGTCGTCCTCGTCGGCCGGCTGCGTGTTCAATCCCGACTCTGGGCCAAGAATACTCAATGAACGATGGTCGCAATGCAGTTCAACCCCGGCGCCGGACAGCTCGCGGGCGATGTCCGGCAGACAATTAGGCGCTACCTCCGCGTGGAGGAGCACCGTGTCCAAAGCGTTGCAAACTGTGGGACGCTGGACCTTGGCGTTAAATATAATACTGGCCGCCTTTCCCAGATCTGCCGACCGGTCAACATAGGCATGGCAGACACCCACTCCGCCGGCCACCACAGGCATGGCAGCATTAGCGGCCACGAAATTAATCAGGCCCTGCCCGCCGCGCGGTACCAGCAGGTCAATGTAGTCTTTCATCTGAAGTAATTCATCAACCAGGGCACGGTCCGGGTTTTCCACATATTGGATAGTATCGGGATTGATGCCCGCCTCGCCGATTGCCCGCCGGAGCAAATCGACCAGGGCCTGGTTGGAATTGAGGCTCTCTCGGCCCCCCCGGAGCAAGCAGGCGTTGCCGGACTTCAATGTCAGTGCCGCAATATCAATCGTTACGTTGGGCCTGCTCTCATAAATGCTGCCAATTACCCCCAGCGGAACACGCCGGCGTTCCACCTCCAGCCCATTAGGCAAGGTCCTGGCCTCAATTACTTCGCCTATGGGATCGGGAAGTCCGGCGATTGTCCGAACGTCCCTGGCCATACCTGCCAGCCGATCTGAGTTCAGCAAAAGCCGGTCAAGCATTGCCTCGTCCATCCCGGAGGCCATTGCCGCTTCATGGTCCACGCGATTTGCCTCAAGAATGGGCCCTTGCTCACTCTCGAGAAGATCGGAGATGTTGGCCAGAGCTTGATTCTTTGTCTCCTCGGAATGGCGGGCAAGCTGCCGGGCCGCCCGCTGAGCGGTCCGGCCCATGGCCAGCAACGATTCGCTGTCGGTAACGGTTGCCATTGGTTACTCCTTGAATCTTCCGTTATGGCTTAAGATCGGGACCGCGCTTCAGATGAGTACCAAATTATTGCGATGGACGATTTCCTGTCCGTAATGATAACCCAGGATGGCGACAATGCCATCAGACTGGAAGCCGCGGATGCGGGCAATATCCTGTGCGTCGTAATTGGTGATCCCGCAAGCAATGTGGCGGCCTGGTTCGTCCACTATATATACAATGTCGCCCCGGCGAAAGTCGCCCCGCACACCTCTCACGCCCGCAGGCAAGAGGCTAACGTGGCGATGAAGCAGAGCATCGGCAGCACCGCCGTCTACTTCAATCTCGCCCCACTCGGAGTCCTTTACCCGGTTAAGCATCCAGCGCTTTCGGGCTTCTATTTTCTCTCCGGCAGGCCTGAACAGGGTGCCTACCGGTTCCGCTCGGGCGGCCCTAAGGATGGCATCGTTTGCACGGCCGCTGCACAGCACCATGGCAATACCGGTAGAAGTTACCAGGCGGGCGGCCTCTATCTTCGTAGGCATACCGCCCCGTGCCCAAGGGTTTCGATGCACTCCCACCATGGACTGAATCCGTTCATCTACCCGTTCTACCACGGGAACCAGGGTAGCGTCGGGGTTCCGGTGCGGGTCAGCAGTATATAAACCATCGGTGTCGGTCAGAATCACCAGCAAATCCGCGTCCACAAGATTGGCGACCAGGGCAGACAGGCGGTCGTTGTCACCGAACACCTCTCCAATTTCATCCACCGCCACCACGTCGTTCTCGTTAAGAATGGGGACAACGCCCATATCTAGTAGGGCTGCAAGAGTGTTCCTTACATTTAGGTAGGGCTGTCGTTCTGCAAGGTCATCTATGGTAAGCAGGGCCTGGGCAACGTGGACACCATAAATCTCGAACATTTGCTGGTAGGCATGAATCAGGCGGCCCTGGCCAATGGCAGCCAGGGCCTGGCGCGAAGGTATATCCCGCTCGGCCAGATGGAGGCCCGCCTGGTTTAAGTCCTGCCGGCCGGCCGCAATGGCCCCCGAAGTCACGAATATAACCTCGGCGTTGAACCGGTTTCGCAAGAGGCTGATCTGCCGGACCAGATCCGCCATAACCGGCAAGTTGAGCCCTCCGCCCTTTTGCGTGTCAGTCAGGACGGCGGTGCCAACCTTTACAACAATTCGACGGTAAGAAATACCGCTACAACTCCCGGTTGAGCCTGCTTGCGAGGGGTCGGTATTGCGATTATTGCTCATATCGATAACGAAAGGCCCCAACAATACGCCAGCGACCGGCAAATAACGGTCGCATTGTTGGGAACCTGAAAATTATAGCACGGCGCCATGCCGAACTTGCCGACGCAGCCATACCCCGTACAACTGTTCAGAATCGAAAGTCGCCGCGCCCCGTCCGCCTCCGGCGGTTCATTCCGGCGGCGAATCCTGCAAGGTCAACGCGAAATAGAGACCGGAGGCTGCCAGGTTTCCAGATGCAGGCCTTCGCCGATATGGCGGGTTGGTTGTGCGGCTCCCCCCTTAACTCTGCACAGTTACTTGCCGCTTTTCCCCTTGCTTGGCACGGCGCCGTCGCATAAAATCATAATCTGTCTGGGGCTAACGTCCGCCGTTAGCCCTTTTGCCTGTTGGCATTTGTTTATCGCTGGGTTTCCGGGCGTCAGCCTGGTTATTGGGAGTTCTTGTTCAATGTCGCTATCCGGCCTATTGCAGTTACCCGGAGACGACTTTCCGGGTTTCACCGAAGGTATCAAAGTTGGAACCGGTCAAAGCAAACCTCAATATGCTGCCCGCAGAGGCGTGAGACCGCTGTATGTGGCCAACCTCTGGCTGCAATCACAGGCGCCCACCCTGGTGCTTACTCCCAGGGCTGAAGATTCTCGCCGACTCCATGATCAGCTTGTCACCTATGCAGGGGAATCAGCCCCCATCTACCTTCTGCCCGAACCGGAAGTGCTTCCCTTCGAACGCCTGGCAGTGGATGCCAGAACTGTAAATCAAAGGCTGGTGGCGCTGTCGTCGCTGTCTTCCTGGAAACATGGCGCACCGGGGGCGCCTTTGGTTACCGCTTCAACAGCAGCGGCCATGCGTTTCACCCTGTCGCCTGAAGTGTTCGAGATCCCTGAGTCGGAAGTTGACTCGGGCCTGAGAGTACGTTCGGGACAGCGGGTCAAAAGTACCGAGGCGCTCTTAAGCGTCTGGGTAAATCTGGGTTACCGCCACGAACCGGTGGTTGAGAGCCCTGGGACCTTCAGCCTGCGAGGGGGCATCATAGATGTCTTTCCGCCTCAGGCCGAGAACCCCTTCCGCCTGGAGCTCTGGGATGACGAAGTGGACACTATCCGGGCCTTCGACCCTTACACTCAGCGCTCCTTGACAACACCGGAAGGGTTACCTGGCGTAGAACAAATTGACATAATCCCGGCCCGCGAACAGTTGCCTGAACTGGCGGACCGCGCATCCATTGAGAAGCGCATCGGCAGCATGAATTTTTCGGCCTGCACCCAGTGGACCAGGGAGCGCTTCGAGGAGGAACTGGTTGAGCTCTTTGCGGCGCCCAACGTAGAAACCCTGTCTTTCTACAACGGGCTGTTGAACCGTCACAACCTGCTGGATTATCTGCCCTCGGACGGATTGCTAATTCTGGACCGGGAAAGCCAGATGGAGACCGAATCGCTGGATTTAGAGGAGAAGTTCTTCCGGATGCGGGAGAGCAGGGAAACGCGGGGCGACCTGCCCAGCAACTTCCCTTCACCGTATCTTTCGTGGGAACAATTGTCGTCCCGAATTCGAGAACACCAAAGGAGCGCCAGGATAGAAAGCTGGCTGGCGGAGGATACCGGTGTTGCCTTCAGGGCTCCCAGGTCCTATTTCGGCCAACTTGGCCAGTTTACTGACGAGCTGGGAGAGGCCCTGTCAACCGGAAGGGCTTACGTTGCCGTCACCCAGCACACGTTGAGGCTTTCCGAGGTTCTTGGAGAAGCAGGAATTACGGCCAGGGTAACCGATAGCCTGGAGACTCGGCCCGAAAAGGGCCAGATATATCTCGTGCCCGGCTACTTGAGCGAAGGGTGGGACGCAGAAGGCAGCGCCACTCGCCCACCTTTGACCCTGCTCACGGATTCCGAATTGTTCGGCACCGTTAAGGAGCGGCGGTACCGCCCAGTGCGCAACAGGGAGCAACTGGGCGAGGACATAGTCTTGTCGGACCTTATTCCCGGCAGTTACGTGGTCCACGTAGACCACGGGGTCGCCCGTTTCGCCGGCACAACCCACATGGAAGACAACGGAGAAGACAAGGAGTTCCTGGTCCTGGAATACGCCGAAAACGACAAGCTGTACGTGCCAACGGACCACCTCGACCGGGTGGGCGCCTACGTGGGAGCGCAGGACCAGCCCCCTACCCTCACTCGGCTGGGTACGGCGGACTGGGCGCGCATCAAGGAACGAGTCAAGGGGTCGGCCCGTGAAATGGCCGAAGAGCTCATCAAGCTCTATGCATCCCGCCAGGCGGCCCAGGGCCACGAGTTCAGCCAGGACACGATCTGGCAGCGCGAACTGGAAGACTCTTTCCCCTTCTTGGAAACTCCGGATCAAATCCAGGCCATCGAAGAAGTAAAGTCGGATATGGAACAGGTCAAACCCATGGACCGCCTAATCTGCGGCGACGTTGGTTACGGCAAGACGGAAGTAGCTCTCCGCGCCGCATTTAAGACTGTTTCCGACGGGATGCAGGTCGGACTGCTGGTACCCACCACCGTCTTGGCGCAGCAGCACTACGCCACATTCAGCGAACGGCTGAGTCCCTACCCTCTCCAGGTGGAAGTGCTGAGTCGGTTCCGCACGCCAAAGGAACAGCAGGAAGTCCTGGAGGGTCTGGAAACAGGCTCCGTGGACATAGTAATCGGCACCCACCGGCTGCTCCAAAGAGACGTGAAGTTCAAGAACCTGGGGCTGGTTGTAGTTGATGAGGAGCAGCGGTTCGGTGTGGGTCACAAGGAGACGCTGAAGCGGCTACGCAACCAGGTCGACGTCCTTACCCTGAGCGCCACACCGATACCACGTACCCTCCACATGGCGCTGACGGGAATACGGGATATGAGCGTGATGAACACGCCCCCCGAAGCCCGACTGCCGGTCAAGACCTTTGTGTCGGAATACAACGAAGAGACTATCCGTGAAGCCATTCTGCGGGAAATAGAACGGGGAGGCCAGGTTTTCTTCCTGCACAACCGGGTGCGCACCATTCAACAGACCGCCGCAGAACTGGCCGAATTGATTCCGGAGGCTAGGTTTATGATCGGCCACGGGCAGATGCCCGAAGCCGAACTGGAAGAGGTTATGGAGGCTTTTGCCGACGGGGAGGCGGACGTACTGGTCTGCACTACAATTATCGAGTCCGGCCTGGATATGCCCAACGTCAACACACTGATCCTTGACCGGTCAGACAGATTCGGCCTTTCCCAGCTTTACCAGTTAAGGGGCCGGGTGGGGCGTGGAGAGCACCGGGCCTACGCCTACCTGTTGCTGCCGAGAGGCCAGCGGATAACGGAGGCTGCGGAACAACGGGTGCAAGCCATCCTGGAAGCGTCGGAACTGGGCTCCGGGTTTCGGATTGCCATGCGAGACCTGGAAATTCGGGGCGCGGGGAACCTGCTGGGTGCGGCGCAGAGCGGCCAGATACACGCCGTGGGGCTGGAACTGTACGGACAATTGCTGGACGAGGCGGTTTCAGAGTTGATGGCAGGGGAACGCACCGATGGCGAGCAGGAAGCCACGTCGGTCCCTGCGGAATTGCCCAGGATAGAACTTCCCGTGGCGGCCAGTATTCCCGAAAGCTATATTCCCCACACACCCACCCGGCTGGCCCTTTACCAGCGGATGGCCCGGGCCAGGGAGCGCGGCGACGTGCTCGGGTTCCGTGAGGAAATGCGGGACAGATTCGGCCCCCCGCCGCCTGCTGTGGAAAACTTGCTGACCCTGGTGGAATTGCGAATTCTTGCCCTGGGTGCCGGCGTGGAGTCGGTTATCCAGTCCAGCGGCGGCATTACCCTGGGCCTTACGCAGGATGTAGGCAGCGCCAAGCTGCCGCTGCAGCGGGCCCTGGGTTCGGCCGCCAGCGTGGGGAACCGCCAGATCCGGCTGTCCTCCAGGACCATGGGAGACCAGTGGTTGCGCCGCCTGACCCAAACTCTGGAGAGAATGGTCATATTCCAGGAACGTTTGAAAAGCCTGGTTGGCTAAGACTGCTTGGCATTTCTTGGCGATGCCAGTGGCCTCCATGTTGAATCAAACCACATTTCTCCTAAATACGTAATATGGAGTAGATGGTCGTCATTCGGACAGCATGGGCATGTACCGCTGTCCGGCAAATTCAGGAACTTGCACTGCAAGAATCTGGCCACCCGAAGGTACATTCGCTTGATTACGAAAAACGGATTGTCCGCGTTGCTTATCCTTGCGTTACCTGTTGCGCTGTCTCTTGCCGGCTGCCAGGGAAACTTGACCGACTTGGCGCCGGGTGAAGCAACTGGCTCGGCAGAGACGCTTGCCGACTTTACCATTACCCTGTATCAGGGGCGGGAGGAACTGGGCGCAGACGAAGTCTCGCTGTCCGACCTCCGCGGCCAACCCCTGGTGATCAACTACTGGGCCGGACTATGCCCCCCATGCCGGGCGGAAATGCCCGAGTTCCAGGAATTCAGGGACGAGTACGAAGGCCGGGTTACCCTGGTAGGGGTAGACCTGGGCCAATTCCTCGGGCTGGGTTCCAGGGAAGACGCCCAAAAACTGCTGGATGAACTGGGCGTTTCCTACGCGGCCGGATTCACCGACGACGGTGGGGTCGTAGAATCGCACCGGGTGTTGGGCCTGCCCACCACCATTTTTGTAGACGCTGATGGCGGCCTTCACCGCAAATGGGACGGAGTGCTCAACAAGGCGAAATTGAGCGAACTAGCAGATGAAATGTTGGATGGGACGGAAGGCTAGGATCCAAATTCTTTTGGTTGGGCTTAACAACACTTTTCAAGGCTGACCTTTATCTGCGGTATCAGGTTCGCGGCATTTCCAATCTGCTTTTCTACCTAAGGGCCGCTCTCATACTGTATAATAGCGATAGTTATTCACCAGTCCGGGTTCTCTGCAATTGAATGAGTTCTGCTACTCAAACACTCATTGAGGGTCTTCCGAGAATCTGACGCCAATTCGGGGTGTAGCGCAGTGGCTAGCGCGCTTCGTTCGGGACGAAGAGGTCGGAGGTTCGAATCCTCTCACCCCGACCATTCAAAGCTACAGTTTATGTAGGAGTTTGAGTTCGGCGGAGTCGTCCTTGACTCCGGCACCATGCGGCTGTTGCCTCATAATCTGCTTTCCCCAGGTGGCAAAAGGGCTTACCTAAGCTCCGTCCACACCGTACCCATTTTCGACTCTCACCCAGTCATACCCTCATACCTAACCCGCACCCCGGCATAAGCTCACTCACCAATTGCTTTCGAATCAAATTGAACAGTCCCTTTTTCATCCTGCGACTCTCGGACACAGTGACTAGGCGCTCTGCCACATTGCGGCTGGGCCAGGAAGACCATGTCATCTCCACTGGCAAACTGCTGGAGAAATACTTGCTGCGCCTTGGCCAATTATCCCTGTTACAAGAAGCGAGGATAGCCCCCGAAGAACTGCTTTCGCTTCAAGCGATGCAGGACCTGGTCTATGCTTGCGACGACCAGGGAACCCTGACTTCCATATATACAGGTACCATATTCCGCCAGGAGGGCATTTCGCTGGACCTGGATCAAGTACCACGCGCCTCCGAAGTGAAGATAGGAAAGTCCGGCGCCTTTCTCGTCGAGATTGAAATCGACCGAATGGATGTAGGATACGACCGCAACTGGAACGGCTTTCACGGGCGCCGCTGGGCTATTGACCCAGTCTTCTTCGAAGCCTTCGTTACAACAGCGATGGAAGAAAAGCTGGGTGCCGGCGAGGCTGCGAGAACCATGAAGCTGGACAGCTACGACATCAGGCTGAAGTTTCTCGACGTTCTGGGACAAACAATCTGGGAGAGCCAGTTCGAGAACTACTCAAGGTTTACCGGGCAGAAGCTGATGTTCAAGGCCGGCGACGAAGCAGTCCGGAGTATAGCTGCAGGCGCTGGCGGAATCTGTACCGAGAAGGTACAAGCGCTGAAGTTCCTCACCGACCACTACGGGTTTGAATCGGAATACCTGATCGGCGGCGATGGCGCCAGGGAACCGGTTCCCGTGTCAAAGCTGAGGGAAATGCTCCGGACTTTCGACTTCCGCTTCGCTCGCAGGTTTATGAGGTATTGGCAGCACGCGGCCCTGCTTTATAACGTGGACGGCGTGCCCGTCCTGGTTGATGCCACGAACGGCAACATCCCTTACCTGTTCCTCGAGGGAGAAGAGGCGGAACGCCTTTTGGGTTACCATGACAAGCCGTCAGTGCCGGTCAGGATGGTCGAAGCCGAGGAACATTACTATTACCACCGGGTGCCGCAGGACATTCCCTTGAATCTTTTCTTTGCCATGGAAGGCTGGCTGGGAGACACGGACATGGTCCAGGTGTTCGAGAATGAGCTGGGCCTTTTCCTGTCCAAAGACTACTACGTTACTCCCATACCCTACCGCACCGACCAGGAGTACCTGCGCCTGGTCTCCGAGTACCAGGAAATAGCCCGAAGGGCCGGTTTCCGTAACGAAATAAGCCGGGAATGGAAACTTGAAGGAGAATTGGGACAAGAGTTCAGCGAGGCCCATCGCACCGCAGCTGCCGGCATACTCGCGGCAAGAGACCATTTGCTCCTCCGCTATAATGGTTGGGACATCTCCGGCCACGAAGCCGGATTGGTGATTATGGGTATGACCTGATCTCGTTTGCTACCAGGTCCATCCAGGCCAGCTAAATGACAGTTTTCAGCAACCCGGTAAATGCTCGCTCCTTCGTACCATCCCTCCGGCCTCCGGTAGGCGGGCTGGGCCGGGCGTATTCCCATGCCAGGAGTTTCGTGTCGCGCTTGCCCTTGTTGACCGTGGGTAGCGAGGAGGAGACAGTCCTGCTGATTCGGCGCCTTCAGCTTCAAATGGGCCTGGAATACTGGTCGGATCTCGAACTTAAGGCCGCCATTCAGAAGGAAAAGACGGCGTCTGGCGATGGACGAACCAGGCGGGAACATTGCGAACCAACGGCTAAGGTCTTCGCCATCGTCAACGAATCCATTAGCCGCCGGCTGGGTGTGTGGCGCATTCTCCAGGAAGAATCCGGAATGTTCAGTCTCCCACATACCTGCAACGGCATGGGGGACGACTATCCTTGCGAGCAAGCGCTTTCGGAAGAGGAAATAGTCGGGAGGGAATTGGAGCGGGTACGTGCTGCTGGCCAGGGACGCTTTGGCCCGGACCTGCTGCTTCCCGCCAGTTTCTATCAGGCAGTACGCCGGCTTGATGATTCAGGCCGCTATCGGTTCCTTCCCACCGACCAGCAACTCCTCGCTGGTCTCCACCTTTTATCGAGCAAAATCGTAGAAATGCAGGCCGGAGAGGGCAAGACCGTCGCCATAGCCTTTGCTGCCGTGTTGCATACCGTCCTGGGTCGGCAGGTTCACATTCATACTGCCAACGACTACCTGGCTGAACGGGACTGCCGTCTCCTTTCCCCGGTCTATCGGTCTCTTGGCCTGACCACGGGCGTTATCCTTGACTCGATGGACAGCGCTGAACGCAGGTCGGCCTACGCCTGCAACATTGTTTATGGAACAGTCAGGGAATTCGGCTTCGACAACCTGCGGGATAACCTGGTTTCAAGAGAAGGGGAGCAAGTCCAACCCCTCCTGCAAGTAGCCATTGTAGACGAGGCAGACCAGACCCTGATTGACGAGGGGGATACTCCACTCATCATTGCTGGTCCACCGTCCCAATCCGTTCATCCCTGGCGCCGGGTGGACAAAGCCGTCAAGAGCATGGTGGCAATGCAGGAGGCGCTTTGCCGGCAATACGTTTCCGACCTGCAGCGGCTTTCTCCGAACAGCGAGGAGTACGAAAAGCTGTTGTGCCTGGCGTTGCAGGCTGCTCCTTTTAATGGGACATTCCGGCGGATGGCCCGGGCGCATCCCCGTTCTTACCGCCGTGGCCTGGCAGCCCTTTTTCCCGACGGCGGTGACGTAGCCGACGAAACCCTGGCCGCCGACCTATTCTACCTGGTGGACGCGGGAAAGCGATTTGTCACTCCCACTGAAAGAGGCCTGGCTTATTTGACCGAGCAGGTTGGCGAATTCTGCCCGTCCTCACAGGTGGAGAGACAATCCTTCGAATCCGACCGAGCCCTTTCCCGAAAAACAGCCCGCCAGCTTCAGCTGGCCAACCAGGTGTATCAGTCTCTCCGTGCCAATTTGCTGCTGGAAAGGGACCGGGATTATGTGGTCGCCGCCGACTCCGTGGTAATCCTGGACCAGCACACGGGAAGAACCAAGCCCGACAACCTTTACCGCCACGGGCTTCAGGCAGCACTTGAAGCCAAGGAAGTAGTGACGGTCCACCCCGATTGCGAGACCCTGGCCCAGATTTCGGTGCAGGGGTTTGTAAATCTTTACCGGTGCATCTCAGGAATTACGGGCACCGCTCAGGCCGCAGCCGAGGAATTTCACCGTCGTTACTTGCTTGAAGTATGGTCCGTTCCCCAGTCTCAAGAAACTCGCCGGGTGGAACTTCCTTCCCGGATGTTTGACTGTGAACAGGAAAAGATCGCTGGCATTGTCGAAGAAGTGCGCCGCTGTCAGCGGTTTGGCAGACCCGTCCTGGTGGGCACGCAAAGTATTGAAGTTTCCCGCACTATAAGCAATGCCTTAACCGAATCGGGAATAGAGCATCGAGTCCTTAACGCCGTTACCAGCGATGAGGAAGCGGATATAGTCCGCAGCGCCGGCCAGTTCGGGGCGGTTACCGTTGCCACTAATCTGGCCGGCCGGGGAACAGACATTGTCCTCGACCCCGATTTGAACGACGCCATTCTCAGCCGTTGGATGCACTGGGTAATCGAAGAAATCCGAACAGGGAATGGCCAACTTAGGGCGGTCTGCTATTCCCCATCTGAGGCAGCAATCCTGGTTGACGCGCTGGAAGATCACCCACACTTGAATACAGCAGGTAGCTGGCAAACAGGACGTTACTGCTATTCGATTTGGGGTGCAGGCCAGGAACGGCGTCCTTCTGAAACCCGTACCACAACCGAAATGTGGGAATTCGGGCTGGGACTGCACGTAATAAACGCTGAATTCAGTCGTTACCCGCGGGTATCCACTCAACTCAAGGGGAGAAGCGGCAGGCAAGGAATGTTTGGCTCGGGAAGGCAGTTGCTGTCATGGGAAGACCGCTGGCTGCTGCCGCTGGCCCAAGGCAAACCCCGATTCGGAAGACGAGCCGGCCGCAACGGCAACCGTGCATCTTTACAGGAAGGACCCGCGATTGAGGACTACATTTCCCGCCGCCAGGATGATGCTGAGTTGGAAGCTGCGGCGGCTCGCAGCGTGGTCGCCGACTACACGGCGGTATGCGACGCTCACACTTCAGCCTACTACCAGCTGCGCCGGGAGGTCTTGAGCGGCTCCGACATTGGCAGTCGTTCTCGAGCCGCTGTCCGCGCTTGTGCCAGCAGGCTCGTCAATACCTACTTCCCCAATCTGGATTCCGGGGACTATGTGGCCCGGTTCCGCTCCCTGGCGGAAGAGGTCCGTAGTTTCTACGGTATTGAAGTTTCCGCCATGGTCGGCGAACCGCTGGACCGCATGGCGGAACTGCTTGAACAGCGACTACTGGCGAGAATCGAAGAATTCAGTTTGAGGCTGGGCGAAGCGGCATTGCAATCACTAACACAAAGCCTCTTGCTGGAGTGCGGGGACCGGTGCTGGCGAGAACATCTGGCAGACCTGCAACAGGCCGTCGTTAGCTCAACAGTAGGCGGACACTACCACAAAGGAGCCGTGGCCGACTACATCCTCCACTCCAGGAACATGTGGGAAGATTTCCAGGCCCGGCTTCAGGCCGAATTTTGCTCCAGGCTACTGACATTTCCACTGGAACTGCTGGCGGCAAATGCAGAGGCTTCGCCAGAAGAAGAGGACAAGAGCCGGGAACTGCTTTCACTAACCGCACTGGCCGGCGGTACGCTTAGTCCACGCGCCAACGAGATTCAGGCTGTTTAGTACTGTCCTTGAAACCGGGGAGACTCGATCGAGAAGGAGTCAATATGGCACCAAGAGTGAGAAAACTAAGCACTGCCCTCTTCGCGGGGGGTATGGTGGCCGGTTCGCCGCTTATAGCCGCCTGCGGTGGTCCGTCATACGATTCCTGGGCCGCCACCGATGGCGCTGCGGGCCGCATTAACCTGGATGACGTTCAGCAGGCATTCAAGGAATCCAAGAGCGCCACTGACTTTGAAAGTAGGGTCAACGAAATCTACGAGGGTGATGGCATCATTCTCATCCGCGCTCAGCAGGACGGAAACCAGCTAACGCTGGAAGGGTGGGAAGACCTGAACGGCAGCAACGAAATAGAAGACGCCCGGGATGACCGGCTGTTCAGTATCGTGAAGAATAACGACCAGCATGAAATGCGAGGATACCACGCTAACAGCTATTACCATAGCAGCTTCGGTGGAGGGAGTTTCCTGTTTGGATACATGCTGGCAACCGCCTTCATGCCCGGCCCGTATTTTTACTCCACGCCCATCAACCGTGGCCCCGCCATCCGACAGAGCAGGTCCACCTATCGCCAGTCCACCAGGTATGGTTCTCAGGTAGCCCGCAACAGCCGGTACACCACGCGGCAACAGGGTTTCGCGGGATCCAGGTACCAGGACTCCAGCCGAAACCTGAGTTCCAATCGCCAGAGCTATCAACAGACGCAGCGAAGTTCGGGGGCCTTCCGGTCCAGCAGCTCTATCTCCAGGAGCAGTTCCGGTTCCGCCTTCGGTACTCGGGCCCGCAGCGGTAGCTTCAGCGGCGGCGGCGGCCACATGAACCTGAGAAAACGTCAGGGCTGAGTCCATTGCCGTGGGCAGTTCATTCACCATTACGCTGCAGCTTGACGGCTTGCCAGCCGACGCCATCCTGGAGGTCCGCCTTCCGGCAGAGGCCCTGAGTGTCGCACTGGAAGATCTGCTGGAATGGGTCTTGCCTATGGATGAAGAGGGGCAGGCCCTCGTCCAGGATTCCTTCAACCTGGAAGAAAATCCTGACCTGCCAGAAATCTATGAGAGTTTCCTGGTAGTGATGGAGCAGACTAGATCGGGGTTATGCCAGGTCCAACTGACGGAAAAGTCACGGGGAGAAGCAAGAGTGGAATTGACTGAGGGAACCTGCCTGGAAGAAGACGACCTTCCACGCGGCTGCAATTCTTCTCTGCTGCTGACTCCGGTTTACGATGCCCTGGGATACGCTGAGGAACAAGGGTATGACGCCGGGGAACCCGACTTGCTGGAATGGCTTCAACTTTGCGCCGCCTTCTATTTTCTTGACAGGCACGAAGTTCCACTGCCAAACCCCAATTCGCCCTGCGCTGGTACGGAACTTAAGCAAGTGATCGAGAACATCCTCAACCTGGAGCTAGTGGGACAAACCAAGGGTGGGGAGGCGAATGTAATAACTGCCGAAGGACGCTCTTTTATTGGCCGTTTGCTTGCCGAAACGGAGTCCTACATAGACCGCTACGACATTTTCTCTGACGTCTTGTGGGACGGGGATACCGGAGAGGCATTATTCGGCACGGGCCACGGAAATGACTTGAGGGTCGAGACCTTCATTGCCGAGGCCGTAGACCCGGTGCGCGCGGTGTTCCTGCTGAGGCTATACGACGGTTCGCTGGACGAATTCGTGGGGGACTGGGAGAACCTGGTCATCAGCCGTGAGTTCTATAACCGGCTACTGGAACCGGTCGTAGACCGTAGCGTAACCCCCTCTGAATTGCTGGAGGAAATAGTAGACCAGGGACTTTCCTTGCTTGAAGACGCCCGGCAATTGGAGGAGCAGAAACGGTCCAACGCCCTCATCGCCCGCAGGGTTGGCGACATACGCGATAGTTTCCCGCAATAGAGACTCCCGTTACCTGGCCGCACTTCCATGTTCCTGGCCTGTTTCTGTGTGGCGCAGCTTTGCAGTGACGAATCAAATGGCGAAGAACAGAATCAGGGAGCAACTGATGACCACGGCGCTCTCCACCAGGGCCACGCCGGCGTTCCGCTCACCAGTCATTTGCTGGGACACGTTCACCCTTGGGAGGACCAGCAGATCAACCAGCAGCCGCAGCACGTAGAGAAGCACGAATCCTACAACGGCAAAAAGTACGAATTCAATTATGCTCTGCTGCCAGCTCAGGAAGTCGCCGGACAGAGCTTTCAACATTACAAAGCCAATTGCTGCCAGGTTGCCCCCGAATGCCACCCCTACCGCCGCATTGTCCCGTTCAATTTCATCGTGAACGTCAAAGGACGTAGTCAACTGGTAGAACAGGGCGAAAAGGATCAACACCGCCTGGCCCAGCACCAGGAAAACCAGGGTAGTTATCGCCTCAAAGAGTTCTCCACCGCCCCCTGCACCGGAAAGAGATCCAGCGATCATCAGGCCCGTGGCAACGTAGATCCCAAACTCCACCGCCCCGGTCCCAACGTTGCGGTCTTCGACGATTTCTTTTTCCACATCGAACTTGTAGAGGACCAGTTTGTCCATGGAAATTCTCAGAATGTTCAGGACGACAATCCCCGCCAGGGAATATAGAAACACCCTGAGGACATCCATTCCAAACTGGGCGTCAAAACCGATGCCCGACTCTATCAACGCCAGGTGGGCTGGTTGGTAGACAGCCCCTACGAAGACCAGGACAACGCCAATCAGGTAGCCGGAAAGCCGCAGGGCTTCCGCCAGGTTCTGGCGCTGCACCACCTCCTCGTCTTCCTTATGCGTCGTAATAGCGCTTCGCACAAGCTTGGCCAGCAATAGGACGATAACGCCAAGAACTACGTAGACGAGGCCCCGGGGAAAAAATACCAGCGCGTCAACCAGAGTTTCCATAAGCTATCATCGGCTCCTTTGCTCGGGCCTCTCCCCTGGATAAAGCAAGACATTTTGGGATGAAATTATTTCGGCGAAGTGCGCCTCGAAGGGCACTCCTTCGAACTTGGTAATAGAAAGGACTTTGCTTTCATCTTCCGCCAGGAACTCCCAGAAGTAAAAGCCCTCGCCGTTTGAAGGGCGGTTATCCCTGAAGAAAAAAGCCTCAAAGCTGTTGCGGTACAGGTAGCGCAGCCCGTCAACTTCGACGGAACGGTCTATGGATCTGCTTGAGTCCATGTCCATCAATTCTGACTCAGCCAGGCCAATGGATTCCAGGCCTGCGGGCCGTCGGTTGTCGGTGGCGGTAACGTGGAGACCGGAGTCGTCTTCAGACCATTCGATCCAAAGCCGGTTTTCCGAGTCGGCAACCACAAGCTCGTACCAGACAATTCCACTTCCGCCATAACGGTGAACATTCTCAATGACGAAATAGCAATCGTCATATTCCAAGGCAAACCCCTGCACTACGACCACATCCCCAACTCGCGCGTCCCGAACA
Organism: Chloroflexota bacterium; assembly: GCA_028874075.1. Taxonomy (GTDB): domain Bacteria; phylum Chloroflexota; class Dehalococcoidia; order Lucifugimonadales; family UBA3495; genus Bin22. The sequence continues at coordinate 125,038 of JAPPLU010000068.1, forward strand.
GTACTTTCAATTGGAGTGGATGGAGACGCCTGTCTCCTCTTCCCTCTGCCAAACAGAGAGCGAAGCATGAATCGTCATCCTCGTCAGTCAATTTAGAACTTTGGCAGGCCGGTAGGGGCATGTGGCTGCCTGGCCTGCAACCTCGAGCCGACGGTGAGCATACCTGAATAACCATTATGCTCAAAGGCCTCTACATAATAGCACGGTGCCAAAACCCCAAGGGCCAGCGAAGCATTGCGGATTCCCAGCAAACAATACCTCTCATTTACCAATGGGAGAGCGTTCTCGGGATTCCTGCTGAGTGAAGGCAACTATACTGCTACACATAACTGTATTTCTGAGACAGGGACAAGGCGTACACCTCTCAAGGCTGCGCGGTCTCGCATGGCCATTGTCCCCTCGACCCACAATTGTCCGCACGGGGATACCCTTGACCCCCAATGGCGGGGCGGGTATTGTTGAATTGGCTGCTGCACGAGCGGCGCCTGCAGAGATATTTCACTTCCGCTTCGTAAGCCGCAGCGCTTAGTCATAGGGACTCGGGTAGGTCCGGGGTTTCCAGGGCAGCTCTGCCGGTGCCCGTGACTGGGGGCGCCGCTTACTTGACGGGAGCAAATGGGTGGCGTTTATGGGATCATTCAGCGGAATCGGCGTGGCAATATTCTTGCTCATCCTGGGGATACTGCTGGTCAGCGGTATACTCAACTTCCTGCTATGGATATTGGGAGCCATTTGCATCGTTCTGGGTGTCATAGTGGGAGCGGTAGCCCTTTTCGGCAAGAAAGATAGATATTGATGCAGATCGCAAGTCGGGTATGTTGGAGCAAAACCCTGTGTGGACAAATTAGCCCGCAAGCCGTTCAAGAGGGAGCACGATGCGGGCAAGCAGGAAGTGGGAGGTAATACCCATGGGAATGTTCTCAAGGATGTCAACCATAGTAAAGTCAAAGATGAACCGGATGCTGGACCAGGCGGAGGACCCGCGAGAAACGCTGGACTACTCCTATGAAAAGCAACTGGAGATGCTGCAGAACGTAAAGCGCGGTGTGGTTGAAATGGTAACTGCCAAGCGCCGCATCCAGCAGCAGGCGGCCAAGGTACGGGAGAACATCGAAAGGCTTGAGCGGCAGGCTAGGCAGGCCCTGGAAGCCGACCGGGAGGACCTGGCCAGGCTTGCCCTGCAGCGGAAACAAAACGCGCTCATTGAGCTTCAGGGCCTGGACGAACAGATAGAAGGCATGGAGCAGGAGCAGCAAAAGCTCGCCATAGCCGAGCAACGACTTCAGGCCAAGGTGGACGCCTTCCGGAACAAGAAAGAGATCATCAAGGCACAGTACACCGCCGCCCAGGCCCAGGTCAGGATCGGTTCGGCTCTGGGTGGAATCTCCGAAGAGATGAGCGACGTTTCCATGGCCATGCAGCGGGCCGAAAACAAGACGGACCAGCTTAGGGCAAAGGCCGGAGCCATCGACGAACTGGTGGAGACTGGAGTGCTTGACGACTTCGGCGGCCCCCGGGACGATATTGAACGCGAACTGGCCCAGCTTTCCATTTCCCAGGGCGTGGAGGAGGAACTGGCGGCCCTGAAAGGGACCGGCAGCGCTGCGACTGCCCTCCCCTCGGGACAGACAGACATCGATTCCGAGCTTGACGCCCTACGAAACCGGGGCTCCAGCCAGGCTCAAGGGTAGGTGGCAGGGATATGATTGTTCGAATACTGGGGGAAGGTCAGTTCAACCTGCCGGGCGCTGCCATCGACGAACTTAACGACATAGATAACCGCATGGTAGAAGCGGTGGAGTCCGAGGACCGCGACGCCCTGCATTCCCTGTTGTTGGAAATGGAATCCCTCGTAAGGGAGAAAGGGGAACCGATACCGCTGGATGAGTTGGTGGAGTCGGACCTCATTCTGCCGGAAACCGATTTGACGCTGGAAGAGGCAGAGAGCATTTTCGTTGGCGAGGGTCTCTTGCCGGGCTAAGTTGGCAAACTAATGAATCGCAAAAGGGGACGCTGCGGTGTCCCTTTTTCTTTTGTTGGCGTTCCGGGTGTCTTGCAATGACCGGCGTTAGTTACCCGGATAGAGTACCGGCGCCGATATGATGGGTCGGCGTACCGATAGCGGGTCAACACCGGCTTTCAGGGCCGACATTACGCCAGCCGCTTCCCAGTAATTCGCTGCCCGGTAGAACTGGCCCTCCTGCCAGGGCAGTCGATCAAGGTCATTTTGCATCAGGTTGCGGTTCTCCGTGACTGCGATAACTTTGATACCTTGCTCCAACGCAGCAAGGACGGGTATTCCAAGGCAACCATCGGGTATCACAAGGCAGGAAACGTCAGCGGCTGTCACCGTACTCGAATGGTTTAAGGCCGCGTCGCCGGTAACAATGCTCGGGCTGCGTTGTAACCCCTTCAAAACACACTGGATGAGGGCCAGGGAGACCGCCTCGGCGGCCATGCGGGGATCAACAACGCCGGGGTCGGAGTTGGCGATTTCCTGGGTTTCGAGCATGGGCGCGTGGGCCGAGGGCACGTCAAAGATCGTCGAAATGGCGTGAGTCAACATGGCCTCCACCCCGCCCCACGGATTAACCATTTCGCCGTTGCTCTCGAAGTACTCGGCGTGATAACCAGGTGGTACGCCTATCTGCGTGGAAATGGCCACGGCATCGAAATCCTCCCTACGTTCCTCCAATACGGAAAGAAGGGAGTCCAAACCTCGTATGCGGCCAGCAGCCCTGCCCGAGTGGGTATATTCCGACTCCATCTCAAACTGCGGGCCGAGCCTTACAATGGCGGGTACGGCCAATCCATAGGAAGCCCTGGCCGCGTTGACCGAGTTGATAGCAGCGTTGACGAACAGTTCATCGTCATGGTGCCCCAGGACCACCAGCATGCGGTTGTTGCGGGCCCGCTGGAGCCCGACCACACCCATCAGCAGGCGCGCGATTACGCTGCCTTCCACGTACAGCGCGTTGGCCGGAATGTCGATAATGTCAGAGGCATTCACCACGTTGGGGTGGGTAATCAGGGTATCGCAGGCGGCAGCCAGCAGGGCCGCCACCGGAGTTGCATCTCCGGCGTGCCCCCCTATTTCCGCCCCTACGCCCGTAGGTACCAGCAAAACGCAATTGAAGGCCGAGGTGTTCTCAAGGGGACGGCGGGCAAACTTGAACATGGAAGGAACCTGGGTTGCGCTCAGTCCCGCAACCAAGCCCACTTCACAGCGATATTCCCGCGCTGAGGATGAAGTAACCGCCATGCGGATGGCAACTTCTCCGGCACCCAGGGCTTCCTGCACTCCCTGCTCCACCGCCGCCAAGGCTGTCGGGCCGGCGGTGCCCACCGGTACTGCTACTTCCCTTTCATACAGGACGGCGGACATTGGTCTCCCACCGGGCGGCGTAATCTTCGTAGGTGAACTTCTTTATCAATCGAATCCTGCCCAGCTTGTCCATTGAGTGGACGCTGGGCAGGTTTACGCCATTGAAAGTATGGGCCTTGACCAGCGAGTACGAGCCGGCATTGAGAAACACTACCCGGTCCCCCACCTCCAGGGGTTGGTTGAAGCTATACTCGCCAAAAAGGTCTCCAGCCAGGCAAGTACAACCGACTAGAATGCAGGGCCACTCCCCATCCTCGTTATGCTGCGCCACATCGGGTTCAAAGTCGAACTCCAGCAACTCCGGCATGTGATTGACTGTAGTATCCAGCACTACCACCTCTTTGCCTCCACCGGCAAATCTGTCCAGAACCGTTGCAACCAGATATCCGGCCGACCGGACAAAAGCTGCGCCCGGCTCCAGGAATACGTCAATACCATACTTCGTCCGCAGGGAGCAGAGCGTTCGACACAAAGGCTCAATGTCTACGCCCTCATTGAAAAGATAGCCTCCACCAAGGTTAAGCCATTTCAGCCGCGCCAGGGTATCGGGCATTCTATCCTCCAGGCAATCTACTGTCTGCTGGAGTTCGGCAAAATCGGTGGACTCGCAGTTTGAGTGAACCAGAACGCCCTCCAGCTTAGCCAGTGCATGACTGCCACCGGATTCTCCATCAGCCAGCTCATCAATTGGGACTCCGAGCTTTGAATGCGGGCGGACAGGATCGTACCTCTCGTCATCAAGGAAAGAGAGTCCAGGGTTGACACGAAGACCCATACTGGCACGTTCCCTAAAATCTGGCTTGTGCCGCCTCCACTGGCTCAGGCTGTTAAACGCCACGTAATCGCAGAGTTCAGCAAGTTCGCCCGCTTCGCAGGTACGAATGCCGGGGCTGGTGAAGTGAATCGAACCGTTTACAGCCAGAGCGCCTCGCGCCAGCCTGGCTTCGAAAGGCGAACTCACGGCAAAACCCGCTAATTGCGGGGCCATCAGCTCCAGTAAGGGGACAAGGCATAAGGGCTTGACCGAATAGAGCATTCGGCAGCCCGTGTCCGCCTGGACCGCCCTGGCAATATCCAGGACCCGTTGAACTTCAGCTTCGTCATAGACAAAGGCGGGCGTCTCGACGGAGTCGATCAGGCTATCAATATGCATGAAAAGCACGTGGCCAAAATGATTACGCCCCTGGCCTCCTGAAAGCATACACCAGGGGCGCAAAGAAATCGAAAGAGGACCTCTAGCGCATGGGAGAGAAGGAGGCCGGGATCAAGATTTTGTTCTCCTGCCTGATGCGGCCAGGGGCGCCCGAGGGCCAGTTTGGCGTACCGCTGGCGGCCTTTCGCACCTCTTCGCGGTGGTTAAGATCATTGTAGGGCCAGATGTGCATCCAGCGGTTCAAACCGCCCAGTTCAGAGTGCATGGCAGCGGCGCAGGGAGAGAATTGTTCGCGCCAGGGGAGAGCCTTTTCCCACCGGTTCAAAAGTTCGGGTATAGAGCCCGGCTTGTACGTGTAGACACGCATTTCATACACGTTGCCCAGTTCCTGCCCGCCACCCATGGGACGCATAAATGAAGCAGGGTTCCAGATTTCCGACTCCATGGTCATAATCATGCTGGTGTCGCGGGGCGGCCAGTTGGGGTCCTGGGCAGCTTCGGCTCGAATTTGCTCTCTTTCCAGCAGGTTTTCATAACCCCAAACATGCACCACCTGGTTAAGGGTGCCAATATCGGTGTGCCAGAAAGCGGCCAGGGGCGAGTACTTTTCGCGGTGGGGCAGGGCCTCCGCAAAGCTCTCTTCGAACTGGGGAACCGATCCGGGTTCCAGCGTATAAGTCCTGACTTCGTAAATCATCGTTTCTCCTTCTTCTTTCGTTTGCGTGGCGGGTACAGCCCAATCGCTCCGGTAGTCAAACGGTACCAGCTATGGGGACAGTCGCGGTCAACCTAGACACCACGCCATTGCCGCCGGCCGCCGGAGCGGACAAAATGACCAAATCCCGGGGCAGGGAAGTGTCCCGCCGATACCAGGATGCCTTCCGACTCCAGCATGTCCAGCACCGAATGCCGGGTAGTGCGCGCGACGGATGGCTGCACATCGAATATCGGATTCCAATCGGTGTAATGGGCCTGGGCTGGCGTATGGGCCACGTCCCCAAGAATATAACCCCGTTCGCCCTGGGATGCAATCACGATAGAAACGTGGCCGGGGGTATGGCCCGGCGTGGATACGGTGGTCAGTTCGTCGGTTATGCTGTAATCATCGTCAAACAGGTCCAGGATGTTTAGCTCATTCAGCGGCAGCACCTGGCTGGAGATGTGGGGAGCGCCTGCAACGACCTCGGCATGAGTCCAGTGGTCCCAGTCCCGGCGAGGTACCAGGTACCGGGCGTTGGGGAAAGTAGGCTGACCTTCAACCAGGTTCCAGCCCACGTGGTCAGGGTGCAAGTGGGTGAACACCACCAGGTCCACGGCGTTTCGGTCCACACCCTTACGTTCCATGTCAGCCAGCAGAGTGCCCGATCCGTCCGGGGCCTGCAGGCCCGTGTCAACAATTATCAACTTGCCGCCTGAGCGTACGGCAGTAGTCCCATACCTGCTCCGAATCTGCTCGTCGCTGTCCAGCAGATCAGGAAACTCTCTCCACTGTTCAATGGTTGTGTCCGGAAACGGCATGAATGGAGAACGAATGGGCTCGCCGTCGCTGAGAGATACCAGTTCCACGTTTCCTACGTCAATTGAATGACCGGGCATTGCATGTCTCCTTTATATGGGCGCCGTCTCTGGATCCGGGTTCCTCACATAGACAGACCACCCATGCCTGAGGACAAGCCATATATTCCTTGTGCCACGCGAAAAGGACATTAGGCTAGCAGGTGATCTGCATTTCTCCGGATCCAGCGTTGTCGCACTGGGCAACAATGAGAATAAAATGGAATTTTATTTATAGTAGACCGCCGAAGAATTGTCGGCAACGGGCTGCGTGGCATAGAGCCAACGCATCAAAGAATTTCGCTCCACAATTGCTGCCGTCGTTGTAGGCAGACAGGCTCATACAGGGGGAAGTACCTCTTGCCTTCCTGCATGTCGCCTGGCTATCTTGAAACTGAGAACCGACGAAAAAAACGGTCGTCAGCTTTTCTTGAACACACGTACCTTCTCAGTGAAGAAACGGACGGCAATCGACAAGAAGCAAAAGCTTGAAAATGAACGTAATTGAGTAGATATGGGCGGAAAAACGGAATTCTTGGCGTACGCAAAGCTGAATTCTATTCGGAGCCCTGCCACCATTTTCAATCGAACCCCCCTGTTTTCTGACCACACCGGCTCCAAGCCGCCCTTCAACCTCTCAAAATACGATCTGCTTGCCAATCAGCTAGGCCCGTGCATCTTACTGCTATACTGAATAAAAGGGATATGCGGAGGTTCATCGCATGCCGGCTCGCACGGGACAAGAGTACCTGCAGGGTTTGAAAGAGCGGCCGCCGGAGGTGTGGGTTGGCGGCCAACGGGTGGAGGACGTCACCTCGCACCCCGGATTTGCCAATGGGGCGCGATCGGTAGCGGCGTTGTACGACATGCAGAACGACCCAACTCTGCTGGATGAAATGACCTACTGGTCCCCGACAACCGGCGACCGGGTGGGTATGTCTTTCAAAATGCCCGAAAACCTTGACGACCTGGAACGCCGGCGGCGTATGTTTTACCGATGGGCTACCTACCATGGCGGGATGATGGGCCGTACCCCGGACTACATGAACGCCGCCTTCGTGGCAATGGCCTCGGCAGCTCCCTACTTCGACATGGACCGGGAGGGGTTCGGCGAGAACGTGCGCCGTTACTACGAGCTTATCCGGGAACAGGATCTTTGCCTGACCCACACGCTGGTCAATCCCCAGCGCAGCCGTTCTCCCCAGCGTTACATAACGGACAGTCTTGCCGAGGACGTTGCCCTGAAGGTAGTCAAGGAGACAGACTCCGGCATTCTGGTGCGGGGTGCGAGGGTGCTTGCTACCCTGGGCCCGCTATCCGACGAAATCGCCGTCTATCCCTCCCGGTCGCACCACACGGCGGACAACGCCCACCAGTACGCTGTGTCTTTTTCCATCCCCAGCAACACTCCCGGCCTGCGCTACATTTGCCGGGAAAGCTTCGACTACGGTCGCACTCCCTTCGACCATCCCCTCGGCGCCCGGTTCGAGGAAATGGACGCGGTGGCCATATTTGATAACGTCCTTGTGCCGTGGGAACGGGTATTCCTGCTGGGCGACGTGGACAGCTGCAATAACATGACCAATCGGACCGGCTGGATTTATCACAGCTTCCACCAGGTGGTTACGCGGCTGGTGGCCAAAACGGAGTTTCTACTGGGGACGGCCTCGTTGATGGTGGAAACCCTGGGTTCCGGTGATCAGGCCCACGTTCAGGAGCGCATTGCCGAGATGATCATGAACCTGGAGGTAATCAAGGCGCTGCTCCGGTCCGCCGAAGTGGACGCGGCGCCCGACGAGTGGGGATTGCTAACTCCGGCCCGAGTCCCGCTGACTGTGGCGGAAAACATGTATGCCCGCAGTTTCTACCCGCGCATGATAGAAATCATGCAGTTACTGGGCTCCAGCAGCCTGATGGCCCTGCCAGGGCAGGCCGACTTCGACTCGGAGATTGCGCCGGACCTGGAACATTACCTGGCCACAGACACGGCTACTGCGCTGGACCGGACTAAACTGTTCCACCTGGCCTGGGACATTTCCTGCAGCGCCTTTGGCGCCCGCAGCCTTCATTACGAGCGGTTCTTTGCGGGAGACCAGGTACGGAATGCCCAGATAATGTACGCCACCTACGACCGGTCGCCCATGATGGAGTCTGTGCAAAAGTTCCTGGACCGGGAATAGGCTGCATCTGCCTGTTATCGGGCGGTTCACCAGTTATAGGCGGACCGGAATGGCCGGTCTTACCCAGTTTTACCAGGAAAAGGGCAGCAAGAATATAGGGCGGAACCCGGCAAGGAAGAACGGCTGGAACTTCACGAAACTTTTCGCCATTACTACGCCGCCGAACCCTGGCAATGGCTGGAAGAATCCGTCGTAGTCTTGGACCATCCCATCTGGCATGAGCTGGCGTACTGCGTAGCCCTGGGCGGAAGCGGCATGGAGTTTGGTCTGTCGGTTTACCTTGGCGACGAGGGTCTGAGGCACTACCTAAGGGTTACGCAGTTTGAGGATGATTTTTGCTCTCCAGACTTGTTGGACACGATAAAGGCCAGCTCGGCGCAACTGGCAGACAGGAACCAGTAAAACAGTTACGACTTGAATGTTATGAAGGAATTGGGATTGCGCTACCGGGGCCGCCGACGCTGGCCGGCGTTCCGCAGTATGCGGCCCGGTTACGCCCCCTGGCGGCTGGAAACAGAAGAAACAAGTTTACTTACAATAGCGCTTAGAGAGACTATGGATCTGGCGGCTAAGATTGAGGAGGGCCAGTCTCCTTTATTCGACGAACAATACCCCGGTTTGCCCCTAATCAGGAGCTTCAACGGTGAAAACTGGCAGGATAAGCGGGAACTTGTCTCGGTTGATGCCCTTGAACCGGCGCCCGAGTTCGCCTATGGGGAGCGACTGGAGCGACTAGTCGATGCATAACCCTGTGCGGACAACACCTTCGAGTTCAGTGTGTTCTTCGTACACACGCCTGTTTCGGCAAGTCGCGGTGAGTGTCCCTATTTTATCTCCAAAGCCTTAATAACTGATCAAAATTCAGGCTTGGTGCTTCCCCGCATTCTGAGTGGCCCCGCCCCTACGCCGGCGGAGCGCCAGGCAGCGCTGGTGTCGTAGTTGGAGGCAATGCCTTTCTTGCTCGCGGAGTTGGTGATTGACAGACCGGAGATGGCAGACTTGGCGGCACCCATAGCCGGGCACCTGGGGTTCCCTCTCTATGTCGAGGATACACCGAACATCAGGGAATTCCGGGAAATGCTGGATGAGTTCGGTTAGTAGCTTTCTTTCTTCCCTCAGCTTGAGCCCGCGACCCAGTAACGTGAACTGACTATCCCTCCTTGCGACCCGCGTCTTGCAGGCAGTCAACTCGCCTCTGATAGCATCAATCCGGTGGAGTCCGTAATCCCGCAGGCCGGAACCCTGGATTTCATCCTTTGCCGGAATGACGATTCCCCCGCAGAATCACGTCTGCCCCCAACATCTCTCGTGCCTGGCGAAAAATGGTGTCGAACATTTCCGATGTCAGTTTCCCGGTCTGGGTGTTCTGCCTGCTGGGGTGGTAAGAAGCGACAAGTGTAACCCCACCTTCCAGTTCGCAGGCCGCTCCATGTCCAAACCTCGGCAATGGCCTGGGATTGGCTGCCCCGGCGGCGATCCGAGCCTGCAGGTAAGCATCAAAAGCGAACTTGCCAAGGGCAACTACAACACTAACCTGGTCCAGCAATTCCAGCTCTCTTACCAGGAAGGGCTGGCAGGCCAACTTCTCTGCCGTAGCAGGTTTGTTGTCCGGCGGTGCGCACCTGACCGCATTGGTGATATAAGCCCCGTTGAGTTCCAACCCGTCGTCCAGGGAAGTAGAGGCAGGCTGGTTGGCAAAACCGTTCCGGTAAAGGGCCCCGTAAAGCCAGTCCCCGCTGGGGTCGCCCGTGAAGGAGCGCCCGGTGCGGTTGCCCCCGTGGGCCGCCGGCGCCAAGCCCATAATCAGGAGCCTGGCCTTCGAGTCGCCAAAGGGCGGGACGGGCTTCCCCCAATACTCGTGGTCGCGGAACCTGGCTACCTTCTCTCGCGCTACCCTCTCCCGGTACTCAACCAGCCTGGGGCAGAGCGAACACTCTACTATGCTGGCATGCAGTTCCGCCAGGCGGGTGACGTTATCCAAAGTTCAATCCTGCTGTGCCTTGAGGACCAAGACAATTCCCAGACGATTAGGCAGCACTTTCCTTCGTAAAGTGGGGCATTACCTGTTCGGCAAAGAGCCGCAGCGAATTCAGAGTCTGTTCTTCCGACAAGGTGCCAAAGAAGAAGGAACCGACGAAGTAATTTGAGCCGGTGATGTCCAGGTGTTCCTTCAGCGTACGAGTAACACTTTCGGGGGAACCCACGATGTGAAGGCCATCTGCCAGGCGACCCTCAAAGTCGGCCAGGTAGTTGGTGCGGCCGGTGTCATCGCCGTTCAAAATGCGCAGATGGTTAAAGTTGGCGATGAAATCGGCGAATGCGGTCTTGGCAACGGTAAGGGCCTCAGTGTCGGTTTCCCCAACGTAGATATGACGGGTAATGCCAAACTTGGGTTCGGCTTCGTGGCCGTTCATCCGGTCCTGACGGGTCCGGTTCTCTTCCCACACCGACTTGTACAGTTCGATGTGTTCCCGCATAACTTCCATTGGAGGGTAATGGGTAACTGTGCTGATTCCTTCTGCGGCAATCCAACGGATGGAGTCGGGATTGGCCGTGGGATACCAGAGAGGTGGATACGGTTTTTGCCAGGGCCGGATCGGCAAGCTCACGTTCTTAAAGGTATAGTGCTTCCCCTCATAGGTCACTTTGCCCGTTTTAAGGCCCAAAATGACTATGTCCAGGGCTTCGCGGAACATATCCCTGGACTGGTCCACGTCAATGTCGAAGAAGTCCAGCTCGTAGGCCGAGATTCCCCGGCCCACGCCAATCTCCATGCGCCCCCGGGTCAGGTGGTCCAGCATGCAGACTTCTTCCACCAGGCGCAGCGGGTTGTAGAATGGAAGCGGATAAACCAGAGGACCCAACCTGATGCTCTTCGTCCGCTGGGCGGCGGCGGAAAGGAACACGCTGGGAGAGGGCGCCATACCCAGTGGCGTGCCCTGGTGTTCGGCCATGTGATAGCAGTAGAAACCTGCTGCGTCGGCGTACTCCAGGTACTTGAGGCGCTGCTCGTACAGGTCAGCCGCGTTTTCGCCGTTCGAGTCTATCCAGTCGAAGATCCCAAATCGGACTGGACCCGATTCGGTGGGGTTCCTAGAGGATTCCTGCAAGTGGTGTCCTCCGTATTCCGATAGGCAACTTGATGCTCCCTTACTCGAAGGGAGTGGGCATGGCCTGAACGGGCACTTCGATCAGGGTTGGAGCGTCGATGGACAGGGCTTCCTGCAGGGCCGGACCCAGTTTCTCCGGCTCTACTCGAACGCCCCTGGCGCCGTAGGCCTCTGCCAGCTTGACGAAGTCCGGGTTGTGCAGGGCGGCGCCGTACACCCGGCCCTCGAAGCGGTTGACCTGGTCCCGCAGCACGTTGCCGTAGGCATTGTCGTTGAATACGATCACCACGGCGTTTATGCCGTACTGGACGGCTGTAGCGAGCTCCTGGGAGTTAAACAAGAAGCCGCCGTCGCCCGATACTGCCACCACGGCCTTGTCGGGCTGGGCCACCTTGGCGCCCAGCGCTACCGGATAGGCATAGCCCAGGTTGCCCGCATAGGACGAGGTCAAGAAAGTGCGGGGCTCGTATACTGGGTAGAAGGCCCGGCAGTAATACCCGATCTGGGTCATTCCGGAAATAAGGATCCCGTCATCGGGCATGACGTCCCGGATGGTAGTGGTAATGGATTCCTGGGGCTCAACCCTGATGGAAGTCTCCACCCTTTGCTGCCGCAGCCTTTCGAACTCGTCGGCCCTGCTCTCCCGAGAGGGGGCAAGCTGAGCCAGGCTCTGGTACAGCGTTTCCAACGTCTGTCGGGCGTCGCCCTGAATGCCGAAAGTGTTGTCGTAATTGCGGCCCAGTTCCGCAGGGTCTATATCTATCTGGACTATTTGCTGGCCGCCCAGCCATGCAGGGTTGGCCATGCGGGTCCCAACTGCCAGAATGGCGTCGAAATGAGGCTCATCTTTCGCAATCGGGTCATTCCGGAGGCGCTGGGCGCCCAGGGCCAGCGGATGCCGGTCGGAAATCGCGCCCTTGCCCTCCGCCGAAGTGATTATGGGCGCCTGCAAGTGCTCGGCAACCCGCAGAAGGGCTTCCTGGGCCTCCGAGTAGATTACCCCGCCACCGGCCCAGATCAGGGGATTGGCTGCCTCGGACATTATCCTAGCGCCGGTTCTTACGGCCTCGGGGTCGGCCGCCGGGTGGGGATATTCTTCGGGCTCCCGCAGCTCCACGTCGGCCACTTCCGCCAGCGTCTCCGGGGGAATTTCAATTTCCACCGGCCGCGGCCTGCCGGTCTTCAACTGGTGGAATGCTTCGTGGACAGCCTCCGGCACTTCCGCCGGATCCAGGATACGTTTGGCCCACTTGGTTACCGGTCGGATCGTGTCCAGCTGGTCGTTGACCTCGTGAAGGATGCCCCGGTCGCGGCCAATCAGGTCGCGCTCGATCTGGCCGGAAACCACCAGCATCGGCGAAGAGGCGGCGTAAGCGGTGCCGATGGCTGCGGAGGCGTTCTGGAGGCCTGGCCCCGGAACCATCATGGCTGTTCCCGTCCCACCGCCTGCCCTGGTGAACCCGTCGGCCATGTATGCGGTGGCCTGTTCGTGGCGAGTGGTTATGAACCGGATGCCCGGCTCGCCCTGCAGTCCGTCCAGGGCATGGTAAAGCTGGACTCCAGGCAGGCCAAAGATGACCCTGACACCCTCAAGATACAGCGAACGGGCCAGCGCCTGGCCTCCGGTCATCTGCGGCATTCTTATCCCCCTTCACTTAACCCTTTGCCTTCAGGCTGGAGGGCAAATTCCAGTTTCAGTTACGCTGATGGAGCTTATTGAGGCGGATTGTAGTTGGGGGTTCATATAGCGTCAAGTTTCACCGAATCTGCTGTAAAGGCTTGCTGGGCGGAGGCCTATGGAAGGTTGCAAGCCCGATTCAGTCTCTACACTTTGCCTGGAGCCATCTAACTGCTTCCACGGGCGCTCCAAGGGTTCGGCCCATGGCAATCGCGTCATGATTCGGGAAAGTCCGTCGTTCCTGCGCCAAATGGCATCTCGAACCTGGAGACTACGGGGCAATCCCTTGGGCGATCCGCCTCCGGCGGACGCCCCTTTTGCCGACCTCAAAAAGCCATGGCCCTGGTGACACCTGCCTCTTGATTCCTCGGTTAACGCTTCCCTAACATACTTTCATGGCACGTTCCATCCAAAGCCCGGTCAATCGTGAATTACACCTCTCTCTGGGAGAGGAGCCGGGGGTGATGACGTCTCATCGGCTTAGGTTTAGCCAGTGGCCCAAAACGGCCCAAAACGGCCCGGAATGGCCCACTATTCCAACCCCTTTCCTATCTGGAAGGCGGACCATTTTCGGCCCACCGGGGTCGTCTCCAGCCTGTGTTTCAAATAGGAAACGGCCCCAAATGGCCCAAAATGGCACGAATACAAAAAATTACCCTGGGTGAATGTCCCAAAGACCGTCGGGAACCCATAGTTTGACCAATGGTTCAGGATTCTAAATCGGTGGTTAGGCGCTCTCGTCTAATTGAAGGCATCGGATTTCCCGCGTCCCTTTTCGTCGTTACCGCGCCGGCGTAACGTCCGCCTGTGGCGGTCGGGAACCTCCGAGTTGGAGACGGCGGAGCTTCCCTTGAGCGACAATTGCGTCCCTTTTGCCAGAATCAAAATGCGATTGCCCTGGGTCTGGCCGTTTCGTTCGGTCCATTGCGAAATGCTTGCGTAAAATGGACGGCTTACCAACCTTTTGGTACACTTGCGCCAAAGCTAAAATAGAGTAGGGCGACATAACGGCCAGTGGAGGACGACACCGATGAGAAAGGTTGTCAGCGAAATCAACGGAGCCATTTTCAGTTTGCCCTGGCTGGTGGCCAAGGACGAGGGTCTGTTTGAGGCCGAGGGCATCGACATGGAGTTCGTTACCGCCGTCAGCAGCGGCCAAGTGGCGCACACCGAGAATCCCGAGGAAGTGAACCCTATTCTGGGCCACGTGGCTTTTGAGGACGCCAAGGTCTCCATATACCGCGCTTGAGAAGAGGGACAGGTCCGTCGGGCCTATGAGAGCAGGCAGGGCGCCAAGATCATCGCCCTCAGATCAGCGGTAGCCAGCCAGGCCATCCTGGTAAGGGAAGATTCGTCCCACTATTACCCTGGAACCCTGGGCAACAGGCCGGTCGCCGTCCAGTTCCACGCCGGGTCCCACTACGTGGCCCTCAGGCTGCTGTCGGGTTACCTGCCGGAGGAAAAAATCAAGCTGGTCCACTACGGTTCTCCCCAGTACCGTTTTGAAGCGCTGATGAACGGGGAAGTGGACGCCGCCGCCTTGATGGAGCCCTGGATCACCCTCGCTGAGAAACTGGGCTGCCGGCCGGTTTGCGAGGGGCATTATCTTGGCGCCGAGAATGCCAGCGACAATATGGACGAGGAGACTTTCACCGCCATTAACCGGGCCGTAGTCAAAGCCGTGGATATGGTCAACGCCGACAAGCGGAAGTACCTTCACTACTTGATCGACGAGCCAAGGTTTGCATCGGTAGCCGTCAAATACGGAGGCATTACCCCTGAGGACTTCCACCTGACCCGCATTCGTTACTCCTACAACACGCCCTACAACGACGAAATCGTCGAGGACACTTACCACTGGATGGTCAAATGGGGCCTGTTGACCGATGCGGCCTGCAGCGCAGACCTGGTGGATAACCGCATAGCGGAACCTGTACCCGCGGACGACTAAATCACGGCGAATCACTGTAGGCAAGCCGGCCGGTCGGGATTTCCCGCTGGCCGGTTTTGTTAGTCTAGGCTGATTCCTATCTTCCACAAAAAATGAAGCGCGGTAGGTAGCAATGAAATACGACGCAGTGATCGTGGGCGCAGGCTCTGCCGGCTGTGTGCTGGCAGCCAGGCTGTCTGAAAATCAGGCAAGGTCGGTGCTGCTGCTGGAGGCGGGTCCAGACTATCCCGACTTCACGCGATTGCCTGAACAGTTAAAGTATGGATTTGCCGCCGCGCCATCTCCCCCGGTATCACGGACACCCAGCGGCCACCCATCCTGGCTGACTGCGGACCCGCATAATTGGCAGTTCACGGCCACGTCGACGGCTGCAGCCCCATCGATGCTGGTGCCCCGTGGCAAGGTAACGGGCGGTTCCAGCGCCATAAACACGTCGGCATTCTACCGGGGCACGGCGGACGACTACGACGCATGGGCGGCACTGGGCAACGATGCCTGGAGCTACCAGCAGGTTCTACCCTTCTTCCGCCGGCTGGAGACCGACGCGGATCACAGTGATGACTTTCACGGTACCGACGGGCCGATTTTCGTCCACCACGCCAGCGCAGACAATTGGCACCCCACCCAGCAGGCCTTCTACGAGGCCTGCACCTCGGCCGGGTTCCCTGCCTCTGAAGACCACAACAACCCGGACGACACTGGCATCGGACCTGGCATATCCAACAACCACCAGGGCATCAGGTGGAGCACGGCCCTGGGCTACCTCGATATGGCCCGCCACCGGCTTAACCTGACCATCCGGCCCCACTGCCACGTCAAACGCGTCCTTTTCGAAGGCAAGAAAGCAACCGGCCTGGAGGTGGAGTCCAACGGCGAGACCTTCGTGGTAGAAGGGGACGAGCTAATCCTTTCCGCCGGCGCCGTGGGGTCCCCCCACCTGCTGCTGCTGTCAGGAGTAGGCCCGGAGTCACATCTGGTGGGGCTGGGGATTCCCTTAGTCCACAACTCGCCCGGAGTCGGTCGCAACCTGAAGGACCACCCCAAGGTCTACCTTACCTGGAACATTGCCGAAAGCTATCCCGCCCCGGACCGGGTTGCGCCGGGTGGCGCAGCCCTGAGATTCACTGCGCCCGGCTCTAACTTGAAGAACGATCTGAGCATCAGCCTGGCGTGCTTCGTGCCGCCACGTAGGGAAGGCACTCATCCGACCCCTCTTGACACGGAGTCTGTTCCCCGCTTAGTGGAGATGATGGTCGCACTGCTGATGCCTGCCAGTCAGGGCGAGTTGATGCTGGCTTCCAACGACTACCGGGTGCAGCCGCACATGCACTACAACTACCTTGCAGAACCCTTTGATCTCGAGCGATTGCGGGAGGGCGTTAGGATGGCGGCAGAGTTGTCCGGCCACCCGGCGCTAAGGGAGTTCGTGGGGGCAATGGTGAACCCTTCCGAAGCTGACTTCGCTACGGACGATGCCCTGGACCGCTGGCTGTTACGAGAAGCCACCACCTACTCGCACATATCTTGTACCTGCCGCATGGGACCGGAGGGAGATGAACTGGCGGTAGTGAACCAGTTTGGCCGCGTCCACGGCGTGGAGGGTCTGCGAATTGTGGACGCCTCCATTATGCCGAACCTTGTGCGGGCTCCCATCAATCCGGCGGTAATAATGCTGGCCGAGCGCATAGCGGAAGCAATCCAGTCCGGCAACTAGCTCCGACGCGACAAGAAGGACTTTGCCTTTTTCATACTATGTTCACATCCTGCTATAATTGGTGTGCCCTCGTCTACATAAATTCTAGGGCCAAGACATTATCATCGAATTGGTCTAGGGAGGAACGCTGAATGGCCGACGAGTTGTTAGTCCTCCAAGAAAAACCTCAAGCGAAATACATGATTGCCGGTTGGCGCCGCCAATGGTCCAACGGCGGAAGAATTTCCAGCGGGCTGCCCCGTTACCTGGTCGAAAAACTGGGGGCACGGCACATTGGGCGCCTGGGCGACCGGGTTTCGGCCCTGTGCTACCCTTTCCAGGTGGCCGGCACCCACGATACATTCCGGCCGGCCGCCGCCTTCCAGGACGGCCTACCCTCCAGCCGAATGACTAGGGAGAACGACTTCTACGACGCCGGAAACGGCCTGATTATCTTCATGGGGGAAGAACCCTGGGCTCGCATCGACATTTACGGCGAAGGGTTTTTCCAGGCTGTTAAGGAGCTGGGCATTGAACAGACGGTGGCGGTAGAGGGGGTTAACGGCCCGGCGCCTCCGGAGATGGAGCGGCGCATAAACTGCGTCTACAGCCACCCCGATATGAAGGAAAACCTGGAACGGCACAGCGTAATAATGTCCAGCCGCGGCACGGAGGGACGCCGTGGCCCCACTATTGGCATGGCTATGGTATCCATGGCCCACTTCGACTACCCCGAGGTTCAAATGTTCCGGTTGGGAGCCATGGCGCCCATGTATCCCTTTGTTGTGTCCAACAACGAGCAGCTGGGTATTTTCCGGGACCACCGGTCTTTCTACGACATTATGCGGCGGCTGAAATCGATCTTTAAGCTGGACATTGATCTTGCCGAATTGCGGGCCTTGGGGGAAACCGAGTCCCGCGAGTTGCAGGCCAACTTGGACCGTATCGCCGAGAATAACGACGAAGCCAAGCGAATTATCGAACAGGTCCGGGCGGACTACAACGTTACCCCTTACGTGGAACCGGTAGACCTGGACCCGGCTTTGGACCGTACTTTGGAGGATATATTGCTGGGCATGTCTGACTCCTCCGAAGAGCATCCATAGCCAGGACAGCAAAGCAGATTCGCCTATCCGAATATTTGGGGCGGAGTTTCCTCCGCCCCATTCCTTTCCAACCAGTCCAGTCCCTGCCTGTCCGTCAGGCGTGGGCTGCCGGCATCGCCGGCCGGTTGCGGTGGGACTGGGCGTCGCGCGTTGTGTTCAGCGGCCCGTTGGCCGAGTAGTACTTCACTCCCGCCACCATCAGGTCCTCCGCCGGGAACCTGGTTATGACCTGGGGACCGTCGGCGGTAACTACTACCTCTTCTTCGATGCGGGCAGCCGACCAGCCATCGGCAGCAGGCCAGAAGGCCTCCAAGGCGAACACCATGCCCTCCTCTATGGGCTGGGGATGCTCCAGGGAGAACAGGCGGCTGAAAATCGGAGCCTCCCAGATGTTCAGTCCCACCCCGTGGCCGTACTGCAGGGCAAAAGCCGCCTCCTCGTTGGCAAACCCAAACTCCTCGGCCTTAGGCCAGTGCTGGACAATGTCGGCAGTGGTGATGCCCGGCTTCACGGCGTCGATGGAAATGTCCAGGATCTCCCGGCACTTCTTGTAAGCATCAATCTGGGCCTGGGAAGCGCTCCCGATGGCCAGCGTTCGGTAGTAGCAAGTGCGATAGCCCATATAGCTGTGGAGAATGTCGAAGTAGACCTGGTCGCCCGGGCGGAGAATCCTGTCGGCGAAAAGGTGAGGATGGGGACTGGTGCGTTCCCCGCCGATAGCGTTCACGCCTTCCACGAATTCTGAACCCAGTTCGTACAGGACCTTGTTGACCAGCGCGACACCGTCATTCTCCCGAACTCCAGCCCGGAGTTCCTGGTAAAGGACGTCATAAGCGGCGTCCACCATGGCGCATGCGGTATTGAGGAGGGTGATTTCGTCCTGGGTCTTGATGCGGCGGGCTTCCAGCATAATCTGTTGGCCGTCCACCACGTTGATACCCTCCTTCTGAAGGGCGAATAGCACCACCGGCTCAACCACGTCCACGCCCACGGGTTCATTCTGCAGGCCACGTAACTCCAGTTCGGCTTTGATTTTCTTTGCCACGTCTTCGGCCAGGTTGGCAGAGGGCGGTGTGGCGCCCCTCAGCGTGGAAATACCTGCCCGGGACCGTTCGCCCAGCCAGGGACAGTAAAGCTGGTGGTGGCGGGCGGCAGAACCAAAGTCCCAAAGAATGGGTTCGTCGTCTCGAGGAAGCAGGCAGAATCGCACCAGCTTGTCCTGGGCCCAGGTACCGATTATGGTGGCCGTCAGGTACCTGATGTTGTTCATATCAAAGGACAGAATGGCTCCCATCTCCGACTTCTCGAGGAGACCCTTGATCCGGGCAAGACGTTGGGTCCGGAGGCGGTCGAAGTTGACACGTTCCTCCCAGTCTACGTTCATGGTTCCAAAGCTCTTGATCTGCGTCACGGTATTCCCCTTTCCAGCTATTTGAGGTGATGGCCGGCCCTGTATAGCGGCCTATCCCAAGACTTGCGGAAGTTTAGTTGCGCTCGTTGGCACTGTCAACATAACGCCCACAGCGAGGCGCTGCCTAATCTATAATGGACAGCCGCACGGTCTGATGACCGGCACACAACCAACCGCATCCGGAGGAAACCGACTTGTCTGACCGAATAGAGATCATCCACACCGCCGAACGAGACCCCAACGTCAACCTGCCCTACGCTCCTGCCGTCAAGGTCAAGGGCGGCTCGCTCCTGTTCCTCGCAGGAGTCAATGCAGCCAAGGTGTACCACAGTCACCCTCACATAGAGTCGGAGTTTGACGACATCCCTGCCGATATGGAGGGGCAGACCCGCATGGCCCTGGAGAATGTTCGGAAGGGGCTGGAGGCCTGCGGCGCCACCTTCAGCGACGTAGTGCAGGTGACACGGTACCTGACTAACGTGGACGAGCAAGACCAAATGAACGAAGTTTGGTGGGAGTACTTTGGCGACCACCGGCCCGGCACCGCGACTATCGAGGTTACGCGCCTGGCCACCCACGAAAAGCTGAAGGTGGAACTGGCCGCCATCGCCGTGGTGGACTAGAGGAGGCCCCTCCAGGGCCCTGCCAAGGCCTGGTGAGCCCGTAAAGCGGAAGTAGAGAGGTCCACCTTCAGAAGTCCTCGGACTGGTAAACAATACGGCCGCCCAGCATGGTCAGGCGGGACTCCAGCCGGGGAATTTCTTCCTCGGGCATGTCCAGCAAGTCGCCGGAAAGGACGGCCAGATCGGCCAGCTTGCCGGGTTCCAGGGAACCGCGCCGGCCTTCATCAAAGGAGAAGCGGGCCCCGCCGATGGTAAAGGCGCGAAGGGCTTCCAAGCGGGTCAGGCGCTGCCCGGGTCCAAGAACCTGGTCTGTAACCCTTTCGCGCCGGGCCACCGCGGCCCAAAGGGTGGCGAAGGGGTTGTAAGGCTTGTTGTCGGTGCCGAAGCTGAAGTCCACGCCCTGCTCAAGGTAGCGCCGATGAGCGGCCGCGGTGTCGGCAAGGTCGGGGTTGTCCAGGTAGGGCGTTCCCCGAAGCCACAACTCAGTCAAAGGTATGGTCTCCACCAGCAAGCCCATGTCCCTGATCCGGTGCAGTTGTCGCTCGGTGGTCTGGAGGACGTGAGCCAGGGTCCACCTTCTCCCCTTCAGAGGGATGTTCCGGTCGACGGCCTCGAAAACATCCAGAACCTCTTCCAGAGGCTCGCGCACCAGAGTGTTGACCCGTAAGTTGTTTTCCGCCGCGAGCCTGACCGTTTCCGCAAAGAAGTCGGGAGAGTGGTAGCTCTGGATGAAGCCGGCCCAGCCGGTGTAGGGGAGCAGGGATGAACGAGCCTCGGCGGTGTACCGGTTCCCGCCATACTGGATGAAGTAACCGCTGACTCGCAAATACTGGTCGCCGAATCCAGTCCCGGAGAAGGAGTGGCCCCAGGACTCCATCTCCTGGGCGGCCTGTTCCACCGACTGCCAGTGGGGACTGACGGTCAGGTTAGCGCGGACGGTCATATTCCCGGCATCCCAGGCGGCCTTGTAGACCTGGAGCACCTCGGGAGCAACACCGTGGCCCTCGTAGGTGCCCGTGGTGCCCACGGAGTTGTAGAGACGCATGGACTCTTTCAGGGAATCGAGGCGCTGGTCCATGGTGAACCTGGGCACGACCCGCATCAGGGAAAACTCCACCGAAGGGTATCGGCCCGTATCGATGAAGACACCCGTTGGTTCGCCGTCGGAGTCCTTCTCAATGGTGACGCTGGAGTCGGGAGACTCGGTGTTACGGTCAATTCCGGCCAGCCGAAGGGCGGCCGTGTTGGCAACCGAGACCGAAGGGGGCACATTCCAGGGCGTCCAGATGCCTTTGATGTATACCGGGTTGTCCGGGGCCACCTGGTCCAGGTCGTGGCGGTTGGGGAAGCGGCCCTCGGCCAGGGACTGAGGCATGTCGGCATAGTTGGGCGGGTTGCCGATGGGCATGGTCACCACCCATTCGCCAGGCTCCTTGTCCACCAGCAGTTCCTTGATCCGCCCCCTTATTTCAATAATGGAACGCAACCCTTCCAACGAAGGGTAGATAGACTTCAACCCCTCCCGGTCCAGGTGGGCGTGGATATCCACGATGCCTGGAATTGCGGTGTGGCCCCGGAGGTCCAGAGAGCGAGTAGCGGGACCGGCCAGGGGAAGGATTTCCGCATCGCTCCCCACCGCCAACAGCCGGTTCCCCCGGACTGCAACGGCTTGCTGGATGGAATCGTCGCCATCAACGGTAAGTATCTTCCCACCGTGGAGGATAATGTCGGCGGTTCCGGTGGGTAAAGCAACCATGGCTTACCTCCGTCGTGGATAAATCAGGCAGGATGACAGGAAGGCAACAAACGGAAGTTCAAGGCCCATTCCGGCGGTAGACAACCGAGACTATACACCATCCTCGATGGCGAAGGTATTAACGGGTACTCGAAGAGAATAATTTTCGTATAGCGTCCCATTTTGTCTTATTCTGTCCCATTCTGGGCGGCAGCAGGCTTCCCCAGCTGCAGGTAATGGAACCCTGGACCTGGCCAAGACCTGGGTTTATCGCTTCGCAGAATAACGGGAGGGCCACAGGGCTGCGCCAACGATGGGCACCGCTACTCAGTTGGCGGCAAACCAGCGGGCCCAGAGCAGGGAAAGGTCAGGTTCGGGTTCCGGGGCGGGCAGTTCCCTCATGAGAAGGTTGTCATACTTGGTCTCCCAGGCCCAGGGCAGCAGGGCCAGCAGCATCCGGCGGGGTTCGGGAATCTCGTTCTTTTCCCGCACCTGGTCCAGGTAGTTGTGCAGGTGCATCCAGGTGGTTAGCCGGAATCCCTTGTCGGCGATTTTTCGGATGATCTCCAGGGTCTTGGGCGGGTCCTGCCGATCGGCCACGGCACGGGCGCATTCGTGGTGGACCTCTTCGGTTACTCGGCGCATGCGGTAGATGGTCAGTTCCTTGTGGTACTTGCGCTGGAGGGCGCGGATTTCTCTTCTGATTTCGCTGAGGGTCCTCATGGTTGTCTCCTTCAGGTTGTATATCGAGGTAGGAGCACGTCCTTCGACAGGCTCAGGATGAGCGGGGGCAGGAAGGTGAGAATTTTTTGAATAGTGTCCCATTACGTCCCATTCTGTCCCATTTGGGATTGGAATCTGTTGCGCCCATCCCGGTCTTTCCACAACAGGTCTGCCTGAGGCAGATACCGCCCCGCCAAAGGGCAAGGGATTCCAGTCCACGGCGGCCACACAGGTCCGCCACCAGGGAGGGGAGCCTGTAGTAATTTATCTGTATTTCCATAGTGGAGATGAGCCATGCAGGGTGGCAAGGGGCAGGCGTCACTAATTCGGACTTACGCACGGGGCGGCGGGGGAAAGCGGTAACAGAGCTGAGTGACTTCGGACCACTGGTAGCACCTGGAATTATGGGCAGTTTCGTTGTTGCAACTGTTCAGAGTTGGCGGGTCATCGCGTCCAGCAGCAGGTCATATCGGCCCACCGCGGCGGGATTCCAGAGGGACTAACACGGGATACAGGCCGGCAGCAGGCCAACAGGAAGGAATAAAGGGTACCGGCATTCGCCGGTATGACGGGTAGAACTGGCAATGAGATACCCTCCAACTCTGAACCGTTACCCGCTTTTCAGCGAAATTGACACTCCAATACCACCACATTAGAATCAACCTAATCCAAGAATCCCGAATGCAGGAGGGAACCATGACTCAGTTGCTGGGAAGAGTCAGCCCCGAAGAGGAAGAACAATTTTACGACAATACTGAGTCCGCCGGCCTGCGAGCGGCCTGGATGGGCCGCCGGCTGGAGCGGAAACCCCAGGTGGAACCCTTCGCCTGGCGCTGGGCCGACGCCCAGCCACTGGTCCTGAGAAGCGGGGACATTGTAACCCCCGACCGGGACGTGGAGCGGCGAGTGCTTCGCCTGGCCAATCCGGGCCTGGACCATGGGACCACCCATACCATATCTGCGGCGTTGCAACTGTTGCTGCCCGGCGAAAACGCGCCGGCCCACCGCCACACACCGACGGCCATCCGGTGGGTGCTGCAGGGCACGGGCGCCTACACCACCGTCGAGGGTGACAAGTGCTACATGGAGCCCGGCGACCTGGTGCTGACTCCTTCGTGGACGTGGCACGACCACAATAATGAAGGCGACGGGCCAATGATCTGGCTGGACGGCCTGGACACGCCCCTGGTCAACAACCTGGAAGCCACCTTCTACGAACAGTTTCCCGAAGACCAGCAGCCGATCGTGGGCGTGGGCGAGTCGGTGCGAAAGTACGCCTCTGGCGCGCTGCGGCCGGCATGGGAGGACCACGACGCTCCCTATTCGCCGTTGTGGCACTACAAGTGGGAGCGGACCCACGAAGCCCTGCGCGAACTGGCTCAAACGGACGGCAGCCCCTTCGATGACGTGGCCATGGAGTTTTCCGACCCGGCCACCGGCGGCCCGGTGCTGCGGACCATGGCCTGCTGGATCCAGATGATTCGCCCGAATGTAAACACCAAGGCCCACCGCCATACCAGCAGCGCGGTTTACCAGGTGTTCCGGGGCAGGGGCCACAGCGTCATCAACGGTCAGCGGTTCGACTGGGGCGAAGGTGATTTCCTGGTGGTCCCGTCGTGGGCGTGGCACGAACACGCCAACGACACCGAAGACGAGGCCATCCTCTTCTCCATCCAGGACATTCCGGTTATGAAGTCCCTGTCCCTCTACCGGGAGGAACCCTACACGGAAAACGCCGGCCACCAGCCGATCACTTCTATCTTCGAACGATAACCGAAGTCATTTGCCAGCCAGAGACAATGGGGCGGGGAATTATCCCGCCCCATTTGTTTGGTACGGTAGAAAGAGAAAAGCGGGGAAGGCGCTGGCCCTCCCCGCTTTGAGTCTGCGCCTGCAGGGCCGGAAGCTAGGGCTTGAACATGGCTACGCACTTGTTGGAGTTAAAGATATAGGACTCGACGTAGTCCACCACCTCGGTCTTATAGTCCAACTCCTGCATGGCGCCGGCGATGCACATCCAGTTGAGCAATTCCTGCTGGCCGGCATCTTCAATCTGATCTATGGAAATCCGGCTCCAGGCGGCAAAATCGCTGTCCTTCAGTTCCTCGAACCGCGCCCGATCGGACTCGACGTCCGGATAGAAGCGATGGTGCTTGTCGGTCAGGAAGGCGTGGGACCAGCTGGAAGAAGCGATGAGGGCCACCCTATAGGGGCTGTCTTTCAGAACACGGGCCACTGCGGCGCCTACTTCCATGCAGCGCTTGGGCGAAGGACCGGGAGGATCGAACTCCTCTTCGTACTGTACGGCGCCACCCCGGTTACGAACCACCCGGCTGCCGTAGCAGTTGACCAGGAAGGGAACCACTGGATACTCCCAGCCCTTGCGATCGTAGTCCAGGTAAAGCAGGGTGTTGAGGATGGCGTGGCCCAGGCCGCCTTTTTCGTGCAGCGGCTTGTAAGCATAGGACATGTCGATGCCTTCTTCGATGAGGCCGCGAACAAGGGCTCGGGCAGCGGAGCGATTGCCCTGGTATTTGAAGGTCTTGTCGCCCGGCTCGTTCCACACGTTGAGGCGAGTGCCACCATCCCCCAACTGGAAAGGCTGGCATTCCATTTCGTCGTAAGCCATAACACAGAAGGGCGGGATGATGTCTTCCTTGAAGTTCTCGTACTGGTCGTCGCCCCAGATAACCACGAAGTCGGGGTTAAAGGCGTCCAACTCTTTGCGAAGTTGGCGGAAGCCGTTTACGATACGTTCCCGCGCCTTGATGGCCGAAGAGAGCCCTTCGTCCTCGCCGAATTCGATGCGCATGGGCTCCGGCCAGTTGGAGGGATTCCTCAGTTCTTCGGGCAGGTTGGGATTCCGAAGGCTGCGAAAAACGGAATAGTCCTTCTCTTCATCGGGCTTGATGAAGGAGGGGGAATGGGTAAGCCCAAGGCCCAGTATTTCTGCCATTTTCTTGCCTCCCATATGTAGATCCGGTTGTTGATTTGACCCAACTATACGCCTTTCAATCTGAATTTGGTAGCCTGATGGACATTCCCCCACGGCGGACCGATAGAGTTTCGGGTTCCCCTTGCCAGCGCCCCTACCTGACGCTATTATCCGACAAAAGTGGGCAAGCAACTCTCTTCCGGAGGTTTACCTATGCCAATGATGACAGGGGCGCGTTTCCTGGTGGAAACGATGCAGGCTTACGGCGTAACCCACGCTTTTTACATGCCGATGGTGGTAACCAGGGCCCTGGTGGAGATGGAACAGGTGGGCATTGCCCGGATAATGGCCCACAGCGAGAAGGCGGCCGCCTACATGGCGGACGGTTATGCCCGGGCAGCCAGACGACCGGCAGTATGCATGGCCCAGAACGTGGGGGCGGCCAACCTGGCAGCGGGGCTGCAGGACCCTTTCCTGGGAGGAGCGCCGGTGGTGGCGCTGACCGGACGGGGCTCACCGTCGCAGCAAAATCGCAACTACTACCAGGAAGTAGACCACGTCCAGCCGTTCAATGCAGTTACCAAGTTCAACGCCATGGTGGACAACCCGGAGGAATTTCCCAGGCTTCTGCGGCAGGCTTTCCGGGAAGCGACGGCAGGGTCCCCGGGCCCCACTCACCTGGACCTGCAGGGCTCGTCAGGCGCATTAATAGTGGACGCCCAGGCAGACCTGGATGTGGTCGTGGAAGCCCCCTTTACCCACGTGCCGCCATTCCGGGGCGAACCGGAGACGGAGATGATCATGGATGCGGCCCGCGCGCTGACGGAGGCGCGGCGGCCAGTGATTGTTGCCGGCGGCGGCGTGCGGTCGTCCGGAGCGCAGCAGGAAGTGGTGGAACTGGCGGAAATGCTGTCTATTCCCGTGGCCACCTCGCTCAATGCCAAAGGAACGATACCTGATGACCATCCTCTTTCTGTGGGAGTATGCGGAACCTACTCCCGCTGGTGCGCCAACCGGGTAGTCTCGGAGGCTGACCTGGTCTTCTTCATCGGCAGCCATACCGGCAGCCAGGTAACCACCGAATGGCAGATCCCAAAGCCAGGAACGCCAGTGGTCCAGCTGGACATTGACCCTACTGAGTTGGGCCGCAGCTATTCCATTCAGGTGGGACTGCAGGGCGACGCCCGCGCTTCCCTGCGCAAGTTGATAGAACACCTGGAACCCATCGACAGCCGGGGCGAATGGGTCGGCCGGGCCCAGCAAATGGTGCAGGAGTGGCGGAACGAGGTGGCTCCGCTGGCCAACTCGGACGCCTCGCCCATACGACCGGAGCGACTGTGCAAGGAAATTTCCGAGTTCCTGCCTGACGACGGGGTGCTGCTGTCCGATACCGGCCACTCGGGAATCTGGACGGGGACAATGATTGACCTGTACAAGCCGACCCAGACTTTCCTGCGTTGCGCCGGGTCCCTGGGCTGGGCCTTCCCGGCCGCGCTGGGCGCCAAATGCGCCGTGCCGGACCGTCCGGTGGTCTGCTTCACCGGCGACGGCGGCTTCTGGTACCACCTGAGCGAGATGGAAACGGCGGTACGTTACGGCATCAACACAGTGACCGTAATCAACAACAACCACTCCCTGAACCAGGAGAAGCAGGGCAACGAGCGGGCCTACGAGAGCGTGGGCGCCACCGGCAACGTGGACGAACTGTGGGTCTTCCCCGACACCAACTTTGCCAGGCTGGCCGAGGATATGGGCGGCTTTGGCATACGCGTGGAGCGGCCGGAGGACTTGAAGGACGCCATGACCGAGGCAGCCAACTCGGGCAAGCCGGCGGTAGTGGATGTGGTAACCGATATTGAGGGTATCGCGCCCAGGGCATGGGTGGGGTAGGCGTTATTCACAGAGAGGCCCAGAGAAACGGGGTGAAACGGGGAATTTTTCTTAGCCGCTGATCCTTATGTCTCTTCGTAGAGAATTTTGCTCAAGGAATTAAGGGAAAAGTAACGATGCCCGACAGCTTGATTACCGATGAAGTCCGAGCCTTGATTGGGACGGAGACCGAGCCGGAGCGGAACCGATTTCCCATCAGCGAGGAGATGGCCTTTGACGTGGCCGATGCCATTGAGGACGGGAATCCCCTTTATCGGGATGCCGATTACGCGGCCAGGTCGAGGTTCGCCGGCATAGTCTGCCCTCCGTTGGCAACCTGGAAGGACATCGGGCCACCCATTGGCTATTTCGGAGCGGGTCAGGATTCACATTTCCAGGTGCCGCTGCCCTTCAACAGCTATGGGCTGAACGGGGGCAGCGACTGGCAGTTCCTGCGGCCGGCCTACGTGGGTTCCTGGATTACGAGACAGTTCAAGGTTCTGGACATATTCGAGAAGCAGGGAAGGACGGGACAGCTGGTCTTCGTGGTCAGGCAGGAGACCCAGACCAACCAATTAGGGCAGGCAATCAGCGTTGCCAAGAGAGTTAGCATCCACCGCAGCCTGCCGGGCCAGGAAACCGAGAGATCGGAGGGCGAAGCTAGCGCCGTGTCACTGGAGGCAGTGAAGTTGTCGCCGCCCATAACAGATATCATTCTACCCAAACCGGAGGCGGGCAAGGCAGGGCAGCGCTATTTTGAAGAAGTGGCGGTGGGTGAACCGTTGCCGTCTGTGGTTAAGGGGCCCATGACTACGACCCACCTGGTGCGGTGGGCGGCAGCCAACGGTAACTATGCGCGCATTCACTGGGACCTTCCCTTTGCGCAGTCGGAGCAGGGACTGACCAACGTGGTGGTGAACGGTTCGTTGAAGAACCAGTTTCTGGGTCAACTGCTGATCGACTTTGCCGGCGAAGAAGGCTGGTTCAAGCGCCTCTATGTCCAGCACCGGGGTATGGACTTCCCCGGCGACGTACTTACCGCATCCGGAACCATCTCGGACAAGCGCGAGGTGGACGGTTTTGGCATGGTGGACTGTACCATTGCACTGACCAACAGTCGCGGCCATCAGACCGCCGCCGGCCAGGGTACGGTAGTCCTCCCAAAGCGTGGACAGAGCCTTCCGCTCCTCTGGCCCGAGGAACCCTGGTAGGAATGGACCTTCTGAAGGGCGTTCGGGTCCTGGAGTTAGGAGGCCACACCTCGGCGCCCTTCTGCTCGCGCTTGCTTGCGGACTACGGCGCCGAGGTCATCAAGATCGAGTCTCCCGGCACCGGCGACCCCTGTCGCCGCAAGGGTCCCTTTGCAGGTGACGACCCTCATCACGAGAAGAGCCTTCCCTTTCTCTATCTCAATACCAACAAACGGGGCATCACCCTAGACGTTTCCTGTGCCACAGGTCAAGGAGTCCTGCAGCAGTTGGCGGCAGACGCGGACATCCTGGTGCAGAATTTCAGCCCCCGGGATTCTGAAAGCCTTGGCCTGGACTACTCCAACCTGTCTGCAGTTAACTCCGAAATCGTCGCAGTCTCCATAACCCCCTTCGGCTTGAGTGGGCCACTAAGGGATCGTCCGGCCACCGACATAGAGGTTTTCGCATACAGCGGGCACCTCTACCATTCGGGGGATTCCGATCGCGAACCACTGCGGAACGTCCTGGACCAGTCCTGGTACGTGGCCGGCGTTAATGCCGCCACCGCTACGATGACCGCCCTCTTCCAGCGTCTGTTCACAGGCGCCGGGCAGCAGGTAGAGGTGGCTGCTGCCGAGTGCCTGGCCGCCCACATGGTGCAGGCAGTCCCATATTACGACTACATGGGAGCAATAAAGGGACGGCGACCGGTGCGGGGTTCGGGTTTCGAGGAGTTGATGCCGGCGAGAGACGGTTACGTAGTCCCTTCGGTACAGGGTTCCCAGCCCTGGGCAGTGGTAGCCGACCTGATAGGACTTCAAGAGCTCAGCAACTGTCTTGAATGTCAAGGGTTTTGATCATATTTAGGCGAGAATAT
>JAPPLU010000012.1 GCA_028874075.1 Chloroflexota bacterium
ACCTGGTGATCGAGAAGGTCAGGGAGCGGATACTCACCGAGGAGACCATCACCGAACTGGTCACGTTGGTGGCCGAGGAGATCGACGCACTGGCCGGCGAGGTCAACGGTCGGCTCACCGCCATCAACAGCGAGCTGTCCGACGTGGAGACCCGGTTGGAGAACCTCTACCAGGCCCTGGAGACCCAGCAGTTGCCCATCGAAGTCCTGTCGCCCCGCATCCTGTCCCTGAAGAGCCGCCAGGACCAGTTGACGGCGGCGCGGGAGGAGGCCGAGTTCCAGTTGGAGCAGCGGCGGGCGGAGTTGCCCACGTCAAAGGAGATCAAGGGGTACGTGGCGGACTTCCGCGCACTCTTCCAGGACGGCACTTTCCCGGAGCGGAAGGCCCTGATCCGCAACTTCGTGCAGGGCATCGAGATCGTGGAGGACGAGGCGGTTCTGACGTACACCATCCCCATGCCGCAGGACGGGGTGACGTCGGAATCGGCCTCGGTTCTTGATTTCGTCCAGTCCGGCCCACCGTAATGGACTCGAGCCAACCTACCACTTAAAACGCTCAATATTACGTTGGCGTTGGCAAACTGCCGTTTTCAACCAGAACCCTGGCACTGCTCAATCATCCTCCGCCTGCTCAATGCGCTCGACGCCCTTTCTGGGTTGGACGTTTCCTCCTATTGAACTATCCCAACCTGTTGAAGCAGATCGGCACTGGCTGTCACTAGCGGCTGGAAACAGCCCTATATTCAGCCATGGCTGGAAATCCCCATCCCTTATAGCTATATGAATGGCTGGAAAACCCGGTTGAATTGTGTCCGGCAGGAACTCATACTCTAGCCTTTCCAGCCAAGGGGTGGTGGAGTCGATTACGGTATACGGTTAAGCCCGCGTCTCAGTTACGGAGACGGAGGACAAGAACCTAGACTTGCGGTGGACCAGCCAGTCCGCGTGGGCTGCTCCATGAGCCGTATCGGCTCAGATAAAGAGTATTCCAACAAGTAAAGGACGGTAACCATTGCAATACGGCCCTGAAATCGGATGATGCCTCCCTTTAACAGTCAAGCAATTTTCCTCCGACTTACTCGCCTGTGTAACCTCGAAAGACATCGGCCCCCTTTGGTGTCTGGATGCAACGGCTTTGTCTACCAGAATTGGGCTTAATTGGAGAGTTATAACCTGATTTGAGGAATGGCACTTCTTGGGCAGTTCTGCAAACGTAAGTCGCCATGGACAAGCCAAGGCCCAGGACCCATGTTCCTGAACACGTTCCACGGACTGGCATTGACTTTCCTAAGCCACCTTCCAAGGTTTCTCTAAATACGAACCACCGGATAGTTGGGAGGTCCCCAGTCAACGTGGGGGTTCTCTATCATTAGGTGAATGAAGACGGGTACGAGAAAGGCGAGAATTCTCGCTCCGTCTGTCACCTGGTTGCGGTTTACGCTTCCTTTCCACGTAGCACCACCGTGAATAAGCTGGTTTCTCAGGACATAAAGCCGGTCGAACAGAGTATTCAAAATGAGGGCAGTGTCCTGGCCAGCCAATCCGTTGCGGATTCTA
The DNA here is from genome assembly GCA_028874075.1 of Chloroflexota bacterium. Taxonomy (GTDB): domain Bacteria; phylum Chloroflexota; class Dehalococcoidia; order Lucifugimonadales; family UBA3495; genus Bin22. The sequence goes on from JAPPLU010000012.1 coordinate 1,557, forward strand.
TCCTTTCCGTTTTCAAACCTGCGCTCCCAGTCCTCGTGACCTGGGATTCGGTTGTGGTGATTCCAAAAGGGCTGGAAAACGAACCGGTTGTCCAGGAGGAGCCGTATTGGCCCCGTGAACCTCTCCCACAGCGCGTCATAGATCAGACGATCACCGTCAACTGCTATCAGCTTCCTGAAGAAATCCTCGAAGACGTTACGCTCCGTTGTTATATGCTCGTTACCGGTTTCCTCAGCGTAGGCGGCATTGAAGGCGATCCAAAGAAAAATCACCTCGGCATCGGGATCGGTCTCTTCCGTCTCGGCTCTTTCGAGCCAACTCAGCGCTCTGCGAATTCTCAGGTTCAAGTCGTCCGAGAATCCCTCTGATCCCTCTTCCCATCTGGCCTTGAGTTCTTGCGAGGATATGATCCGATGGCGCGCGCTGCTCACGGGCGGTCTCTCCTAGTGATATTGCTTAAAGAGGTCTCGGCCTCTGGAAGTTCAGGCCGAAACGGCCCAGACCTTAGTTGTTGCAGTCTCGATGCCTCGATCCTGGCGAAGGGTGGGCATGAGACTCCGAAGTGACAGAGGACGTCCGTTGGCGCCGCCTCTAGCGAAAATTCCTAAAATGAGATCTGGGCCATTTCTTCGCCTACCAGCCTGAAGAACTGCAAGACCTCGTTTTCCTGGGCCAGGAACTCCGCCGGAGTCAGGTGAATGCCATTGACATTGCCGGCGATTGGCTCGTAGGTACCCAGATGGGCGCCTTGGATTCGGTAGAGGTCATCAAGGGCGCGGATTACCGGGTCGGGTACTCCTTTAGCATTGGCCCATGTACCCAGGGTTACATCTCTTCCTCCCGACCCCACCCTTTTTCCTGGAGGGGTCACCCAAGCCACGTTTACCATAGTCCTACTATCTGGCAAATCCTTTCTTATTGATGCACCCGAAGCACCCGGCTGACCTAATATCCCAATTTCTCAAGCTTACGAACAAGTTCGTGGACAGCTTCACCATATTCGTCCTCGGGATATTGTCCAACCTGATTAGCCTTAAGCCAAGGTACAGATTGCCTGGTCCGGGGATCTCCATCAGCAGACCACTCAAAGTGTCGGTTAGTTCAGTTGGCCCAAGCCACGACGTTCCGGCGACGAGGCCAGACGCAAGGATGCAGGTCTCCAAGTGGACTCTGAATGACTGATCATTTGCGGGGCTCCGTAGCAGCCTGGGAAAGTGCGGACAACCACATTACTCAGTTGACCTGGTGCATTTGACTGCCGGTATTGGCGATCAATTCGGGAATGCCTTCCATCAGGTCCTGCAGGTTCTCCACTTCCCGCAGCCCGTCCTCCAAGCGAACAAACAGAAACTGCATTGCTTTCACCGAAATGCCCGTGGCCTTTTCAACGGCGGCGGCGTAGACTGCACCTTGCATCCGGTAGTGGCTCAGTCGTTCCGCCACGTCGGCATCGTTATGAACCTGGTCTGACTTGTAGTCCAGGATTACCAACCGGCCGTCTGTATCCTGGTACAGAAGGTCGATAATGCCCTCTATCACCACCGCTCCAGCAGGGGTTTCCACCTGGGCGGCGACGGGAATCTCCGACCACAGCCGAGGCGACCTCAGGGCGGCCACCACCGCGGGATTCCGCAGGGTCCGCCGGGCCAGCAGGACTATTTCGGCGTTCTGACTGGATACTCCTTCCGCATCAGCGTGGAATTGAGAAAGTTGTTCGATGGCTTCGTCCCAGCTCTCCAGAAACTCCTCTGCCGGGCCGTCGGTCGTCAGCGGGAGTTGGCCGGCCATCCGGCCCAACACCTCCTGCAACACCGCGTGGAGAGCGCTGCCGAAGGCGGTTCCCCCGCGGCCGGTCCGCCAAGGCTGGTTCGAATCGACTTCAGTGTCTTTATCCTCAATATCCGCTTCGGCAGGAGCGCCGGCCCTGGCGAGGCGGGTTGCGGTAATGGCCTGGGGGAGGGATCGGCCATAGAAGGCCTTGCTGCGGGCCTCCTGCCAGCCATCGGGGTCATACTCTCCCAGCGCATTGCCCACGGCAGGATTGGGGTTCAAATAGATCCCGGCCCCGGTGGTGACCGAAAGTTCAGAGTGGGGCGGTGTTTCCCCCGCCGATAAGTTGGCTATACTTGCAGTAATGCTGTCGGCATTTTCCCTATTCTGGCTCTTGGACTGATACATGCTGACCAGCAGATGATCACGGGCCCGGGTGGCGGCCACATATGCCAACCGCACTGGCTCGGCGCTGGCATGCGCTTTTTCCAATTCCTCCAGTCTACTGTAATCCGGAGTCCTGAGGTCGCCCAACCTCACCTGGACCGAATCTCCTGACTTGTCAAAAAACAGGCCGGCAGTATTGGGACCCGCATACCTGCGGGCGGAGTCCTGGGCCTGGCCCAGTAGCACAACGATGGGAAACTCCAGGCCCTTGGCGGCGTGCATGGTCATGATCCGCACCGCATCATCGTCAGTTTCGGGAACCGCCAATTCAGTGATCCGGGCCCCCTCTTCCTTCTGCAGGTCGGCCCATTGCAAGAACCGATGGAGCGTCAGAGGGGCGCCTCCATCGGCAATGCTGTCATATTCCAGGCTGCGGGCCTGCTCACCGAGAAACTGGCGGCGGCGCCAGATCTCCCGCGGACGGTTCTCCACCAGGTCCAGCTCATCAAGCCGCCGTTCCCTGGAGAACCTGGCTATCAACTGGGACACGCCGAGTTCCTGGCGCAACTGGTGGTAGGCCCGGATCTCCAGAAGTCCGGCCCGCACCGGAAAGGAATCTCCCAGGTCGACTAGTTCCTGCCTGCGTCTTTCCTGGCTTTCTTGGGATAATGGAACGTTGTCCAACAAAGGAGACAGATAATTCCAACTGCCGCCAGCCTCCCTCCAGCGCAAGAGGTCAATGTCGGAGCAGGCGAAGGCGGGAGAGCGCAGGGCGGCTGCGATGGCCACGTCGTCGGTCGGGTCGTTTATGGCGCTCAGGCAGTTGAGCATGTCCCTCACTTCCTGGGTGTCAAACAGCACAGATCCCCCTTCAAGCCGGTAGGGTATGCCGGCCTCCTCCAGGGTGCGGGTCAGAAAACCCAGACCGGTGCGCGAACGTATGAGGATGCAGACGTCGGCCAGTTTGGCCGGGCGGACCACCCTCCGTTCCTTGTCGTATACGTTCAGCTGGCTAGGGGCCCCATCACCGGCAGAAGCCACGATAATGTTGGCAACGTCCCCCGACTCCAGGCGGCGGGTATCATCTGCGTTCAAACCTGAAGGTCCGCCGAACACCTTGACGGCTCCCAGGCCTTCCTGCTGGATCGCTGAGTGAGGGTACAGAGGTTCGTATTTTGACTGCACTCCCGCTTCTTCGACCATCAGCTTTGCGAAAACCTCATTTACCCAGTCCAATACCTGGGACTGGGAGCGGCGGTTTACGGCCAGAGTCAGCGACTGCAACTGACCGCCATCCTTTAGTTGCTGCGTAACGCCGATGTCGGCGCGGCGGAACCGGAAGATGGATTGCTTCGCGTCGCCAACAACAAACAGCTTGCCTGGAGCCAGCGGGAGAGTGTGCCACGGTTGTTGACTCACATTGGCCTTGGGATCGGCAGCCAGATAACTGGCGATCTCGGCTTGCAGGGGGTCGGTGTCCTGGAACTCATCGATTAGAATATGCAAGTAACGGCCCTGGAAATAGAGCCGCGCTTCATCGTTAAGCAACAGGTCCCGTGCCCAGGCCAACAGGTCCTCGAAGGTTGCTACACCGTCGGCCTTTCGCTGCAACGTATAGTTGACGGCAAATTCCCGGCGGAGGCAGCGCAGCACCTCCGGCAAGGGCCCTGAAGCAACCGCGGTTCGAAATCTCAGTCCGATCTCTCGAAATTGGGCCCGCACCTCCCTCAGTTCCGTGGACCAATTCTTTTGAGAACCAACATTGCCGCTAAAGTCTACCTTCTCTCCGATTTCCAAGGTGGACACGGCGGCATACGGATCATCAGCCACGGTTTGTACGGCTTGGACAGTTTCGATTGCACCGGCCAACTGCCCGAAAAGCTTGTCATCTGGTTCGGCACATTCTCCGGCCAGTTCCTGCAGCTCCCTCAGGGTTTGCCGGCCCAGGATAGCCAGGTCAATGTCGGGAATAACGTCTTCCTTATCTAGGCGCTCCGCATTTTCGCTGAAGGATCTGGCAATTTCCTTCCAACTGTTGATGCCGGCCCCGGCTTCAATCAAATAGCGCAGCGCCGCGGTCAGTTCGGGGCCGGTGCCCGTGTCCCGGCCCAGGGCAATTTCCAGCCATTTATCCCATGTCTCGTTGAAACGCTGGGACGATTCAACCTCGTCCAGAGTGGCCCAGCCTGGTGGAAGGCCGGCATCCAGGGGCCGTTCGCGCAGGAGCTGTGCGGCGAAGCTGTGGATGGTCTGGATAGCAGCCTGATCAAGTTCAGTGGTAGCCCGGCGGAGCCTGCATATTTCCTCATCGCTCAGGTCCTCCGCCAAGGGGTCAACGGCGTTATCCGGGTGAACCGAGTCCAGCAGTTGTTCCATACGGGAGCGAATTCGTTCTGAGAGTTCCGCGGCGGCGGCCTCGGTGAAGGTGATGGCGACGATGTTCCGCATCCTGGCGCCGGATTTGACCAGCGCCACCACCCGGCTGACCAGGGCATAGGTCTTGCCAGTACCGGCGCCAGCCTCAACTATAAAGTTCTCGTCGAGGTCGCTGATAATCCTATGCAGGGTGTCGCCGTCGCTAGTTGTCGTCGTCATTGGTTTCCACCATGGCAGACTTGCCTCCCAAGTTGTTGAATGGGGCTACCAGGTCAGCATCATGCCGGGCCTTGCGCTCCCAATTTTGACGGCGCCGAGTGGGGCAGAGACGGTTGAAGTCACAATAATTGCAAATGCTGAACTGTCCCTCACCATCGGGTGTGGCGGGAAATATACCGGCCCGAGCGGCGCCGACAATACCGGAAATGGTTTGCTGGAACTCCTGCTGCTGGACCTCTTCGCCAGTATACTGGGCTACGTCGTGGGTGTTTGCGTCAGCAAGGGGAAAGCAGAATGATGCGACGACAGGTTTTCCTTCATGCTGTGCCATTGCCACCTCCCGGTAGATGGGAGGCTGCAAGGCCAGCCCGTTGGCCACGGTGCGCGTGTTTCTCCGGTCAGGGCGGTAATTCTCCGGTTTGCCGGTCTTGAAGTCCCGTACCCTCACTTCCTCTTCCAACACGTCAACCCGGTCAATTTTCCCTCGAAGCCATACCGGTTCATCCAAGCCGTCCACGTCCACGTAGACCTCGCCCACAGTGGTTGGTGTCCCGGTAACTGGTGACGGGGGCCCGAAAGCCGCCTCGGCGTGGGATTCAATCTGCTCGACACCCTTCAGCCACTGCTCTTCGGCGGCCCAGAAGCCGGATAGGGCCGCCTGCATCGGTGCCTTTTCCATCTCCCAAAGCAGGTGGTATCCGGTAACGCCGCGAGCTTCTGCCTCGGCGAACTCCTCTTCGGCCACCGCCAGCAATTCAGCCAGGGTCCCTTTCTTTTCATTGACGAACCTTTCCATAACTTTATGGACCAGTGCGCCGCGCTCCAGGGCCGTTATCTCGTCACCCTCCGCCTCTGGCGGCGCGGTAAGGCCGAGGACCCGGCTCAGGAAGTACTTATAGGGGCAGGTGGCCCATGCTTCCAGGGCGCTGGGAGACACCGGGCGGGCTCTGCTGCCTATCCCGGCGACGCGTTCCGTACCAGAATCTATTCGGCCGTCCCATCCGGACAGGGCGCCTCCGTTGCGAGCCGCTCGGGCCTCCAAAGCACTGGTCATGCGAGAATCTGATGCTACGGCTTGGTGCAGCGCTATCGAAGAGGCGGGCTGCCTGATGAGATGCATCAGGTTGTAATCCGAGGCATCGGCGGGCCGTAATGGAGTGCCGTCCAACCGACGGAGGCCCGCTCCACGGGATGGAATGACGGTGAGCCATGGCTTCAGGTCAGCGCCCGCAGTCAGATTCTCGTAGGTCAACCTGCCTTCGCCCCCAGCCTCTTGGTGGAGAAGATTGGCTATCTCGGCAAGCCACCGGGACGGGTGGGTGGAACTTCGGTCGGCGGTGGCGGCTGGCCAGTATAGAACGGCGTTTTTGGCAGCCGAGACAGCGGCCAGGAAGTCGTACCGTTCCAAGGCCAAGAACCGCTGCAATTCGTCCGGATTCTCGTTCAGCCACGGGTTCGAACTGGGTCGAGGCGGAAACTGCCGCTCAACCATACCAACGGCATGCACCACCTCGAATTCCCCGCCGGCAATGGCGGCAGGAGGCCCCAAATAGACTCCGGCGCCCACCGGGTGGCCCCGGTCGGTGACCGCGCCCTGTAGAGCCTCCCGTATCACTTCCTGAAGCGCTTCCGTGCTGTACTCCCTGTCCCAGTCCTGGAGCGTCACCAGACTCGCCAGAAGGTCGTCAATGCGCTGGCGGTCCTCCTCTGATTCTTCCTTTGACAACCAGCGATACTTTTCGATCAGTGTCTTCAGGTAGGCAGTGACCGTGTCCCAACCCGAAACTGCCATGCCGCCCAGTTGCAGGAGGTCTGCCTCCAATTCTTCCACAAAGCCTTGCAATTCGCCCACCTGTCGCCGCCACCGTTCCAACGCGGCGTCCTCACTGTCCCCTTCGCCAACTTCCCTTGCCACTCGCTCCATCTTAGCTACGTGGGCATTCAGGCGATTCTTGTAGTTGGCCACTGTGCCGTTGGCCCTGGCCGCTACCAGCAGATTGGCCCACCGGGTCGAAGGGATAGGGAGCCAGTGGCCCGACCCTCCGTTACCACCCGGGGGCTGGTACTTGACGACGACCGTGGTCAGCCACTCGACCAACCTTTCCCGCTCAATGGTACCTTCGGGATCGGTGTTTAAGCCGGCGGCCAAATCCACGAGCCCCAGCAGCAGCCGGCCCGACTGAGTCTCCGCCAGGCTGCGGTGGTCCGTACCGGAAAAAGGGATATCGGCAAAGGCCAGCTCTTGCCGCAGCAGGCTGGCGTAGGGGCTGTCCTGCCGGTACATTACGGCAATTCGGTGGAAGGGCTTGTCCGAGGCCGCAATGCTGCGTATGACCATCCGGACCTCTTCTTCGGGATCAGGAACGGTGACGATGGACAGTGCTCCGGCAGCTACGCGGTCTCGAAGGGTGTCCACGCCTATAGACTTCACCGTCTCCTCGCGGTCACTGAAACCCAGCCGTTCCAGCAGGTCGAGAATTGGGGCATCGGCGGGGCCATCCCCGGTTAGACCTGCGATGACGCGGCATCCACCCCGGTCCAGGAAACTCCTGGCCAGCTCAACCTCACCGGTGGACAAGCGACGGGGCAAATAGTAGATTACCGCCGCTATGCTGCCCTCTCTCTTAGGGTCGGCCACGGCCTCGGCGGCCATCCGGGGAAGGTCCGAGGGCGCATAGTAGCCCATGTTATCAAGCAGGTACCGGAATTCAGCAAAGAGACCCTCCGCCAGGCGGCTCATGTCGCTTTTCTCGCCAGTCCCCAGACCCTGCCCAGGTTCCCTTTCCTGCATTTCCCGAAACGCATTGGATAGGGACCGATAAAATCGGCTGCGACCGGCTGGTTCAAGCCCCAACTCCGCTGCTTTGCCCTCAGCTACTTGGCGCACTGCCTGGGACTCGAGCAACCTGGTCAGCGGCTTTTGCGATGGCTGGGCCAGCTCTCGAGCCAGACGCCGTCCGGTCTGTACCGTCACATTAATCATGCCGTGGGCGCCCAGCAGGTGCCGTACCGATTGTGCCGTGTCTGGATTCTGGGCGATTACCACAACCCTGGCAAATGGGTCTTCGGCCTGTGCCCCCTGCACAGCTTGCACGAGAGCAGCCAAGGCTTCCGGACCCGTAGGGGCTATTGAGAATTCTGAATCGGCCGGGGTTATGTTCATTGTGGCCTCAGTTGCCGTTTAGCCGGTACAACCTGCAGTTCACCGGCATTCAGCTTCAATTGGTTGCTGGAAGTATAGGAATCTACGGTAGCAGGCGTCGTACTTCCAATGCTATTTATCAAGAAAGAGATGGCATCCCCCGTTCCCAGCCCCATATCCCGCGAGAGGAATATGTTAGGTTCGAAGCGCCACCGATTCCGTGATTCAGACTCTGACTTTCAATTCCCGCAGGCCAGATGCACCGCCAGGCAGTGGTGCAGACGGAATTGGCCCCCAATTTTCTGGTTTAGGCCATGCCATAACCTACTCTCGGAAGGAAAATACAGATGTTCACAAGTGCTATCGTATCAAGGCGGCTCCGTCCCGGTCTAGCTCCCGCAGGAAGGTCAGTACCGGATATCCATGGACGGACAACCTTGATAGTGTGAACAACATTCAAAGTGATCCGGCCGCTGGCTGCATCTCCGCTATTTCTTCTGGACTCACGCGTCAATGGAATCCCCTTCGTCGTTGGTTGTGATTGGTATATTCACCGGGACCTGCCCATGGACGAGGCTTTGATCTGTGAAAACCTAGAGCTGCCTGAAGTGCATGAAAAACGTCCATAGTATCGGATGGCTCTGGGACAGGTTAGCACTGGGTGTCCAATCCCTATCAGAGGGGCCAGTTCAGTAGCCTGGACTTTAACCAGTTCCTTCAGGGGCACGGTGCGAAGATCAGCATGGACGGGAAGGGTATTGTGAAGGGGACATCCCCGTGGAGTGGTTATACCCCACGGGATGGTACGATGAGGAGTGCCTGAAAGGCTACGCCAGCTTCCTGAGGCCAGAGGCGGCTGCGAGCCTGCTTCGGGTCCTGCAACATTCTCAGGCCGCTTTGGGCCGTGGCCTGACGGACCCCGGCCGACGTGCTCCATGTCCAGCGGGTAGCGGCAATGGAGCAGACCAAGTGATTGCCAATATCGTCGGAAACCTCATTTAACTCGACTATGACTCTATGATAAGTTTAACATCACCACATAATACCGACAGAATCCAGTTGGCCTCCGGAATGATGATGGAAACAGTGTCGGCCTAATGCAGGTACCTGCGTAGCTTCTCGTCAAAGTCTCAGAGTGCGAGCTGAGTAGTAAGGCTGCTGCAAAAAGGCCGGGATTTGATCTGGCTCTAGTCAGCTCGAGCTGAAACAGGAGGATTGGACGTGAGGAGCATCAGCTTCAGAGTGGAGAATGAACTGCCTCCGAAGAAGGATGGCGGAAATTCAATGTGGAACAAGCCAACCGAAGCGCGTAGATTGGTGGCGCTCAGGCACCACGCCTTGGAAGCTCTCGGTAGTGCGCCGCCGTTCTCCCAGGACATTCGTCTGGCCGTCACAGTCTGCGTTGGTAGCTCAAATACCAAGTCCACCGGTGACCTCGACAACTTCATCACTGGCATATGTGACGGGCTCATGCAGGCTCATTCCCAAACCACACTTCATACATTGTTCTCCCAGTACGAGAATACCCAAACTCATCCAAGAAATACAGTTGCTATCGATGATGATTCCCAAATAGTTGAGATCCACGCCAGGAAACTTGTGGGAAATCCTGAGGATGTCTGGTATGAGGTTGAAATCAGCGGCGACTGATGCCAATGGAGGATTCGCGTTGGTGTGGGACAGTGAAGCAATCCAGCAAAATTTGACGCTATACGGGTTGACCAGGGAGCTATGTTTAACCCACCTTGATTATCGTCCTCTGGTCCGAAGGCGTCCACAGATATGGAACGCTTGCCCTGGGCCTGTCTGTGGTTTCCCATATGACCGTGCGGATGTGTGGGTAGTCAGCACCGTCCCGAAACTGGTAGCCGCTGTCTACGGTCCCGCGCCTCACTGTGTGCCCGCCTGATGCCTTCCTCGGCATAATCACGCCATCGCCAATCTCTGGTCCGTCCCTGAACAGCTTAGTCTGGTTGAGGAACTTCGTGACTACGCCTTTCAGGGACGCCGGGCTCATGTTGTGGGCCTGTACCGGCTTCCACCAAAGGTAAAACTCCTCTATCTCCTGCCTGAGGTCGCCGTCAAGCCTTCGGGCATCTCCGTCCACGCCAAAGTAAATGCCAATGCTTCCGCTCCTGATGAACGTGTCCTCCTGGGACGTAATGCCTCCCCCACGCATTACCCAGACAGCCATGTTTCCTCCTGACGCCAAGAATTGGTTAGCTCGCGGGCTAGCGAATGCTATGGTACCCGATGCCGGAGCCTTAACCGGCACTGCACGTATACCCGGCTGTTTTGCAGCCGGTGGAGAGAAACGGGCGGCTTCGAGAATTTCCATGGGGCGCATCTTTTACACCTCATGTAGCGTTTTGAGAGCGACGCAGGGCCTGAGCGTAGCGCACATGCCTCGAAGTTATGGCAATCGTCCTCGTCGCCGATGACGCTTAGATGTTCCGGATACTTTCTCAACAGCTCCCATTCGTAGAGGACATGGGACGGTCTTCCAGCCGGCAGCCAGCTCCTGTGATAATTCGCCGTAAGCATGATCAGGGCGCCGTTTGTTCGGTCCCGCAGTCACCACGGTTCGGTACCGAGGGCCGGCGACCATGCAAATCCTTAGCTCGACTTCCTGCCGCTGGCATGGTGCAGCATTTCCCATGGCTTAGCGGAATGCCACAAAATCTTCCCCAAAGGGGAAGCATTCATAAATGCAAATCAAGCGTCGAGCGTCGAGGGACAGTTCGTGCGCCTGGAAACCGTTGGTGTCCTGAATCAGAACTCTTCCGCCACTGACCCTCATGAAGTTATCGTAGTCGAGCTGGTTTTTCCGTCCGCTTTCCTCGTCATAGTCGAGGGTCTGGAAGACCGTGACATAGAATACGGATACGTCGGCCTCCACCGCAACCGCCCCGGCGGTGGCCGTCAGCAACTGGTAACCGACGTCGGCGAATCTGGACTCGTAAGGCTCGTCGTCATCGCCGAAATACCGGGACAGCTACTCTTTCACCCTGGCAGATGCCCTTGACCTGGAGTTGCTCTTCTGGGCCTCGGTGGCCTTCAGCCTCCTTCCCCATACGGTTTCCGAACCGAAGTGTTCATCGACCTTGGCCTCCAACCCCACAAACAGACTCTCGCCATAATCAGTTCGACCGGAAATTCCCAGGTCAAGACGGGCAGGCCCTTCGTACCGGTCAAACCTGGCCGCATATTCTGGAGAACCCTGCTCCAGGACAACCGGCCGGGACAGGATGGAGGATATGCGGGCCTCCAGTTGTGCCGTCCCGTTCCGGTTCATGATGAAGTCGGCCAGCGAATAGGCGCTGCGCCCCGGCTTACAGTGGGAGCGTCTTACGGTCTTGCTCCACTGCCGCAGGGATGTAATCTCTTAACCTCTGGAGTCAATCACCTTTAGGTTCAACACCGTTAGGGCCTCCCTTCGAAGAGCCTGCCTAGGATCCGAGATTGGAACTCACCCGGGACCCGAGTTAGAGCCGCTGTGGCAACAAAGCGAGGCCCGGCTCAGGATTGAATAAGTGAGAAGCAGTGGCGCGTTGGTGCGAGGCTGAGGTCATGCACCTCTTTCTGCCATGCCCTGGCCATGGGAATGCTTGGCCTTCCCCAATAGCGACTTAAGTACGCCGAGTTGTTCCACTTCGGGAGGGAGAATCTCTGGGTTAGGGCTCGCGCTGATAGGGGGATCAGCGGCGCCACGAGATCGTGCTGTCTCCCCTAATGTTTGCACCCTTTCCCCACCCTGTACATGTCGCGTCGGAAGAAATGTTTCTCAACTTAGCAACTGGTCTGGCAGGTCATGGTCGCATCTTCCGCTCCTTGGCTGTCCTTGCCACAGTAGGTTATTGCCTCCCGTTTTGGTACTATACATGTCATTGGGGCAAACTGTGAAACGCCCCACTGGATAACTAGACTAATCCGTGCCGCTGAAGAGTGACGGTGCCGGTTTTCAGCAGCAGTGCGTCCTCACTGCACTCACAACCGTAGAACTCAGCGTCATATTCAATGAGGACGGGTGGTCAGTGGAAAACAAGGAAGAAGGACATGGCAACTGCTCGAACAACGTCTAGTCAGCGACCTTGTTGGTTCGTGGGGGCATCTTTCGGCAGCACCGACGACCAAACCGATCGGTTTCTGGAAGAGGGTATTTGGGAAAACGGCTACCATGACCGGTACCTGGATAAGGTGAAATCCATGCGCCCGGGGGACCGTATTGCAATCAAAGCAAGCTTTACCCAGAGGAACAACTTGCCATTCTCCGTACCCCCTGGGCAGTCCGCATCTGGGATGTACATCAAAGCCATCGGGACTGTTACGCAAAACATGCGGGACGGCAGGCATGTCAGGGTTGATTGGACCAGGGTCGCACCTCCCCTCGAATGGTATTTCTACACCTACAGGAAGACCGTCTGGGAGGTGTGGCCTGGAAAAGGTACCCTCCCCTGGGCTGCCGAGGATCTGATCGGTTTCGCGTTTGACGGGAAACTTCAGGACTACGGCAGGTTTCTGGCGACATGGGGATGGTTGGAGGATGAGCTTTCCGACCCGGATATCGAGAACTCTTACTCCAACTCCGAGCCTTCAATGCCATCTCCATACTCCGTCGACAGCATAGTCGAGGAAGGCTGCTTCATCGACGTCGACAAACTGGAGGAGATTCTAGACCACTTCCAATTCAAGAAGAACCTTATCCTACAGGGACCGCCGGGCACGGGAAAGACCTGGCTTGCCCGCAGACTCGCTTTCGCTCTCCTAGGCTATAAGGACGAAGGCAAAGTTCAGGTGGTGCAGTTCCATCCAAACCTTTCTTATGAGGATTTTGTCAGGGGTTGGCGACCCGTAGGTGAGGGAAGGCTGGAACTTGTGGATGGGCCGTTCCTGGAAATGGTTGAGGCCGCTCGCGATGACCTGGATTCGGACTATGTGATGGTCATTGAGGAAATCAACCGGGGCAACCCGGCCCAAGTGTTCGGTGAGATGCTGACCTTGCTGGAAGCCGACAAGCGCAAGGAATCCGAAGCCCTTGGCCTGAGTTACCGCAGGTTTAGGAGAGAGCGGGTTTACATCCCGGACAACGTTTACCTTATTGGCACCATGAACATCGCCGACCGCTCGCTGGCGCTGGTGGATTTGGCGTTTCGCCGGCGGTTTGCCTTCGAGGAATTGGAACCCACCTTTGGCCAACCATGGCGGGATTGGGTGAGCCGGAATTCCGGAATAGATGTCCAGTTCCTGGGGGACATAGAGACAAGGCTTGGCAATCTGAACCAGCAGATCGCTGAGGACCGGAATCTGGGCCGTCAATTCCGAGTGGGGCACAGCTATGTAACGCCGTCCGCTGTCATACCCGACCCCTTGACCTGGTTCGCTCGTGTAGTGGAAAAAGAGATTGGCCCCCTGTTAGATGAGTATTGGCATGAATCGCCTGATATTGCTCGGCAGGCGAAATCTGCATTGTTGGAAGGGTTGTAATTGGTTGCACATGTCATCTCGGGGCGATACCGGATACCGATACGCAATGTTTGGCTCTTGATGCTGTACGCGTCCGACGCATTCCGACGCATAAATGCCGACACGCGGAACTCTCTTGAGGAGAACCCCGACGAAATTCCAGACCTGGTAGCAGAGATACTCACCCACGAGGTTGAGCGGCGTTTACAGCGGAACCTGAGGTTGGGCTGGCAAACGCGTGAAGCGGTGGTGAACCGCGTACGTGGCCGTATAGACCTGCGGCAGACGGTTAGCCGCCGCCTGCTTGAACGAGGCACGGTGGCCTGCCGTTTTGACGAAGTCACTATTGACACTCCACGTAATCGCCTCGTTCGAGCAGCTTTAAGTAAATTGTCAAGAATCGTAGGCCGTGCAGAATTGGCGCGTCGATGCAGTTTCCTGTCGGCCCGGCTGGGGAACATGGGTGTAAACGCTGAGAGACCGAATCGGGCCGACGTGTCGGTAAACACCTTCAGCCACTCGGACAGCCGCGACCGCCTGATGGTGGCCGCAGCTCTGCTGGCCTTCGACTTAGCCCTACCTAGTGAGGAGCCAGGATTTACAACCATGCCAACCGCCCTCCGCGATATAGAATACCTGAGGGTGCTATTCGAAAAGGCCGTGGGTGGCTTTTACTTCGTGGTTCTATCCCACAGCGGTTGGCAGGTCAACGTTGGCAAGACCATTCGTTGGCCACATGATAATGCCACTCCAGGTATCCCAGCTATCCTCCCATCGATGAAGACGGACATCGTCTTGGACCATGCAGGATCAGGTCGGCGCGTTGTTATAGACACGAAATTCACCGCCATAGTGACTCCCGGTCAGTACAGGGTAGAGTCCCTGCGTAGCTCGCACGTATATCAGATCTACGCCTATTTACGCTCACAGGAAGACGACGCCAACCCAGTGGCGGCCAAAGCATCTGGACTGTTGCTGCATCCTTCAGTAGGAAAAGAAATTGATGAGGCCGTGGTAATACAGGGACATCCTATCCGGTTCGCCACAGTCGACCTGTCGGGGCCCGCTATGGCAATAAGGCGGCGGCTGTTGGCCGTGAAAGACCCTCACCCTTCGCTCGTTGTGTACGGAACCCCATTCTTCCCACTCCTGTGACAGCCACAGGCCCTTGGTGGGGCAAGACCTGCCTCTGGGAGCCAAAACGGGACCGTCAAGAATAAGCGTTCGTCGGGCACTGGACCCCGTATTTGGTGCAAACGGCGGCGAATGCCAGAGAGGACGGTTGGCACCGTCGCATTTTTGGGCAGGCTACCAAGTTTCAGTCGGTAGAGTTGGAAAGAGTACGAACGTTGTCGCAGAAGCTGGAGTCCAGCGAGTATCACAAGTGAGTCAGCCACGGTTATGATTGCCAAGTGGGCTGGTGACGTCTTCTCAGAACTTTTCTCCGGCACTGGCAGAAGGGGCTTTTTTTGGCCATCGTTGGGCTTGCTAACGTTTCCTCCAACGCCAACTATGGGACACTATATTTTGTAAAGTAAGGTGTAAAAGTCAAGACTACATCTGACACATGGGAATTATCTGACAGCGGAGTGCTGTGGGGTCGTGTTGTCCGATTGGTCACCTCCTCGGCTCAAGTCTTTTTCCAGGGCCAAATGCCGGCTTTGCTGGAAGGTCTCCCAGGGCGTCTTGCCGTAGCAGTAGCGCCCTGAGTGGGGCCTCTCCCTATTGTACTCCTCCAGCCAGGCATCCAGGTCCACCTGCAATTCCTCCAGGCTCCGGTAGAGCTTCTTCCGGAACAGCAGACTGTAGCACTCGTCCTGCAGGGTCTTGTGGAACCGTTCGCAGATGCCGTTGGTCTGGGGGTGGTTGGCCTTGGTCCTGGAGTGGTCGATGTCCTCCACTGCCAGGTACAACTGGTAGGCGTGGTTCTCGGGCTTGCCGCAGTACTCGGTGCCCCGGTCGGTGAGGATGCGTTGCAGCCTGATGCCCTGTTCGTCGAAGAGGGGACCACTCTGTCGTTGAGCAGGTCCGCGGCGGTGATGGCGCTCTTGTCGGTGTAGAGCTTGGCGGTGGCCACCCTAGTGTAGGTCAGTTGTTAATGTACGGGAAGGTCTGCTGGTAGATCCGGCCCACGCCCTTGATGGTGCCCACATAGTAGGTGTCTTGGGCACCCAGATAGCCGGGATGTTCCGTTTCAATCTCGCCTTGGGCTTCCTTCTCCTGCCTGGCCTTCTCCAGGGCCGCCAGTTGGCTCTCGGTGAGGATCAACCCCTCCTGGGCCACCTTCCTCTCCAAGGCTTTTAGCCGCTTCTTGAAGGTCTCCAGGTCATGACGCTGCCACACAGAGCGGACCCCGCCCGGGGAGATGATGATCCCCTCCTTGCCCAGTTCGTTGGCCGCCCGCAGCTGTCCGTAGCCTGGGAACTCCACCGCTATGCGCACCGTGGCCCGTTCCACCGCTTCCGGAACTCTATTCTTGATTACCGGCTTCTTGCGGGAGATCCCATAGAGCCCGGCCTCGCCCCCCTGCTCATAGAGCTCCTTGTAGCGGTAGAAGGTGTCCCGGCTGTAGCCCATTATATGGCAGGCCTGGGACACATTGCCCAACTGCCGGGCCAGTTCCAGCAGACCCAGCTTGGGCTTCAGTACTTTTTCCTGTTGCGTTGTCATCTGACACTCCTTCCCCAATCCTGGGGGCATTTAATCACAATCTTCGCTGGGTGTCAGATTAAATCTTAACTATTACACCTAAATAGCCACGGCAGCGTAAGATGCAATCCTTCTCACGTCTCTGAGATGGGTAGCCTACCTGTCGTAGCTGTCCCCCTTCTTGTTGTTGCAGGGTTGGCACATAAGTTGAACATTGGGCAGTTCGTATGTCCCGTTTAATTTACCAGGCATTATTCTGTCCAGTGTCAACTGGTCAAACCGGAATTCTTTCAGGCACCCCGAACATTCGCCTTCCTGAGTGACGTAGCGGACCAGCTTCATGAGTATCTTGTCCTTTGCGGATCCACTCTTTTCAATTAGTGCTCGATATCCAAAGTAGTGAGCGATTGGCTTTTGGCGATCTCTTTTCTTGGTCGAGCGTATCACCTTTAGAATATCGTCCCAATCCAACATACCTCGACTGGCTTGCCACCAAAGGTACATCGCGATCTCGCGTTGGGAATAGGGCGACGGGCAGTTATTTCTCTCTGCGTATTCAACAAGGTAGCGGGCAAGTTCTTTGGTTACATCGCTCCCTGAGAGACTTGGTGTGCCACGTTCCGAGTATCCTGGCAGCCTTTGAATTTCGTAATGAGGGAAGTTCGAACCGGTCACTCTGCCGTTTGCATATTCCGTGCAGTATTTCTCACCGGTAGTGGCGAATGGTCGAGGCTGATTCGTGTCGTTCAGTACAGTTTGTTGCATCAGTGCTCTGTTCCTATTCTGAGACGCCTTTCGTCTTCTCAGATCCCCTTGTCTGAGCCGAGGCTGTTCACTAGCTCAGACAACCACCCTCTGGCCTCGGTGTAGCAGGCAAGGTCCAGCACGAACTCCTGCCCTCTGCCGACGCTCTGTAGGTAGGCGTGGTTGGCATCATGACGCCAACGTTTGCGGTCGGTATGTAGGTTAGGGGGGCTTGTCGCCGTCAGGGAAGAACCACCGCGGTAGCCTCCAGTTCGAGACGCCTGGTCCATAGGGGTTGGTCAGGACCAGTCGTCGGTCGAACCTGGGGAACACTCCCCATCCGGCTATGTCGGGCTGATCATCGTCGCCGCCTAAGTCCAGGTTCTTTGACGCCGTGTACACACTGTTGTTCTTGTCGCGGTAATTTGAAAAGAGATGCGGATGATGGTGTGCCCAAGGGAGATCATTCGACCTGATGTCGGCCACTCGATATTTTTGGTCGACTTGGAGCCAGCCCCACAGAACGTGCAGGTCTGGAGAGCCTCTGACAAAGCGCCATCCCTGCGCGGTTTCCGCTACTCGGCGGTAGAGGCCGAAGAACAAGAAAACGTCGCCGCTGCCAACGTCCTGCCTGTTGAGATGACTCTGGGCGGCGCCAGCTTGGCCGAGCATCCCTCGCCACTGCTGCCAATTGGCACGGTCTTTCCGATACCGGTATGCGTCGAAGTTGAGATCGGGGTCTAGGTGGATTAGGTTCTTACCGCTCATGCGGCCGTTGGTGATTCCGGTGACCAAGCTCCCGATGTCCACGTCGCCGTGTTGCAGGTCTTCGAACGCTTCCTGGTCATAAGAGGGAATGGGCAAAGAAAACATCGTGCCGTCGGGGAATATGGGGCTGGGACAGCCTCCTGACCCAGAGTCAAATCCCTTGCGGCTGAGGATCAGTTTTTTCGCGTTCAAGATTTGGTCTCCAAGCTTCGGTTGTCGCAAAGGTAGCATTAACGTGCGCAGGCATCCATCTGCGTTCCGGTTTTGGGTGGGACTTGGTTCCGCGACAGTATCATCCTCTTGGTAGTGAGCGTCGTCGCACGATTGCAATGTCCCCTATATTGCACGACTCTTGACGGCACCGTTAGAGAGTATCACGAAGATCGTCCCAAGGTGCTTTATTTTGTGCATTTCCACCCTGGTAACCTTCCGGTACGCCATCGCCGCACCTCGCCTTCAGGTTCGTAAATGGTCTCTCAACGGGTGCTGAGCGTGTCCTAATGGCACTGGTTTTTTGCCTAATGATTGTGGTTTATTCGCGGATTTCTGTCCTAAGGTTCCCGGTTATTCACAGGCATTTTCACTGTGGCCTTTCCCCGCGGCCAGCGCTGTCTCGGTGAGGGCTTCGCCTGGCGTTGCGGTCTACCGTTGGTCCTTGCAATGCCGGCCGTCACCTTCCGAACTCCCTCGTTATCTGTTGGGTCGAGGTGGCCGATGGACGGCCGCCAGAGCCGACTTCTGCAACCGGAGCGGGGCCACCGACAGTCCCTGGTCGGCCAGTTCCGCTAGCAGCCTGTCCGGGAATTAAGAGCGAATTACGACTTTCGTTGTATGCAATATCTGTGTAAGTGAATTAGTATATATCTATCCTGAATTCGACATCTCTAACAAAATTACAACGAATTACATATAGAACATTTTTTCTCGGACAGGCTGCTAGGAAGGCGGCTACCAGCCTGGGGGATGCCACCCTTGCTGGTCTCTCCCGGGCCTCCACCCAAGACCGGCACGGCCGCCAGACCTGGTCGTAGGCGCTCCGGGTGTTGGCCGACGTGTAACTGTCCAATGGCTCCTGTACCTGGTACTGGTCTTGGGCCGTGAGACCGGCGGACGCTATTTCCGTGGATCCCCGGGGCAGGGGCGTTATCTCCCGCACCGGTCGCAGCTCCGTCCCACCTTGGCCAGGCCCCGGTCCATGAAATGCTCCCCGAGGTAACCGCAGGCCCGGCAGGTGATGATCACCTCCTCCGCACCGCGGGAGTCCCTGCCGCTACTGGTTATCTGGTACATCTCCCCTTCGGAAAGGCCCGCGGCGAATCTCCATTGGCCAACGCAGAGGCACGATAAGGAGGTCTACCAGGAACTACTTCACCGCTTACACAGGGATAAACCGGTTTCAAGCCCTGGGCGATGCGCTAGAAACGCCGGACTCGATTGATGACAAGGCGCTGACTTTCAGCCTGTTAGAAGTGCGGGAAGCGAGAGCAATCATCGAGTCCGTGGGAAGCATATCCGCGCGTGACGCGATACACGTCGCGGTGATGCGACGGGCCGGAATAGGCCGGATTCTCAGCTTCGACCGGGGTTTTGACAACTGCTCCGGGATAGCCCGGCTGGACTAGCTTCCCGAAGACCCTCCCTGGTCACTCGTCCGACACCTTGATTAGCAGCTTGCCGAAGTTTTCGCCCTGCATGAGGCCCATGAAGGCCCTGGGCGCGTTCTCCAGCCCCTCTACTACGTCTTCCTTGTACTTGATCTTGCCCTCCCGCATCCATGTTGCGATGCGGCGGCGGCCCTCGTCGTGGCGGTCGCGGAACTGGCTTACCAGGAAACCCTCGGCTTTGGCCTGGCGGCCCACCAGCAGCCCCATCTTGCGGGGACCGGGTTCCGGCTCGTCCTGGTTGTACTGGGAAATCGATCCGCACAGGGAAATTCGCGCCCCAAGGTTCAGGTGGTCGAAAACGGCGTCGGTGACCTCTCCGCCCACGTTGTCGAAGTAGACGTCTATCCCCAGTGGGCAAGCCGCGCCAAGGGAGTCTGACACGTTTTCCGTCTTGTAGTTGATCCCCGCGTCGAACCCAAGCTCGTTGATGATGTAGTCGATCTTGGCCGGAGAGCCGGCGACGCCGATGGTGCGGCATCCCATGATCCTGGAAATCTGCCCCACCACCTGTCCGACCGCGCCGGAAGCCGCCGACACCACTACCGTGTCGCCGGTGCGGGGCTGCCCAACCTCCAGAAAGCCGAAATAGGCGGTCATGCCCGGCATTCCCAGCACCCCCAATGCCGTGGACAGGGGGCCTAGCTCCAGGTCAACCCGGCGCAGGCCGCTGCCGTCGGAAACGGCGTATTCCTGCCAACCCAACGAACCTTCGACTATCTCTCCCTCGGAGAAGGCCGGCGTCCGGGAGCGGATGATTCGCCCGACCACGCCCCCCACGATGACCTGGCCCAGTTCCATCGGAGTCGCGTAGGCATGGACCGTCCTCATCCGCCCTCGGATGTAGGGATCCAACGATAGCCATATAGTCTGGACCAGGACTTCACCCTCGTCCGGCTCCGGAACCGGGGACTCGACCAGGATGAAGTCCGATTCCCTGGGGTAGTTGACCGGCCTGGCGCCGAGGGTGACTTGTCTGTTCACGCTTCCAGCCATGCTTTTCCATTCCTTAGAACGAGCGAGATTGATGCCGCGATTCCTATACCGGCGGACGCCGTATGTGCCAATCGGTGGCCTGCTGGTAGGCGTAGCCCAACCGCAGCAGAAGGGCCTCATCCAGGTCCCGCCCCACGAGTTGCAACCCCACGGGAAAGCGGCCGTCTTTGGCAAAGCCGCACGGGATGGAAATGGCGGGCAACCCGGTCTGGCTGGCCATCCCGTTCAGGTAAACCGCGCGGGGCCGGGCCGGGACGGTCCTGCCCCGGATTACCGCGGCCTCGGCGTTCCACAGGTCTCCTATGGTGCTGCCGGTGGGCATAGCGATGGCGTCAACGCGCTGCAGCACGCCGGCCACTTCCTGCCTGATGGCCATGCGCTTCTGCTGGGCGTGGATGTACTCCACGAAGGTCTGCTCGTCGCCCCGCTCCAATTGCGGGTGGATCTCCACCCAGTCCTTCAGCACGTCTTCCGAAAAATTGTCCCGGAGCCAGACCGGGGCTTCGGCGGCCAGGGAGTTGTTGCGGGCCTCGTAGCTCAGGGGAATCCGGACTTCCGAGACCTCCGCGCCCAGCTCTTCAAACACGGCGACCGCCCTTCGGACCGCGTCTTCCTCGTCCTGTCCAATCCAGTCCCGCCACACCCAAGAGTCGGCGGGCAGCCCGATTCTCAGGCCGCGGATACTTTCGTTGAGGCCCGACAGGTACTCTCCCGGCGGCAGGTTTATACTCACGAGGTCGTTGGCGTCGTAGCCGGTGAGGGCTTCCATTGCGATGGCGTTGTCCTCGACGGTCTTGGTCAACGGTCCCGCCTGGTCGGTGGTCCATGACGTCGCCCAGACCCCGGCGCGGCTGACGCGGCCAAAGGTTGCCTTGAACCCCACTACGCCGCAATTGCTGGCTGGGTGCCGCACCGAGCCCCCGGTATCCGTGCCGATGGACAGCAGGCCCATGCCGGAAGCGACAGCCGCCCCGGAGCCTCCACTGGTGGTGCCGGGACTGGTGGAGGGATCCCACGGGCTGTAGCACATCACCGGAGTCTCTCCCCTGCCGATGTGAGAGTAGACTTTGCCCAGAAGGACGCCCCTTCCTCTTCCAGCAGGTTGTGGACGGTGGCGGACTTCTCCGGCTTGAAGTCTATCTCCCTGGGGTTGCCCCAGGTGGTGCGGACTTCACTGGTGGCAATCACGTCTTTGAGGGTGTAGGGGACGCCGTGCAACGGGCCCCGGTAGTTGCCGCCGGCGATCTCCGCCTCGGCCTGTCTCGCCCTTGTCATGGCGTATTCGGCGCAGAGCGTGGTGAAGGCCTTTAGGGCTGGGTCCACACGCTCGGCCTGGCGGATGCAAGCCTTGGTGAGTTCCACTGGGGAAAGCTCGCGGCCTTTGATGAGCTGGCCTACCCCGGCAATGGTGTCCTGTAACGGGTCTATCCCTGTCATACGATGTCCTCGACGAGCCTACGCCTGGCCCTGTAACGAGTACTTGGCCTGGTCGGGTTGGTGGTTCCGGAACCTGGGCATGACTTCGGTGGCGAAGAGTTCCATTGACCTGAGCACCTTCTTATGGGGAATCTGGCCGATGGAGAAAGTGCAGTTCAGGTAGGTCATTCCCGTGGCCTCGATTAGGGAGTGGACCTTCTCTGCCACGGATTCCGGGGTCCCAAACAGCCAGTCATTGTAGAGAAACTCCGGGTCGTCTTCATCCGGCCGCCCCGGCGTCAGGTCGGTCCTGGCCTTCCCGGCGTCCACCCGCAGGGTGTTGGTGCGCAGCCCACGGGCGCTGCGAGTGTGCCAGACGGCGTGGGGAAGCTGGGCCTTGGCGTCCTCCTCCGAATCGGTCACGTAGACACCCCGCTGCACGATGAACTCCTGGGGCCAACTCTTGCCCGAAAGGCCGACCGCTTCCTGGAACATGTTCCAGGACTTAATCACCCTCTGGGTGGAACCGGAGGTGCCCCCGGTGATGACGTTCATGCCCCTTTTGAGGGCTGAAGCCATGCTTTCCACGCTGGAGGTGGCCCGCCAGAAGGGGGGATGAGGTTGTTGCAGCGGGCGTGGCAGGATAGTGGTCTCGGGGATCTGGTAGTACCGCCCCTCATGGGAGAAGGGAGCGTGGGTCAGGGCGTTGTATATGACGTCCAATGACTCCTCGAACATTAGACGGTTTTCTTCCAAAGGCCGCTGGAACCGCTGGAACTCGTACTCCTGGTAACCGGTGCCGAAACCCACCTCCAAGCGCCCGTTGGTCAGGTGATCCAGCATAGCTATCTCTTCGGCGGTGTGGATGGGGTTTCGCAGGGGCAGCACCACCACCGCGGTGCTAAAGCGCACGTTCCTGGTGTGTTGTGCCAGGGTTGAAATGAGCATCAGGGGATTGGGCAGGAACCCGTAGCTGGAGAAGTGGTGTTCCGCCGCGACGACGTAGTCGAACCCGAGTTCGTCGGCCAGCTTGGCCTGTTCTATGGCGTTGGCGTACACCTCGGACGAAGAGAGCATGTCCGGCGACTGCATGAGCATGAAGATTCCGAATTTCATGGAAGGTCCTCTTTATTGTTTGGCGGACTCCCACTGCTCTTCCTGGGAGTAGCGCAGCGGAGTCGAAGGGCGGTCAGTAACCTTTCTGCTTGTCGATGACGCTCAACAGGTCCTCTCCTTGAGAGTAGCGGCGCAGATTTTCGCAGAACAGGTCGATGGTGCGGTCCAGCCGCAGCGGGGAGCCGCCGGAGGCGTGGGGAGTGATGATGACGTGGGGATGGTCCCATAGCGGGCTGTCTTCTGGCAGAGGTTCCGGGGAAGTTACGTCAAGGCCCGCGCCGAAGATGAGCCCCTGTTCCAACGCTTCCAGCAACGCCTCTCCGTCGATGATGGGTCCCCGCGTCACGTTGATCAATAGCGATTGGGGTTTCATGTGGCGGAACGCCTCGCGGTCGAACAGACCGCGGGTCCTCGGCGTGAGGGGACAACACACTGAGACAACGTCGGACTGCTCCAGCAGGTCGTAGAACCGGTCCGTGCCCCAGACCTCCCGCACGAAATCAGGCTTGTCCACGGACTCGGGATCGACGGCGATCACCTCCATGCCAAAGGCGGGGGCCCGCCGGGCCACGTCCAGCCCCACGCCTCCCAACCCGACGATCCCAAGCGTCTTTCCGCCCAACTCCCAGGTCTCGTGGCGGATGGACATCCGGTTGGACCAGGTGCGCTCCCGCACGGCCCGCCCCACGCCCCGCAGGAGTCCCAGGAGCAACGCCCAGGTGTGGTCGGCCAAATGGGGGCCGACCGTCCCCTTCGCGCTGGTCAAAACGACCGGGCTCTCGACGAACTCTTCGAACATTAGGTTGTCGATGCCGGCGCCTTCGGTCTGCACCCACTTGAGTTGGTGGGCCGCGTTGAACAGGGCCCTGTTGAAGGTGCCAAAGATGATGTCGACATCGCCGGCTTGGGCAAGCTGTTCCTCCCGGGTGTTGGCAACGATAATCTCGTTTTCTGGGGACACCGACTGGACCCGCCGCATCTGCTCGTCAGTCAACTCGTCCAGATTGGCGTTCATCATTATTTTCAAGGTCTTTCTCCTGGCGTCGTAAGAGTCTGCCGGGACTGGTGGCCGAATTCTACACCTTTTGGGTTGGAGACGCCCGGACTTCCAGGGCAATCGCGTCTTGAATTGGACTGCTGACACCCGGTCCTTCCCACCTGCTGTAACCACCCCTTACCGTAGTCCTTCCGAAGATGATGGAACACGGCGTCGCCCGCGCCACCGAGGTGCTGGAGGCAGCCGGGGCAAGGGAAGTCATATTCAACCCGCTGCTGCGTCCCGCCGGCTGTCAGCATTTGGGCATGGCGCGAATGGGTACGGAGCCTTCCAACTCGGTGGTGGACGGCTACGGCCGCAGTCACGAGGTCAAGAACCTGTTTATCATCGACGGGAGCGTGTTCGTTACGGCTGGATAGTTAATCCCACGTCTACGACTCAGGCCGTCGCCCTGCACATCGCGGACTATTTCAAGCTGATCTCCAGGAATCTCCTGGACTAAGGTAAACCAATGCCCTCTTCCACACTCTTCTTCTGCGACTCTCTAGTATTACAACGACGTTTCAAGGAGGGATAGGTCTGGATGCCCAGAGGGCAGCTCGGCGTTTGGCATGGGAGCGGCTGGCCTGTTCGTTCCGCGCTTGGGTTTCTGCCTGCCACCGCAGCAGTTCCCGAGGGCCTTACCGCTCCCGGGGCAGCATCTCACGCACTACGCGGTAGACTTGAGGCCTGGTGGTCAGGGGCATCTTTTTCCCCCAAGCCTGCTGCAGACTCAAGAGGAAAGCACCGCCCAGCAGGCACAGGGCCACGTGGTGATGCCAGCCAGCCCAGGTGCGGGTCTCGTACTCATCCAGTCCCACATCGCTCTTCTCCGTCTCAAACTCCGTTTCTATTCGCCACCGGGAGCCGCCCACACGGGCCAGGGTCTCCAGGGGGGTGTCCTCCGGCGCGTTAGAAAGGGAATAGCGGGGCTCGCTGCCGTCCAAGTTGCGGCGGTAGAGAGCCCAGTGGATCTCGTCGGGCTTTCTCTTGTTCGACGTTCGCACCCTTTGGGCGCTGAACTAGTAGCTTCGGGGCCCCTGGCTGCCCTGGGCTACCGTTATCTGCCGCCAAGCATCCTCCACCAACTGGGCGCTCCGCTCCCCGATGGTACGCCGCTGTCCGATCACCAGCTTGGGCTTGGGAGGGCTGCCCCGTCCCTGATAGACCGGAGCAGTCCACTCGGGCTCCACCGGCCACACCGTAAAGCCCTCCGGCACGTCCAGAACGTAGCACATCCCCAAGGCCGAAAGCCCTTCCCGGAAGGACGGCGATATTCCGAAAGCGTCGTCTGCGGCAAACAAGCCGATCCTCAGATGCCCCCTCCTCAACGCCTGTTGCAGCATCTCCAAGGCCAACTCCGTCTTGGACCGGTAGCCCCGCCGTTCCTCCGGCACCCCCGCCGTCGCGCAACGTTCACTGTCCGAGGTCCTACTCTCCGGCAAGTAAAGCCGCTTGCCTACTAAGGCCCGACCCATCGGGCTGATGCAGGCCAGAAACATTCCTGCCTGGCAGTTAGCCACTTTGCCCAGTCTGACACAATGCTGGCGGGCAACACCTACCGATTTCCTGCCCTGCTTGGGGAAATCGCTGCCGTCCAGCACCCATATCGCCTCAGGATGCTGCAGCCGGGGACCCAGGTATTCCTGGAGACGGCCCATCACTGCGTCATCGTCCCAAGGGGATTCGGTGAGAAACCGCTGCATCGCCCTAGCCGAAACTGGGACCGTCTCCGACAGATTTTCGGCGTTGCGCCGCTCCCCAGACTGCACCAACAGGGCTTGGAGATAATAACGACTGTGGTCCCGCGACTCCCTGCGGCCAAACAGGGAACCGAAGTAAGAGTGAAAATCCTGAAAGGCTTCGTACACTTGCTCAAAGGTCGCCGCATCCATGTCCCTCCCTCACCTCTCCGGACTGCCCCGTCATCCTATCGCGCCAACCGTCGTTGTGATACTAGCAGCCCGTCCGAGGATTGGCTGTAGGCAACCGGCGGGGGACGAAAGGGTTTGGTGAATGCCAGAAGGACCCGTGGGAACGTGGCGACTGGGAAACGAAGAGGCCCGCTGTTTCCGGGTCTGCCGTTGCAACGTCCCATGTCCATCAACCGCTTCGGTCGGCGATTCTATCTGACCGGGTACCTCCTCAGAATTACGCCCTATTTTCGGGTATTGATCTTTAGTCCGCCGCCGCGGGGACAGCCTCCTCGGCCAAAGCTCTTCTCCTTGCCAAAGCTCCCTCCATGGCCTTCCGTTCTTCCGCTTCCCGCTGCGGGGAGAACCGCACCAGGATAGCCAGGGGGGCCAATGCTACTACCACTATACCGATGAGCAACAGGGCGTCTCCGAAGGTGAGACTTTCCATCCGAAACAGGAAACCAGCGGCCACCGCGCCGGCGTTGCCACCGGCGCCGACGATGCCCGCCACCGAACCAAGGGCCTTGCGGTTGATGAAGGGCACCACCGAGAAGGTGGCCCCCTCGGACATCTGGACAAAGAGGCTGAAGATGATCATGGCGCCCACGGCCAAGAAGAGGGTCGCCATCTGGGAGAAGAGGATCAAGGCCAACCCCTCCATTAAAAGGACGCCTCCCAGGAACATCACCCGGCCCCGGAGTCCGAACTTGATGCCGAACTTGTCGCCGAACATTCCGCCCAGGGTGCGGGCAAAGATATTCATCAGGCCGAACAGGCCCGCAATCAGGCCGGCGGTGGCCAGGTTCAGGTCAAACCGGTCGTAATAGTACAGGGCCGCCACGTTGTTGATGGTCAACTCTACGCCGAAGCAAGCGCCGTAAATGACGAAAAGGGCCCATACCCGGTAGTCCCGGGCCGCTTCCAAGAAGGAACCGCTGACCGACGGGGAGGGGGCCATTTTGCCGGCGGCCCGCAGGTCCCGGTAGTTGCCCTCGGGAGAGTCTTGGGTCAGGAAATAGTAGGCAAAGCCGGTGAGCAGCAAGCCGAAGCCGGGGACTACCATGGCTACCCGCCAGCCCAGGACCTCGTTGGCTCCCAGCATTACCACCAGGGTCAGCACCAGGGGCATGACTATCTGGGTGACGCCGCCGCCCATGTTGCCCCAACCGGCGGTGGTGGCGTTGGCCGTGCCCACCACATTGGGCGCAAACATCACCGAAGTATGGTACTGGGTGATGACAAAGCCTGCGCCAATTACCCCAATGGCCAGGCGAAACAACAGGAAGCTCTCGTAGTTCTGGGCCAGGCCTATGCACATCACCGGAATTGAACCCAGCACCAGCAGGCCGGAATACGCCAGGCGAGGACCGATGCGGTCGCACAGCCAGCCGATGACCAGCCGGGCCAGGATGGTGATGGCCACGGAGGCGATGATGGTGTTGCCAATCTGGGTCTTGGTCAACCCCAGGTCGTCCCGAACCAGGACCATCATGGGGGCGATGCCGAACCAGCCGAAAAAGGCCAGGAAGAAGGCGAACCAAGTTAGGTGGAAGGTCCGCATATGGGGCTTGGAAAGACTGAAAATACGAATGCGTGTGGCCTTGTCCGACGGCGGCGATAACAGAACTTCCGAACCTTTGACTTCCATGACTCCGGTCCTCCTTCTTGTTGACTGGTTCGGCTACGCCGACAGCGCAGCCGGCGCGGGCCTGAGACTCTCCAGCGCCTTCGACAGGGCTTTGGGCAACTCATTGCAGGGCACGTTTTCCAGGGTCTTCACCGCCGACTCGCCGTCGGTGATGATGCCGGCGGCCGCGGCCGCCTTGCCGCCCAGGAACACGTCCACTGCCTCCACTACCTCACCGCCGATGCGCTCCTTCTTGCCCAGCAGCCCGATGTCGGCCACGGTGTGGTTGCCGCAGGCGTTGGGGCAGCCCGACCAGTTGATGGACAGGGCGGGCAGGTTTCCGGCCACCTCCTTTTCCAGTTCGCGGGATGTCTCCAGGGCCAGGCCCTTGGTGTCCACCAAGGCAAAGTGGCAGTAGTCAATGCCGGTACAGCTGACCAGGCCCCTCATTACCGGCGAAGGGTCGGGCCGGAATTCCCGCAGCAGTGGTTCCCGCTTCAGGGCCGGCAATACCCCGTCCGGGACGTTGGGAATGATGAGGTTCTGTTCGCCGGTTAAGCGAATTTCCCCGTTGCCGTAGGTGTCGGCCAGGCGGGCCACCTCCATCATCTGTGCGGCGGTGATCCGGCCCACCGGCACCACCAGGCCCACGTAGTTCAGGCCAGCTTCCTTCTGAGGGTGAATGCCGATGTGGTCGGACTTGCCTTCTTTTGCGGCCGACCGTCCCGCCGTGAGCAGGGGATGGCCTGCTCGCGCTTCAAGCTCGCTACGGAACCGGGCCGCGCCCCACTCCTCCACCAGGAAGGCCAGGCGCGACTTGTTGCGCGCCTCCCGGGGCCCGTAATCACAGTAGAGCAGGGTGATTTTGCTGCACAGGACCGCCGCATCCCGGGGCAGCACGAATATGTCCAGGTCGGTGGCGGGGCGAAAGCCGCCGGAACCCTGCTTGCCGCCCACCGCTACGTTGAAGCCCCTGAACTCCTGGCCGTCAATGGTGCGCAGCGCCGGCGTCAGGGCGATGTCCTGGGTGACGGCGTGGGTGCAGTTGTCCAGGCAGCCGGTGATGGTGACGTTGAACTTGCGGGGCAGGTTGGTGTATTCCCGGTTGCCTACGAAGATGCTGCTATATTCCCGCACCACCTCGGAGGCGTCGAACAGTTCATTGGGAGTTAGGCCGGCCACTGGGCAGCCCATGATGCCACGGACGTTGTCCATGCCCGTCTGCAGGGACACAATGCCCACCGCTTCCAGCCGGTCCCAGATTTCCTGGACCTGGTCTATGCGGAACCAGCGCAACTGTATCTGCTGGCGGGTAGTCAGGTCGGCGAAATCCTTGCCAAAATCGCTGCTGATCCCGGCAATGGCCCGGAACTGGGCGGCATTGCTGATGCCGTTGGGTACGCGCAGCCGCATCATGAAGTGGCCCGGAGTCTGGCGGCGCAGGAAGACGCCCAGCCACTTGAGGCGTTCCCTGTCCCCGTCGCTGATGGTCTCCCAACCCTCAGCGGCATAGCGGGGCAGGTCGACCCTGACGTCCAGCCCGTTCTTTTCTGCCTTGTAGGCCTCAATCTTGTTCACGATTCTGCTCCTCCTGTAGCCGTTTCATGCCAGCCGCCCGGTACTCGTCAACCTTCTAACTGGAACCAGGGCTCACCTTTACGGTCGCCCTTGAAGGGCCGGCATTTTCGATGGTGGGAAACGCGACCTTCTTGCCACCGATTACGCTGATGGCGGTGGCGGACTGGGATGCCGACCGGTTTGCCTCAAAGGCGACGATGGCCTTGACCTGGGGCTTGCAGGCGCCGCAGCCTGAGCCGGCGCGGGTGGCGGCGCAGACGGCTTCCAGGGTGGATTGACCTTGCTGGCAAACCTGGATGATTCTGCCCTTGGTGACTCCATTGCAGTTGCAGACCTGGGCAGTGTCGGGCAGTTCGGCCACGTCCATGCGAGCGGCGACACCGGCGCCGGGGAACAGGAGACCGGCCCGGTTTTCGGGCAGAAGCTCGCCCCGGTCAAAGGCCTGCAGCACTCCGGGAGCGGTGAGCCCGTCGCCCAGCAAAATGGCGCCGGCAAGTCTGCCATTGCGGACGATCAGCTTCTTGTAAACGCCCCGGGCGGGCTCGCTGTAGTGGACCTGTTCGTCCTCATCGGTCTGGGGGTCCTTGTCCCCCATGATCGCCAGGTCAACGCCCAGGACCTTGAGCTTGGTGGAAAGCTTCACTCCCCGAAAGGATGCCTCCGGATTCTCGCCGGTCAACTGTTCGGCCAGAATGCGAGCCTGTTCCCACAGGGGGGCCACCAGCCCGAACAGCTTGCCCCGGTGCTGTGCGCACTCGCCGATGGCGTAGATATTGCGGTCGTTGCGGCAGGAAAGGTCGTCCTGGATGACGATGCCGTGCTGGACGTGGAGCCCGGCCTGCCTGGCCAAATCAATGTTGGGGCGCACTCCGGCGGCGACGACAATCATGTCGCATTCCAGTTCCTCGCCGTCCTTGAACTTCAGCCCGCCGACGGGAGCTCCGGCGAAAGGGGGCGTGACGGACACGGCCAGTTTGTCCAGGTGGATGTTCAGACCCAGGTCCTCAAGAGTCTCCTTCAGCATGGCGCCGGCCGGCGCGTCCAACTGGCCGTTCATCAGGTGGCCGCCCAAGTGGGCAATGTGGACTTCCAGGTGCCGTTCCAGCAGTCCTCGGGCCGCTTCCAGGCCCAGCAGCCCGCCGCCGATTACCACCGCCCGTCGGGCGGTAGCAGCGTGGTCAATCATGGCCTGGCAGTCCTCCAGGGTGCGGAAGGAGAACACGCCGCTCCTCAGAAAGCCGTCCTCGTCGTGCATGCTTTCGACGGGCGGGAGGAAGGGCGTGCTGCCCGTGGCAATGACCAGCTTGTCGTAGGACTCGGAAATGCCCCCGGCGGCATATACCGACTGTCCCATGCGGTCAATCCACCCGGCCTTGACCCCGGAGTAGAGCTTGATGCCCTGCTCCTCGTACCAGGACAGGTTGTTGATGAAGGTGTCTTCGGGCCGGTGGGCGCCGGCCAGGACGCTGGAGAGCAGGATTCGGTTGTAGTTGCCGCAGGATTCCTCGCCGAACATGACGATGTCGTACATTTCGGCGCCGTCCCGGGCCACCAGTTCCTCCACGAACCTGGCCCCTGCCATGCCGTTGCCAATCACTATCAGGCGCTCTTTCTTCAGCATCTTTATCCTCGCGGGGGAGGTTTCTTCGGTCGATTTCCCTGTTTCCGGAGAGTGGCGTGCCTACACATTCCCGGGGTTCACTCCTTGACGATTCGTACGGCGCAGACTTTGAACTCGGGCATCCGGCTGATGGGGTCCAGGGCCGGGTTGGTCAGCAGGTTCGCCGACTGTTCGTTGGGCCAGTGGAAGGGAGCAAATACTGTGTCGGGGCGAATGTCGTCGGTGAGCCGCGCCCGAACCCTGGCCGCGCCGCGCCGGGTTTGCAGGGTCAGCCAGTCGCCATCGACCAAGCCGTAACGTTCTGCCGTGACGGTGTTGATTTCGGCCAGAGGTTCGGGAGCCATGGCATCCAGCTCCGCAATTCTCCTGGTCTGGGTGCCGGACTGGTACTGGGCCAGATTGCGGCCGGTGGTCAGGTACAGGGGACATTCTTCGTCCGGCTCTTCCGCCGCCGGACGGTGCAGTACTGGATGGAACCGGGCCTTTCCGCTGGGAGTGGGGAAGGAGTAGGCGAACAACCGGGGCGTGCCCGGGTGGTCCATAGAAGGGCAGGGCCAGAAGACTCCCTGGTTGGCTTCTATCTTTTCGTAGGTGATGCCCGAGTAGTCGGCCGCACCACCGGCGCTGGCGGCCCGAAGTTCGTCAAAGACCGCCTCGGGACTGGCGTAGGTGAACCATTGCTCCCTGCCCAGCCGGGCCGCCAGTCGCTCCAGCAGTTCCAGGTCGGTCAGTACCCCTGCCGGCGGGTCGAAGGCCCGCCGGCGGCGGATGACCCGGCCTTCCAGGTTGGTCATGGTGCCCTCTTCCTCGGCCCATTGTGCCGCCGGCAGCACCACTTCGGCCAGCTGCGCCGTCTCCGACAGGAAGAAGTCGGCAACTACCAAGAAGTCCAGGGACTCCAGGCGTTCCCGGATGTTATTGCCGTGGGGCGCGGACACCGCCACGTTGGAGCCCAGCACCAGCAGCGCGCGAATGCCGCCTTGGGGGCCCAGGCTGTCGAGAAGTTCGTAGGCGGACTTGCCGGGACCGGGTAGTTCGTCCTCCGGAAAGTCCCAGACGGCAGCGATGTGCTGGCGGGCCGCTGGGTCGGCGATCAGGCGGTAGCCAGGAAGCTGGTCGGCCTTCTGGCCGTGTTCTCTGCCACCCTGGCCGTTTCCCTGTCCCGTAAGGCAGCCGTAACCCGAGTAGGGGCGGCTCACCTTGCCCAGGGCCAGGGCCAGGTTAATGAAAGACAGCACGTTGGACACCCCCTGAGCCTGCTGCTCGGCGCCCCGTCCTGTAAGAATCATGGCGGCGCTGGCACGTCCCAGCAGGCGCGCCGCTTGCAGTAGTTCGGCTTCCGGTACCCCAGTGATTCTTTCTACCCGCTCGGGCCAGTAGGTGGCGGCTACCTGGCGCACCCGTGCAAAGCCCTCGGTGCGCTCCCTGATGTAGTCGTGGTCAATGAGGTCGTCGCGGATTAGCAGGTGCAGCAGGCCGTTGGCCAGGGCCGCATCGGTGCCGGGGGTGAGCCGCAGGTGCAGGTCCGCCGCCGCCGCCGTCTTCGTGCGGCGGGGATCGGAGACCACCAATACTCCGCCGTTGGCCCGCTGGGCCTCGAAGTACTGCATTATGGGCGGCATGGTCTCCGCCACGTTGCTCCCGGCCAGCAGTATCACTTCAGCTTGGGCGATGTCTTCCAGGGGGAAGGGCAGCCCCCGATCGATACCGAGGGCCCTGATCCCGGCAGCGGCAGCGGAAGACATGCAGAAGCGGCCATTGTAGTCAATGTTGGCGGTGCCCAGCGCCACGCGGGCGAACTTGCCCAGCAGGTAGGCTTTTTCGTTGGTCAGCGACCCGCCGCCGAAGATGCCCACGGCGTCGGCGCCGAAATCGGTCCGAGTTTTCCGGAATCCCTCCGCCACCCGGTCCAGGGCCGTGTCCCAGGTTGCCGGAACCAGCTGTCCGCCGGCGTCTCTTACCAGCGGCGTGAGGAGCCTTTCCGGGTGGGCCAGGGCCTCGGCGGCGGTCCAGCCCTTGATGCACAAGGCCCCCTTGTTGACGGGGAAATCCGCGTCGCCGGCCACGACCGCCGCGTCCCGGGGGCCGGACAGCCGCATACCACACTGGAAAGCACAGTAGGGGCAGTGGGTGGCAGTGTCATGCTGGAATTCGGTGGAGGCCATTTGCGGTTGCGGACTCCCTCTTTCGGTTTCGTTGCAACCAGCGTATGGGAGACTTATTTCGTCGGTATGACGAAGGTGTAACCAAAGATTTACGACTGTGTTAAAAGGAGAGTAGGAAGCGGAAGATTACTGGCGGATTCCACCAGTCCCAGCCACGGCGATAAGGCCAACTGATACTCAGCCGTGCGCCTGAAAAAGGGGAAAGTAGAGTGGGGCTGGATGCTTCGGCAGGATAGGCAGAGGGGAACAGCAAATCGGGGACTGCAGGGCCTTCCTGAAGCAACTGCCTAAATTATCGGAGGAGAAGCATCCTGGGCCCTTGGAGGTGATCTGGGACAATACGCCAACCCACCGTTGGGAAGCTATGCGGGAATACCTGAGGACGCCGGATCTGAACCTGCAACTGGCGAATCTGCCGGGCTACGGCCCAGACTTCAATGCCGAAGAGGCCATTTGGAGTTGGGCCAGAGAGGAAGCCACCAGCAACAGGCGCCTGGCGGCCAGGGTGGGGGTGCAAGAGAGGTTGCCCGATTCCTGGCTGCACTGACCCACCGGAAAACAGAGGTGAGGCGGCGCGGCCCAACGATCCTGCGATCCAGGGTAGAGACATTACTCGGAAACTCCCAGCCCCATCCTGGCTGCCCCGCAAACGCGCATCCCACCTTGGGCTTTAGATTGGAGGTTTCGCACCTTGCCTGCCGGTTGGTGTGTGCCGTACCATTGAGAATATGCTGCTCACCATTTCCACCACGCATCAGCCCGCTACAGATCTCGGATACCTGCTGCACAAGAACCCCGGCCGCCTCCAGTCGTTCACACTGCCCTTCGGCAGGGCCTACGTGTTCTATCCGGTAGCGGACGCGGAACGCTGCACCGCCGCCCTGCTGCTGGATATTGACCCGGTCGGCCTGGTGCGTTCCGGGGCCGGGGCGTCCAGTTCGGGCGGCTGGCTCCAACAGTATGTGAACGACCGGCCGTACGTCGCTTCGTCCTACCTCAGCGTCGCAATCGCCTCGGTGTTCAGCAGCGCGCTGTCCGGCAACAGCAGGGAACGGCCGGAACTGGCTCAGCAGGCCATCCCCCTGGAAGCCCAACTGCCCACCCTGCCGTCCCGGGAGGGAGACGCGCTGATACGCCGGCTGTTTGAACCGTTGGGCTATTCCGTTGAAATCCAGGAACACCCGCTGGATGCGGGATTTCCCGAGTGGGGGGCCAGCCCGTGCTTCGGCGTGAGTCTTGAGGGAGTGGTGAAGCTGAGGGACCTGCTGGCGCACCTGTACGTGCTGCTGCCCGTTCTGGACGATGCCAAGCACTACTGGGTGGGCGATGACGAGGTGGACAAACTGCTGCGGTTCGGCGCGGGATGGCTGGTGCAGCACCCGCACCAGGAACTCATCTCAGCTCGTTATCTGAAGCGCCAGCGCAGCCTGGTGCGCCAGGCATTGGACCGGCTGTCGGACGACGTTCAGGCTGACCCTGACGGTGCTGCCGAACGGGGCCAGCACGATGAAGAGCGTCTCGAAACCCCACTCCGGTTGGGGGAGCAGCGGATGCAGGCGGTGCTCGTCGCCCTGCGGGAGGTCGGAGCGACTCGCGTGCTGGACCTGGGGTGCGGAGAAGGCAACCTATTGGGAGAGATGCTCAAGGAACCCGCGTTTCAGGCCATAGCCGGCATGGACGTTTCTCACCGCGCCCTGGAAACTGCCCACTCTCGCCTGCGCCTGGACAACCTGCCCACCGCCCAGCGGGAAAGGGTCTCGCTGCTCCAGGGGTCCCTTACCTACCAGGATAAACGGTTGGCCGGATTTGACGCCGCGGTGGCAATGGAGGTTATCGAGCACATTGAGCCGGAACGGATGGAAGCATTCGAAGCTGCCGTTTTCGGAGCGGCGCACCCCGGCGCGGTGATTATCACCACGCCCAACTCCGAGTACAACGGGCTGTTCGAGAACCTGCCGTCCGGCGAGTTCAGGCACCGGGATCACCGCTTCGAGTGGACGCGGAACCAATTTCAGGACTGGGCCCGTGGAGTCGCCAGCCGCCGAGGCTACGAGGCGCGATTCCAGGGCATAGGCTCCGAACACCCTGTTCACGGCGCACCGACACAGATGGGGG
>JAPPLU010000088.1 GCA_028874075.1 Chloroflexota bacterium
CCCTGGTAGTCCACGCCCTAAACGATGGATGCTAGGTATGGGGGGTATCGACCCCTCCCGTGCCGCAGCTAACGCGATAAGCATCCCGCCTGGGGAGTACGGCCGCAAGGCTAAAACTCAAAGGAATTGACGGGGGCCCGCACAAGCGGTGGAGCGTGTGGTTTAATTCGATGCTAAGCGAAGAACCTTACCAGGGCTTGACATGTCGGTAGTAGTCCCCTCGAAAGAGGGGGCGACCCTTCGGGGAGCCGTCACAGGTGCTGCATGGCTGTCGTCAGCTCGTGCCGTGAGGTGTTGGGTTAAGTCCCGCAACGAGCGCAACCCTCGTCGCTAGTTACACTCTCTAGCGAGACAGCCTCCCACAAGGAGGAGGAAGGTGAGGATGACGTCAAGTCAGCATGGCCCTTATGCCCTGGGCTACACACACGCTACAATGGCCGGTACAATGGGCTGCGATGGCGCGAGCCGGAGCCAATCCCACCAAAGCCGGCCCCAGTTGGGATTGCAGGCTGCAACCCGCCTGCATGAACGTGGAATCGCTAGTAACCGCAGGTCAGCACACTGCGGTGAATACGTTCCCGGGCCTTGTACACACCGCCCGTCACGTCATGGAAGCCGACAATGCCTGAAGTCCGTGGGCTAACCCGCAAGGGAGGCAGCGGCCGAGGGTGGGGCCGGTGACTGGGACGAAGTCGTAACAAGGTAGCTGTACCGGAAGGTGCGGCTGGATCACCTCCTTTCTAGGGAGTAACTAACCCCTACGGTTTTCCGGGCTGACCGGACGGCGCAGGGGCCATCTCCCAGGTCGATCGGTGAGTGTTCCGTTTCCCAAGCCAGATAGGTAGAGCGCAAGCTCCCCGGCAAACGGAATCGGTCCCCTGAGAAAGCTCATCGACCATCTGGTCCGCCTCAGGCGGACAAACCAACTCACTTAGATCTTTTCTTCCTTCTACTGTTCAGATGTTAAGGTGTAAGTAATAAAGCCGGGCCTTCAACGGCCCGGCTTAGTTTTTGGTCCACCAATGCTCCCTTAACCTGGTTCCGCCTAAATGCTGTGTGCCGGGGTATGGTAAAAAGCCATTGATCGTGCCATAATGTCCCCGCTCCAAAAGCACTGTACCTCTGGCGGGAATTCGGCCAGGAATTCACAGAATGCCACAGGCAAACATTAGGCAGGCTACTGAAACAAGTGGTTGACAACAGCCTTTCACCCCACGGCGGAGTCCTGGTCGAGCGAGTTGCCCCACTGCAGGCTGGCGACCTCGACCGCATAGCCCGCTTCCCCCGTATCCCCGTCCGCGACCAGATTGCCAGGGAATGCGTCAATATCGCATACGGCTTCTTTTCTCCCTTGGAAGGTTTCATGGGCCCCGCCGACCTGGACTCGGTGGCTCGCAGCATGACTCTGGAAAGCGGCTACATCTGGAGTATTCCCATTGTTTTCGACTTGTCCGAGGCGGAGGTTGCCCAGCTTGGCCTGAAAAGCGGCGATTCCGTACTGCTCACTTACCAGCAACAACCACTGGCAGTGCTGGAAGTCGAAGAGATCTACTCCTACGATAAGGAATTCCTTGCCCAGCAGGTGTACGGCACCACCGACGAAGCCCACCCGGGAGTCCAACGCACCTTCACCTACCAGGACAAGTTTGTTTCCGGCAAGGTGACGCTGGTAAATCCGCCCACCATTAACCCGCCCTTTGACCGGTACTGGCAAACGCCCCGCCAGTTGCGTCGGACCCTGGCTGAAAATGATTGGAACCGGGTAGTGGCGCACCAGAGCCGAAACGTCCCCCACGCCGGCCACGAATGGCTGATGAAGGGGGCCTGGTTCGCATCCGAGGCCGACGGCGTCCTGGTCAGCGCCGTAATTGGTGAAAAGAAGCCGGGGGACTACATCGACGAGGCCATTGTCCTGACCCACGACCTGCTGCGTGAGGCAGGTTTCTTCCGGGAGGGGACTCATCTGACTTCCACCCTGATGTGGGATATGCGGTATGCCGGCCCCCGGGAGGCGGTATTCCACGCCTTGGTGCGCAAGAACCTTGGCTGCACCCACCACATGTTCGGCCGCGACCACGCCGGTGTGGGCAGCTACTACGATACCTACGCCGCCCACCGCATTTTTGATGACCTGCCCGACCTGGGCATCAAGTCCGTCCTGACCCTGGAATGGTGGTACTGCCCCGTCTGCGGCAGCGTAACCTACGAGGGGTTGTGCGGCCACCGGGAAGAGAAGCAGGACCTGGCGGGCACTCTCATCCGCCGCATAATACAAGGCGGCGAGGAACCGGCTCCGACCACGCTGCGGGCAGAGGTGCTGGAAGTCGTGCGGGAATGCGCCGAAAAATACGGCTTCGGCTCTCCCTTCGTGGAGGACAATTACCTGCAGAACCGGACCCCGGTAATGTCCATGCCCACGCTGGAAGAAGACTGTACCTGTACCTGTACCGGAAATGATTAAGGGTAAGAATACGCCCCCGGTTCGTACCGCCGGGGGCGCTGTATTTGGGATGACAGTCTACATACTCAGGAGGTTTCTATGCCCACTTTCGTAAATCCCAATGCCTGTAATGCCTGCGCCGGCGAACATCTTGGCCCGCTGTGCGTTTACATTTGTCCCAATGACCTGATGGCCCTGGATACCGATGCCAACAAGGGCTTCAACCAGGAGCCGCAACTGTGTTCCGAGTGCTACGCCTGCGTCAAGCTGTGCCCGCAGGAAGCCATCGAGGTCCGCGGCTATTCGGACTTCATACCCCTGGGCGCCTCCGTGCAGCCCCGGCGGGTGGAAGGCGGCCTCACCTGGACGGTAACCTTCCGCAACGGCAAGGTGCTGGAGTTCACCTACCCTTCCCGCAGCACACCCGTTGGGTCCAGCGACCCCTACCGCAATTTCACCGAAGACCCGGTAGACGACTTGAAAGGCCAGGGCCTGGCAGGTGAATCCCTGTGGCTGGGGGTGCACACCTTGCCCACCATCCAGGGCAGCAAATAAAGGAGGCCACCAACGAAATGGCAACGCCAACAGTAGAAACCGTTGAATGCGACATTCTTATCATTGGCGGCGGCATGTCCGGTTGCGGCGCCGCCTTTGAATCCAAGTTCTGGGGCAGCGACCTGAAGGTGGTTATTGCCGAGAAGGCCGTCATCGAGCGCAGCGGCGCCACCGGCGAAGGCCTGTCTGCCATTAACTGCTACATGGGCCAACGCTACGGCTGGAATACACCCGAAGACTTCGTAAACTACGTGGTCAACGACATGATGGGCCTGGCCCGGGAGGACCTGGTCTATGACGTGGGGCGCCACGTGGATTCCTCAGTACACCTGCTGGAAGAGTGGGGCTTGCCCGTATGGAAGAAGGACGACGGCACCTACGAACGCATCGGACGCTGGCAGATTCCCATTCACGGGGAGTCAATTAAGCCTGTCACCGCTGAACCTGCCCGCAAGGCGGTCGGACAGGAGAACATCTACGAGCGGGTGTCCATCACCCACCTGCTCGCCGACGCTAACGACCCCAACCGAATCGCAGGGGCCGTGGGCTTTGGAGTCCGGGAGGACAAGCTGTACGTGTTCAAGGCACGGGCCGTCATCATCACCAGCGGCGGCGCCTCCAACGTTTTCCGTCCCCGCTCGGTCAATGAGGGTATAGGCCGGACCTGGTACTCGGTGTTTGCTACCGGTTCCGCCTACGGTCTGATGATTCCCGTGGGCACGGAAATGACCCAGATGGAGCACCGCTTTGTCCCCACCCGCTTCAAGGACGGCTATGGGCCGGTGGGCATGTGGTTCCAGTACTTCCACGCCCGGGTTACGAACGCGCTGGGCGAGGACTACACGGTTACACGGGACGAGGAGTTGGACAAGTATCCTCCCTACGGCCGGGCTGTACCAACCCCCACACCACTGCGAAACCACCAGATGTTCCTGGACATCCAGGCCGGCCTGGGGCCCATGTACATGCGCACGGAAGAGGCCATGCAGAAACTGGCCGAGGGCGATCCCGAAAAGATGAACAAGGTACGGGAAGAGGCGTGGGAAGACTTCTTGGACATGACCATCGCCCAGGCCCTTACCTGGGCTTCCCAGAACATTGAGCCGGAAGTGACTCCCTCAGAGGTCAACCTGGCCGAGCCCTACATCATGGGTTCCCATTCCGGCGAGGCCGGGGCCTGGGTCAGCGGTCCCGAAGACCTGTCCCCACCCGAATACTTCTGGGGCTATAACAAGATGACCACCATCCGCGGTCTGTTCGCCGCCGGTGACGGGGTGGGCGCGGCCCCCCACAAGTTCTCCTCCGGCTCCTTCACCGAGGGCCGGCTGGCGGCCAAGGCGGCGGTCAACTTCCTCCGGGACAACGGCGACACTCCCACGGTCAATGACGAACAGGTTCGCCAGTTTCACCAGGCCATCTGGGCGCCACTGGAGACCTTCGACAAGCACAAGGGCGCTTCCACGGCGGAGGATATCAACCCCAACTATATCAACCCTTCCCAGGCCCTGGTACGTTTGCAGAAGATTATGGACGAGTACGCCGGCGGCGCCTCGGCCTGGTACACCACCAACGGCCCGACGCTGGAACGGGGCATTGCCCTGATTGAGATGCTGCGGGAGGACTTGACACACCTGGCCGCCCGCAACCGCCACGAACTGCTGCGCTGCTGGGAAGTGGTACACCGCACCTGGGTGGGCGAGGCCCACATGCGCCACCTGCTGCACCGCCAGGAAACCCGTTGGCCCGGTTATTATTACCGCGCCGACTACCCCAGCCTTGACGACGCAAACTGGCGGGTGTTCGTTAACTCCACCTACGATGCGGCCAACAACAGGTGGAACCTGAGGACGCGGCCCTTCCTGAACGTAGTGACGAACATTTAGTGGTTGCTGCTTCAATCTTGACGGCTCCGGGGGAATTCCCCGGAGCCGATCTTGGTTTGTGGTGGTTGTCTCAATTCTATTCGCTCAGAGTGGGCGCAATGGTAGAAGACTTGGCAATCATGCCATGCTGTCCTATTTTCCGAAGCCCGTCCAAACCGTTCTTCCATATAAATGACCATTAGCCAATGCTATAATTCCCGCCGTAGCAAGTCCCCAATAACTACCCAAGGAGCAACAGCAATGAAAGTCGGATTTGTTGGTCTGGGCAACATGGGCAACCCCATGGCTGCCAACCTGGTCAAGGCGGGCCACCAGCTTACCGTACATGACCTGCGCCGTGAGTCTGCCACCAATTTGTTGGAGATGGGCGCCGACTGGGCCGATACGCCCAAAGATTGTGTGCCCGGCAACGACGTCGTCTTTACGTCTCTCCCGGGGCCCAGGGAAGTAGATGCGGTGGTACTGGGTGAGAACGGCATCCTGGAAGGTGCCTCGGCCGGTGACGTTTACATGGACCTGTCTACCAACTCTCCAACGGCGATTCGGCGCCTCCACGATGTATGCGCGGAACGGGGTGTCAACGTCCTGGACTCTCCCGTCAGCGGTGGCGTCTACGGCGCGGCGGCTGCCACCCTGGCGGTGATGGTGGGCGGTGATGAGGCTATCTTCAACCGGATGAAGCCCACCCTGGACGCCATTGGCAGCCATGTGGTCTATTGCGGCCCCATCGGCAACGGCATGGTCTGCAAGATATGCAATAACACCCTCAGCATGGGCATCGGCGTACTGATGACCGAGGTGCTTACCCTGGGCGTCAAGGCCGGGGTTGACCTTTCGGTGCTGGCGGACGTTATTGCTAACAGTTCGGGAGGCAACCGACGCCTGGTGGAGAAGTTTCCCCGCTATTTGTTCAAGGGCAACTTCGAGCCCGGTTTCGCCACCGCCCTGGCTGCCAAGGACGTACGCCTGGGCACCGACCTCGGCCGGGAATTTGGTGTCCCCATGGACTTGGCTAACCTGGTGGATATGCGTCACGTAGAGGCAATGTTCCGGGGTTGGGGCCCTGAGGACTCAGACGCCGTGTCCAAGCTGCAGGAGGAGAAAGCAGGCATCCAGCTTCGATTGCCTGAGGCTTAGCTGCACTGGACCAGGGAGGCTCCGTGGTGGGCCTCCCTACCGTGATCTCTGTACAGACGCCCCGCTTTCCTGTACTCCAAACCCGGTGGGGCTTGAACTAGATCAGCCGCTGCCCAGGTAGCGGTTAACTCTTTTGGAGTATGAACATGTCCCGACGCTCTTGCTTTACTTCTGCCGCTCGGATTGCCTGTTCCTTCCGGCAGGTATTGATGCTGCCCTTGCTGCCAGTCCTGGGCTTGCCCGGTTCTGGTAAGTCGGCCTCGTCCACTGACGAGCCCGTGGATTGGGGCTATTGGGGTGCGGGTGCGCCCAACAATTGGGGCTCACTTTCTCCAGACTTCGCCCTCTGCGCCGAAGGAACCCAACAATCTCCCATTGACTTGGTAGACTGCGTCGAAGACGCCACCGCTCCGGAGTTAATGTTCGACTACCACGGCTACGCCCGTGAGGTGAACCACAATGGCACAATCGCTCATGTCGAGTATGATTCAGGGAACACATTAACCGTGGGAAGTAACAGGTACGAACTGGTCTCAATGCACATCCACGTGCATGCCGAACACCAGGTTGAAGGCCAGCTCTTCCCCGCCGAAATGCACCTGGTACATCGGAAAGAAGGTGGGTTCCTTGGTGTGGTGGGTCAGCTCTACCGCCTTGGTCAGTCAGACCCGGTCGTCCAGGCCCTGATAGACGCCTATCCCGAGCCCGGGCAGGCTATCCACACTGGCTTCACACTTAACGCCGCCGAGTCCCTCCCCGTCGACCGAGGCTATTACCACTACAACGGCTCCCTGACCACTCCGCCCTGCACGGAAGGGGTAGACTGGTACGTGCTGCGGGAAATAAGGACCGTATCCCAGGAACAGGTCAGCCGCATCGCCGCCCTGCACAACGGGTTCAACCACCGCCCAATCCAGGCGAGGAACGGGCGCAGAGTGATCCGTTCCCGTTAGCAAGGGCTGCAATCGGGTGGGTGAACGCCGAGGGTAGGTGGGGGCAGTTCATAGCAAGGTCAACATAACAATCCCGACCACTACCATTCCCACCGCAAGAAACTTGACCGACAAAGTTCGCCACTGCAGAGGTTCCTCAAGTATCGGTAGCCAGCGTGTACTGCACAGGGTGCTAAAGAGGAACACCGAAAGGGGGCGGGTGGCGGTTGCCGTAGCTACCAGGGAAACGGGTCCCAGGTTAATGGCCAATACGTTCAGCCAAACCCCCAGGGGAGCTAACGTAAACTCCGCTCCGAACAGCAGGAAGAGAGTCTGCTTGTCCCTCATGGCAAAAAAGAAATCTCCCCAGGCCCCTGGCTTCCAAAGGGTGAGAAATACTACGCCCATTCCGTAGTTCCGGACGGAATAAACAAACAGTACTGGCAGCTCATTCAGGGACTGCTTTCCCAAGACTATGGCCAAGGCTGTAAGGATGCTGGCCCCGATCAAGATGGGAAGCGCCCAGCTTATTCGAATGGCCAGACCTCCCCTGGTGCCCCACAGTGAAACCAGGAATGCGCCGCCCACTACAACAACTATGCCGGCCCACTGTCCGACTGACAGCGTTTCTCCCAGCAGGAACACTCCCATGAAGGCTACAAAGACAGGGAAGGTGTGGATGATGGCAGAGGATCGGGAGGCTTCCTCCATAGTGTAGCCCCAGAACATCATCGCCAGCGCGCCGCCCCAGCAAAGTCCCGAAGCTACGGCATACCCAATAGCGCTCATGGAGGCGTCAGTGGGTATGCCGGTAATTGCCAGGGCAAAGGTTCCGTGGGCCACCAGGCAGACAGCCATTCCCGCATAAAGGGAAGGCAGGTTGGGCATGTTGTACGAGGTCAGTCGTTTGTCCAGGACGGTGACAAATCCCATGATTCCGGCGCTGGCCAGGGCGACCCAGAGATAAAGCAGGCTCAAGTGATGTCCCCTTGCAAAAGTCCACGCCCGGAGTCTCGCCCCAATGAAGGTCTTTGCGAGACACCGAGCATTAGATTTCCCGATGCATTGGCGTTTAAGCCTGTTCTTCTTCCGGGTGGGTGGATATGAATCGGGCCGACTTTGCCGGGTCGATTTGGGGGGCACGTACCTCAACCCCAGCCTGTTCCTCCTGAAGCAGCACGGTTACGCTGCTATCCCGGTCCTTCCAGCCCCGGTTGATTGCCTGCATTGCAACCTGTTCCGCCAATGTGGCCATGGGCATGGGAACACTGTATTCCCTGGCCAGTTCTGTGGCCAGCGAGATGTCTTTGTGGGCCAACTCCAGGGCGAAACTGGCCGGTTCGAACTCGCCTCGGAACATGGTCCGGACCAAACCTTCGTGCAGGATTCGCATCCGGCCCAGTGAACCCCGGCGCATTCCTTCCCACAGGGCCTCAGGTTCCACGCCGGCCTTCACGCCCAGGGTCAGGCCCTCGGCTATGGCCTGGCGGACGCTGTGCCCCACCATATTGTGCACCAGCTTGCAGACGGAACCCGCGCCAATTTCGCCGGCATAGAACACCTTATCGCCGAAGGAATCCAGGACCGGCTTGATGCGCTGGTATATTTCCGGGTCGCCGCCGACCATGACCGCCAGGTTGCCGCTGTAGGCGCCCGTCTTGCCGCCGCTGACGGGCGCATCCAGGACGTGGGCCCCCTTGCGCCGGAATATGGGCTCAATTTCCCGAATGAGAGTGGGCCTACTGGAGGAAAGGTCAACGTAAACGCACCCGGGTCTGATTCCCTCCAAGACCCCCGAATCCCCCAGGGCTACCGCCTCAACTTCCTTCGGACCAGGCAGGGAGGTAAAGACGATATCGCTCAGTCCGGCCACCTCGGCCGGAGTATTGGCCAGGCGGGCGCCGCCCTCAAGCAGGGGCAGGGCAGCCTCTTCCCGAAGGTCATTGACCACCAGGGGGTATCCGGCCTTCTGGATGTTCAGGGACATTCCCCCACCCATGTTTCCTAAACCGATAAATCCAATAGTTTCCATTCTTACACCTTCAAGTGACTATGTAAGCAGCGGCGGGTCGCCGCTACCTGATTTGGCTTTCCCGGAGGGTTAGCAGAGGCATTGTATGGGAGTTAAACCGGGAGGGTCAAACAGGAACTAGCTGAGGGCGAGTTTTTCGGTACTCCACTTTCTTCATACATTGATTCGACGGGGAAGCCAACGAGAGTCTCTTGCTTGTAACCCCCACAGCCCCCGTGTAGAATTAGCCAGACTTCAGAGTTGAAGGGAGAATTCCTATGTA
This sequence comes from Chloroflexota bacterium, assembly GCA_028874075.1. Lineage (GTDB taxonomy): Bacteria > Chloroflexota > Dehalococcoidia > Lucifugimonadales > UBA3495 > Bin22. The sequence goes on from JAPPLU010000088.1 coordinate 9,242, forward strand.
CGAAAAGCCCATGCTCAGTCTGGATCAGACGCGCAAGGCCATGGACGCCATGCTGGACAAGGCCACCCAGGAACCTAATCGTCCCGTCGCCATTGCCATTGTGGACGACGGCGGTAATCTCCTCAGTTACGCCAGGATGGACGGGTGCCGCGCCAACCCTCAGACCTTCGCCATTCGCAAGGCCTACACCTCGGCCATGTCCGGCGCGGATTCGGCGGTTTACGCCGAGCGGTTGCAGAGCCAGGGGCGCTCCGTCTCCGACATGGGCAACCCCAACCTGGTATCCGCCCAAGGGGCCGTGGTTGCGCTGCATCCCGAGTCCGGCGCGGTTCTGGGAGCCATAGGCGTCAGCGGCCTGAGTTCCCAGGAGGATGAGGACCTGGCTCGGCTTGGGGTACAGTCTATGGGACTTTAGGCTGATTTCTTTGAAACTATAACTGGACTATCCAGTCCCACTCACCCAGGCAGACGAAGGGAATCGACTGCCGCTAACTATGTGATGGAGGAACCATGGCCAATCCCCGCGCCGAATACTCGCCCATCTTTCACCGGCCCCCACTGAAACTGCCCAACAACGCCCGGGTGGCGGTATGGGTGGTCATCAACGTGGAGGAGTGGGACATCAACGAGCCTATGGCCCGCACTGTGCTGCCCACGCCCCAGGGCGTGGAGGTTATTCCGGACATCCCCAACTTCGGGTGGTTCGACTACGGTTTGCGGGTGGGGTTCTGGCGGATGAAACGGGCGCTGGACCGGCGGGGTATTCGCGCCACCGTCAGCCTGAACGCATCGGTTTGCAACAGCTACCCGTTCCTGGTGCAGGACTGCCTGGACTCGGGCTGGGAGTTGATGGGCCACAGCTACATCCAACGGGTTATCAACCGGGAACCGGACGAGCGGGATGCCATCCGCCGCACCATAGACACCATACGGGAGTTCAGTGGCGTCGCACCCCGGGGCTGGATGGGCCCGGGGCTGGCGGAGACCTTCGACACCCCCGACATCCTGGCGGAAGAAGGTATCGAGTATGTGTGCGACTGGTGCAACGACGACCAGCCTTACCCTATGAAGGTGAAGAGCGGCAACCTGATTTCGGTGCCCTACACGGTGGAACTGAACGACATACCCATCTACATGGTTCAGCACCACCAGTCGCCCGAGATCTTCAACCGGGCCAAGGACCAGTTCGATACGCTTTACGCGGAGGGCGAGGAGAGCGCCCGCATCTTTTGCGTATCTACCCACCCCTACATCACCGGGGCGGCGCACCGCATCAAGTACTATGAGCAGATTTTTGACTACATCAGCCGCTTTGAGGGCGTGGAGTTTATGACCGGGAGCGAGATACTGGACTGGTACAAGTCGGTGATGTAAACGAGAAGGCTGTCCTGACCGAATGTAAGTCGGGACTCTAAATGCCCGAAATGTCTGGGGGCGGGTGAATTCACCCGCCCCTTCTAACTGTTTCGGCACAGCCTGGGCTGCTAGAGGACATCGGAATTGCCGTTGTTGTTAGCCATGGCGGCGCTGGCCAGGGTGCTGCCGGCCAGCATATCAATGCCCTTGCGCACGCTGCCGCTGATGCCGTTGATCTCCCGCTCCAGGGAGCGAAGGGTTCGCAGGGCATAGGCGTCGGCCTCGGTGCGGCGGGATTCGGCCTCGGCCTCGGCCATCTGGAGAATCCGGGAGGCCCGGTCCTGGGCGTCTTGCAGGATCTCCTCGGCGCGGCGTTGCTGTTCCGAATCGGTCAACTGCTTGCTGAATTCGTCCTCGGCCTTGGCTTTGGCCCGGCGGGCGTCGGCCATGGCGATGTTCATAAGCTGTTCCTTCTGGGACAGGACCTCTTCGGCGGCCTTGACTTCCTGGGGGATGCCCAGGCGCAACTGGTCCACCAACTCAATCAGCTTGGCTTTGTCCATCATCAGGCTGCCGGTAATGGGCATTACCTTGCTGCTGTTTATAAGGATCTCCAAACGGTCGACAATATTTATGATGTCTATGATGTCCCCCTTTGTCCGGGTTTCCCCCTACGGGGCCGGAATACCAAATTTCTCATATACCGCGGTTGCTACCTTGGGCGTAACCATGCCAGTGATATCCCCACCCAGTCGTGCTACTTCTTTCAGCAGGCTGGAACTAACGTACATGTGCTCCTGGGATGTCATAAAAGAAACCATGTCCACGTCGGGCGCCAGTTTGCGGTTCATAAAGGCCATTTCGTATTCGTACTCGAAGTCCGACCCGCTTCTCAGGCCGCGCACAATCACAGCTGCACCAATGTCCTGGGCGAACCGTACCACCAAGCCCTGGAACTTGCGGACTTCCACGTTGGGCAGGTGGCTGACAGCATCCTCGAACAGCGCAACCCGTTCTTCAGTATTGAACAGCAGGTTCTTGGAGGGAGAGGCATAAACGGCGACAACAACCTTGTCAAAAAGCGCAGATGCCCGGGTGGCGACATCCGTGTGCCCCTCGGTAACCGGGTCAAAGCTCCCAGGGTAGAGAGCTGTTACCATCAATTGCCTCCTCTCCGGTAAAAGTCCACCAGGTTGTCCCCGTAGCGACGATTGGATTCCAGGGACAGGTCTCCGTATTCCCTCGCCAGGGACACGTGCCTGGAATGACCTACCACCACAATACCGTCCTCGTCCACCAGGTTCGGAGTGTTTCCCAGCGATGCCATGAACTCGTCCAGGTTTTCCATTTTGTAAGGCGGGTCCAACAGCACAAGCTGGTAGGGGCCTGGCAGATTGCCCATCATCCTGGCGACGTCGGCGCAGTATGCCTGGGACTGCAGGCGGAATCCGGTGGCCTCCAGGTTTGCCACGAGGGCCTGGTGCTGGCGGCGGTTCCGCTCCACGAAATCGCCCCAGGCGGCGCCCCGGCTAAGGGCTTCGATGCCCAGGCTGCCGGTGCCAGCGAACAAGTCCAGTACTCGGGCGTCTTCCAAAACCCAGGGAGGCAGGACATTAAAGATGGCCGCCCTGGCCCTTTCCGACGTGGGCCGCACTCCGGGCGTTACCGCTCCCTTGAGGCGATGACCCCTGGCCACTCCTCCCGCTACCCGGATATTATTGATGGGAGACATTATAATTCACGCTACAGCGGGACTTTCCAGTTGGTTTTTGGGTTAATTTTAAGCACTTTACAAGAATTACCCTGGTGCAGGAAACACCTTGCAGTCCGTCAGCGAGGAATATGCATCGTTCTGGAGCGCCGCCGACCTGTCCTGAAAAATCTGTTTTTCCTGCTATTTCCTGTCAATTCCTCCCATTTTCTTTCTGGGCCACGTACCAACGTGGCGGTGCTTATTTTCACTTTCAAACGCAAGATTTTTCATATCCGTCTCATTTTGTTCCATTCTGTACCACTATGGCCCAAGTCGCCCTGTAGGGGCGATGGAGGGAAAACCGGCCATTCACAACTCAGTGAACAGGGGGCTCTGGGGCTTCCACCCCAAAAGTAAGGTAGTGGTGGGTCTTCCAGGGTGGCAATGGGGGGATGGCACGGTAAAGGCAGCCCCCGCACATGTGGGTTCCCGTGTTGGATTTCCGAATTACTCGTGGCTGAACGGTTCGAGGTTGCCGTTTTTGCGGAACAACGGCTTTGTCCCAAAACCAACGCGCGACTGCCCTTTCCCGAATTGCTTTCCTGTTGACATTATTTTCGTCGGGGTCATAATATTCTGGCACGCAAAGGGTATCACACGGAGGCGGCGGATATGCTTAGAATGTCCATCGACAGCATAAGGGTCAGCCCGATGAACTACCAGCGGGTTGTCATCCTTAAGGAAAATGAGTCCGACCGCTATCTGCCCATCTGGATAGGACCAGCGGAAGCCGACGCCATTGCCGTTAAACTCCAGGACCTGAGCGTGCCCCGTCCCCTGACCCACGACCTGTTGCGCACCGTCATCGACACCCTGGGTGGCTCGGTGGTGCATATCCTGGTCAGCGACCTGCACAACGATACCTTCTACGCCAAGATAGTCATAGAGGTCAACGGTGATACCAGGGAGATCGACTCCCGACCCAGCGACGCCATGGCCCTGGCAGTACGGGCCCAGGTGCCCATTTTCGCCGAGGAATCTGTGATGGACAAGGCGGGTATTCTACTGGACAAAGAGACCGGCAAACCGATTACTCCGGAAAGAGAAGGAGTAGTGGGTGAGCCCACCGGCGAGGTGAACGAGGAGGAACTGCGGCGCATGTCGGCCTTCACCGACTTCATCAATGATCTGGACCTGGAAGGCTTCGGCGGGGAGCAGCAGGGCCGGTAACGTTGAGGCCTACCAGCCTGTAAATAATGAAGAGATAAAGCCCCGGCGAACTAAGCCGGGGCGTTTTGGTTACCGGGGGTTAATATTCAGCTGTGCAAAATGTACCGTTTCCCGTGCAAAAAGGTGTCCTGTTCTATAGATCCCTGTCAGACATCAAGCAGGTTCTGGACGGTTGACGTATATGCCCCCGCACGACTCTGTATTCCAGCTTTCGCCGGAGTCACGGTCAAGGAAGGGTCGGGAGAGACAGGCAAGAAGCGGGTCGGAAATGCCAACTATATTTCCGGCATTAGGCAAACTAATGCGAAGAGGGGTTGGAATTTGTGGGCCATACCTACGGTGCAATTTTCCGAAAACCCTTCCCGGCAAATTGACTTTTCGTAATCCCGATGTTAATATCCTGTGCGTTTGGTGAACGGCATGTCCTGGTGGGTAGTTGCCCTGCGCCTGACCGGTTTGGGTTGGTACATCGCCTTCTGCGTGGTGGCCGGGATTGTACTGGGAATAGTATTGGATAGGTTGACTGGACTTTCCCCCCTGTTCGCCATAACTGGAGTGATCCTGGGAAGTATTCTGGCTTTCTGGGGCGTCTATAAGATGATTTTGCCGGTTCTTTACGGATCTCGTAATCCGGGTACCGCCAATCAAGGGAGAGACGAATAGTGCCGTCGGGTGCTGCCGCCAAGAGAGTAATGCTGCTGGCCGGCGTGGTCATGTTGGCATTGTTGATAGCAGGATTTGTAGTTGGCGCCATCGGTTCCCAGATGTTTGGAGCGCCCCGGTTCCTGGCCCAGCCTGCAATCCATCTCCCTCCCCAGCCCGTTTTCCCCATTTCCGCCGCAAAGGAAAGCCTGGGCTATTCCGACTACCCCAAAGAGGCTGAAGAAAAACCGGCTGCCGATGCCGAGCATCCTCCTGCGGCCGGGTCCGCTGATCACGGCGACGCGGAGGAAGAGCACCACTTCAAGCCCATGGGCGTAACCCAGTTCGCCATCACCAACACTCTGCTGTCCGCCTGGCTTACCAGCATTGTCATTATCCTCTTCTTCGTCCTGGGCGCCCGGAAACGGGCAATGGTGCCGGGACGGTTCCAGTCGGTGGTGGAGAGCATCTTTGAAGGGGTGCTGAGCTTCGCTTCCAGTGTTCTGGGGCCGGAAATGGCCTGCAAGGCTTTCCCCGTCGTGGCCACCATTTTTTTCTTTGTGCTTTTCAACGCCTGGATTGCCCTGTTCCTGGTGCCCATTTACCAGGCTGTGGGCCTGGGTTCCGGTGGACTGTGGGACTTTGAACTGAAGGCTCATTTGATCCGCCCCGCAGGCACCGACGTGAACATGCCGCTGGCGCTGGCGCTGATTTCCTTTGTATTCGTGGAGTACTGGGGGATCAGGGTGCTGGGCCTGGGCTACTTCAAAAAGTTTTTCGCCTTTGGCAACCTGCTGCGGGGCCGCCCCAGCGGGCTGATTGACGTTTTCGTGGGAATTTTGGAGCTGATCAGCGAACTGGTACGCATCGTCAGCTTCACTTTCCGTCTCTTCGGCAACATGACCGCAGGTGAAATCCTGGTGGTCATGATAACCTTCCTGGTGCCCTTCGTTGCCAACATCTTCGTCTTCGGTCTGGAGCTGCTGGTGGGCCTGATCCAGGCGGTGATTTTCGCCGGACTGACCCTGGTATTCCTGTCCCTGGCTGTGCATCACGAAGAGCATTAGACCGGGGCCTAGATTAGCTGGATGAACCTTCCCTGCCGGATGGGGAAGGCCGGATTCTGAAGGGATTCAGACTACACAACTTGGAGGACTAGCAAAAATGGAGCTACTACCGATTCTTTTGGCGCTGGAGGCCGAAGCGGCCAAGTTCCTTGGGGCCGGCCTGGCCATCGCCATTGGCGTAATTGGGCCTGGTGTTGGTATTGGAATCTTGGGCGCGGGCGCTATGGGCGCCATCGGCCGTAACCCGGAAGCCGCCGGTTCCATTACCACCAACATGATCCTGGCCATCGCCTTCGCCGAAGCGTTGGGTATTTACTCCCTGATCGTAGCGGTAATCCTGCTGTTCGTGGTCTAGCGTTATGGTTGAACTAGGAATCAACCTGCCCTTGCTGATTGCCTATCTGGTAACCTTCGTCATCCTGCTGGCGATACTGTACCAGTTCGCCTACAAACCCCTGATGGCGGCAATGGACCAGCGGTCGGAACGGATCCAGGAAGGCCTTTCCGCCGCCGAGCAGGCACGGCAGGAGGCAGCCAGTTCCCAGGCGGCCATTGAGGAGCAGTTGAACGAGGCCCGCCGCGAGGGGCAGCGGCTGCTGGATCAGGCCCGGGAGGCTTCCCAGCGGTACCGGGAAAGCGAAATGGAACGCGCCCGCCAGGAGGCGGAAGCCTTTGCCGAACGGGCCAGGGCCGACATCCAGCGGGAGCGGGACGCCGCACTGGATGAACTGCGGGCCAGCTTCGGTGACCTGGCTATCACCGCCGCCGAGCGGGTCATCCGCCGTTCCCTGGACCGGCAGGCCCACGAAGAGCTCATCACCCAGGTACTGGAAGAGGGTGAGAGCTTGCGACGGGGTTAGGCAGCTATGGCCAAGCAGGTAGGAGGCCAGCGGTACGCCCGGGCCCTGTTCGACCTGGCGGTGGAGAAGGACGCTATGGACCAGTGGGCCACCGACCTGGCCCAGCTGGCCGAGGCGATGCAGGACGAGCAGTTTAACCTGTTTCTGAAGCATGCTGAGGTGCCGCTGGAGCGGAAGATTGAGTCCCTGGCGACGGTGCTGTCGGAGATTGACCCCATGGTGCGGAACCTGGGGTCGCTGCTGGTTACCCGGAATTCGGTTGATTCCATCGGCGACGTGGCCATGGCCTACAACCGACTGGTGGACGACCGGCTGGGCAGGCAGCAGATTGAGGTTACCACCGCGGTGGAACTGGAGCCGGCCGAGTCGGAGCGGATTCGCGACTTCGTGGCCGGGATCATTCAGCGCGAGGTGGTGATGACTACCCGGGTGGACGACTCCATCCTGGGCGGTATGGTTATTCAGATTGGCGACCGGCTTATGGACGGGAGCACCCGTTCCAAGCTGGAAGAACTGCGAAAACAAATACGCTTGGAAGGCTCACCGGGTTAATACGAAGCTGTTCTGAAGTCACCCTTGAAAATGTAGGTACGGTTGGCAATAGCTGCTGCAGGCATGTCACCCCATCCTAGCCTTCCTCCATCATGGGGGAAGGGAAGATTCAGACAGTTTCCAAAGAAGGTAGCTCACCGCGGCGTTCATTTGGTTGTTAAGGAGAGTCCCCAATGGCGATTAGGGGTCAGGAAATCGTATCTTTAATCCGACGCCAGATAGAAGAGTTTGGCGGCGATCTGAGCATGGTGGATGTGGGTACCGTGGTCCAGGTGGGCGACGGTATCGCCAGCATCCAGGGTCTCCAGGGGGTACGCTCCAACGAGTTGCTGGACTTTGGCAACGACATCCTGGGACTGGCCCTTAACCTGGAATCCGACCTGGTGGGCGCGGCCATCCTGGGCGATGCCACACTGGTAAAGGAAGGCGACCAGGTCCGCTCCACCGGCCAGATTATCGAAATCCCCGTGGGCGACGCCCTGATCGGCCGGGTGGTGGACCCGCTGGGCCGTCCCCTGGACGGCAAGGGCCCCATCAACACCAGCGGCACTCGCGCCGTGGAACAGGTGGCCCCCAACGTGGTGGTCCGCGAGTCGGTGAATACGCCGGTGCAGACGGGCATCAAAGCCATCGACGCCATGATTCCCATAGGCCGGGGCCAGCGGGAACTGATCATCGGTGACCGCTCCACCGGCAAGACGGCCATCGCGCTGGATACCATCATCAACCAGCGGGGCGGCGACCTGATCTGCGTTTACGTGGCCATCGGCCAGAAGCAGGGCAAGGTGGCTCAGGTAGTGGGCATCCTGGAAGAGAATGACGCCATGGGCCACACCATCGTGGTGAACGCCGGAGCTTCCGACTCCGCTCCGTTGCAATTCATCGCCCCCTACGCCGGGTGCGCCATGGCCGAGGAGTTCATGGACCAGGGCAAGGACGTGCTGGTGGTGTATGACGACCTGACCAAGCACGCCTGGGCCTACCGCCAGATGTCGCTGCTGCTGCGCCGGCCGGCCGGCCGCGAAGCCTACCCCGGTGACGTTTTCTACCTGCACAGCCGCCTGCTGGAACGGGCGGCCAAGCTGGACCAGGAACACGGCGGCGGTTCCATTACCGCTTTGCCCATTATTGAGACCCAGGCCGGTGACGTGTCGGCCTACATTCCCACCAACGTAATTTCCATCACCGACGGCCAGATTTACCTGGAGCCGGAACTGTTCAACATCGGTATTCGCCCGGCGGTGAACGTGGGCTTGTCCGTTTCCCGCGTGGGCGGCGCGGCCCAGACCCGGGCCATCCGCCAGGTGGCGGGACGCCTGCGCCTGGATCTGGCCCAGTACCGGGAGCTGGCCAGCTTCGCCCAGTTCGGTACGTCGGACCTGGACGCGGCAACCCGCGCCCAGCTGGCCCGGGGTCAGCTTTCCACCGAGGCATTGAAGCAGCCCCAGTACCGGCCCCTGCGGCTGGAACAGGAAGTTATCATCCTGTACGCGGTCAACGCCGGTCTTACCGACGACGTGTCCCTGGACCGGGTGGGCGCCTTCGAGGAGCAGTTGCTGGAGTACATGGGCAGCACGCACCCTGAAATCGGCCAGTCCATCGCTGCCAGCGGCAACCTGCCCGAGGACGTAACCAGCCAGCTGAACGAGGCCATCACTAACTTCAAGGCGACTTTCAGTTAGCCCTCACCCCCGTCCCCTCCCTCCCTGGGAGAGGGATAAATTGATGACTCCCACTCCAGCGGGAGAGGGGAAGAAGAACAGAGTATGCCAAGCGTAAGGGACATACGGCGGCGGATCCGCAGCGTAGAGAATACGGGCAAGGTAACCAACGCCATGTCGTTGATTGCCGCGTCCAAGATGCGCCGCGCCCAGAACTCGGTGCTGCAGGGACGCCCCTACGCCGAGAAGATTTACGAGGTAATCGCCCACCTGGCGGCCCAGCCCGCAGAGGACGGCGAGGCCCTGCATCCCCTGCTGGAGGTAAGGACGGTCAACCGCATCGGGCTGCTGGCCATCACTCCGGACCGGGGTCTGGCCGGGGGCATGCATTCCAACATCAACCGGCGGGTGGCGCAGTTTATCCTTGACCAGTCGGTTCCCACCCGCAGCATCGCGGTGGGCCGCAAGGGCCGCGATTTTATGGCCCGCTACGGCCAGGACCTACTGGCCGTGTTTGCTGACCTGGGTGACCGGCCCCTGGTGGTGGACACCCTGCCCATTTCCAGAATGCTGATTGACAACTTCCTGGCTGGCGAGATGGATGAGGTCTATATCGTCTATACCAGGTTCGTCTCGACCATGTCCCAGGAACCTGTGGTGCAGAAACTGCTGCCCGTAACCCCGGCGGAACTGTCTGCTACTGACCGTTCCGGCTACATCTACGAACCGGACACCCTTACTGTGCTTGGTTCACTCCTGCCCCAGTTCGTGGACATGGAGGTGTACCACGCCATGCTGGAGTCCATCGCCAGCGAGCAGTCGGCCCGCATGGTGGCCATGCGCAACGCCACAGACAACGCCAAGTCGCTGGCCGACGACCTGACCTTGGTAATGAACAAGCTGCGCCAGGACAGCATCACCAACGAACTGCTGGACCTGGTGGGCGGCCAGATTGCCCTGGAGGGCTAGGCCGGTAACTGATCCCGGCCCAGACCGCACAACCTGACACCGCGGGAGGTCACAATTATGCCCGGAAGAATCGTACAGGTAATCGGTACCGTGGTGGACGTGGAGTTTCCGCCGGACCAGTTGCCCAACCTGTTCGACGCCCTGGAACTGGACAATAACGGCGAGAGGCTGGTGCTGGAAGTCCAGCAGCATATCGGCAACAACTGGGCCCGGTGCCTGGCCCTGGGTTCCACCGACGGCCTGGCCCGCGGCACCGAGGTAACCGACACCGGCGACAAGGTGCTGGTCCCCGTAGGGCCGGAAACCCTGGGCCGCCTGTTTGACGTTACCGGCACGCCGCTGGACAATCTGGGACTCGTGGAAGCAGGCCAGCGCTGGCCCATTCACCGGCCCGCTCCCGCCTTCGACGACCAGAACCCGGAGATTGAGATTCTGGAAACGGGCATCAAGGTTTTCGACCTGATCACCCCCTTCCCCAAGGGCGGCAAGGTGGGCGCCTACGGCGGCGCCGGCGTGGGCAAAACTGTAATCATCCAGGAACTCATCCGCAACATCGGCGCGGAACATCAGGGTGTGTCCGTCTTTGCCGGTGTCGGTGAACGGTCCCGCGAGGGCAACGACCTCTGGCACGAAATGGAAGACTCCGGCGTGTTGGGCAGCACGGTGCTGGTGTTCGGGCAGATGAACGAAACTCCCGGCGTCCGCGCCCGCATCGGCCTGACGGGCCTGACCATGGCCGAGTACTTCCGCGAAGAGCAGAACCAGGACGTGCTGCTGTTCATCGACAACATTTACCGGTACATCCTGGCCGGCATGGAAGTGTCCGCGCTTTTGGGCCGCATGCCCTCCGCCGTGGGTTACCAGCCCACCCTGAGCACGGAGATGGGCGCCCTGCAGGAGCGGATTACGTCCACCAAGTCGGGTTCCATCACGTCTTTCCAGGCCATTTACGTGCCGGCCGACGACTACACCGACCCGGGCATCGTTACCACCTTCGGCCACCTGGACGCCGTGGTGTCCCTCGAACGTTCGCTGGCGGCCCAGGGCCTGTATCCGGCGGTGGACCCCCTGGCGTCCTTCGCCCGCATCCTGGAACCCCGCATCGTGGGCGACGACCACTACAATGCGGCCCGGGGCGTGCAGCAGGTGCTGCAGCGGTACCGGGACCTGCAGGACATCATCGCCATTCTGGGCATTGAAGAGCTTTCGGAAGAAGACCGGCAGGCCGTGTTCCGCGCACGAAAGATCCAGCGGTTCCTGACCCAGCCCTTCTTCGTGGCCGAGGCCTTCACCAACCAGCCCGGCAAGTACGTGCCCCTGCGGGAGACGGTGCGCGGCTTCGTGGAAATCCTGGAGGGCAAGTACGACGAACTGCCCGAGCAGGCCTTCTACATGGTGGGCACCATTGACGAGGCTATCGAGAAGGCCGAGCAGATGGCGGCAGTGGGTTAGATCTTTACTGACAATTAGCGATTGACAAGAGATTATTGAGTCGGAATAATATAGAACGAATGTTTGGTTATATACCATGCCAATGTGCGGTTGCTTCCATCAGTATGATCTTGTGCCAAATGCAGATGGCACCCACAGGCTGAGAGTCCGTCTCGAAGGGGAAGGAAGACTCCGGCAGATTTTGGAAAAATCGGGATTGGCAGATAAGGCTCAGTTTGTGCAGAACATGAGCTTTGACGACGCAGAGTATTTGGTATTTCGATTGGAAGGTGTTCGCGAACCTGAGTCTCTTGCAAGACTACTCGATATGCTAAAGCATAGGATTCTCGTTGATCTGTCCCCGTCGCTGGACGAATGTTACTCCTTGGGGCCTTACACAGTGTTCGATGGTGCCAATAGGGAAACTCACTACTGGGGTAACCTATTGCACCGATCAAAATATTTGGGAGACAAAAGCGCTGGTGAGGTATTACTCAACCATATCGAAGGATTCATTGAGACCCATCTGCCAATTAGGACAGTGGACACCGTAATAGCGGCTCCCAAAACGGATCGTAGGACACCTGACATGCCTGGCACGTGGGTGGAATTCTTGGCAGAGCGTCGTGGTTGGACTCGCGCCCAGGCCTTCAAGGCACCGACAAGCGGCGCGCAAAAGAGCATTCAAAGTAACCAGGAAGAGCTAGAACTAGTTGAAAGGATGAAGAACACTATCACCATAAGTGACGTATCCCCCAATTCTAGGGTTCTAATAGTAGATGATACGATCAGGTCTGGTGGAACACTTATAGAAATTGCACGTGAACTGCGAGCAAATGGTGTTAGTGAAGTATATGGAGTAACTGTGGCGAAGGATGCGAGAATGACGTACGGGGGGGTGGATTTAAACAAGGAGGCTTGGTGATGAGCGGAGAGTATGTTTCTGTACCTATTGAGTCCTCCACTTATCCGAATGAATTAAAGAGCCGTCTAAATGACTCGCCCTTGTTTGTAAGAGGCCACCTTGGGTTACTAGGTTTGCCTGGCATAGGAATCTGTGGATCTAGGGAAGCCTCGCAAGAAGCACTTCACTGGGCGTTCCGGTTTGGCCAGGAAGCTGCTAGCAGGGGTTTGTTGGTTGTCAGTGGATACGCAAGGGGAATCGATAGACAGGCACACAAGGGAGCATTGGCCGAAGGTGGTAGTACCATAGCGGTTCTTCCACAAGGAATTAAGAACTTTTCGGTCCGAAGGGAATTGGCTGGATTGGTTGACTTAGACCAGAATTTCCTTGCGGTTTCTATGTTCGAGCCTACTGCTCCTTGGACTGCTTGGAGGGCAATGAGTCGCAACAAGCTCATTGTAGGCTTGTCAGTCGGCCTGTTTGTTGTCGAGGCACGAGAAAAAGGTGGAACTATCAATGCTGCGATGGAGTGCGTAAAGCAACGAAAACCTCTTTGGGCAGTGGCATACGCAGAGACTACTCCAGAGAGATGTGGCAACCAGATTCTCTTGCAGGACGATGCTATTCCGCTCAAGAAAATGAAAGACGTTAAGGCGGCCTTAGATCGGGCTGCCGACTCTCGAACAGAGTCAGTAAAGCAACTAGCACTCGAAATGGCAGGTGAGTAAGAATGGCCCCCATGCGACTTGAGATAATCACCGCCGAGCGCGAGGTGTATGCCGACGACGTGGATATTGTGGTCGCGCCCGGCGTCGAGGGGCAGCTGGGCATTCTGCCCCACCACGCGCCCCTGATGACCGCCCTGCAGCCCGGGGAAATCCTGGTACGCAAGGAAGGCGAGCCTTCCTACTTGGCCGTGTCGGGCGGGTTCATGGAAGTGATGGCCAACAAGGTAACCATTCTGGCCGAGACCTGCGAGTACACCGAAGAGATCAGCGAGGAACGGGCCCAGGCCGCCATGGAACGGGCCCAGGAGCGGATCCGCAGCCACGGCACCGAAGCAGAACTGGCCGAGGCCCTGCGTTCCTTCCGGCGGGCGCAGGTCAGGCTGAACGTGGTCCGGAGACGCCGCCCGCGGGGAGATATGCGCAGCACCGTGGGCAGCCAGCCCGGCGGCTGAGGCTGTCCGGTACGATCAGTTAAATGAAAGAGGGCGCCGGTAAATGCAACCGGCGCCCTTTCGGTTTGTCAAGATGCGGGCTTATTCAAGGGTGGAGCCGTTCGCCAGGTAGTAAGTCATGGACTGGAGGGAAAGCAGGGGATCGATGTTTCGGACGCTCACGCCGTCAGGTACCTGGGGCATAATGGGGGCGTAGTTCAGGATGGCCTTGACGCCGCATTCAACCAGACGGTCAACCACCTCCTGGGTGTAGGCGATGGGCACGGCGACGATGGCAATGCTGACCTGGTGCCGCTGAATCACGTCGCCCAGCTGGGCGACGGGCTGGACAGTAAGGCCGCCAACATCGTGGCCCACCAATTCCGGATTATCGTCCAGGGCGGCCACCAGCTGAAATCCGTCAGGAGTGAAGCCGGGATAGTTGAGGATGGCTCGACCCAGCCGTCCTACGCCCACCACCGCCACGTTCCAGGTAACAGTCAGGCCCAGAATCTGTTTCAATTCTTCCAGCAGGTGGTCAACGTTGTAGCCCCGGCCCTGCTTTCCGAAACGGCCAAAATAGCTCAGGTCTTTGCGAATCTGGGCCGGTGTTATCTGCAGCTTCTCGCCCAACTGCTGGGAGTTGGCAATCTGGACGCCTTCGGCCAGCAACTGGGTCAGGGTGCGCACGTACTGGGGCAACCGACTGACTACAACATCGGGTACTTCGGGACGACCGTAATTGTTCTGTTCGAAACCGGTTACCATGCCGTGGCCCTGCGTTTTACACAAATTGGTCAGGTTGAAATTACGAATTTGAGAGAGGCAGGAACGCTGATGCGCCGCTAACGGAAAACTGCCAATCCCCACGGTGATAATTTAGTCCTTGTATCATACAATCTATAATGCCGTTTTAATTGCGTCAAGACGGGACTATTTTGCGGAGCTATGTTCCTGCTGCAAGGAGGCCTCCGTCTCAAGCCCAACACCGCCAGCCGGACGTTTGAGGTGAAATCGTGCATATCGGCGCCTGTCGCCTGATCTTGTATTTGCCCGACTCGCATAGCCTGAAGGATAAGAGGCGGGTGGCCCGGTCAATTACCGCGCGGATCAGGAACAAGTTCAACGTAACCGTTGCGGAGGATGCCGACAACGACTTGAGGCAGCGGCTGGACCTGCTTGTCTGCGCCGCTAGCAACGACGGCTCTCATGCCATTGAAATGCTCGCAGAGGTGGCGGACTTTGTGGAGGAGGCCAGGCCCGACCTGGAAGTACTGGACTACCAGGTGGAGCTGATTTCCGGGGTGTAGACAGTCCGGCTGGCATGGACTCGGTTGATTGAGCCTGAATTGGCGGCGGAAATCACTCCGCCGCCTTACTGTTCCTTTCTGCTGCTCTATCGCTAGTGCCGGGATCGTCCGGCAACGATGACAGGAACCGGCCGAGGGCCGCCCACAGGTCCGCCCCAGCGTCGCCCAGCGGGTCATTGTGGTAGGCGCCGGATACCTGGTAGAAAGACTTGGGACCGGAGGCGGCTTCGTAGAGGGCGCGGCCCTGGTCGATGGGTATGATTTCGTCGGCCTCCCCGTGGATTATCAGCAGGGGTCCGTGGTATTGGCTTATGCGGGCCAGGGAATCAAGCCGGTTGCCTGCAAGCAGACGCACCGGCGAGAGGGTGTACAGGGCCTCCCCCATGTCGGCCAGGGAGGTGAAGGGAGAATATAGGACCATGCCGTTGGGGTCGTGGTGAAGGGCCAATTCCACGGCCACCGCCGCGCCCAGGGAGCGGCCATAATAGACGATGCGGCCAGGGTTTACATCCTCCCTGCTCAGGAGGTAGGCCAGGGCGGCGCGGGAGTCCTGGTACACCCCCCTCTCCGACGGCTTGCCCTGGCTGTCGCCATAGCCCCGGTAGTCAAAAATGAAGATGTTGACGCCCAGCAAGTGATGAAACAGGGCCAGGTCGTCAACCCGGTGTCCCATGTTGCCGGCGTTGCCGTGGAACCAGAGCAGGGTTATGTCGGCGTTGCCCAAGTCTCCGGCGCTGCCCTCAAACGGGGCCGGGATGAACCATCCGTTGAGTATGTAGCCGTCATCGGTGGTAAAGTAGCCGTCCTCGAAAGGAATGCCCAAGTCAGCGGGGGTTCGCTCCACCCGGGGCATGGGGAAGAAGATGAACTGCCGCTCCAGGACTTCCAGCAGGTTCATATAGACGCTACCGGGAAGGGCAAGAATCGCGGCGACGGCAAGCAGTCCAACGAACCTGACCACGGCGGTAAAGGGTACATGGTCAGGTACGGGAACCCCTGGCGACCACGTTGACCGGGGAGCCGGCGGCATACTGTTCCAGGTTTTCGATGGACATTTCCAGGCCGCGCATGGTGCCGTTGTAAGCCATGCTGCCGGCGTGGGGCGCCAGGACCACGTTATCCAGCAGGGTCAGCGGGTGGCCGGGCGGCAGCGGTTCAACCTCGAACACGTCCAGCCCGGCTCCGGCGATGGCATGCTGCTGCAGGGCTTCCACCAGGGCCGCCTCGTCTACCACGGCGCCCCGGGCTACGTTGACCAGGATGGCGGTGGGCTTCATCAGGGCAAGCTGGTCCCGGCCAATCATTCCCTGGCTGTCCGGTGTAAGGGCCACGTGCAGGGACACCACGTCGGAGCGGCGCAGCAGGTCGTCCAGGTCCAGGAACTCCACGCCGTATTCTTGGGCCCGTTCGGGAGTGGGATTGAAGGTCCAGGCTACCACGTCCATGCCGATGCCCTGGCCCAGCTGCGCCATGCGCCGACCAATGGCGCCGGTGCCCACCACGCCCAGGGTCTTGCCGTAAAGCTCGTCTATGAAGCCGGCGGCCCAGCCTCCCTGGCGGATGCGGCGGTCGTTCTGCACTATCTGGCGGGAGACGGCCAGCGCCAGCGCCAGAGCGTGCTCGGAAACGTAGGGAGCGCCGTAGCCGGGGGTGTTGGACACGGTGATGCCCAGTTCCTCCGCCGCGGCCAGGTCAACATGGTCAACGCCGGTGCCCCACACGGACAGCAGCTTCAGGTTGGGGCAGGCTTCCAGCACCTCGCGGGGGAAGGGCACCGCGGAGCGGATGTTGATGATGGCGTCGGCCTCGGCGATGCGGGCGATGATTTCGTGGTTGTTGGAGGGGCGGGTGGTGTGCCACTGGACCTGTTCGGCCAAAGCCCGCGCCCTGGGTTCCAGCGGGGTGCCGGCCAGGGCCGGCGGCTCATCATCGGGGACTACCAGCAGGGAGAAGGGTTTGGAGTTGGGCATTTGGCTTTCACCTTGTAAGAAGCGGGTTGCCGCCGACGGGTCGAAATTTCAGGCTTTATTCGGGGTATGCACGGCGGGCTGCCAGCCCCGATGCCAGGCCCGCCAGGACGGACCCCGCCAGGCCCAGGGACAGGTCGCCCAGAGTATCCACGTAGGCCGTGTTTAGTTCGGGGGAGACGCGAATGAAGGCAAAGTACTCGGCGATCTCCCACAGAATGGCGGTGGTGGCGCCAAAGCCGATTACCAGGCCCATTGTAACCCAAAAGCCTATCCGGATTCTCAATACCAGCGACCCTGCGCCCCCCGCCAGTAATCCCCAATTGACCAGGTGGTTGGCGTCGTCCCACCATTCGATGGTGTCATACAGGTCCAGGGCGTTGCCGGTTGTGTCAATCAGGAAGGGCAGGGTGATCAGGATGTCTGCTATGAAGGGGTAGGGCGACTGTTTGCGCCAAAGCGTCCAGACAATCGGCAAGACCAGTATGGCTGCGGGATAGGTTGTTAGCCGCCAGAAGAAGCCTTTGCCCTCAAACTGCTGAAGCCCCGAGAAAGCCCCAAATACCAGCAAGGCGATGAGGACTGCCTTCAGTAGCAGGTCAAGCCAGAATATTGCCGGAAGGGTACGGATTTCCTCACCCCGGGTTCGGGACGACTGGCTGGTATCGGTTGCAGAGGTTAACGCTTCCCATCCCCTACTCCCCCAGGCTGTCCGCCAGAATCTCCAGCACGTCCTTGGCCTGTTTGGTCTGGTCTTCGCCCTTGGACTGGATGCCCTCGGTCATCATCTGCAGGCAGAAGGGGCAGGAGACGCCCACCGTGTCGGCATTGGTTTCCAGGAAGTGGTCGGTGCGGGCGTGGTTGATGCGCTGGCCCTGGCTTTCCTCGATCCACATGTGGCCGCCGCCGGCTCCGCAGCAGAAACCCCTCTCGCGGCAGCGCGGGGCCATTTCCACCAACTTGAGCCCAGGGATAGAACGGGCGATGTTGCGGGGCTGGTCATAGATGCCGTTGTGGCGGCCCAGAAAGCAGGAATCGTGATAGGCCATGTCCACGTTCATCATTTTAATGGGCTTGACTCGGCCCTGCTGGATAAGCTCATCCACGAACTGGCTGTAGTGCAGCACCTCGAAATCGCCGCCAAACTGGGGGTATTCGTTGCGCATGGTGTTGAAGCAGTGGGGGCAGATGGTGACTATCTTCTTGACGTTGTAGCCGTTCAAGACCTCGATGTTCTGCGCTGCCAGAATCTGGAACAGGTATTCGTTGCCCATGCGGCGGGCCGGGTCGCCAGTACAGGTCTCCTCGTCGCCCAGGATGGCAAAGTCCACGCCCGCGGCCTTAAGCACCTTAACCATGGAGCGGGCCGTCCCCTGGCTGCGCTGTTCCAGGGCGGCGGTGCAGCCCACCCAGAACAGGATTTCCGCATCGGGCTTTTCAGCCAGCGTAGATACGTTCAGCCCCTCGGCCCAATCGGTGCGGGAGAACTGGGTTCCCCGCCACGGGTGTCCCCGCTGCTCCATGCTGAGCAGGGCATTCATTCCAGTCTCGGGGATGCGGGACTCTTCCAGCACCAGGTTGCGGCGCAGGTCCATTATGGTGGGAATGTGTTCAACCACAACGGGGCACTCCTCCATGCAGGCCCCGCAGGAAACGCAGTCCCACACCATTTGCTCGGGAATGGCGTGGTCAATGATGGGATTGGCCTCCACGTGCTCCGGGTCCCTGGGCCCCTGGTGCCCGATGGTAAGCATGTGTTCTTTCAGGTTTTCGACGATGTGCATGGGAGACAAGATTTTGCCGGTGGTGTTGGCTGGACAGGCATCGGTGCAGCGGCCACACACCGCGCAGGCATAACCGTCTAATAGCTGCTTCCACGTGAAGTCCTGGACCCTTCCCGCGCCGAACCGCTCGGCATTTTCCAGGTCGATGGATGCCAAAGCGCCCCGGGGTTCCAGTGAGCGGAAGTAGGCGTTCAGGGGCGCGCCGATCATGTGAATGTGCTTGGATGTGGGGACATAGATGCCGAATCCCAGGATGATGCCCAGGTGCACCCACCAGAAGATGGCGTGCAGCGCTTCGGCGGCTCCGGCGCCCAGGCCCATGCCGGTAAAGGCATCGGCCAGGACTCCGCCCACCGGTACGGCGGCCTCGGGGCCCTGGCCGCCGCTGGCCACGTAAAAGGCGTGGACCAGCAGGGTGGCCACCATCAGGCCTGCCGTCAGGCCCACTACGATGACGGCATCGATGTTGCGGGTCAGGTCAAAGCTGAGCCGGTAGGGTTTGGCGGCCCACCTGCGCACCAGCATCCACGCCAGGATGGTTAGTATCAGGACGGCGTAAAGGTCGAGGTATATGCTGTAGACCTTGACGCCGGTGGCGGTGAGCAGCAGTTCGGGGAAGGTGTGCCAGATGGAGCCGATGAAGATGAAGATGACGTAGCTGAGGGAGAAGGACAAGAATCCCCAGAAGACGAAGGCATGGCCCAGTCCGGCCAGGTCCAGATTGCGGCTGCGGGCGTCGACGGAACCCACCCGTTGCAGCACCTTGCGCTGCCCCACCACGATGGCGACGGCGCCGGTGAACCGCTTCCAGGGTTGGTCGAAGCGGGCGACACTGCGCCCCTGCCGGATCAGGTGAATGACCCGCTTGTAGGCCAGCCAACCGGCCAAAGCCTGGGTTGCAATTAGGGCCAGGTAAACGCCAATCCAGACAGGAATAACACCGAAAATATCGCCAGGAGGGACCATGGTGGAGGACTCCGATGGTGGGATTTTGCCCTGCTGTTAAGGGCGGGGATAGTGTAACATAAGCTCTAATATAACATTGCTGGAGAATCAGGAGTGTCGCCTTGCCGTACACTCACTTTCACAACTGGTCTGTCCACACCCATCACCAACGGCCCAAGGGTGGCCGTCACTACAGGGCTATTCGCCGACGCCAAAGGCCGTGGAAGGTGACGGCGGCATTGATAGTTGTCATTGCTCTGGCGTGGTTCGGCTGGCTGTACGCTTCTCAAATGGAGGCCGTATCCGTCTTTACTCGGCAAGTGAACGATGCTCTGACAGAGACAGAGAGAACTTCATCGCAACCATCATCTTCCAGCCCCGCATTGAATTCAACCTCACGCCCAACTTCCTTGCCCGCCGTTGCTGTAACCAGACCGCCAGCGACCGCCACACCGCCGCCCACAGCCACCAATTCACCTACGCCTACACCTAGACCCACAGCCACACCCAAGCCAACAGTGGATGCGAGGGAGCGAAAAGCGCAAGCTACGAAAGAGGCCATTACCAGAGTTGCCGAGTTGGAATTGATGGTTCACGAAGGAATCAATGCCGCCCGCCGCAACGTCGGCAGAAGCCCCCTTATTTGGCGTGAGGACTTGGCTGAGTTGGCGAGGGCGCACAGCGACGATATGACCAAGCGCAATTACTTCAGCCACGATACGCCGGAAGGATTAGACCCCACAGATAGGCTACACGAGGCAGGGTTAAGTTGTCGCAGTGGATTCAGCTATGGTATAGCAGAGAACATCGCAATCGAAACGTCTCTAAGCAATCCATCGGTTACTGCAACAGAAGCGGTGGCTGGTTGGATAGGCAGTCCGGGGCATCGGGAGAACCTTCTTGGCATACAGTACGATGCCACCGGGATTGGAGCGTCTTTTGGTGTCTGGCAAGGCTACAAGGCGGTCTATCTTACCCAAGTATTCTGTTAGAAAAAGCAACCCAGCGATTCAATTTCTGGGCCGTTACCTTTCTGCCGTTCCCCTTGACTCACTATGCTACGCTGAAATCAGGTTCGGAGTTTTGGTGCACAAGTATATAATTCCCAAATTATAGTTATTATGGCTGTTGTGAATAAACCGACCGTACCTATCAGACCCCTGGTTCCCCGTATTCTGGCCGCTTTCCAGCCTTACAGCGGTCGCATAACCCTGGTTGGGCTGCTGATCCTGGTTACCGCTGGGCTGGGCGTGGTCAACCCCGTCCTGATCCGGGTGGTCTTCGACAACGCCCTGTTCCCCGAAACGGGCGGCCCCAACATGCGGCTGCTGTGGATTCTGGCCGCGGTAATGGGCGGGATAACCGTCGTTTCCGGCGGACTGGGCATCGTCCAGACCTACCTGACCAACCTGGTGGGCCAGAGGGTGATGCGGGACCTGCGGGACACCCTGTACCGCCACCTGCAAAGCCTGTCCCTGGGGTTCTTCACCGACACCCGCACTGGCGAAATACAGTCCCGCGTGGCCGACGACGTGGGCGGCGTCCAGCGCGTCGTGACCAATACGGTCTCCGACGTCCTTTCCAACTCCGTCATCCTCATCAGCACCGTGGTGGCAATGCTGGTGCTTTCGTGGGAATTAACTGTTTTAGCTGTGGCATCGGCCCCCTTCTTTTTTGCCATCAGCCGCTATGTGGGAAGGAAACGCCGGGCCCTTGCCGCCGAGGCCCAGCGTTCTACCGCCGAGTTGACCGCCATTACCCAGGAAACCCTCTCTATTTCCGGCGTTATGCTAGCCAAGCTGTTTGGCCGGCAGAGCAGCGAGATTGACCGCTTTCACCACCAGAACCAGCGATTGTCGGACCTGATTATCAGGCGCCAAATGACGGGTCAGTCTTTCTTCACCCTGATGCAGATTTTTTTCTCGGTGTCGCCGGTTGCCATTTACCTGCTGGCTGGCTACATGTTGACGGGCGGCGGCGTGAACCAGTTATCGGCCGGTACTATTGTGGCCTTTACCACCCTGCAGAGCCGACTCTACTTCCCCATCGGCCGCCTGCTGGAAGTTTCCGTGGAACTACAGGCGTCGCTGGCCCTGTTCGAGCGTATTTTCGGCTACCTGGACATAAAGCCGGAGATAGTAGATGCGCCGGACGCTGTCGAACTCGCGCCAGATCAGGTAGCCGGAGCCGTCAAGTTCGACTCAGTGCGGGTTGACTACTCGGTCCACACGAACGCCCACCCAGGCGAAAATGAAGCCGTTGAGACGGTGGGGGGCAATGAGGACGGCAATTCGCACCAATGGGCCCTCGACGGCGTCAGCTTCGAGGTTGAACCCGGCCAGCTGGCGGCATTCGTCGGCCCCAGCGGCGCCGGCAAGACCACCATTTCCTACCTCATTCCCAGGTTGTACGATGCTACCGAGGGTTCTATCTCCATCGACAGCATAGATGTCCGCAAGATCAGGCAGGCCTCCCTGGCCGGCCTCATCGGCTACGTAACCCAGGAAAGTTACCTTTTCCACGCCAGCATCCGCGCCAACCTGTTGTACGGAAATCCCCGGGCCAGCCAGCAGGAAGTAGAGGCTGCAGCGCGGGCCGCCTATATCCACGACAGGATTGTAGAGTTTCCCGAAGGCTATGACACGGTGGTTGGCGAACGGGGCTACCGGCTCTCCGGCGGGGAAAGACAGCGCCTGGCCATCGCCCGGGTGATCCTGCACCAACCCCGGATCTTGATCCTGGACGAAGCCACCTCGGCCCTGGATACGGCCAGCGAGCGTTACGTGCAGTCGGCGTTGGGATCTCTAATGCGGGGTCGTACTACCGTGGCTATCGCGCACCGTCTATCAACCATAATGGCCGCGGACGTAATCTACGTTATCGATCACGGGCGGGTAGTGGAGCAAGGTTCACACCTGGGACTGCTGGCCCGGGGCGGGCTCTACGCTCGTTTGTACAAGGAACAGTTTGAGAGCGGGACAGTGGAATGCTACTGCGAAGACGGCGTGGTGATGAGCGACGGGGAGATTGTGGCCCCGGAACCGAAAGGAATATTCGCGTAAAGCCTATTCACAAGGACAGTCTGAGAAACGGACCGGAGCAAGGCTTCTGCGAAACTCCGTTTCCCTGCGCCTCTTTGTGAATAGACTCTAACCTGCTACCCCTTCACCCGCGGTATGACCTCACTCCCCATCAATTCAATCTGCCGCAGCGTGGCTTCCTGGGACATGCCTGGCCATTGCATCCTGAAAATCAGGTAGTTGACACCCAGTTCCCCTTCGTAGCGCTGAATCTCCGACGCCACGTCGTCCGGCGAACCCAGCAGGAATCGGTCGCGAGCCAGGTCCTGGTAAGGGACGGCGAAACTCTCCTCGCCCGGCAGGGCCTTGTCCTGGCCCCAGGCTGCGTAGGCGGCGTACTTGGGAGCCAGCCAGGGTTCGCTTTCCACGAATGCCGTCTCCCGGTCCTGGGCCACGTAGAGTTCCCGCATCATGGGCAATGACTCGGGCGTGGGCTGACCGGCCCGCTCCAGGGCCGCCTGGTATCCCTCCCACTGGTCCGCCACCATCTGCACCGTGGCGTGGGGATTGACCAGCCAGGGGTACCCCCAGCGTGCCGCCCGCCGGATGGCAACGTCGTTATTGGCAGCTACCCAGATGGGCGGGTGGGGCTGCTGCACCGGCTTCGTGGACGGAGCAACACGGGGAACGGTGTAGAACTGGCCGTTAAACTCCACCTCTTCCTGGGTCCAAAGCAGCTTCATGACATCCAGGGCTTCGCGTAGACGGGCCACCCGCTCGGCGCGTTGGACTCCAAATGATGTGTACTCCTCGTCCCGGTAGCCCAGGCCTACGCCGAATATGAACCTGCCGCCGCAGATGGCGTCCATGGTGGCCACGCTTTCCGCCAGTTCCACGGGGTTGTGCAAGGGGACCAGAATAACCGTGGCGGCCACTTCCATATCGCCAGCCTCGGCGGCCAGGCGGGCCAGCAGCGGGAAGCTGGAACTCATCTGGTAGGGGGTTGCCAGGTAGTGCTGGCCGGTGCAGATCATGTCAAATCCGGCCTCTCGCGCAGCCCGAACCTGCTCCACGCTTTCCTGGATTTTCTGGGGAAACGACTCCCCTGGCAGGTACTGGTTAGTAACGAAAAATCCCAGCTTCATGTTAGTACTTCCCTGGTTAACATTACTTAGTCGGCAGGGCAGTCCACAGGGAGCGTCTAGGGGCCCTCGCCAACTATATTCTAAGGGTTGGATTCGGCCCAAACAATAAGCCAGTCTTGATAAAAAGGCCAGCAAATTTACAAAAGTTTAATGCAACGACGCTGAAAGCCTATTGTAGAATCCCCGACTATTACGATAAAGTTATGTAAATATGAGGGGGTGAGGGATGAAGATAGCCAGATTCCGCGCCGGCAGTCGAACCGCAAACGGGGTTGTTCTGGACGATGAGATAGCTGAAATTCGCGGCAGTATCTTTACCAGCTTCAGGATTACCGATACGCGCCACTTGCTATCTGACGTGAGGCTCTTGCCGCCCACCGACCCCGCCGAGCTTTGGGGGCCAGGGCTCAATTTTGTGGATCACCTGGAATATGCCGGCTCCGTATTTGGCCAGGGGGCAATGCCCGTACCGGAACATCCCCAACCCTGGCGCAAGGGCCGAAACGCCCTTACGGGCGTCAATGATCCCATAATTGTTCCCCGCGACACTGCCGGCGAAGTCCACTACGAGGGTGAGGCGGTGGCCGTTATTGGCAAAGTCTGCCGGCGTGTTTCCCCGGAACGGGCGTCCCAGTATATTCTGGGCTACACTTGCGGCAACGACGTCAGCGAGCGCTCATGGCAGAAAGACGACTGGACCTTCTGGCGGGCAAAAGGCGCGGACACTTTCGCCCCCGTGGGTCCCTGGATTGAAACGGAATTGGACCCGCAGCAACTGGACCTGCTGGTGAGGATCAACGGCGAAGAAGTCCAGCGGTGCAATACTTCGGATATGCTCTTCAGCTTCGCGGAAATTGTCAGCTATATCAGCCAGCATGTAACCCTGCGCCCTGGCGACCTGGTATTCTCCGGCGCCACCGGCGTTACCCGCGCGATAGTCCCCGGCGACGTGGTGGAGGTGGACATACCAGGTATCGGTGTGTTGGCCAACCCCGTTATTGCCGAGTTTGAGGCGGGTGAGGGCTAGCGGGGGGCTCAACCACAGGTGTCTCAGATAACTTTCTTAGGGCCACGGATTGCAGAAGGGATATTTCCTGGTTCTATCTCCCTGCGTTGTCGCCTGCATCCTGGGTAACTTCCCCAGCCTCTTCCACTTCGCCGGATGACTGAGGCGGGGATGGCCTGCGGGCCATGGCGAACATAAACGCGCTCAGGACGAAGGTGGGCGCAAAGGTCATCAGCACGATTTCGTAGCTGCCGGTGGTGTCCCTGATCCACCCCGCATAAATGGGCGCAATGAACATTCCGATGTTGTGGAAGATGCTCATGGCCCCCATTAGGCTGGCAAATCGATTCCGACCGAAGTAGTCGCCCACCATAATCCAGTTGACCGACGTGATCCCCTCCACAATCGCCAACCCCAGTATGAAGACAATCAGGGCCGGCCACTGGGGCAGGACCCACAAGCCCACGAGGCCAATGGCGCCCAGGTTCATCCCATAGAAGAGCAGCTTCCTGGGAGAGAGGCGTCCCCCCGCAACCCCCAGCAGGAACCGCAAGGGAATGGCCATGAAGAACATTACGGAAGCGGCCAGAGTGGCAACATCCTCGGTCATCCCCTTCCAGACCAGCAGCGGGAACAAGTGGATGATGATGGAGTTGGTAGCCGATACCCTGGTGATTACGCCCAGCAGGATGAACCAGAAGGATTGGGTGCGGAGGGCCTGGCGCACGGTAAAGTTCTGTTCCTCGCTGGAGGTGGAGGTCGCCGGCGCGTGATGCCCGCCGCCCCTGGTGGGTCTGGCCGGGGCCGCCGCCCCCGTGGGAGGGTCGCCGTCGGGTCGCAGTCCCATATCTTCCGGGCGACTGCGGATGACGTAGGCCACCGGCAAGGTGAGAATGACTATGAAAAGACCGATGATAAACACCGTGGGCCGCCAGTCCAGGAAGACGATACCCATGTGCAGCAGGGGCACGACGATGGCGCCACCGCCGGCGAAGGCGGTCATCAGGGTGGACAGAGCTACGGCCTTGCGCCGGATGAACCACTGGTTGACGGTGGCCATCAAAGTTTGACCCAGGCCCGCCGTCTTGCCCACCGATACCACACCGACGAACAGCAGCACCAGCTGCCAGTATTCGGTGGCGAAGGAGAGCAGCATCAAGCCGATGCCCGCCGTCAGGCCGCCAAAGAGGATCATGGGCCGAGAGCCAAACTTGTCCACCAGCCAGCCCACCAGGGGCGCGCCCAGCCCGCCTTCGGCCCGGGCCAGCGAAAATACCAGGGACATGGCGGCGTATGAAATTCCCAGGTCGCCGCGAATGGGTTCAAAGAAGCGGGGAAAGCCGGTGGAGATTGCCCCGTTGCCGAACATTCCTTGCAGACAGGCAACGGCAACTACGTACCATCCATAAAAAAAGCGGCCCTGCCGCCGCTGGGTGGTGCCCGTTTCCGTCGGGTCGGAGGATATCTGAGGGTTGGTGGGGGAGGTGCTCATAATGGCCGGGGTATGTTATCCCAAGCGATAATATTCGGTCAAGGGGAGTATTTAGTCTGTCTATAGAATTGTAACCTTTGATGAGTGAGATTCACGCATTGCCTTAATACCGTCGCGGACGCTTCGAATGGGCGTAAAATCGGAACAAGAGCCTGTGGAGGGGTTTATATGTCAGCCAGATTTGATATCCTATCTGACTTTCTCAACAATCAAATGAGAATGTCCCACATCTACCAACCAGTAATGCTAATGCACTTATTGGAGTGCGGCGGCCAAAGCGACGTGACTGATATTGCCAAGGCAATTCTAATTCATGACCCTACCCAGATTGAATATTACAAGGCAATAACCAGGCGTTACCCAACCAGAGTGTTGCAAGCAAGAAAAATCACTGAACGAGTAAAGCGACAAAGCAGAGTCGTAGGTTTTGATGAACTGGAGGAGAGCGAGGTAGCTGCGCTGGTACAATTGTGTTCTGCGAAGCTGAATGAGTACCTGGAACAGAAGAAATCAAGCCCTTGGCAGCACCGGAAGAAGTCATCCGGCAATATCCCAGGATCAGTTAAGTTCGAAGTATTGAAGAACGCGAGACATCGTTGTGAGTTGTGCGGGATACCGGCGGATCAAAAGGCTCTGGAACCCGACCACATCGTTCCTAGAGAATGGGGAGGAAGTGACGAAATAACCAACTTGCAGGCACTCTGGTAGTGTCTCAGTTTGAAATTGCGGCTTTGCGAGGGCCGTAGGGTCCGCGTTTTCCCAGGACCGGCTGAGCCGCGTTCATCAGGTCCACCAGCCAATCC
>JAPPLU010000039.1 GCA_028874075.1 Chloroflexota bacterium
CCCGCCGCCAAAGCAGGTCGGAGACTCCACCCTGAAGTCGTCGTTGTAGTACTAGCACAGGGCGAAAAAGGCCAACAATAAGGGACTGTCAGTAGTTGTGGCCAAAGAGCAACAAGAATCCCCGGAATTGGTCCGCCTCCCAAAGGGCAATAACCGGCAGAGAATGCAAGAATAAATTTCAATCATGGCTACGAATGTTTCGACAACGATTCGCAAGTTGGGCAGGGGGCCGGCGAGGGGCGTAGCGTTGGAAAGCCGCCTCATGGACAGAAGGCTGCGTCACCACCCACGAAACTATATTTTCCAGAGCGCGCTATGCATGCTGGCGCTGCTGGCCATCATCCTGGTGGTGGACGTGGTGCTCCGGGCTGCTATCGTAGTCGGTGTTGCGTCTTCAGCCTTTATCGTCTTCATGCTGCCCCACAGCCGGGCGTCCAGCCCACGCCGGGTAGTTGGCGGGCATGCTGTCGCGGTAGCCGTGGGCACAGCCCTCGCCCTGCTGTACACGGCGCCGGGATGGGGAGACCTGGCTGCCATGTCTCCGGCCTTCCAGAACTTGATAGCCGTGCTGGCGGTGGGCCTGGGGTTCGTGATTATGATCCTGACCAATACTGAGCACCCGCCTGCCGCCGGGACCGCCCTGGGTCTGGTGGTGGCGGACTGGACTTTCTCAGCGGCCCTGTTCGTGCTGGTGGGCATTCTGATGCTTTCGAGCATACACATGCTGCTGCGCCCCTGGCTGAAGAACCTGCTTTAGCAGCCCCTCCTCAGTTGGCGCTTCTTTTACGGGCACTTCTTTCGCGAAGGTGAAATCCTGTCGAGATTAACTTGCAGGATGCCGAACCTTCCTCGCCGACCTTTCCTATCCGGTTTGGTAAGATTCAAGCAGGCAATAAGCTGTCGAGCAGCGCGGCAGTCGAATTTTCCACCACCAGGAACCCGGTCACTTGCACACGCAGGTCCGCCACAACAACCGGAAATTCCCGTTGACATCATATCTGGACAGCGGTATTATGAATTGTTGACTGAAAGAGTCAACAATTATTGACGGAACCACCACAGGCTGGCCCGGCGGAGTATCGAGGAGGATAACTCAGCCACGACAGCGCCAGTTACGGGAGGAGTGCCATATGACGACCCAGCGGGTCATTTCCCGGGAGTCCACGGACATTGAAAGCGAATACAAATGGGGCTTTACGATTGACATTGAGCAGGATATAGCCCCCAAGGGACTCAATGAGGACATTATCCAGTTTATTTCGGCCAAGAAGGAAGAGCCGGAATGGATGCTGGAATGGCGGCTGAAGGCCTACCGGTACTGGGTAACCCTGAACGAGGAAGAACCCAAGTGGGCCAATATTCAGCATCCGCGCATCGATTTCCAGGACATCAGCTACTACGCTTCGCCCAACCTGAAGGACGGCCCCAAGAGCATGGACGAGGTGGACCCGGAACTGCTGGAGGCTTTCGACAAGCTGGGCATTCCCCTGGAAGAGCAGAAGCAGCTGGCCGGAGTGGCGGTGGACGCGGTGCTGGACAGTTCCTCGGTGGCCACGACCTACAAGGATACACTGGAAAAGGCCGGGGTAATCTTCTGCTCCATGAGCGAGGCCATCCGGAACCACCCGGACCTGGTGCAGAAGTACCTGGGTTCAGTGGTGCCCTACGCCGACAACTTCTACGCCGCCCTGAACTCAGCCGTGTTCAGCGACGGGTCCTTTGCCTACATCCCCAAGGGCGTCCGCTGCCCCATGGAGCTGATGACCTATTTCCGCATTAACGCCATGGACAGCGGCCAGTTCGAGCGTACCTTGATAGTGGCGGAAGAGGGGGCCTACGTCAGTTACCTGGAGGGATGCACCGCCCCCATGCGCAAGTCCAACCAGCTTCACGCCGCGGTGGTGGAACTGGTGGCCCTGGACGACGCGGAGATCAAGTACTCGACACTGCAGAACTGGTTCCCCGGGGACAAGGAAGGCAACGGCGGCGTCTATAACTTCGTAACCAAGCGGGGCAAGTGCCAGGGCCGGAACTCGAAGATTTCCTGGACCCAAGTGGAGACGGGTTCCGCCATCACCTGGAAGTACCCCAGCGTAATCCTGCAGGGGGACAATTCCACCGGCGAGTTCTACTCGGTGGCCCTGGTGAACAACTTCCAGCAGGCCGACACGGGCACCAAGATGATTCACCTGGGGAAGAACACCAAGAGTACGATCGTGGCAAAAGGCATTTCCGCAGGGAAGGGCCAGAACACCTATCGGGGCCTGGTTAAGATTATGCCCTCTGCCACCAACGCCCGGAACTTTACCCAGTGCGACTCTCTGCTCATCGGCGACAAGTGCGGCGCCCATACCGTCCCGTACATTGAGGTGCAGAATCCCACGGCCCAGCTTGAGCACGAGGCCACCACCTCCAAGGTCAGTGACGACCAGCTTTTCTACTGCCAGCAGCGGGGCATCTCTCCCGAAGAAGCCAACTACATGATTATCAATGGCTTCTGCCGGGGCATCTTCCAAGAACTGCCCTTCGAGTTCGCCATGGAGGCCGGGCAGTTGATGAAGGTGAGTTTGGAAGGGACGGTGGGGTAGGGGTTTCCCCAGGAAGAGTCGAACAGACCTTAGTACCCAGAACAGGAAGCGAGGGAATAGTTATTCGCACCGTCAGAGCTATGGTTGATGCCGAAGGCAACGTGCGATTGTTAGAACCGGTAGAGATTGCCGTTACTTGCAGGGCACTGGTGACGATCCTGGACGACGAAGAGCCCGAGCCCGCTTTACTCAGTGAGGAAGCGCTCGCCAGGGATTGGCTAAGGCCGGAAGAGGATGAGGCTTGGACCCACTTGCAACAGGACTAGTGGTGATGGTCCGGTTCCCATTCTCGGACTTATCCCGGTCAAAGCGACGGCCAGCCCCCTTGATTGCGCCTGCCGGGTATGGTGACTGGTTGTTAAGCCAGATTACGAGCAACCCATTTGGAGACGAACGCGTAATCGCGTTGAGCGACGAAAGTTTTGCCGAAGGATCTTTGGAAGTCCTAAGCTACGTACGACCAGCAAAGCTTTTCACTGCCAGTCCAAAGATTATTGCAAGGCGGGTAGGATTTCTTAAAACCAATGTGTTCAATGACTTTTTGGACTAGGCGATCCAGTTCCTGAACGAACACCGATTACCAACGTAAGGAGCAAAACCACCAAAATGCCACCCATTCTGGAAGTCAAGAATCTCCACGTTTCCGTGGATGAACAGGAAATTCTGAGCGGCGTGAACCTTACCGTCAACGCCGGCGAGGTTCACGCGATTATGGGGCCCAATGGGTCCGGGAAGAGCACCCTGGCCAGCACTCTGGCGGGGCGGGCCGATTATGAAGTTACCGCCGGCGAGGCCACCTATCGTGGCCTGGACCTGCTGGCCTTGGAACCCGAGGAACGGGCGCGCGAGGGCGTGTTCCTGGCCTTCCAGTACCCCATGGAATTGCCCGGCGTGCGGGCCTGGCAATTCCTGAAGGCCGCCGCCGATGCCAAGCGCGTTCACCAAGGCGAGGAGGAGTACAGCGCCCGGGATTTCGACCGGATGCTGCGGGAGAAGGTTAAGCTGGTGGAGATCGATCCAGAACTGGTGCGCCGTTCCGTCAACGAAGGATTTTCCGGCGGCGAGAAGAAGCGCAACGAAATCCTGCAGATGGCCATCCTGGAACCCACCCTGGCGCTGCTGGATGAGACCGATTCGGGCCTGGATATCGACGCCCTGCGTATCGTTTCAGACGGGGTGAACAGTCTGCGCAACTCGGATAACGCCATCGTCCTGGTAACCCACTACCAGCGGCTGCTCAACTACATCACTCCCGACCACGTGCACGTGCTGATGGATGGGCGCATCGTCCGCTCCGGGGGCCCGGAGCTGGCCCTGGAGCTGGAGGAGAAAGGCTACGACTGGATCAAGGAAGCAGTGGAGGCCGGCAGCTAGATATGAGCACCGCGCCCACAATAAACCACCCGTCCTACTATAACGCCTACCAGGCCTTGCGGGAGCAGCTTTCGGGCAACAGCCCGGCCTGGCTTAACGACCTCCGATCCGCGGCCTGGGAACGGTTCGATTCCAGCGGGTTTCCCACCGCCCGCCGGGGTAACGAGCCGTGGAAGTACACCAACGTCAGGCCCATAGCCCAAGGGCAGTTTTCAACCGCGCCATCAATCAGCGGCGGTCCGGTATCGTTACTGGTCGGGGCCGATGGCATGCCCAATGTGGGAGACTTCCTCAGGAATTCCTGGACCAGGCTGGTGTTCCTGGATGGGCAACCGTTAATCGGGGGGCAGCCCAATTCCCCAACGGCGTCTACCGTCCAGAGGGCTCTGCAATACAGTGCGGAGGAGGGTACTCTGCGTGACCACCTCGGCAGTCACGCCACCATAGAAGAAGACGCATTCGTGGCCCTGAACATGGCCTTTCTCAGCGATGGGGCTTACGTGCGTTTGCCCGATGATTGCGAGGAAGAAGTTTTCCTGAACATCGTCCATCTGCGGCAAAGGGCCGACTCGGTGGTCTATCCCCGCACGCTGATAGTCGCAGGACGCAATACCCGCTTGACGATGTTTGAGTCTTATATTGGCGCCGACCCCGCAAAGGCTTCCCAGTACTTCACCAACGCAGTTACCGAGATTTCGGTCGGCGAAGGGGCAAGGGTTACCCACTATCGGTTGCTGAACGAAAGTCGCGCCGCCTACCATGTGGGCACGACCCGGGTCACCCAAGCCAAAGACAGCAGCTACGAGTCGGGGGCATTCGCCATGGGCTGCGCCCTGGGACGGCATGACCTGTCGGTGTTACTCGACGGGACGGGGGCCTCCTGCTCCCTGAACGGCCTGTACTTGACCGATAACACCGAACACATGGACAACCTGGTCTCCATTGACCACGCCCATCCCCACGGGACCAGCCGCCTGTACTACAAGGGCATCCTGGATGGACGCTCCCGGGCAGTTTTCGGGGGCACGGTACTGGTTCGGGAAGACGCGCAGAAGACCGACGCTCAGCAGACGGACAAGAACCTGATCCTTTCGGACCGGGCGGAGGTGGACAGCAAGCCCAGCCTACTGATCTACGCCGACGACGTGAAGTGCGGCCACGGGGCTACCGCGGGGCATATCGACGAAGACACCCTGTTCTACATGCGCAGCCGTGGCCTGGATCCGCAGACCGCCAGCCAGATTCTGATTCACGCCTTTGCCAGCGAAATTATCGATACCGTGGAACACGAGCCGGTACGGGAGTACCTGGACAGCCTTTTCCTGGACACGGTGAGCGGCAAGACGCTGGCCGGCATAGCCGGCAGAAGTGCCAGTACCAATTCCCGCCCTGGTCAGGGAGGTGCCTAGTTTGACGACATCCGCCAACCCCTTCGACGTGGCCAGGATACGGGAGGACTTTCCCATCCTGAAGGAACTGGTCCACGGCAAGCCCCTGGTTTACCTGGACAACGCCGCCACCACCCAGAAACCGCAGGCGGTCATCGACGCCCTGGTTAACTACTACATGACGGAGAATTCCAACGTTCATCGGGGCGTCCACACCCTGAGCCAGATTGCCACCGACGCCTACGAGGGCGGGCGGGAAAAGGTGCGCCAGTTCATTAACGCCGAGCACGACAAGGAGATCATTTTCGTGCGGGGCACCACCGAGGGCATCAACCTGGTGGCGCAGACCTATGGCCGAGCCAACATCGGGCCCGGAGACGAGATAATAATCACGGCCATGGAGCACCACTCCAACATCGTTCCGTGGCAAATCCTTTGCGAAGAGAAGGGCGCCCACCTGAAGGTTATCCCCATCAACGACGACGGCGAACTGCTGCTGGACGAATACGAGAGCCTGCTCAGCCCCCGCACCAGGTTCGTTTCCGTCGTCCACCAGTCCAACGCCCTGGGCACCATCAATCCGGTGGAAAAGATAGTAGAATTGGCCCACGCTCGGGACATTCCCGTACTGCTGGACGGGGCACAGGCCGTGGCCCACGTGCCCATCGACGTGCAGAAGCTGGGCTGCGACTTCTATGCCTTCTCTGGCCACAAGCTATACGGTCCCACCGGTGTCGGCGCCCTCTATGGCCGGTCAGAACTGCTGGATGCTATGCCTCCCTACCAAGGAGGCGGCGAAATGATCCGCTCCGTCACCTTCGAAAAGACCCTGTACAACGTGATACCCGCCAAGTTCGAGGCCGGCACCCAGAACATCGCCGGAAGTGTCGGGCTGGGCGCGGCCATCGACTACGTGAACAGCGTGGGTATTGACAGGATCGCCGCCTACGAGAAGGAGTTGCTGGCCTACGGCACCGAGCGACTGTCGGAGATAGAGGCGGTGCGCTTGATCGGCACGGCGC
The DNA here is from genome assembly GCA_028874075.1 of Chloroflexota bacterium. GTDB lineage: Bacteria > Chloroflexota > Dehalococcoidia > Lucifugimonadales > UBA3495 > Bin22. The sequence continues at coordinate 6,373 of JAPPLU010000039.1, forward strand.
GGGAAAAGGGAAGCATCCTGTCCTTTGTTATGGATATGGCGCATCCCCACGATGTGGGAACCATCCTGGACGCCGAGGGTATCGCCGTACGCACGGGCCACCACTGCGCCCAGCCCTTGATGGATCGGTACGGAGTGCCAGCCACAGCGCGCGCATCCCTGGCCTTCTACAACACCAAAGAGGAAATAGACACCCTGGTCAGAGGCATTGACCGGGTAATCGAGGTATTCAGCCGCTGATGTCCAACCTGCATGACCTGTACCAGGAAATTCTGCTGGAACACAACAACAAGCCGCGTAATTTCCGCAAGCTGGAGGACGCCAACCGGCAGGCCGACGGCTACAATCCCCTGTGCGGCGACCAGATAACCCTGTACCTGAAGGTAGAGGACGACGTGATCGCCGACGTGGCCTTCCAGGGAGTGGGTTGCGCTATTTCCCGGGCATCGGCGTCCATGCTGACTCAGAGTGTCAAGGGTGAGACGCTGGCCAAAGCTGAGGAGATTTTCGACGGCTTCCACGCCTTGATCACCGACCCAGACGCGGACGTGGACTACGACCTGCTGGGAGACCTGGAAATGCTGTCGGGCGTCTCCGCCTTCCCCACCCGCATCAAGTGCGCCGTCCTGGCCTGGCACACCCTGAACGCCGCCATAGAGGGCACGGAGGATTCGGTTACGACGGAGTAGAGGTGGCGATTTCGTCGAGTCAGTAGTAAAGGCGCATTAGATTCATTCCAGGCTCTGCTGGGGTGGGGCAGGACGACTTTCTAATATCGGTCAATGGCTCCGCTCACCCCGGGTTTATTCGACATTCCGCCCGCGCATGGTTCCACCCTATCACCACGAGCGGACCAAGCGCACTTATTCTCACTTCAAACCAGTGCAGGGCTTGTGCCCGGACCTCTTGCTGACCGCATTAAGAAACCTCCCCGGGGCTGGCCTGGCGTTTTCCGGCCGTGCCCGAGGAGGTCTCTTAAATTGCGTGGCTGGAGTTTTGTGACTACTTGCGCTTGAGGGCGTTGGGGTCGGTGTTCTTGAAGTAGTCGTAGTTCATGGCTATGTAGTTTTCCCACTGGGAGGGAACGGCATCCTCGGCGAAGATGGCGGTTACGGGGCAAACCGGCTCGCAGGCGGCGCAGTCGATGCACTCGTCCGGGCTGATGAAGTACATGTCGTCATCATCGGTGGTGTAAATGCAGTCAACCGGGCACACATCCACGCATGCCGCGTCCTTCACACCAACACAGGGCTCGGTAATTATGTAGGCCATTCTCTTTCTTGCTCCTCTGAACTAACGGTTCTTGAGTCTCCACGGCCACTGGGGCCACCTTCTCCCGGCTGTTAAGAGCAGGTCAAACGAGAAGGCAACGAAATTATAGCATAGCCCGTCGGGTTTGCAATAACGGCAGCCTGGCAGCCGGAGGAATCCTGAGGTCAGACCTTACTCTCCCTTTGGATCGTCCTCACCCTTTCGCAGGATGTCTGCCCAGACCGTGCTTGGCCCGACATGCTCACGATGAGCGCTTCCCTGACAGCGCAGGCAGGGCGAAGGGTTGGACAGGAGAACAGGCAGCGTCCCTCAATTTCCCGATGGGAAAAAGGCGCTGGGGCAGCCTCCAAGGTTGCCCCAGTTATTGGTTCCGGTACGTTGGAGGGACTGTAGCTGCTTCAATAATTATTCAGCAGCCCGTTACCTGAGTGTGGAGGAGACTTCAGGAAAAGCGTCCCCCCCCCTTTGAATCTTCTCCTGTGTTGGAGGAAGGGGTCTTGCAAAGGTCTCTAAAGGACCAGACCGTAGGTCCGCTTCTTGATGGACAAGTTGACGAAGGTTTCGGTGCGCTGTACTCCGTCGATGGGGCCGATCTTGGTGCGGAGGAACTGGCCGAGGTTTTCAGCCGATTCCAGGCCCGCCCAGACGAAGACGTCGTAGGCACCGGTGGTAACGGCAACGTAGTGGGCCTCGGGCAGGTTGATCAGTGATTCTGCGACGAGATCGGACTTGCCGGGGCCGGTCTGCATGCCAATAAGAGCCGTGGTGGAAAAGCCGAGTTTTTCCAGGTTGGGCACGGCTACCACCCGCACTACGTCATCATCCAGCAGCTTCCGAAGCCGTCGGCGCACGGTACCTTCGCTAACCCCCACTTCCCTGGCGATTTTGGCATTGGAAGCCCGACCGTCCAGTTGCAGCAGGGCGATTATTTTCTTATCCAGTTCATCCATTGGCTGGTACACTCCCTAATATGCTTTGTCGGAACTAGCAATACGAATAATAGACCAATGGCAGTTTAGTGTCAACTGGACACGAAATTTTTCGAATATCGGATAACACAACGGCCTAATGCTGGATAGCGCTACGGATATCGAAAAAATCGCGATCGTACAATTTCGTTAATGGTGGAGCAATATCCAGTTTATCTCGTTCCCGTCAGCCAAATGTTTCGTAGATGTTAACTGGGGCAGGAAAACCTGGGTGGCGGGAAATTTTGTTTTTTCCTCCCATTTCGACTCATTTCCGCTAAGTAGCCAAACTATTATAGGGGAGAGCAGCAGCGGGGCGGCGAACGGAACGGCGATGGGGCCCAAACACCCAGCCAGGAATCGGGCCATGGCGCTAGATGTCAGACTGTGTTCGAGCACGATTGCAAAGGGCCCTACTTCTAGCTGCTGCCTGCTTCCCAACGTAGTCAAGGCCGGAAAACGGAGGGCCGCAGGATTCATGGTAGATATGGGCCATCGGTGGCGGCAAGTGGTCAGTGTCATCAAGGCTATCGTATTTTAGAAATATCACGTCAACCATATATTGCTTCGGGTTAGAGGTTCCCGCCTGCGCGGGTACGGCGTGCTTTCTCAAATCTGAATTGTGATTGTCCTGACTCGCAACGGCCCGTTCTTGACCTGTGTCTCAGGTTTGGATACATTGGATTGAGGAACAATTTATTCGGGTGGCCGCCAGGCTGAGGCGGCCCGGAACTTGAGCGACAACACCATTGCCAGAGGTATGAAAATGACCATGTTTAATCCACCGGCCAGCGGAGGTTACGGGTATAACCTGGCCGAAGCGAACCGAATATTCACGGCGGCCATGACCGACCTTTATGGCTGGACGGCGCTGGGCCTGGGCGTGGCGGGGGTAGTGGCCTGGTTCTTTGCCTGGACGGGCCTTTTTCTCCTGTTCACTGGCTTCCTGGGAATGATCCTGGGTCTGGTGCTGGCCATCGGGTGCCTGTTCGGGATGCAGTTCGCCGCCCGCCGGGGCGCGCCCCTGGCCGCGGTGGGAGCCCTTTACCTGGGGTTCACCGCCATCATGGGGGCAACGCTGTCCTATGTGTTCGTGGTGTTTTCCGGCCCCAGCATAGCCCAGGCCTTTGCCGGCGCCTGCGGCCTCTTCGCCCTGATGAGCGTTTTTGGGTTCACTACCAAGAAGGACCTGTCCAAGATCGGCATGTTGGCCATCATCGCCCTGATTGGAATGGTGGTTGTGGGCCTGGTCAACGCCTTCCTGTTCCAGTCCAGCGGGCTGCAACTGCTGCTGAGCGTCATCACGCTGCCGATCTTTATGGGCCTGACGGCGTGGGAGACCCAGGCGGTAAAGCAGGAAGCCCAGGAAGCCGCCGCCACGGGCAACGCCGACGCGGCCAGCCGCATTGCCCTAATCGGGTCGGCAGGCATGTTCCTGAACGTCGTCAACATGTTCCTGGCCCTCCTGCACATTTTCAACTTCTTTGGTGGGAACGATTAGCGGACTTTCGCTGGCGGCGAGTCAGTATCGCAGGTCTGCCCTTCTCCCCTACTCCTTTGGCAGGCTCAGGACAGACTCTACCTCCTCCCGCAATGAGGGAAGGTACTCTCAAGACCGGGCTGATCTGGCCCGTCAAAGGGAAAGCAATTTTGATCGAGTTAGTTAGAAAGTCCCCTCTCAGGGAAGCGCGGCGCGTCCTGCTCGCAATAACGGCGGTCTTGCTGTTTGCGGCCCTGGCGACGGCGTGCGGCGTCGCTTCGGAAGATGCCGCCTACCGCATCGGCGTTATGGAATCCCTAACCGGCGCCGGCGAGTCCTACGGCACGGTGGCCAACCAGGCCAAGCAGATGGCGGCGGACGAAATCAATGCCGCCGGCGGCATCGACGGTCGTCCCCTGGAACTGGTGGTGGAGGACTCCCAGTGCAGCGCGCAGGGAGCGGTGGCGGCCTACCGCAAGCTGACCAGCGTGGACGGTATCCGCATCATCCTGGGAACTTCTTGCAGCGGGGCAATGCTGGGGGCCGCGCCCCTGGCAGAAGCCGATGGTGTCATCCTGTTCTCGGGCCTGGCCAGTAACCCGGACATTGCCAGGGCAGGTGATTACATTTTCCGCACCCAGATCAGCGACATAGAAGTGGGAATCGGGACGGGTAACCTGCTGTGGGATGACGGCATCCGGAGCCTTGCAACCATCACCGAGTCCACCGACTACGCCGAAGGGGTGCGCCGCACCACGGTGGAGCAGTTTGAGAAGCGGGGCGGGCAGGTAATGGGATCGGAAAGGTTCGCCACCGACGTTACGGACTTTCGGTCCCAGCTGAGCAAGCTGTTTGCAGCAGAACCGGACGCTCTCCACCTGTCACCTCAATCCGAGTTCGCCGCCGGAACCATCCTCAAGCAGGCAAGGGAATTGGGGTACCACGGGCCCGTGTACGCCGAAACAATTTCGGTGGGCACCACCGCGCTGGAGATAGCGGGGCCTGCCGCCGACGGTATGAAGGCAATTGTTTCGGACCTCGCGCCGGATAACCAAAAGGGCCAGCAGGTATTGTCCAACTTCCGGGAGCGATACGATTACGTAACCCTTCCCTGGCACTTGGGGTCCGCCTACGACAACGTCTATATCGCCGCCGAGTGCCTGAAACAGACCGGTGACGACCAGGATGCCGACGGATTCCGGGACTGCTTGTACGGCATTAGCTGGAGCGGCGCCATAGGTGACAACTACAGCTTCGATGCCGACGGCGAGGTGGTGGGCCTGTCCCGCGTGGTGGTGCGGATACTGCCCGCGGCGGAACGAAGCGAAGAGCGCAAGTACGAGGTTTTGGGGCCGGCGCCGAGCGCGCCGTGAGCGGCCGCGTGTCCCCTTTCTGGTAGACGAAGATGTTCTGGCGAGGAAAACGGTAGCGCGTCAGGGGCGGGATTCCTTAGAAACTATCTCATTACTGTTCGAGGAATAGTGTTGAGCTACAGGTGCCAGCAAGGCCGGGTTGCTCTTCACCCTCATCCTGACCTTCCCCCGTAAGGGGAGAAGGGATTCTGAGACTGTTTCTTAGATAAAGCTGCCCCGACGCCGGCCTCGAGAGTAGGCCGTGCGCATCAGATAGGTTATGGCCCCGGCCACGACCAGGATGCCCAGGACGATCAGTATGGGCACCCAGACGCTTATGGTGGTAGGCTGGTACAGGTAGGTAACGTGGATCTGGGCGCTGGGCTGGCGGGACTGGCCGGAACCACTATCGGACGAACCCGGGCGGTCGAGGATTTCCCGCGCCGACACCCGTCCCTGGGTTTCAATGAACTGGGCCGCGCGGTTCAGGTCGTCGGGGAACACCCTGAAGGCGATTTCCGCCCTTTCTCCCTGCCCTTCTGACGCCAGGTAGACTTCATCTATCTCGCCCAGGCGGGCGTCTACAAATTGCCGCATCCCGGCAACGCTGTTGGGCACCCCGTTAACGTCCAGCACAAAGGTGGCCGCCGGGCCTTGCTCCACTACCGCGCCCCGTGGGAACAAGACAACGTGTATGGTAGCCAGGTCCACCTGCCGTTCCAGCAGTTCCAGCTGCCACTGGGTCCGCTCGACGTCCGTCCTTACCCGGGACAGTTCCCGTTCAACGCTCAGCAGTTCGACGACGGAACTGCTCCGATCCAAAAGAGATGACAGGCTCTGTTCCTCCTGGCGCAGGGCAGACAGCCGGGCCGTAAGGTCAACGTGGCGGTCGGTAACGTCCTCGCTGCCCAGGCTGCGGTACTGGACCACACCCAGGCCCTGGATGCGCTCCATGGCCCGGTCCAAGTGCTCCTGGGGCACCTTGATGGTTACATCCGACCTGGCCTGTTCCGCCACACCGATGGTGGTGAGCCGCTCGACGTAACCACCCAGGCTGGCCGCGATGGACTGCACCTGGAGGGTAGCCCCTTCCACGGACGCCACTTCCAGGCCCAGCCGCGCGAGAGACATGGGGTCGCCACCGACCGTGGCCTGGACACCGCTGCTCAGTCCCGCGGAAAGGCCAGGGCCGTAGCCCGGGGCTGCTGGGAGTGGAACCGACGGGAAAGCGCCTGCGTAATACCCGGCATATCCACCCGGGGATTCACCGGCGGAAATCAACCGGGGACGGTCATCCTGCGCCAGTTCCTGCAACGCCAGACTGCGGCCACTGTCGTCGTCCGCAGAACCGCAGGCGGGGAACACCAGCAGCAGGCAGGCCAGGAATGGCAGGACCAGCAGTCTGTTCATCGGCGGCGCTCTTTGGGTTAAAATGATAATCAGGAGCCGATTTTACTATAAATGGCGAAGGTCAAAATATGTAATTTAATTCCGAGATTGAGCAATCTTGACGTAGATATCAGGCAAAGTCCCGTTCACTGGCGGTTCGGACGATAAAACACAGTAATGGATTTGAATCGTCTCGCCTGAAACCCGATGCACCGAAAAAGTCCCCTTCGTGGAGGAATATCCCATGCAGAAATTACCGGCCGCCCTGGGCTACGGAGCGTTGAGCGGAGCCGTGCTGACGGCCCCCCTTATCGGTCTGATGTTTCTGGCGGACAAGCTGCTGGACCTGCCCTTCGTTCCCTTCGCCCTTTTCGACTGGATTGCCACCGTCACCCCGGGGCCGTTGATTACCTTCGGCATTGACATGATGATCGAGACGCTACTGCTGTTCAATCTGAGCGTGGCCGACGCGGCCAAGACCAGCGAACAGGTAGCGGCGGTGCTGATGGTCTTCTTCATGGGCATAGCCGCCGGGGCCATATTCTTTGCCGCTATGCGGTCCCGCGCTCCCGCTCCGGTCGGAATCGAGGGCGGCTGGCTTGGCAGACTCTTTGCACAGCCAGTACCCGGGTTGGTGGCAGGACTGATTGTAGGGCTGCCGCTGACCGCCGTCAGCCTGCCCATGGGCCAATCAACTATGAACCCGGTGGTAACCTTCGTCGTCCTGATGGTCCTGTTCCTGGTGTGGGGTCTGGCTTTGGGTTATTTCCGACGGCGGTTGACACCATTGCCTCTGGCGGAATCGGGTGAGGGAGAAGAGGAGGAGCGGTCGGTCAGTGTAATAGACCGGCGGCAGTTCCTCATCCGCCTGGGCGCCACCACCGCCACCATCACCGTTGCCAGCGCTGGTTTGGGCGTCGCCCTGGGCCAGGGAGAGCGTGCCCGCATAGCTGAGTCGGTGGCCGACTCCATGCCACCCTCGGAAATGCCGCCCCGTCGCCCATTGCCCAACGATGGAGATCCCCTGACTCCGGCCCCGGGCACCCGGCCAGAGTACACGCCGGTGGAGGACCACTACCAGGTGTTCCTGCGCACTGAGCCCACCTTCATCGACATTTCCAACTGGGTACTGCCGATCCACGGGCTGGTGGCGAACCCCAAGGAACTGACCATAGAGCAGATACGCAACGACTACCCCACCCGAGAGCAGTACGTGACCCTGTCCTGCATTTCCGGGCGTATCGGCACCACCCTGATCAGCACCACCCACTGGACGGGGGCGGCAATGCAGTCAGTGCTGGCCGACGTGCAGCCCCTGCCCGAGGCGAAGTACCTGGTCATCAAATCCGCTGACGGCTTCTACGAAACGGTCGCCCTGGACTTGATCGCCTCGGACGACCGGATTATGTTGTGCTACGCCTGGGACAGCGAGCCTTTGCCCTTCGACCACGGCTTCCCCCTGCGCATCTGGCTGCCCGACCGGTACGGCATGAAGCAGCCCAAGTGGATTGTGGACATTGAAGTTACGGACGAATACCGGGAGGGCTACTGGGTGGAACGCGGCTGGGACGAGGTGGCCCGGGTGAAGGCCACGTCGGTTATTGACACCGTGGCAGTGCGGGACGTGGTGGAGGCGGACGGACAGCGCCTGGTGCCGGTGGGCGGCATAGCTTTTTCGGGGGCCAAGGGAATATCCGGGGTGCAGGTTCGGGTGGACGGCGGACCCTGGCAGGACGCCAAGCTGCGGTCGCCCCTGTCGGAGACCACGTGGGTCATCTGGAGGTACGACTGGCCCTTTGCCGCCGGCGACCACACCTTCGAGGTAAGGTGCGCGGAACTGGACGGCACCCCGCAGATCGAAGAGGAGCAGGGCAACCGGCCCAGCGGAGCCACGGGCATCCACAGCCGGAAAGCCACGTTGTAGAAAAGGCAGCGTGGGCCGGGGCGGCGGGCATATCGTTGCCGGTCAGAGCCGAGTCTCCTGGTTGAACGGCGGGAGTGTCAATAGCTGCCCATACTTGGCTGTTGTGCAAGTTTCCAGGGCAAAGCTGGGCCCCGACAGGTAAGGCAACCACCGGAGGACACTTCGAGAACAACCACCAGGAGGGAATCAGTGGACGTTACCAGGCGGATAGGCGAATACGTGACCAGGGCCAGTATGGAGGACTTTCCAGCGGAAGCGTTGGAGGCGACCAGGGGAGCAATAATGGACTGCCTGGCTTGTATGCTTGCAGGTAGTCGGGAAGAACTGGCGGATATCCTCTGCGGCTACGTCTCCTCCGAAAGCTCGGCTCCCGTGGCCAGCGTGGTGGGCAGGGGCTTCAAGACTTCCGCGGCCCATGCGGCCCTGGTCAACGGGGCCATGGCCCACGCGCTGGACTACGACGACATTACCCAGATTACCAAGACTCACCCCACCGCCGTTATGCTGCCGGCCGCGCTGGCAGCATCAGAAGAGGCTGGGGCTTCGGGCCAGGAGCTGCTGCTGGGCTACATGACCGGATTCGAAGTGGCCTGTGCCCTGGGAGAGTCACTTAGTGAAGCCTATTACGACGACCTGGGATGGCATCCCACCGGCCCGCTGGGCGCTGTCGGCGCTTCCGCGGCGGCCAGCAAGGTTATGGGGCTGGATCCGGGGCAAACGGCCATGGCCATCTCCCTGGCCGCCTCCCAGGCATCGGGTCTGCGGCAGAACTTCGGCACCATGACCAAGCCCTTTCACGCCGGGGACGCCGCCCGGGCGGGGGTAGCATCGGCACTGCTGGTGCAGCGGGGTTTCACCGCCAGCCAGGACGCCCTGGAGGGCCGGTTCGGGTTCATCCGCGCCTTCTCGGGCGGGCGGGATTTTGACGCCGGGCAGGTGGTCGAGAACCTGGAGAACAAATGCTACCTGGTGGAGTCGGGCATTGAGGTCAAGAAATACCCCTGCTGCGGCAGCGCCCACCTGGCCCTGGATGCCGCCTTTGCCCTGCTGGCCCGGGACTCCGTAGACCCGGAAGCGGTGGAGAGGATAGACGTAATGGTGGACTTCGACCCTCCCCGCTCCCTCATTCACTCACGTCCCACTTCTTCGCTGGAAGGCAAGTTCAGCATGCAGTATTGCCTGTCAGCCGCCCTGCTGGACCGCCGGGTGGGGCTGCAATCCTTCTCCGACGAGCAGGTCTTGCGGCCCGCTGCCCAGGCGCTGATTCCCCGCATAGATATGCGGCGCATCCCGGGCAACGAGGGAAGGCCCAGTTGGACCGAGGGCTATCACCAAGTTGAAGTCTACCTGAAGGACGGCGCGGTCCTGCGGCAGCAGGCTCACCGGGCCAGCAGCGGCGCCCTGCGGGGCGTAACCATGGATGACATACGGGAAAAGTTCCGGGATTGCGCTTCGCAGGGCCTGCCCGATGCCACCGCGGGGGAAGCAATGTCTCGCCTGGAGCGACTGGAAGACGAAGAGTCGGTCCGGAGCCTGGCGGAATTGCTCAGGGGGTAACGTCTCGGGACAAGCGGGGCCGGCCACCGAGAGAAGGATGCGCATTCCCAGTAGCGACCACACACCTTGGCCGCTCTCTTTATTCGAACCGTCTGCCACCAAGCCCGAAACGGGGCCGTCGCCCTTAGCCTGAACGCCGCCCCCGGACTCACCCGTTGGTGAAGATTTCGTTGGTGATGTCCATTGCCGCCGGGGCGAGGAGGATGCCGGCGTACAGGGTCATGTGACCGAACACCTCCATTACCTGGTTCCTGGTCAAGCCGCTGTGCGGGCCGCCGCCAGATGACGCCGAACGAATCCTTGCCCAGGATTCTTTCCAGGTCCGGCGCAATATCCCACACTCTTGGGGTTGACCCTCCGGTAATTCCTCCGCCGCCAAACATTCCTCGCGTTTCTCGGCCCCGGTGGGTACCGGTCGTCCAGTTCACTCATACTGCGCCTCCATATCAAGAATACAGTTAGTGGGAGTGCTGACTAACCAGGGTTCGTATCCTGGCGGGCGTGACGGCGCAGGGTGGCAGCACAGGGCACTTCCAAAGTCATGCATCATCTGATCATGGTGAGCTAGTCGAACCAAATTCCGGTTCGGAGTGATCCTTCGACAGGCTCGTGATGAGCGGCAAAATTCGCTTCGCCCCACCTTTGGAAAGGCCCTGCTCCGCCCTCTTTCTCCCCAAAGTTCCGGTTATCTGCCCTCGTTTTCCCTAGCGATTCGCTGACCGATTGGGGTAGCGTTCTTGTGTAGTTTTACTACCAGATTGTTGTGGCCGCGAGCGTCGATGTGACCGGCGGGCCTGGGAGGAAGGGTATGACGCAATCGTTCAAGACTGTCCTGTTCCTGACGATGGGACTGCTGCTATTGGGCCTGGTGGCCTGCTCATCGGAGGAGGCTCCAGTCGAATCGGCGGAGATGGCAGAAGAACCTGTCAGCAAGTCGGCAAGTGCCCAGTCGCCCACACCGCAGGCCGCATCCATCCAGGAACCGGCCCCCGCCCAAGTGTACGTGGGCGCCCCAAGACAGGGAGGATACCTGGTACTGGCCTCCATGGCCGACTATCCGCATCGCGACGTTCACCAATCAGCCCAGGAAACCCTGGCCACCCTGGGGCCCGGCCTGGCCTACAGCCGCCTGCTGCGCCTGGAAGCGGGCCGCGAGGTGGAGCAGCCCAACCTGACCCTGCAGTGCGACCTGTGCGAAAGCTGGGAAATGGCGCCGGATATGTCCTACATATTCAAGCTGCGCCCCGACGTTTACTGGCAGAAACTGTCGCCGGTGGATGGACGGCAACTGGAGGCCGATGATTTGGTGTTCAGCTACGACCGGATGCGCACACCAGGCTGGCCGGGGGCTACCCGCTTCGCAGACCGGGGCGTTGGAGAAATAGAGGCGCTGGACGACCTTACTCTCCGCGTAAGCCTGGAGTTCCGCGATGCCGACGCTCTGCTGGCCCTGGCCGACGGCCGAAGCAAGATCGTTGCGCCGGAGGTGGTGGAAGAGTACGGAGACCTCAAGCAAGCGCAGGTCATCGGAACCGGACCCTGGATCTACGAGCGGCAAATACGCAGCGGCACCACCAGCTACAACCGTAATCCCGATTATTTCGAACCCGGCCTGCCCTACCTGAACGTAATCACCATAAAGCCGGTCAAGTCTCCAGGGGAAGCCAACTCCGCAAACCCCAAGCGGCTGGCGCTTCTGGAGGCGGGACAGATTGACGTGGTTGTAGCGCCGCCCACCGACTGGTCCCAAATGGAACGCAGCAGCGTGGAGTTCAACTCCCGGATTTCCCAGCAGCCGGAGATCGGGATGGTGCTGTCCCTGAATACCAGCCAGGAACCGCTGGACAACCTGGCCATCCGGCAGGCCATCTTCCGCGCCGTCGACCCCTGGGAGTACGTTGACGTGGGCTGGTGGGGGCAAGGCGGCGTGGGCCTGGGCATGCCCGTGCGCAGTCCCCACTGGCAGCTGAACCAGAGCGAACTACTGTCCGGCTACCTGGGTTCCCACAGCGCGGCCAGGGACATTTTGCATGAAAACGACATCATCTTCCCGCCCTCCCTGGAAATAGCCGTGGCCAACCTGGGGCCGGACTACCGGCAGGTCGGGTACCAGATTGAGCAGGACCTGGAGGCAGTGGGCTTTGAGGCCAACGTGACGGCAATGGATCCTGCGGCCCTGCAGGAGACCATGTTCGGCGAGGTACGGGACTACCAGATTGCGCTGGCGCCGGCACCACCCCATCCGACCACCAACGGTTACCTGTATTCCCTGCTGCACAGCGGCGGCCCCGGGAACATTGCCAATCACGACGACAAGGTGCTGGACGCCTTGATCGAAGTGCAGGCGGCGGAACTGGACCCGGCCCAGCGGCAGAAGTGGCTGCTAGACGTTCAACGGCATGCAATGGAGCAGGCCTACATGTTCAGCCCCATCACCGGCTCGTACCGCTGGGTGTTCGACTGGGACCTGGAGAACTTTTACCCAAACACGTCTCTGTCGGAGTACCACTATTGGGCGGAGGCGTGGTTAAGGCAGTAAGCCCGGACAGGAGCGTGGTAGAGAAATAGGGGGCGGGTTTGAAACCCGCCCCTGACGCTGTAAGCCACACGTGCAGTATTCGATTCCCTACCCCGGTGTGGCGTAGGTGGGGGGTAGGGCGCCAGGCCCGCGCTTCAAGCCCTTGAGGTAGGCTATTTGCCCCTGGTGCTGGAAGAATTCGCCCAGCAACTGCCGGTAGATGCTACCCACCGTCAGGTTGGGGCGGCGTTCGCGGGGGACGTGGTTAAAGTCCTTTGCGGAAAGGCCCCGCAGGTGTTCCAGGGTGGCGGCCCGCACTGCCTGGCCGTATTGCAGCAATTCACCCAAGTCCAGTGCTGGGAAGCTGGCCACCTGCTCCGGGGTGTGGCCGAAGCCGTTGTCCCGGGTGGGCAGGCCGAACTTCTCGTGCCAGCCTTCCTGCTCCCAGATTTCAATCTGCCCCTGGATGAAGAACTGGACCCACATATCCTCCACCCGTATGGTATGCCACAGCATCCAGCCCATGGGGTTGGTATCGGGCCCTGGCTGCCAGGTCAACTCCTCGGGCGTCAAGTCCTCCACCGCTTCCACCAGCAGGTTCTGCTCCATTTCCAGGGTTGATTCAATGAATTCGTTAAGGGTCATCTCGTGGCCTCGGTTTGCCTATATTCTTGGAAAGGTAATGGGTCAGTCCTTGAAGAACCCGGCAATGGCAGCAAAGAACTCGTCCGGCCGTTCCACCTGGGGGATGTGGCCGCACCGGTCTATGACCTGCAGGGTGGCATTGGGCAGCAGTTGCTGGAAGGCGGGGCCGTAGGCCGGGGGCACGACGCCGTCGGAGTCGCCCCAGAGCAGCAGAGTGGGCATGGTGATGCGGTGGGCCCGCTTGGGCAGCCCCTTGTCGGGGATGGGCCAGACGAACTTGCCCACCGACGCCAGGGTCTGGGTGCGGGTCAGGTCTGCTTCCATCCGTTCCTGCGGGTCCTCGGGCGCGGCCATGAAGGCCTGGGCGATATCCGCCTGGCCGTCGTACCACAGCAGCCTTTCCCGCTCGGAGCGGGTGAGGATGAAGAAGTCGGCCACGGGCGTATCCTCCAGCCACAGGCCCAGGGAACCCACCAGGGCCAGCCGCCGGATGCGCTGCGGGCACTGGGCGGCCAGTTCCGCCGCCAGCAGGCCGCCGTAGGAGTGGCCCACCACAAAGGTCCGGTCCAGGCCCAGTTCGTCCAGCAGTTCCTCGTAGAACAGCACCAGGTCCCACAGGTCGTCCAGGTGTTCCAGCCCGGCGGACTGGGCAACGCCGGGGTGGGCCGGTGCGATAACGTGGAACTCGGCGGCCAGGCGGTCGAGGCAATCGTCCCAGCCGGTAAAGCCGCCGGCGCCGTGGAGGTAAAGCAGATTATCTCCGGCGCCGCCCTCAACCAGTTGGACGTTGAATTTGCCATTCCTGAATGAGACGAATCTTTCCGTGTGCTGGACCAAGGGTGGTACCTCCGAAGGGGATATGGCAGGCAGTCTAAAGCATGGCGCGCGGCGGGTAGCCCCGGTCTTCCTCAAGGTTGGGCCCCCTGGCCGCCGCCACGGCCAGGCGGTCGCACCGTTCATTGTCGGCGACACCCGAGTGGCCCCGCACCCAGCGGAACTCTACATCATGGGTTGCGCACAAGTCCAGCAGGGTTGCCCACAGGTCGGGGTTGACCGCCTTTTCCCGCTTGTTGCGCATCCAGCCGCTAGACCGCCACTTGACGGCCCAGCCCTTTTCCATGGCATCGACGACGTATTTGGAATCGCTGAAAAGGACAACCTGGCTGGGCCGGTTCAAAGCCTCCAGACCCTTGATGACGGCCAGCAGTTCCATGCGGTTGTTGGTAGTAAGGCGATAACCGCCGCTCAGCTCCCTGCTGTGGTCGCCGTAACGGAGCACGACGCCATAGCCGCCGGGGCCGGGGTTGCCCAGGCAGGCGCCGTCAGTGTGTATTTGGACTTGGTCAGGCAGGTGAGTGCTCCTGTTTGAGAGCAGGACCTAAATGCTCTAGCGTTTCATTTTCCGATGGAGGCTTGCGATGCTTCAAGACCTTGACTACACCCTGTTGCCTCCGCCAAGTAGTTTAACATCATAGCCTTGAAGGATGGTCCAGGGAGGTTCCCCATGGCAATCGCAATTTGATTGAAGTGCACTGTCAAACTATCCTTATTTCAGCGCACTTCTTACCGCAGAGACGCGGAGGACGCGGAGGACGCGGAGGTTCACAGAGAAATTCTGTGCGTCTCTGTGTACCCTTTGACTCTGTAACTGCAGGGAGTGATTTCCACTGCCGGACGGTAGTGGGACCGTTCTCCATGACCCCAACCACAGCTACCCGGCTGACAGGGGTCGGGCACGGCGGCCGGGACCTCCGGCGCTTTCGCGGATGTCCTGGGCAGTCTCCTGGTCGACTCCCCTGGGCCAGCGGCGCTTGAGCGGGTCGCTTACCGTGAAGATGAAGCTGCCCACGCCCTCTACGCCTACCTCAATCGAATCGCCGTCCTGCATGGCGCCCAGGCCCTGGTGGTTGGTGCCCATAAAGAGGACGTCGCCGGGGCTGATCTCCTCGATGGCCGCCACGTACTCGATGGACTCGGCTATAGAGTGGGCGAGATCGTCGGTGTTGTAGTTAACCCGCAGTTCGCCATCGACACTCAGGGTAATCTGCAGCTTCTCCGGGTCGGCTATTTCGTCCCTCGTAACGATGCAGGGGCCAAGAGGACAGAAGGTGGGATGGGACTTGTGCTCTGCGATGGGCAGAGTGTTGGGCACGCGGGCACCGCTACCTCCCGGCATACGGGCCGACACATCCACGCCCACGGTGTAGCCAAATACGTGGTCCATGGCCTCGGAGGCGGGGATGTCCTTGCCGCCTTTGCCGAAGACCAGCACCAGTTCGGCCTCGTGGTGGAAGATGTTGGCGTCTATGTCGGGGAGAACCACAGTGCCGCCGGGGCTGAGTATGCTGTGAAGCCTTTTGATGAAACCCCACATCGGCGAAGGTTCCCGCGCGCCAAACTCGCGAAAGTTGCCGCCCATGCAGAGAATGTTGTTGGGGCTGGGCAGGGGCGCCTGCAGTTGCGCTCCGGCGACAACCGTACCCTGCGCGGCGCGGGCCTCAAGCTGGGACTTTAGGTTGTCGTAATTGGTGATGAGATGGACCATTGCGGCCTGGCCGCCGCCAGGACAGAGGTCGCCAATGTCGATTGCGCCAGCGTCGGTCAGAATGCCGGGTTGGTTGTCGTTGAACATTACGAACTTCATTGCTTCCTCCCCTTTTCTTTGAGTTTCCTGGATTGTGAGCAGGCGCCTGGGCCCTGCTTGCTGTGTTCCGGATTCGGACACGGATTGATCGACTCCAGAATGCCCAAGTCCTGTTACCAAAGTCAACCTCTTCTACCGCGTAGGCCGGGTTCCGTTCAGGTGGCTTATGGGGAAAGAAGGAGGCCAAGGCAATCGCATTTCGATTCCGGCAAGAGGGGTGCAATTGTCGCTCAAGGGAAGCGCCGTCGTCTCCAACCTGGAGGTTCCCGGCCGCCAAAGAGGGACGTTCCGATGTCGCCGGAACGACGAAAAGGGACGCGGGGAATCCGGTGCTTTCATTTGACGAGAGCGCCTCACCACCGATTCAGGGACCCTCCTGAACAAGTTATCAGCGGTAGAACAACAAACTCACTTAACTACAATCTTGTTTCAGGATGGGAGCCATAGTTTCACAGATAAAAATGTAATGCCTTCACCCCCATCCCCGGATCGAGTTCGGTTTGGGCTCTAACCTTCTCCCGTAGAGGGTGAAGGGACCGGTTCAGACCATCCCTGGAATCCTGAACCACCGGCCAGACTATGGGTTCCCGCGGGCCTTCGGGACATTCACTACAATTTCAGGGGAATTTTTTCTGTATTCGCGCCATTTTGGGCCATTCTGGGCCGTTTCGTATCTGAAACAAAGGCCGGAGACGACCCCAGTGGGCCGAAAATGGGCCGCTCCCCAGATAGGAAAGGGGTTGGACAAGCGGGCCGTTTTGGGCCATCTTGGGCCGTTTTGAGCCACTGGCCAGACCTAATACGATGAGACGACCTCAATCCGGCTCTTCTCCCAGAGAGAGGGGTGATTCACGATTGAAGGGGCTTTGGACGGAATGTGCCATGGAAGTATGGTAGATAAGCGTTAACCGGAGAATCAAGAGGCAGGTGTCACCAGGGCAATGGCATTTAGGGCCCCGCGAAAGGGGAGCAGATAGCCCCGCAGTCTCCAGGTTCGAGGTACCCGTCGGTGCGGGAACGACAAACTTTCCCGAATCGTAACGGGATTGCCCTAAGAGCGAGGCGTCCACAAGGGCCGCACCTGTGTGAGCCCAAGACCCTGCCTGAAACGGTGGGTGACCAAGGGGCCAAGTTGACAACGTACTGCTGCTGTGCTGGAATGGCCCTAACCCAGGTTGCCTGCAAGTTGCAGGCGTATCTGTTCGAAATAGCGCCCTGAGCGCCGATAGATAGAAGGGGGAGTATGACTACTGAGAAGTCCAGTAACGGCAAAAGCTTTGTCTACGTGGGCCTGGCAGGGGAGACCGCTCCCGGGAGAGTCGTAGCCAGCGGGCTGTACCGGATGGCCCAGGGGGACGACGGGTGGGAGTTGCTGGAAAACGGCCTGCCCGATGCGCCCGCCATTCGGGCCATTGCAATCCACCCCGAGCGCTCCAGCACCGTTTTCGTAGGCACCCAGGACGGGCCATACCGCAGCGAGGACCACGGCGACCACTGGGAAAAGGTTAACGTGCCGGACCACGGGCTGCCGGTTTGGTCGCTGCTGTTCCATCCCCGGGACCCCAATGTTATGTTTGCAGGTTACGAGTCGTCCGAGATATACCGGAGCGACGACGGCGGCGAGCGCTGGCAGCAACTTCCGGTGAGCGTCCGGTTCCCCGAGGTTACGGTGGGACCCGGAGCCAACCTGGCCAAGCGGGTGCTGCAGATTGCTGGCGTTCCGGCCAACACCGATGAGCTGTACGGCGCCATTGAGGTTGGCGGAATTATTCGCAGCCAGGACGGTGGCGAACACTGGGAGCAGCTGAGCCACGGCCAGTACGTCAACGACGACCCGGTGGACATGCACGGGGTGCTGGCCAGCACATTCCGGCCTGGCACCGTTCTCGGCATCGGCCGCGCCGGAATGTTCCGCAGCACGGACAAGGGCGACTTCTGGTCCAGGGTCCAGCTGGACCCCCTGAACGAAAAGGGGCAGACCTACTGCCGCCAGATCCGCGAGGTGCCCGGTGATCCCAAGACCATCTGGGTGGCCGCCGGAGCCAACTTCATGAGCGACCTGGGCGTGCTGTTCCGGAGCAAGGACGGCGGCACCAGCTGGGACCGGGTGGAAACAGGCTTTGAGCCCAACAGCACAATTTTCGGCCTGGCCTTCGACGAGCGTCAACCCAGCACCATGTTCTGTGCCTCCAGCAACGGCCAGGTCTGGGGCAGCAGCGACGGCGGCGACATCTGGACCGACCATCCCCTGCCCGAAGGGGCCCGCCAAGTCTACTCCATGGCCTGCGGCTAGGTCCAAGGCCTGCGATTGAAGAAGCCGACAGGGCGGCGCTACCTAGGTTGGTAGCGCCGCCTTCTTTACAAGCTTTGCTTGATCCGATACTATGTATCGTAATTGGCGACTGCACGAGCCTTATGGATTTTTCTGAGCACATATTCTTCAACCGCTAGCGCAGGTTGAGAACTCAGTAACCATCAAAGCGGCAAAATCCAAGGAGGTGACCCCAAATGGCTTGGAAACTGGGTTTTGCCACTCTGCTTGTGCCCGGAATTATCATTGTCATGGTAGCTATGGGTGTAATCTTCCTGCAGAACTCCAGGTCGGGGGAAGCCACTCAACCCAGTATAGGCATCACGGCGGAGGCCGTCATGGAATCGCCGTCGGGCGAATTTTTAGGTACCGCTACTTTCCGGCAAGGCGCCACCGGAGTGTTGATCATGGCCGAGGTGGCGGGACTAACCCCCGGCGGTCATGCCTTTGTCATCCACGAGACAGGAGCATGTACTCCTGACTTCGGCGCCGCCGGTGACCACTTCAATCCTGCCGAAACGGACCACGGCTTCGTACATCCGGCATGGAAGCGCGGCGGGTCAGTTGGCGCGCACGGCGGCGACCTTCCCAACATCTACGCCGCCGCCGACGGTTCTGCACGTGCCGATTTCTTTGCCACTGGAATCATACTGGATACGGGTCAGACTCATTCCATATTTGACGCTGATGGGTCTGCCCTCATTGTTCACGAACACCCTGACGGTTATGGAGAAGTGGAGTCGGACACCGGCGCGCGGGTAGCCTGCGGGGTGATCAACAGAAGTTGAAAAGCGGCCGGGCGTCCCAGAAACTGCCGAAAGACAGGCTACGGCGCTACCGGCCGGGCAGAATAACCAGAAACAACCGAAATGGAGTCACACCGGCTTCAGCCCAGTCTGAAGTCTATACGGCAAACGCCCTAGCCCCCAACCGCAACCCTGTTCCGGTAAACCTCCACCGGCCTCTTGACCAGCGGCGTCAGCAGCATTACCGGCACCATCAGCAGCAGGCCCACGCCGGCATTGATGCCGATGGCTATGGAAATGGTGAAGGCTGACGCTATGGCGCCGATTTCAACGCCGCCGATGAGGTGGCCCAGGCCATTGACCAGTCCCTGCGACCCCATAATCCGGCCACGCATTTCCGCCGGGGACGACAGCAGCAAAATGGTGCTCTGCATGGTGCTGAAGCCCGACTGTCCCACTCCCGCGCTGAAGAGAAGCAGGAAGGAGACCAGGAACCAGGGCGACCAGGCCACCGCAGCCACACCAACGCCCACGATCATAGCTCCGATGGCAAAGTAGCGTCCGTGGAAGGTGTAGTTGCGGCGGGAGCCAATGATTACCGCCCCCACTAACGTGCCGATGCCTTCAGCGGCGCCGATGACGCCCCCCAGAGCCGGCCCAACCTTCAGCACCTCGGTGGCAATGACGGGGATGAAGTATTGCAGGGGCAGCACCATGCCGTTCATCACCAGGGAAATGGACAGCACGCCCAGCACAAACTTGTTGGAGAAGGAGTGGCCAATGCCCGACTTGATGCCCTGCCAGAAAGCCCGGTCGCGGCCCACGACCACCGCCGCTTCGGGCAGCCGCAACTTGAAAATCAGCACAGCGGCCACCAGGTCCAGCGCCACCAGCACCATGTACGCGCCCGTAAAACCGTAGAAGGCGATGAGCAGCCCGCCGGCTATGGGGCCCAGGATTTTGCCCACGTTGTTGGTGATGGTTTCCAGGGACATGGCGTGGGCAATGCGGTCCTGCCCCGCCAGGTCGAACAGCGCCGCCCGCCGGGTGGGGTCGTCAAGCACCTTGGCCGTCCCCTGCAGCAGGATGGCAAAGAAGACAAACCAGGGATGGATCAGGTCCAGCAGCAGCAGGGCCAGCAGGGCCGAGGCCACCAGCAGGTAGAAGGTGTGGATGCTCGTCAGGATGCGCCACCGGTCCAGGCGGTCGGCCAGCATCCCCGCCACCAGGGACAGGGGCGGCCGGGGCCCATTGAGGAAGGCGGAAATCAACCCCACCTGGAAGGCCGAATCGGTGAGCTCGTAGATGAGATAGCCCAGAACCAGCAGTTCCATGCGGCGGGAGATTTCGTGAACCCACCGGGCCGCCCACAACAGGCGGAAGTCGGGGTTCTGCAGGACCATCAGGGCAGGAATGCCGGAAAGTGCAGGCAATGGGGTATGTCCTCGGGGAACTCGCCCAGCGCGCAAAGCGAAGATTCTGTACCAGCAATCTGCGCCGGAGGTCCCAAACAAGCAGGTTGACTCAGGGGGCCAACATACGCCGAAGGGGCGGGTCAAGTCAACCGGGCCGGCGGCAGGGCAGAGCATTCATACCCTAAGTTATGCTGCACACCCAAGCAGGAGATTAACTGCACTGAGCCAGCCGAAGGGCCTGGAATCCTTACCCAAAGCGCGTTTAAGGGTCCGAGACTCAATTGCGGGGACGGAGTTTAGATTCTTAACTCCGTTCAGAATGACAATCCAGGCGGTTCAAAATGGCAGTTCACCGGGATGCGATTGCCATGGTCGGGAAGGTGGCGTTCCGAATTGGTTGTGGGAGAGTAAAATATGCGGGTCGGCAGGGACTGTCTGGCAGTGGAAGTCCCTACAGGATTTGGAGGGAGCCAACCAACGGCCGGCTCTTCGGCTATCATCAAGAGACTCAACCGGGCGTGGGCAGTCCGGCAATGCCAAGTCAAAACGCACCCTGGAGCAGCCATGTTTTCCGACATACACCACATAAGCTACCTGGTCCCCGACCTGGATGCGGCTATTGAAACGTACGGGGAGAGGTTCGGGGCAACCGTAACCGGACGGGGGACGGTGGCCAACCTGGGCGAGGTGGCCTTCCTGCAGGTGGGCGATGTAGAGGTGGAGTTTATCTGCCCCGTAGACCCGTCGCCCCTTGAAGGCGCCGACGGGAAATGGGTAGTCCACCACATTGCCTATGTCGTGGAGGACCTGGACAGGGTGGTGGCGGAACACCGGCAACGGGGCTATGGCTTCGTGACCGACGAACCCTTCACCAACTTTATGGGCTACCGCCTGATTTACTTTGACCCGGCGGATACTGGCGGCTGCCTGGTGCATTTGACGGATAAGAGGAGTTTGAGGGGCGGGGACAACTAAGAAAGGGGCGAGTTATCACTCGCCCCCGCACTTGACCGGACTATCACCCAAGCTTATGCAGAGATAAGATCCTTGGCGATGGCGTCAGCCTTCAGGTCGCCCTGAGATTCCAGGTGAGCCATGACGGCGTCGGCAGCAGCCCCTACCATTTCCGCGTCCAGGTTGGCCGCGGCCTCCGGATATCCTGCCTCGTTCAGGTAATTGGCAGTCTGCTCGCGCAGTACATTCAGCGACCACTCCAACTGGGCCTCACTTTCCATCATTCCCTCGGGGAAGTCGACATGGGAACCGCCGGCGCCCAGCTTGTCGTAGCCGCCCTTGTGCCAGTGGCCGCGGGAGCCATGGGGGTCAAAGCGGATAATCTCCACGCCCCGGACGTCGACGCCAAAGGTAGGGCCACCAAACTTGCCCCGCAGGCAGCGCAGGGGCCACAGGTACATGGTAACGTCGCCCTCCTTGCTCAGCGGTCGCACCATAACGCGTCCCAGATAAGCCTCGCCATCAATCATAGTTGCCATTCGAAAATCCTCCCTGTTCCGCCATTGGGCGGATACTGATGGGGGTATATTATCACAAACGCTGGGGGGCCGCAGTTGCAGTGAACCCGGGAACCTGTACACGTAGCTGAGTGGAAGTCCCGCTCCTGAACCTGGGACGGTTGCGGTAATCGAAATTGATTGTTGCGGACGGCTTTTGGGGACAGTTCGGTCAGTTGAAAGTTATCGCCACCTGCGAATGTGGCAGCTACGGAACCGCCTCAGTCGCCGGGCCGGACCTTCCTGCGGCAGGCGTGTTTCCACGTGGGTAACACCGAACTACGGGTGAACCTCTGCACTGGAACGCCGGGTATATCGGGGGAATTGACCACTGGAAGCCGTTTCAAAGTCCCATATCCCTTGATGGGAGAAGGCCAAGGTGGGGGCGACAGAAGGCCAACGACCCATTTCCCTCACCCTGACCCAATCCCCTGGCGGGAGAGGGGACTTGTTCAATAGTCCCCTAGCCCTGTGCGTCTTCTATGACCTGGAGATATACGTAGGCGCCAGTAAAGCAGGTAGCGTCTTCACAGTGGCCGCCGACAATCTGGCCGTCAGGCTTGGCAGCGGCTATGTGTATATGAACGTATATTCCACCGTCCTCCACGGGTTGAATGTAACCCTCGGCGCTTACCAGTTCCATAATCTCGTCGATTGTTTCTCTAGTATGATCTCTTTCGAGGCTGCAGAGATTGCGGCGCTTCAACTGGGTCAGGCTTCCGATACAGGAGATTACGGCGGCTTCACGAATACCTTCTGAGTCAGCCAGGGAATAGAGGCTGTCCAGAAGCGATTCACCTGCCTGCAGGCGGTGGTATACGACACGGGATGTCCTGGTGTCCAAATTCCTTGCAACCATGCGTCCTCCCGTTGATGTGTGATGCCGCCATTATACACACCCGGAACCCAGGGAGTTATAGCGGGGTTTCTCGCCAGGGGTTATGTCCCGCTCGGACTCGGAGTACCGACCTGATATAGCAGTCGCGGACCAGTAGCATGTCCCTTCATGATCCTTGGCGTTACTTCGCCTTTCCAGTTTCAAGGCTGTTACAATTAGCCCCGCAACCTCAAAGTAACGAAGCTTCTGGAGAGTAATCATGGCTGTTTCCACGGGTGTATCGAATGCGCTGGAACGTAACTGGGGTATGGTAGACCGTGCCATAGACGGGCTGAGTGATGAGACGCTGGCGCGCCGGATATCCGACGGTGATAATTCCATCGGTTGGCTCCTCTTCCACATGAGCCGGGTAGTGGACGTCTTCATAAATACCAGGTTCCAGGGCAAGCCTCAGATATGGATAGAGGACGGTTGGTGCGGGAAATTCGGGTTGAGCGACGACCC
The DNA here is from genome assembly GCA_028874075.1 of Chloroflexota bacterium. GTDB lineage: Bacteria > Chloroflexota > Dehalococcoidia > Lucifugimonadales > UBA3495 > Bin22. The sequence continues at coordinate 29,446 of JAPPLU010000039.1, forward strand.
GGAGACAACAGGCCAAGGGTGGGACGCGGCGCGGGTGTCCGCTTGGCCGCTCCCCTCCAAAGACGTCCTGACAGGGTACTATGACGCCATGAAGGCCTGTTGCCGGGACTATATGTCCTCCGTAACCGACGAGGAATTAAGCGCGACCATGAGCCTGAGGCCAGGACTAGACCCCGAGCCGAAAGAGACCCTCATGGGTGTCCTGGTCTATGACAACATCGTTCACGGAGGCCAGATAGCCTTCCTGCGCGGCCACTGGGAAGGCATGGGCTGGTTCATCTAGACTAGCCGAAGGCTTCGCAGACTAATTCCAGAGGCCTATCGAAGAACACGGCTTGACTTCGCCGTTCTCTTCCCAGGAATTCGTACCTGGAGGAACGGACAGGCTTGGGCTACGCTGGCGCAAGGTGGGAGGCGGCCGACCTATCAGGGGGTCTGGCAAGCCTCCCGCAGCCACTCCCGGTCCTCGCCCTCCAGCATGGGGGCGATGGTGTCCCAAACCTGCTGGTGGTAGCCCTCCAGCCACTGGCGCTCCTCACTGGAAAGCTGGCCCCAGTCAATGAGTTTCTTTTCGAAGGGAATGAGGGTCAACGCTTCCATCTGCAGCCACTTCCGGCCGTCGGGGTGTCCGGGCATCTCCTCGTCGGGGACGACGACGTACAGGTTTTCCAAGCGGACGCCACCCCATCCCGCCTCGTAGTATCCTGGTTCGTTGGAGACGATCATCCCGACCTTAAACGGCTCGTCGGCCCCCCTTGGCGTGATGCGCTGGGGTCCTTCGTGAACGTTTAGAAAGGCGCCAACCCCGTGGCCGGTTCCGTGCCCGTAGTCGAGTCCAGCGTTCCACAGGAAGGTGCGCGCCAGGGCGTCCAGGGCAATGCCGCCGGTACCCTCCGGGAATTTCTGCATTGCCAGGTTGATGTGGCCTTTCAAGACCAGGGTGTAGACCTCTTTCTGGCGTTGGGACGGTTCGCCGACGATTACCGTGCGAGTGTCGTCGGTGGTGCCGCCCATCAGCTGCACGCCCGAGTCAACCAGGAACAGTTCACCGTCGCTGAGGGGAACATCGGGGCTGGCGTCGGCGTAGTGGACGATGGCGCCGTTGGGTCCCGCAGCGGCGATGGTGGTGAAGCTGAGGTCGTAGAATCCTTCCTCGCTAGAGTACTCCTCGTACAATATCTGGCTGTAACCTGCCTCGCTGACCGTATTGCCCGCCTCGATCGAGTCCTGCAGGCGTTTGAAGCTGCGGATTTTGGCGGCGGCGGCGTGCCGGTGGGAGTTCCGGGAGGCGGCAATCTCCGTTTCGTTCTTGATTGCCTTCAGCGCCACGGTCGGGTTGGGCTTTTCGAGCAGTTTCTGGTCTTCATGGAGCATCAACCTGGTGGCCATCGTGGTCCCGCTGGGGTCCAGCCAGACAAGGCCGGAGGCTTCCGCGCCGTAACGCTCCATCGCCCCGGCGTAGGCGCCGTAGGGCTGAAAGGCGATTAACGAGGCCAGGGCATCGGTCACGTCCGCGGGAGGCGAAACTCGAGTGAAGCAGGTGGCCCGCTCCCGGTCAATGACCAGATAGCCTTCAAACACGGGATTGTAGGCTATGTCCGTGCCCCGGAGGTTCGTCACCCAGGCGATCTCGTCCAGCTTGGTCAGCACCAGCAGCGTGGCTCCAGCTTCCTCCATCTCTTTGCGGATATCGGACAGCTTTTCGGCAACGCCGCAACCGGTGAGGTCGTCCGGCAGCTGGTATATGGGATTGGCCGGCGGTGGCGGCTGGTCGTCCCATACGGCGTCCACCAGGTTGGCGTTGAGCGGTACCAGGGCGGAATCCGGAGATTTCAAGGCGCCCTTGTAAACGGAGTGGGCCTGCATCGAGACCACGAAGGGGTCGAAGCCCACCCTCAGGCTGCCCAGTTCCTTCTCCATCTCGGTCAACCACTGGCTGAGGGTCTTCTCCTCGGCCAACCCGAGCTTGTGGACGCGGAAACTGTCGTGGTCCACCTCGTCGTCGGCCTGAAGGTGGTAGCGGGAGTCTACGAACAGGTGGCTGCCATCGGGGCAGACCAGGGCGTCGCCCGCGGAGCCTCGGAACCCGGTGATGGCCGTCCGTCGACGCGTATACTCGGGCACATACTCGTTCAGGTGGGCGTCGGAGGAAAGTACAAGGTAGGCGTCCACCTGGGCCTCTTCCATCCGCCGGTGGAGTTCGGTAAGCCGGTTAGAGAGTGTCTGCTTTGAATCTGCCATGATTGCTTATGCTCCTCTGTGACTAATCTGGCCCCCGATGCTTGCCTGTGAGGCTTGAGGGGGCCTGCCTTTAAGCTGACGGTGAGCCAAGGCCCGATAAGAATTCGTCCATAACCTGGGCCAGTTCCCCGGGCTTATGGTATCCGATGTCGTGGACTGTCTCCGGTATCCAGCGCACCCGGCAGCGCGGTATGACCTTTTCGGCGGCGGCGACGCCAGCCCGCTTCTGCCTGGCCCGCTCGCTATCCGCGCGTTCCGGCGTCGGGCCCGCAGGGATAACTACCGTGGGGCAGGTAATCCTGGAATAGAACTGGGAGGCTGGCTCCTCCCACATAGCGCGCCTTACCTGCAAGTGATTCTCAGGGCGAAGGATGTCCTGAATCTGTCCCTCGTTATCCTCATACACCATGGTCTGGACGATGCGTTCGATCTGGTCGGTCCAACAAAAAGATAGCTGGTGACGCAGGCGGTCCAGGAATTGCTGCCTGGTTCCCGACACATCCCTGGGCCTGACCCCGGCCTTGACGACCTCCCACGGTTCCCGGGGATCGCTCTGTCTACCCACGCCGCCGTCGATCAGTCCCAAAGCGGTTACGCGATCCGGGAATCTGGCGGCCACGTTGAGGGCTGCGGTCGCTCCCCAGGAATGTCCGAAGACGGCAGCGCGCGACACGCCGAGATGGTCCATAAGTCCCACGCAGTCCTCTGACAAGGTTTGCCAGTCAAACCCGCCCGCGGCCTGGGTGGTCCGGCCGTGGCCCCTGGCATCGGCGGCGAAAAGCCGGTACCTGTGGCGCAAATGGCTGGCGACCAGTTCATACCAGTGGGCGGAGGAAGCGAGTCCGTGCATCAGCATGACCGGTTCGCCGTCGCCGCCCCAGTCCAGGTACCGGATCCGCAGTTCGCCAATGATAGCCCAGTGTTCCGTTGGAGGTTGGCAGCCAGTGGGTTTTCGCAACGCCAACTCCTTTACCCCAAATAGTAGCGTTCGATTAACCTATATCCTATTCACTGAGACGGGATCGGGCAACCCCGGCGCCGCCGGCCTGCCTGGTTCGGGGAGCAGCCGGGGGGCGAATTTACACTCCGGTCGGCAGGCCTCCCGCGGGGATATTGACTCCTCGAATGGCGTTGGGTAGCCCATCCCTATTAGATTGACGGATAAATCGGAAGTCCGCTCGTGGTGAGTTTGTCGAACCATGGGTGGGTGGCCCTTCGGTAAGCTCACGGCGAGGGGGGACATTACCGAGGAATCCAAAAACGTCAGACTATTAGAAGACCCCTCCTTTGTCGGTCTGTGCGATTGCATTGGTCAGCTGCCTGGGCGCCTGGTCCGTGGATCAAGCAGGTCTCTCAGCCCATCGCCCAGCAGATTGAATCCGAGCACCGCCAGGAAGATGGCCGCACCGGGTATCATCAACAGGCGGGGAGAGGTTTGCAGGTGCGGGCGGGCGTCGTTGAGCATGGCGCCCCACTCGGGCGTGGGCGGCTGCGCTCCCAGTCCCAGGAAGTTTAGACCGGCGATGCCCAGGATTATCCAACCCACGTCCAGGGATGCGATGACAATGATAGGGCCGAGGATGTTGGGCGTGATGTGATGGAGGATGATGCGCAGGTTGCCGGCTCCGGCGGCCCTGGCAGCCGTCACGTACTCCATCTGTCGCGTGCCCAGGGTAACCCCGCGAATGATACGGGCATGGCCCACCCACCAGACCGCTCCGGCTGCCAAGAGCACGTTGAACAGGCCAGGCCCCAGCGCTCCCGCTACGGCCAGCGCCAGTATCAGGGAAGGAAAGGCCAAGAGCAGGTCCACCACCGCCATCAGCGCCGTGTCCGGCCAGCCGCCGTGGTATCCGGAGAGTATTCCTACGGTCAACGCGATGGTCATGCTGAGGGCCAGAGTCGCCGCGGCGGCGAGCAGCGTCATGCGGGCTCCGTGAACAACCCGGCTCAGGGTGTCCCGGCCCAGGTGGTCGGTGCCCAGTATATGCCCCCATGAGGGTGGCAGAAGACGCTCGGACAAGTTGATCTCGGTGGGGTCATTCAAGGGGAGCCAGGGTGACAACAATCCTGCCAGCAGCAGCGACACCACCAGGAACAGCCCCAACGCAGTTCCCGGCTCCAGCAGCGACAATGCCCACCGCCGTCGCCGAGGCGTACCGGAAACCACAACCTTAACCGAGGGGTGGTCCTCACTGCGTGTGGTTTCAACCGCCATCGGCCGCTACCCCTCTACTCTTCCAAAGCGCAGGCGCGGGTCGGCGACGCGGAGGGCCAGGTCGGCGGCCAGGTTGACCAGCAGCACTACCACAGCGATGTAGGCTACGAATCCCTGCACCACGGGATAGTCGCGGGTCAACGCTGCCTCCACCATTAACTGTCCCAAACCGGGCCAGCTGAAAATAGTCTCCACTATGACCGCGCCGCTGAGCAGGTAGCCCAGGTTCACCCCCGTGGCCGCGACGGCCGGCAGCAGCGCGTTGCGCAGAGCGTGCCCGATGGCGACGGCCTGTTCGGACAGCCCCTTGGCCCGGGCCGTCCGGATGTAGTCCTGCCCCAGGGTTTCCAGCATGCTGGCGCGTATCAGCCGCATCAGCTGGGCCATGGGTGCCAGGGAAAGGGCCACGGCGGGAAGAACGATCTGGGCGGGCGAGCCATAGCCTACGGCTGGCAGCCATGACAGTTTCACCGCGAACAGGATGATCAACCCGTAGGCCAGGGCGTAGGAAGGGACTGCGGCTCCCACCAGGGCCGTCAGCCGGGCGGTGACGTCAGAAGACTGCCACGCCGGTGGGCCGAAACAATACCAGCCGGCACTGCGACCAGCAGCGCCAGGGCCAGCGCTCCCGCGGTGAGCAGGGCCGTCGGGACGGTGCGACGCGCCAGCTGGGCCGCCACCGGTTGTTCGGTCCCGTAGGACTGGCCCAGGTCGCCCGCCAGCGCGCCGAACACCCAGCGGGCGTACTGGGCAGGCAGGGGGGAGTCCAGGCCCAGTTGTCCGCGCATGGCCTCCACTGCCGCCGCGCTGGGCAACTGGCCCGGGTTGCGCTGGCGCAGGATGATCTCAGCCGGATCACCCGGCGCCAGGTTCAACAGCCCGAAGCTGACTGCCGATATGCCCAGGAGCAGCAGCGGCAGCGTGGCCAGCCGCCGGGCCAGGTATGCCATCATGCCAGCGTCCGTCCCAATCCACGGCCAGAACGGGGAATGCTCACTCGGTCAGACCGATACGGTGGTCGAAATAGTAGAGGTGCGCCGGGTGGGGGTCAAAATCCGTTACCCGTTCACTGACCCCGTAAACGAAGTAAGAATGGGCCACCGGCAGCAGGACGACTTCCTCGGTGGTAACCGCCATGGCCTCACAGGCGATGCGTTTCCGTTCCTCCAGGTCCGATACTCCCCCGGCCTGAGATACTATCTCCGCGAGTCCGGTGTTGTCGTAATGCCCATAGTTGTTGGCGGCGCTGCTTTCGGCATTGGCCTCAAGCCCCACGAACTTGCTGACGTTCAGCACCGGGTCCCCGGCGTCCACCACGTTGTTATACCAGCCAAAGAGGTCCCAGACCGGCTCCTTGACCGCGGACCATTCGGTAATCTGGACCTCCACCCCGATACCCACGTCGGCCAGCATCGCCTGGGCTGCTTCGGCCATTATGGGCAGCTGGAAGCGCTGCGGATAACCGCCAATAACTATCTCCAGCGGCTGCCCGTCCTTCTCGACAAACCCATCGCCGTCGGTGTCAGCGTAGCCGGCTTCCGACAGTAATTCCCTGGCCAGCGCCGGGTCGAAACCGGGTCCGGTCACGCCCGGGCAAGAGACCAGGGCTTCCGGCAACAGGGTGTCCGCGAAGGAACCGGTCCCAGCGGGAGCCACCAGGCCGGAGATGCTCTCCCGGTCGATGGCATGCGCCACCGCCTTGCGTACCAGTGGGTCTGACAGAGCTTCGCGCTCGAAGTTTACCCACCACATCACCACCGACGTGCCGATTCCCGCGGTCAGGACTTGCAGTTCCGGATGGGCCTCGATGGCCTGCACTCCCTCGGGCGACAGGTTGATAATAACGTCCACGTCTCCCGCCTGAAGCGCCAACTCCCGGCTGTTCGTGTCGGAAATTGCGACCTGGTTAATGCCGGCCAGCGGCGGCCGGCCGCCCCAGTAGTCGTCGTAAGCTACGCTCTCCAGGCGCTCCTCGATGACGTATTCGGTGGGGATATAGGGGCCGGTCAAAGCGCCGGCATTCAGGAAATTGCCCTCACCTGCCGCGTCAATGGCCGCCACGTCAGTGATGGCCACCGCGGGAGACGTCAGCAATCCAGGCAGCGTGGGCCGTGGTTCCAGCGTCGTTACGATGATCGTCTGCCCATCTTTGACGGAAACGCTGTCGATAGCCAGCGAGTCTGCCACTGCTGTGGATAGCCGGGTGGCCCTCTCCACAGGGTCTTTCGATTATTTGAGAGGAGCACCCACGAGGGAGAGGGAGTAGGCGG
>JAPPLU010000066.1 GCA_028874075.1 Chloroflexota bacterium
AACCCCCCGTCAAGGCTTTTTCGGTCCGCAGAATTTCAAACTGAGACACTACCGGCACTCTGCTTTAGTTGTAATGCCATGAAGCGGGATAGGGACGACACCGACTTCCGATATATCGAGGATGAGTATAGGGCAAGAAAGGAAGATTGCCTGCTATGTGACCCAGACAATGGCCAAGTACTGAAGCAAGAAAGACTTGCATACTCGACGTATGGTGACGAGTCCAGCACTGATCACATCATGATAGTACCTAGGCGCCATATTGAAGATTACTTTGGTCTATACCAACCGGAACTAAACACTATACAAAGAATCCTTGACGCCACTCGAACTGAACTACAGCAGTCAATTAAATCCATAGTTGGCTTCGAAGTATCCTTTAGGGCCAGTGCGGTCGAAACTGATTCTCAACAGCACGCGTATTTGGACCTGTTTATCAGGAGAAGCGACTAAATCACGCTAAGCTACCAGCTTTTGCGGGTTGTTGCTGGCACCAATTCTGTGCGCTCAATGAGAGTGACAAATCAGCTAGCCATTCCCCAGGCCCTGTGCCAAAATACCGCCATGCCGACAGCGCCAATGCAACTAACCCTCCTGGAAGCAGCCCTTCGCAGGGACAAGTACATTGTCCTCGGCGGCCTGACGGCTATCACTTTGCTGGCCTGGGGTTACCTGGTCTACCTTTCACCCGGCATGTCAAAGATGGACAGCCTGGGTGAATGGAACGCCATGGCAATGCCCGGTATAGGGGTTGGATTCGGGCCTGTGCAAATGGTCCTGATATTCCTGATGTGGGCCGTGATGATGGTGGGGATGATGGTGCCCTCGGCTGCCCCAATGATCCTTACCTTCGCGAACATCAACCGCCGGCGCCGGGAGCACGGCAACCCTTACGTGCCGACTGCGGTCTTCCTGTCCGGCTACCTGCTGATCTGGGCCGGCTTTTCCTTGGTGGCAACGGTGGCCCAGATAGCCCTGGTACTAGCCATCTTCGGTTCTTACAGTGTGGACAGTTCCTTGATAGGCGGCGTTCTTCTGCTGGCGGCGGGGGCCTTCCAATTAAGTCCCCTCAAAAGCGTCTGCCTGCGCCACTGCCGGACCACCATGGGCTTCATTACCAACGACTGGCGGGAGGGCCGTAGGGGCGCCCTCCTTATGGGCCTGCATCACGGCGCCTATTGCCTGGGCTGCTGCTGGGCGCTGATGGGTCTGCTCTTCCTGATGGGTGTCATGAACCTGCTGTGGATTGCCACCCTGGCCGCCTTTGTGCTGTTGGAGAAGGTTGCCCCGGCCGGGCAGTGGATAGGCCGCGCCGCCGGCATCGGCTTGATTGCCTGGGGAGTCTGGTTGCTGGCGGGTATCTTCCTGTAACCGGAAAATCAAGCAGGGACTTACAGGTACCCGGATTACCTGCCACAGGACTTGCCATATCCTGTTAATCCCGTCCATCCATGATCAATCGGGAGGGGAACAGCAATGCCGACTCGCGCTGATACTCACGACCTGTATAAGCTGAAGCGTTGGCAGAAGGACCTGGAGGCCACACCGGAGGATGCTCCGCCCGTCTTTGCCATCTTCCTGGTATCCGGCGAGGACCGGGCGGCCCACGACGTTTTTCGGGCCTTCCGCGCAAGCTTTGAGGAACGCAACCTGGGCTTCGCGCACCTGGTAATATTCGGCCAGCATGGCGTATCGGAGACGGCAAAGAGGCTGCGGACCAGGTTCGGGCTGGAGGAAGGTGTGAGGCCGTCGCTGGTGCTCTTCTCGGGACAAGGCAACGGACCGCAAGTAGTCGCCCTTCCTGCGGGCGCCGAGGGAGGTCCGCACCCCGATGCCGGTTCGGGCTGGCGGGACGCCCTGACTTCCGCTGTTGGAGTCGTGGACGGAGCAGGCCCCAATGGCAGGGCGGTCAGGGATGCGGTGAGTGAAATCTGCCGCCTTGCGATTGACTCCCCGGCTGCCTGACACCGTACCTGAACCTGTGTGACTTTAGGGGGACCGTGCAATGGAAATCATTTCCGCTCTAGTGGGACTCGCATCCGGCCTGATTCTGGGTGGCCTGTTGGTACTGCTTATTCGTGGAAAGAAATCTCAGGAGTTGGTGGGGATAAGCGAGGCTGAACACGAAAGGGCCCTATCCGAGTTGCGCCTCCAAAACCAGCAGGAAGCGGCTCAACGGGACCGGGAACTGGCAGACACGCGATTAAAACACGAGCAGGAGTTGGGGTCGCGCCAGGAGGAAATTTCCCGCCTGACCGGTCAGCTGGAACAGGCCAAGTCGGCTCAAGAACTCCTGGAAACTGCCAAGGCTCAGCTGGGAGAACAGTTCAAGGCTACGGCTTCAGATGTCTTGCAGGCGAGCAACAAGCAATTCATGGAATTGTCGCAACAGGGACTGGGCAAGACCATGGAGCAGGCAAAGGGCGAGCTTGAACAGCGCCACCGCCAGTTCCAGGAATTGGTGAAACCCCTGGCCGAGAACTATGGCAAACTGAACCCGCAAATCGACCTGCTGATAGAGCAAAGCAACCGGGTTACCGCCGAAACCAACCGCCTCAGCACCGCCCTTTCCGATAACAGACAGGCCGGGCATTGGGGTGAAGTCCAACTTCGGAAGGTGGTGGAGGCCGCGGGCATGGCATCTTACTGCGACTTTGACGAACAGGGAACGGTCAGCGGTTCACAACAAGTCCGGCCGGACCTGGTCGTCAACTTGCCGGAAAAACGCGCCATCGTCATCGACGCAAAGGCTTCAACGCTGGCCTATATGGAAGCCCAGTTGGCCGAAAACTCTGAAGCTGCCGATAATGCCTGGGCCCGCCACGCCCAGGCCATGCGGAGGCAGATAGACGATCTGGCCGGAAAGGACTACGGCGCTGCCGTGCCCGGGTCCCTGGACTTCGTGGTGATGTTTGTCCCAGGAGACCAGTTTCTGGCATCGGCGCTTAGTTCCAACCCCGGGCTGGTGGAATATGCCATGGGGAAGCGGATAGCCATTGCTACTCCCTCATCGTTGATTGCGATGCTGTGGGCGGTCAACAATGGCTGGCAGCAGTATCGGGTAGCCGAGGAAGCGGCCCGCATCAAGAGTGTGGGCGAGGAAATGTACAAGCGCCTAACCACATTTATGAACCACTACGCCCGCGTGGGCAAACAATTGGAAACGGCGGTATCTACTTACAACAGTTCCGTAAATTCCTTTGACCGTCGCGTGGTACCGCAGGGCCGCCGGTTCGCTGAACTGGTGGTGGGAGCGGAGGTTGAACTGTCTGTGCCCGATACCATAGACGAGCTCCCTGTAAGCTCTGCCTATGCAGTGGAGCCGGAGGTTGCCGCGGCAGCCGACAACTGACTCGACACGCCTTGCGCCCCAAAACAGCCGGTGCTACCATTACGCCCAAGCTGAAAACGGAGGTACTAACATGGCTCTCATATCAAACCTGGGCCACGTGGGCATTATCTGCGACGACTTCCTTAAAATGCGCGACTTCTACACCCGCGTTCTTGGCCTGACCGTCACCGACGAGGACCCCGACCGGGGCAGTTGCTTCCTCAGCGCCGACCCGGACAACGAACACCACGAGCTGAACCTGGGCTCGGCCAACGAGAACCGTCCTCGTACCCGCAACGTGGGCCAGGTATCCTTCATTGTCCCCAACATGGACGCCCTACGGGAACTGGACCGCCGGTTTAAGGAAGAGGGTACTACCATCCTGCGCACCGTTACCCACGGCATTTCCAACAGCATTTATTTCGAGGATCCGGAAGGCAACGTGGGTGAGGTCTATTACAAGACCGGCTTCGTGGTCAAGCAGGGCTTTGGCCGGCCCATTGACCTGGAAAACCAATCCGACGAAGAGATCATGTCCTTTGCCCAGAGCTTCGAGGCCACCGAGGGACCCTTCCAGGGCGCCAAGCTCCCCGTAGGCAGCTTCGACTAAGCTTTTCGTTTAAGCCAGCGCGGTATGGCAGTGCAGGGGCGGGTTCCAACCCGCCCCTGCGGCGTTAGTAGATAGTCTGATATGGCTAGGCCGACGGTGTGCGTACCGCGGGCGGCAGTAGTCGCCTCCGATGTTTTACCCTGAACCCCACATATCCCGTATAATTCCAGGCAATTAGCCCGCTGCCTCCTTCTTCCGGTGTCTCAGGCGGCAGCGCAACCGCTTTGGAGGTTGTCCCATGGTACTTGACGTTACCACCGCCGCCGGTGCCATGACCGGCGCCCGCTACATTGAGAGTCTCCGGGATGACCGCGAGGTGTGGCTCGACGGTGAGCGGGTAGCCGACGTGCCGTCTCACCCCGCCTTCCGGGGCATGGTCAATGAGCTGGCCCGCATCTACGACCTCCAGAACTCCGACGACTTTCGGGACCAGATGACCTTTGTATCTCCCGAAACGGGGAACCGTTGCAGCCTCTCCTGGCTGCTGCCTCGTACCGCCGAGGACCTGAAGCGCAAGCGGCGCAACAGCGAAATCTGGAATGAACAGAGCTGGGGTCAGCTTGGCCGCAGCCCCGATATCCTGGCGCCCCACATAACGGCCCTCTATGCCATCCGCGACTCCCTGGGTTCGGTCAAGCATCCCAGGTGCGACTTTGGCGAGAACATCGCCAACTACCACCGCTACTGCCAGGAGAACGACCTGTTCCTGACCCATGCCTTGGGCGACCCCCAGGTGGACCGCAGCCAGCAGCCCCAGAACGAACAGCGCAACATCATTGAGGAGGAACTGGCCCTTCACGTAGTTGAAGAAACTAACGAGGGCATCATCATCACCGGCGGCAAGCAACTGGCCACCGCGGCCCCCATCAGCAACGAGACCTACGTTTCCTTGTCAGCTACCTTTCTGCGCCGTTCCGACCCCAAGTGCGTCCTGGCCTTTTCCATACCCACCAACAGCCCGGGCATGAAAATCCTGTGCCGGGAACCCGTGTCCCATGGCTACGGCGGATTCGGACATCCCCTGGGCCTAAACTATGATGAGCAGGACGCCATGCTCTTCTTCGAGGAGGTGCTGGTGCCATGGGACCGCATCTTCATGCTGTACGATTCGTCGCCCCTGGTGGCCCACCTCACTCGCCGCACCAACTTTCAAGGCTGGCCCAACCTGGTGCGCATTCACCAGCGCATGAAGCTGATGACCGCCGTTGCCACCCTCATTGCTGAGGCCATTGGGGTCATCGAATACCGGGAGGTGTCTGCCAAGCTGGGAGAGATGGCCACCTACACTGAGATGTGGCGCCATGCCCTGGACGGCATCGAGCACAACGCCTTCCTCGTTGATACCGGAGACGGGGACAGCCTGATGTCCCTGGGCGACATGAACGCCATGAACATCTACTTTTCCCAGATGTCGTCTCGGATGGTTGAATTGCTGCGGGAGATCTGCGGATCCGGCATTATTATGCAGCCCAGTGAGAAAGACCTGGCGAGCTCCGATCTGCGCCCCTACCTTGACCGGTACATGCGCGGCAAGGGCGTGGATGTGGAGTATAAGTCCCGCCTCTTCCGCCTGGCCCACGACCTGGCCGTCTCCTCCTTCGGGATGCGGCAGGAAATCTACGAATACTGGCATGGCGGTGACCCTAATCGCAACCGCATAAACCTGATGCGCAACTACGACCAGGCAGACATCACGGAGAGAATCAAGGACACTCTTTCCCGTCCTTTGGCCAACGAGGGATAGGGCGCCGGTCGCCGAGGGATGGCTACGGATATTGTCAGGCCACAGCCCGAAGCGGTATGCCGGGCGATTGTAAGGGAAATAAGACCCGGATTTTGGCTCTATCTCTAACCTTGAGTTGTGTCCTCCCGAAGCTCCCGAACCGCCCGTGCCACTGGTGAGAGACACTGACCAGGGACGAAAGCCGGCTTGCGGGATGAATATTAGACAACTCAGCTGTGTACAGACCAACCAGGGCCGGAGGGCTCTCCCAGGTACCAGGCCTGATGCGAAATAGCCCTTCCCGCTGCCTCTCCTCAATTTGTCCCCCGAAACTCCACAATGTTATACTTGCTTTCGTGCATTCTTAATCAGGGACTTGGAAAGACCTTTTACTATGGGCGAAGCTTTCAATCTGGTATCGTTGCCCCTCTCCCTATTCCAGGCTGGCGCCGGTGAGATTACTGAAATCCTCATCGTTCTCCTCATCCAACTCTCCATTATCCTTGCTGCGGCCAAGATAGCCGGTGAAATAGCCGCCAGGTTCCTCAAGATACCTACGGTGCTGGCCGAGTTGGGGGTGGGTGTCGCTATCGGCCCTTTTGCCCTGGGCGGCCTCAGCTACTTTGGCGTCGGGCCCCTTTTCCCCATTCCCCTGGTGGATGGCAAGCCGTCTCCCATTCCCGTAAGCAACGAACTCTACGCCCTGGCCCAGATTGGTTCGGTGGTGTTGCTGTTCGCCATCGGTCTTGAGACTAACCTCAAGCAGTTCATCAGGTATGCCGGACCGGCCACCGCCGTAGCCATAGGCGGCGTGGCTCTGCCCTTCGCTTTAGGTGTCGGCGCTACTGTGCTGATGGGATTTGACGGCGGCGGCGGTTGGACTTCCCCGCAGGCTCTCTTCATGGGCGCCATTATGACCGCCACATCCGTGGGCATTACCGCCCGGGTGCTGGCAGACCTTCACCGGCTGGACGACCCGGAAGGCGTTACGATAATTGCGGCTGCCGTAGTGGACGATGTCCTGGGTATTCTTGTATTGACCGTGGTTGTCGGCATCAGCACCACTGACACCTTCACCATCGGGTCCGTGGGCTGGATCAGCTTTAAGGCTATTGGCTTCTGCGTAGCGCTGACCGCCATAGGAATTCTGGTCGCGCCGTACCTGGAAAAGGTGCTGGAGAAGTTCAGTTCCACCAGCGCCCTTTTGTGCGTACCCCTGGCTCTGGCCCTGTTGGCAGCCGGCATGGCGGAGTATTTCGGCCTGGCCTTCATTATTGGAGCCTTTTCCATTGGCCTGGCACTGTCCACCACCCGGCTGGGACACCTGGTGGAAGCTGCCATGCTGGGCATCGTGGACTTCCTGGTCCCGGTCTTCTTCGTGGTTATGGGGATGCTCGTGGATGTAACCTCCATGCAGTCGGGCCTCGTATTCGGCCTGATAATCTCTGCTCTGGCCATATTCTCCAAGGTAGTGGGTTCGGGGGGACCGGCCCTAGTCAGCGGCTTCAATCTCCGCGGCAGCACCCGCATTGGTGTGGGCATGATGCCCAGGGGTGAAGTCGCCCTGATTATCGCCGGTATCGGCTTGTCCCACGGCATTATCGGCCAGGACCTGTTCGGTGTAAGCATCCTGATGACCGTTATTACAACCCTCATCGCGCCCACACTGCTGGTGCCCCTGTTCCGCTCCGGCGGCAGCGGGCTGCGCAACAGCGGCCAGGAGGAACTTGAACAGGGTGCGGCCATAGCTGAAGGTGCAGAAGATTAGTCGTCCCTGAATGCACGAGTCCGGTGAGAGACCCTGAGCGGGAAAATCCTGAAGGAGACACGAGGAAATATGATTGGGGTACTGACCCACCATTGGGCCAAGGAAGATAAGATCGAAGAGGCCAGGAAGTTGCTGGACGGCAACGGCGAGGCCCAGAGCAGGGCTCCAGGTTTCGGCGCCCGGGAAACCCTTTATTCCCTTTCCGACCCCACCAAGATTACTACCCTGGTTACTTGGGACAGCAACGAGATCTATGACGCCTGGCGCGCCAGCCCGGAGCGGGCCGTGGCCATGGCCGGAGCCGAGGAACTGTGGGCCCAAGCCCCCGAGTCGGAGCGGTTTCAGGTAGCCTAGTCCCGACAGGCAACCGGGCGCCCCGGTTAGCTGAGGTTGAATAGCTTGTACTTTCACCGGGGAGGGGCCGACTTCTGACCGGTTACGCCAGGAGCTTGTCCAGTCCGCCCTCCAGGTACAGGTCAGCCAGGTAGGTAAACCTGTCCAGCTTTTGGGCGCTGTAGGGATTGGCCATGGGGAGCAGGTCCCCCAGCGATTCCGCCGTTTCTTGGGTGCTGCCGGACACCAGCAGCAACGCGGCGTGGCGTTTCAACGCCTCCACCCTTATGTATTCGGTGGGTTCCTCACCGCCCGTAAGCACCAGGAACTTGGTGTCGCACATCAGGCTGGCCATCTGGATATCCGGCCGCGCTGCCCGCGTAATCACCGCCTGGTTGGGGTAGCGGCCGAAATAGTTGGGCCCAGAGTCCAGGATGTTGCCGCCGATAAGGAACCGGTCCACCCATGCTTCCTTATCTTCTGGCTCCCGCACCCATTCTCCCTGCAGAAACTCCGCCACCTGACCGAGGGTGAAGGCCAGCATCTCCCGGTCTTCCGGGATGGCGCCCAGCATCGGGATTCCCCGTTTTTTCAAAGGCGACGTCAATCCCTCTTCCATACTTCTGCTTCGGTGGGGCAGCAAGCTGTTGATAACCACGCCCCCGGGCTGGCCGTCAAGCCTGTCCCACTCACCGGCTACCATGTCGGAGACCGACTGTACAGTCTGACCGGCTGAGTGGGGGTGAATTAGAACCGTTGGATTTCCTTCTGGGGCGGCGGGAGCGCCCCACTCCACCAGCAGAGTGTCAAAGGCAGCTTCCAGCGCCGCCGCGGCTTCGGCCACCTGGGCGACCCTTGCTTCGGATAGCCTGCTGGGAAGCTGGTTGGGATCAATCGGCTGGGGAAAGGGCCGCGGGACAGCGTCTTGAGGAGAGCCTAGGCTCTCCAGGAGCCCCGCCATAAACGCCAGGTCAGGGTCTGCCCCTGGGTCAGCGGACAGGGGTTTGTAGTAGGCAACTCTTCTGCCTTTACCGGCCTCGCGCTGGGCCAGTGCCCCGGCCAGGCAGGTTTTGCCTGCCCCGGGTCGGGTAGAAACAATGTTCAGTGTAGCCAAGCGCGCGCCTCCGGTGCCCTGTTGTGCGAATATTGCCGTCCAAAATTCTACCATAGGTGGAAACGCGGACACCCGCACGTGGCGGGCTCGGTAAGAGTTCAGAGTTAGTGAGTCTTCGTCCCCACCATCGCGTCATTCCGGCATTTACCGAATCCAAACTGGTTAAAGGGAATACAGGACGACAGTAGCAGGGACTTTTGGATACCGGCTTTCGACGGTATGGCGGGTTGAGCCAGCAGGGAAATCTCTTCACTCTGAACAGTTATGACACCTGCCTCTTGATTCCCACGGGAACCCTTCCCTACCATATTTCCATGACCTGTTCCAGCCTTGACACTGCCAAGCTCAGATCGTCCCTCCCCTTCGGGCATGGAGGACGGGGAAAGAGTCCCCTGGGCTCAGGTCAGCACAATGGCCCAAAACGGTCCAAAACGGCCCGGAATGGCCCACTCGGACTACCATTTTCCTATCTGACCGGCGGCCCATTTTGGGGCCGCAAGGGCATAATTTTACCCCCAATTCAGATACGAAACGGCCCAAAACGGCCCAGAATGGCGCTGAAATAAAAAAATTGCCCTTTGTGGAAACCCCAAGGGCCGGCGGGAGCCCATTGGCTGGCCAATGGTTTATTGCCTTGAACCTGTGGAGTGATTTCCCTTCCCCGGGGACCCCGAGGCGGACGGCAATCGCAATATGGATCGGGGAAAGCCCATCCTGCCGACCCAGGTCCGAATCCAGTAGGGTCCGTGGTTTATGAAGACTGGTGGTTGCCAGGTTTCTGGATACCGGCCAATCCCGTGATGGTAGGTTGGCCGGATAAGGCGCTTCCCTCAACTCTGGATAGTTACCAGGTTCCTTGGACTGTCCCGCTTTAGCCTTGCCGGACTCGTCATATTGGGGCATTGCCCGCGCCCCCCCATATTCGACACAAAATTACGGAAAGTGGCATAATAAGACTATCCTGACCAGGTGAATGAGGAGACAAAGATGTCATCAAGAGTCAATGGACTGGGGCACGTTGGGTTCTACGTTAAAGACATAGATGTGATGATGGACTTCTATGAGAACTTCATGGGTATGACGCTTACCAAGGTCAGTCCCCTGGGGGCTTTCTACAGCGCGGACCCTGAAGCCTGCGATCACGAAATCGCGCTAATTAACGGGCGGGAATCTCTCGACGACCCGCACTGGATCCAGCAGATTTCCCTGCGTGTGGACACCCTGGATGATCTCCGCGATTTCAAGCGGCGCATCCTGGAAAAGGGTTATCCCATAGACCAGATTGTCACCCACGCCAGCGCCATCGGTTGTTACTTCCGCGACCCGGAAAACAACCCCACCGAGGTTTTCTGGCTGACCGGCCATACCTCTTGGGCCCATATCGGGATCCCCATCGATATTGACCAGTCCGACGAGGACGTAATGGCCGATGTGGACCGGTCTTTCGAGGCGGTCAAGAGCGTGGAAATGGGCAAGTGGGCCAGCCAGGAAGCGGTGGCTGCCATGCGCGAACTGCGAGCAGGCGCCGCTGCCACCGTGCGGTAATCAAGAGAGCTTGCCCAACGGCAACCTCTTCTCGCAGGTCCTGTTTTCTCAGGTAAGGTAGGGGCAGTCCTTGTGGCTGCCCTCTTTAGTTCAAACGTGCTTCAATCATGGGGTAAGTCCGTCCTTCCCGCGGTAGGCGGGAACCTCGAAGCTGTCCCATCAAGCGAATTGTTTATCCGGTAACGCCAAACCCCCACGGCAAGAGAATGCAATTCCCCTGGCTGACCCCTCGGCAGGCGCTCCGACGCATATCACTGCGCCGAAACGGCCCGGGCGCCTCCGCTGCGGCGCAGGAGGGGCGATAGCGCGGTGGCCCCGATGGACAGCGCCAGCATCAGGACAAAGGCGCTGTCGTAGCTGCCTCGGTAATCAAAAATCAGGGCCCCTGCCAGCGCGCCCAGGCCGCCGAAGATCTGGTGGACCATGGATATGACACCGCTCACCGTTCCCAGCCGGGTCGCTCCGAAGATCTCTCGCGAGAAGATGACCGTCAGCGGCGCAGTCATCAGGAAGGTGAACCCGTACAGCAGCGCGAAGACCAGGATGGCCACAGTGTTCTGGACCGCGATGATCAGGGCGAAGATGCCGATTCGCATCACGAAGCACATCAGCAGGGGACGCTGCGCTCCCAGGGCGTCGCACAGGACCCCTGCACACAGGACCCCCACCAGTCCCAGCAACCCCATCAGGGCCAGGATATTTCCCGCCAGAACGGTTCCAATGCCCGAGTCCTGGGCAAAGGCGACGATGTGAGTCGCCATGAAGAAGTCCTGGAACCCACAAACGGCATACAGTACCACCAGCAGCCAGAACTGGCCCGAACCGGCGACGGATTCTGTCTCCCAGGCCGAAGCTACGGGAGGCCGCTGCACGTCTCCTTCAGCAGCTCGACCCTCTCCCTGTTCGTCCCCGTCTTCCCGGTTCGACGGCCACCTGACCAGGGCCGCAGCCAGCAGAGGCAGGGCTATGACCAGGTTGGCCGCTCCCAGCAAACCGTAGGCATTCCGCCACCCGGCGCCGGTCAGGAAGGCCGCCAGGGAACCTATGATCACCAACTGTCCGGTGGCATTGCCCGACACCGCTACGCTGTTGGCGATACCGCGCCTCCGTTCGAACCAGCGGGTAATCATCACCCCAACCACCGGATTGCCGGTGGCGGCGTGTCCCATGGCGAACAGCACCCCGTACACCAGGAACACCTGCCAGGGTTGCGATACCACGCTCATCAGGCCCAGGCCGGCCGCCACCGTTGTGGTCCCCAGGGCCAGCACCCACCGCAGGCTGTACCGGTCCACCAGCCTCCCCGCCAGGGGCAGGGCCAGCGCCGAGGTAAACATAAAGAAGGTCACGGCGAAGGAGAGGGTGGCGCGGCTCCAGCCCAGGTCTTCACTCATGGGCTTGAGCATCAGCCCCAGAGCAAACCGCGACCCTCCGCCGAAGAAGAGGATGAAGAATCCGGTGGCCAGTATCACCCAGCTAAGGTTGAATCGCGGCAAGGCACCCTCCCATTTGCCCGGCCCAATTATCCGCCAGATCGACCGGTAAGGGTAGTCACCGCGCCGTTGCGGCCGCTGTTGGATCAGCGAGGGAACCATCAACCTCTCCTTTTCGCCGGTGGCGTGGCCCCTCAATTTAAGGTAAATTGGGAACATCAGCGCGGGACCGGTCAGCAATGCGCCGGGTCCTAATCCCAGTGCCTCCGCCGCGGCGGACGCTTGAAGGAGGAGACCATGCCAGATACCATCCGGGACGAGTACATCAGGAAGAACCCTCGCTCGGCAGAGTTGTACCCCAGGTTCACGGAACTGTTCCCCTCGGGTGGCGCCGGCCATGACGGCTACGTGGCGGCGCCCTTCCCCATTACCATCGCCAGCGGTCAGGGGCCCCGCAAGTGGGACGTGGACGGCAACGAATACATCGACTACGGCCTGGGTTCCGCTTCCCTGCTGCTGGGGCATGCCCACCCCGAGGTGGTGGAGGCCCTGACCCGAGCCGCGCCCATTGGCTCCCACTTCGGTGCGCCGGTGGAGTCCATGCTGGAGTGGGGCGAAAGGGTCTGCAACCTGATCCCCTGCGCCGACAAGGTCCGTTTTGTCGCCTCGGGCGCCGAGTCCACCATGCTGGCCATGCGCATCGCCCGGGCCTACACCGGCAAGGAGAAGATTATCCGCTGGGAGTCCCACTATCACGGCTGGCACGACTACGTTATGCCTGGTAACCTGCCGCCCTTCGACTCCCCGGCCTCCATCGGCATACCCCAGGGCGCGGTGGACTCGGTTATCGTCCTGCCCCCCGACCTGAACGTGCTGGAGGATGTGCTGTCCAGCAGGGACGACATTGCCGGGGTGATAACCGAGGGCTCCGGCGCCTCCTATGGCACCGTGCCACGCCAGGAGGGCTTTGTTGAGGGAGTCCGGGAACTGACCCGCCAGCACGGTGTGGTGATGATCCTGGACGAAGTAATCACCGGTTTTCGCTGGAGCCCCGGCGGCCTCCAGGAATGGTTGGGCATTGAGCCCGACCTTTGCACCTTGGCCAAGATTCTCACGGGCGGTCTTCCCGGCGGCGCAGTGGCCGGCCGGGATGAGGTGATGCAGGTGATGGTTCAAACGGGCGACCGCCAGCACGACCGTTACCAGCGGGTGCTGCACGGTGGCACCTTCAACGCCAACCCCTATTGTGCCGCCACCGGCAACGCGGCCCTGCGCATTGCCGCCACCGGCGAGATGCAGGCCCAGGCCGACCGCATGGCCGAGCGGCTGCGGGTGGGCCTGCGTCGCATCATCGACCGCCACGAGATTGCGGCCACTGTGTACGGCGAGTCCTCTACCTTCCACGTCTACTTCGGAGGCCGTTCCATCGAGGATCTGGACGCCAACACCCTGAAGAACGCGCCCCCGGAAACCCAGACCGCCTTCCGCCAGGCACTGCAGGTCAGGGGAGTAGACCTCATGTCCCGCACCAGTGGCGTCCTCTCCGGCGTCCACACCGAGACGGACATCGACACCAGTCTGGAAGCCTTCGACGGGGCCATCAAGGCCATGATCGATGAGGGAATTGTGGGTTAGACCAGAGGGAATTCTCCACGCACCGCGGGAGTAGCCATCCGGCTGCTCCCCTTCTTGTGGAAGACCTCCCTTGCCGGCGCTGAGGAATGACCTGGCAGAGTCTGAATCGAAGAGACCTTGTATTCCATAGGATAAAGACCAAAGGTCTTCCATAGGATGGAGGCAAACACCCTGGAGGAGGGCGGGTCATGGCGGATTCCGAAGTTCTGGTAATCGGAGGAGGCATTGCTGGCGCCTCCGCCGCATTCCATCTGGCTGAGCACGGCCGCAACGTCACCCTCTTGGAGCGGGGCGACATTGCCTCGGAGGCTTCCGGCGTGAATGCCGGCGGCATTGGGGCGCTGGGGTGGGGACATCTTCCGGACCTCCAGGCATACCTGACCATGGGTAGCCTCCAGATTTTCAAGCGCCTGCAACTGGAACTCGGCTACGACATAGAGTTTCGCGCTTCTGGAGCGCTCCAGGCTATCCAAACTCAAGAACAGTACGACTACACCAGGGACCGGGTACTGGCCATGAGGGCAAGGGGCTATACGGTGGAACTGCTGACAGCCAACGAGGCTCGAGGCGTGGAACCGGAGCTGAGTCCCGACTTGTGGGGAGCGGTCCATTTTCCACTGCGGGCCCAGGCCGATCCCGTTAAGGCAACCAGGGCCTTTGCCGATGCCGCCGCCCAGCAGGGCGCGCAAGTCTTGACCGGCCGGAACGTGACGGCCATTACCTGCCAGGCCAACGGCGCTTACCGAGTTTCCTGCGATGGTGAAGAGCGCCTGGCGGAGCGGCTGATACTGGCTGCGGGAGTGTGGTGTGGACCCCTGGGCAGAATGCTGGGGCTGGATATACCCATCGTGCCGGTGAGGGGGCAGATGTGGGCGTCAGATCCCTTGCCCCCGAGGGTGTTTCACTCCCTGTCTGCAGCAGAATCGCCAATGGACTGGGCGCAAGATCCGGAACAACACCCGGGGCGGCCAAGGGGAAGCGAAGCCCGCACCCCGCCGGAACTGACCCACTTGGGTTCCCGCCGGGTTACCAGGCATCTGTACGGCCGGCAAAACCGGGACGGCGAGCTTGTCTTCGGGGGCGACCGGCAGGCAGTGGGCTACGACAAGTCGGTGGACATGACTGGAATTGAAGTGAATGTCGGGCACGTTGCCGAGGTTCTGCCCCTGGTGGGCAGCCTGGCCTTACGGCGGACCTGGTCCGGATTGATGCCCTTCTCCATGGACGGCAAACCGGTCGTCGGAAGGATTCCCCAGTTTGAGAACCTGTATATCGTCAGTGGCCTGGCCTCTTCCGGATTTGGGCGAGGGCCAATGGCGGGGAAGCTGATCGCCGACTTCATTCACACGGGTCAGATGCCCCCGGTACTCTCCGAGTCCGACCCGGCTCGCTGCGTCACCGCCCTTTAGGAACCCGTCCGCTGAAACGCATTCCCGACGGCCCCAGACAGTTCCGACCCCGCAGCTACATACTATGGGCCCAGGCTCCGGCGACTTCCTGTGAGGCACTGACTGGCGCCATCTCCTTCGGTCTAGTCACCGGTAGCCCAGGTTATCAGCAACTCCCGTGATGTTTGCCGCCATCGGGGACGATAGCTCACTCTGTCAAAATCAAACAACAGGTCAAAATTGCGGGAAATTGTTTCTCTCGCAGCACCCATGTCCTTTTCCATGACCCAGCCGCTTTCCAGGGCATCTCGCACCGCTTCGTCCTTCGTGCTGGGAAGGCTGGTTTCCCACCAGGGTGTATCCGGCAGCGCCAGCAGGTCAGGGAGAATCCCCATGTCCCAGAGAACCGCCATTAACTGGCGGAAGCCGGGAACAGGCGCCATAGGTTCACCGTATAGAAGTTCGTAGAGGACGGCCTCGCTGTTGGGCGGCGAGACGCTCCAGAGGGTAATCATGACCCGGCGGCGAGCGGCGGCCTGCAGTTTTTCAACGAAGGAGACGATGTCCCGCACGAAATAGGCCACGTCGGCAGAGAATACGACGTCGCCCTCAACATCACTCACCTCCATCCAGTTGGACTGGATGCGGTGCGCGTTTGTTATCCTTGCCTCGCTACGACAGGCGTCAAACTCCGCCCCCATGCCAGGAGAGGGGTCTACAACTATGGCCTCGCGGCAGCGCAGGGCCAGGGGCAGACTGACTCTTCCCGCGCCGCCACCCACGTCCACCAGCACGTCGTCTGGTCGCAAATAGCCGGCAATCATCTCCAGGTTGTGTTCCAGGGGCCGATGCGGGTCGAACCTGAAAAGGCGGGCCAGCCTTCCGGTCCAGGGATCGGCCGTTGGGTCAATCCCGTGCAGCCGAGCCTGCTGTTGGGCCACGGCATCAAGGAGAATGGCGAACTGTTCCGCAGCCGTCATCAGTGGCTTTGCTCAGCTCAGCTTGGCAAGCCGGGGATTGGTGAACTCCGCCACCTGCTCGGCAGTCATACCGGCGAACCGTTGCGGGCGGTAGGGCGCCAACACGGCATCCGCCGGCGTCCCGTCGCAGATTTCCTGGGAGGCCAGCCGGCTCAGCGCCGGGGCCAGGGTAACGCCGCTGTGGGTCAGGGCTATGTACAGGTTGGGCGCTTCGTCGGCAAAGCCCATAACCGGGTAGCCGTCCAGGGGCATGGGACGCCAGCCCACCGGCACGGGAATGGCCTGGGCTCCGGCAGCGCCTGGTAGGTAGCTGCAGGCCCGCGCCAGCAGGTCGTCGGCGTGGGTCTGGGAGTCGTCCTCCGCCAGGCTTTCCTGGTCGCCCTCGCCGATCATCAACCGGCCATCGGCGCATTGGCGGATGTGAATTTCGCGGCGGCCGTCCCCCAGGGCCGGGGCGTACACTACCGGCACATTGTTGAGCAGGGGCGGCAGTGGTGTGGTCCGAATTACTACGCCCGGGCTTTCCGCCTGGGGTAAGTTGATCCCGACAAGGGCCGCCAGGCGAGTAGAGTCGGTCCCCGCCGACATTACCACAACATCGACGTCCCTGGAATTTGCGCCCATGTTCAGAGAGCGGACCTGCCCTTCCCCATCTCGCTCAAAACCCACGACTTCTACCCCGGTAAGAACCTCGCAGCCCATTTCCCGGAGGCGGCGCAGGCAGACGTCCACCACCATTTGTGGCTCCACCTGACCTTCGTTGGGGCTGTATTCGGCGGCTGCCACCGGGCCGATTTCCAGGGCCGGCTCCAGTCGCTGCAACTCGACGGCGTTTACCAGGCGGGTGGGATAGCCCCAGGCCTGCAGCTGGCGCACCCGTGCCACCAGCCTTTCGGCGTGGTCGGGGACGGTTTCCCAGGATATCTTGCCGCCCCAGCGCAAACCGACGCTTGCCGGTTCGCCTTCATCGCCGATGGCCTGGGCGAAGCGGGTCCACATGTCCAGGGAGCGGCAGTTCAGGTTGTGGTAGGCCACGGGCTCTTTGGCCCCGGCGTTGATCCAGGCAAAGCTGTGGCTGGACGCGCCGTGGCCGGGGTGGCCCTTGTCCAACAGAACTACCTGCGCTCCACGCCGGGCTAAGCGCCAGGCAACGGTGGCGCCCATGATTCCGGCGCCGATAACTGCTATGCTCCGGGGTTGCTCATGGCTGACCAATGGGTGCGTCTCCTGGTATAGAGGCTGCGAGGTATCGCAAGTAGCGGGAGGGCTTGGCTGCTAACGGAACCTGGGCATCACTTCTCTGGCGAATAGCTCCATTGACCGCATTACCCTAGAGTGTTCCATGCTGCCGAAGGACATACTGGCGCCGAAGTAGTCTATGCCGTGGTCGTCCCGCAGGTGGGCAATCCATTCCACACACTGGTCGGGGGTGCCGAAATAACAGGTGGTCTCCAGTTCCGACTCGTAGCTGGCCGGTTCCACAGTGCGGACGCTACGCCAGTGGTCCAGGTCCACGTTTATCTCATCGCCGTGGGTCAGCGTGCGCCGGTACCCGCCGAGGTCCCGCACCCATGTTAGGGACTCGCGTGGGTATTCCCGGGCCGCCGTTTCGTCTTCATCCAAATACACAAAGCGGAAATAGGGCATTTCCGCCACGGGTAGAGTCTTCCCTGCGACGGCACAGCGGTCGCTGTAAAGCGAATACAAGGCCAGGTTGTCCGCCTCCGGCATGGAAAAGCTGGTGAGAATGGGCAGGTCCCGCTCCACGGCAACGTCTACGCTGGCGGGGGTGCGGGATACGGCCAGGAACACCGGCGGATGGGGCTGTTGAACGGGTTTGGGGGCGATGGTCAGGTCCTTCACCTGGTAGAACCCGCCGTCAAAGCTGAAATTGTCCTGGGTCCACAGGCCCAGGATGATGTCCAGTGCCTCCTGTGTTCGCACGTCGCGGGTATCAAAGTCGATGTTGAAGTTGCCGTACTCATAATCGGCCGAGCCTCGGCCCACGCCAAAGTCCAGCCGGCCCTGGCTGAGCACGTCCAGCATGGCGCTCTCTTCCGCCAGGAAAATGGGGTTGTGGAAGGGCAGGACGCTGACGCCGGCCCCAATGCGAATTTTGCTGGTGCGGGCGGCGATGTTGCAGAGCAGGGGCATCAGGGAGGGGCATATACCGTACCGACTGGAGTGATGCTCTGCAATCCATACCGAATCGAAGCCCAGTTCCTCGGCATACTCGGTCTGTTCCAGCAATTCGCTGAAGATGCGGCTCTGGGCACTGGTTTCCTCTTCAGTCCAGGAACCCAGCAGGAACAGGGCAAACTTCATATCAGGTAGGGCCTCCTTCAGGCTGGTCTACGGAATCGCCGGATGGACTATCTCACGTACCGCTCAGGGGGTATTGAACTGGACCAGGATGCCGTCAGGGTCGTGGACGTAGATGCTGCGGATCTTCCCGTCCGGGCCGGTGAAAGACTCAATAGGGCCGGCCAGGTCAATGCCCTTGTCCAGCAGTTCCCGGGTCAGAGCCTCCACGTCGGGAACCCCGAAGGAAATATGGCTGATTCCCACTTCGTCCAGCTTGATGGGCCGGCCGTCCGGTTCATCTCCCGGGTGGCTGGTCAGGGTAAGGGTCGGCGTGGCGCCGTCGCCGTAGGCGAGGCTGACCCAGCGCCGGGCCTGCCGCCGGTGTAGGTAGTTGTGCAGGCGGCCTCCCTCGGTAGGGTCGGTCATGCGGTCTCCTAGGACCGTCATACCCAGGATGTCGCGGTAAAAGGCCAGGGAGCGTTCCATGTCCCTGACGCAGATTCCGATGTGGGTAACGCAAGTGGCATCCATCTAGTTTGACTCCGTCTAGTTCGACTCCCTTCGGCGGTTCCCACGCAGCGCCTTGCCGCCCGGGGTTTAGCGGACGAAAGCTAGAGCGCGAAAGCCCCGGCTGAATAGCGCCATGTTAGTCCAGGGGCAGCTTGTGCAGCCATCCGGGTTCAGAAATGTCCAGCACCTGGCCGTTGGGGCCGGACCACTTTTCCTCGGCCCTGGGCGCGCGAAACTCGCCATCCTTGGCCACTTCCCGACGGACTATCTCGTCGCCACCGATTCCTCGCAGGCGGGCACCAGTATTCTGCAGACTGTCCACCTGGAAGCCGATGTGGTGGATGCCGCTGTAGTTCTCCCCGTTGGGACCAACGTCAGCGTCTTCGTTGGTCTTCCACTTCAGGATGGTAAGGTTGATGTCGCCATCGGTAAGCTGGATCTGGCGTTCGTTGCGGGCTACTTCAGCCAGGTCAAAGCCTTCCTTGTAGAACTGGGCCACGGCGTCCGGGTCCTGGCAGGTTATGGCGATGTGCTTGATCTTGGCCACAGGGGCACCCCCAATAACAGTTTCGGGCCCATTATACCCCCACGGCCAACCGGGGGACACGGGGTTGATTGAGACGGCCGGCCAGCTAGGCCCGACCCTTGTTCAAAATGAGCTGCAGGATGTCGTTGCTGTGGACTACCCCCAGAAACCGTTCCGATTCACGTTCCACCACGGCTATGGCCGTCGTGGAATTCTCCCGCATACGCTGCAGCACGTCTTCTACATGCTCGTCGGGCCAGGCCAGGGAGAACTCGCCCCGAATCAGCCGGCTTATCGGAGTTGTGGCCCATTCCTCTTCCGGGAGATAACGCAGCATATCGATGGACATTACACCTACGATGGAGTCGCCCTCGACGACTACGTAGTCATGCTGGTGGGGGATGGTCCACCGCTCCGTAAAGTCCCGTATGGTTAGACTGGGCTCGAGATGCCGCCGGGTGCGGTCCAGAATGTCGTCGACGACAATTTCCGATAGTACGAACCTGAATATGCCCCGCGGGATGTCATCCGGGGTGGTAAGGGTAGACATGCTCCGGCTGGCCCTGCTGGTGGCGAAGCTGATGAGGGTTGGGATCACCAACAGGTAGCACATCATCACCAGCACGAGGAAGGAAAAGATCACCTCATCGATGATGCCCACCTCTTTGAGCACCAAAAGCAGGGCGATCTCGGCCACACCCTTCCCCAAGAGGCCCGAAGCGACGGCGTAGGGCATGACCATCCGGGCCAGGTACGCCCCCAATGTTGCGCCCATGAAGTTGCCTGCCAGAGGGATCAGGGCCAGGGCCACCATCGTCAGAACGGGAACACTGACAAAGGAAAAGGTGAAATGGAGGCCGGCGGAAGCGAAGAAGAGGGGGACGAAGATGGCTTCGGCGGTACTGCGAAGCCCCGGCATTATATCCACTCGAACTTGGTAGGGAAGGCCGGCCAGGGAGGCGCCGAAGAGCAGGGCGCCCAGGGTACCGTGCAGGCCCATAACCTCGGCGGCGTCCACGACCAGGAAAAGCGTACCCAGCAGCAACCCCAAGGCGAGCTGGGGCACCTGGATCAACCGCTGCAGCCTGGCAACCAGCGGAGGCAGCACCCTGGAGGACAAGAGCCATGCGATGGCCGCAAAGCCGACGATCTTGGCGATCAGGAGCAGGATCCCAGTTACCGACACCTCGTGGCCGTGCTCGCCAATGCTGAAGGCGATGATGAGCAGGGTGATCAGTTCCGCGATCAGCACCACGGTGAAAATCTGAAGGCCAATAGGTTCCCGCAGGCGGCCATCGTCGGCCAGCACTTTGGCAACGATGCCGAGGCTGCTCATGGACAGGACGCCGGCGAGGGCCAGAGCGTCCGTCGGTTCAAGGCCAAGACCAAAATCGTAGAGGACTCCCAGAGTTACCACGAGGGCTACGCTCAGGGAGAATGCCACTGAGACCAGGGCAGCGACAAAGTAGTGGCCGCGAAGGGTGGCTACAAAGCTGGACATATCTATTTCGTCCAGCCCGATCAGGAAGAAGAAGATGAAGATTCCCAGGGTCAGCAAGAGGTCGATGTGGCCGGTGGGATGGATGGACCAGCCGGTAAGGGACTGGAGGGTTGGGCCCAGCAGTATTCCGGCGGCTGCATAGGCCACTATTGCGTTCAGGCGCAGGCGCCGGAAGACGCCTTCGGCCAGCTTCGCAACTATGATCAAAAGGCCGAGAGAGAGGAGCGATTCGCGAATCTCCTCCATCTGGGGCGCAACACTGATTACATCCCCAAGGCCCGAAAGAACGTCTGGCAGCATCCGTTACTTCATCCCCCAAGAGGTTGGTCAGTTAGAGGGGACTGTATTCTGGCGGGAGCCGGGCTGGTTTGCAAGGAAAACTGGTGCAGATTCACTAAGCTTGCACACCGGTGCCCCCTTTATTGAAGGGTATAGAGTAATCAGGTGCCGGGCCGGGAGCGATAAACGTGCCGCCCGGGGGTTGGCTCAAGCCTCTGGCAAGCCCGGAAAAAGACAGGCGCAAATGCGCAGCCCCTGGAAGCCCCGGCCTGATGGAGAGATGCCGCACCTATACGACATCAATATCGTAACCCACGATGGCGGTGAAGTTCTTGCGCATGTTGTTGTATCGGGGTAGGTGGGACTGGGTCCGGCCGGAAGCGTCGGTGGCGCGGGACATTACCTGGTACCTGCCAGGCCGGTCGGCTTCCCACAAATACGACCACCGGACCCACATCCACCGGTCCCGCGGCTCCTCAAGGCGGGCGGCATGCCAGGTCTCGCCGCCGTCCACGCTGACCTCGACCTGGGTGACGGCCCCGTCGCCGCTCCAGGCGTAGCCCCGCACCACGTGGGTTCCCCGGGGCAGGGTCTCGGTATCGTCGTTGGGGTGGGTAACGATGGACTTCACCGGAATGGTGGTTATCAATTCCTTGTCGGAGGAGTCGGCCGAGTCGGCATAGTAATAGAAGTTGTAGTGGTACCAGCAGTCGGGCATGTGGTCCATCACCTGCAGGCGGCGGATCCACTTAACCGACCAGTTACCCGACCAGCCGGGCACCAGCAGCCGCACGGGAGCGCCGTGCAGGTGCTCCAGCAGTTGGCCGTTCTGGGCCCAGCAGAGGATGGTATCCGGGTGCAGTGCCTTGAGCCGGGGCAGGCCCTTGTCGTAGAAGAAGGGCTCGGTTCCGGGTTCGGCGGTAGCCGGCAATCCGTAGTCCCACCCCTCGGCGCGGATGTACAGCGCCTTGTCCGTCAGACCCGCCTCGTTGAGCACCGAGGCCAGGGGTGTGCCCGTCCACTCCGAGGCGCTGAGAATCATGGCCTCCTGGGTTCGGGAGGGCTTGGGCCCCTCGCCCTTGAAGTACTCGAAGTAGGTGGCGTCGCTGCCGGAGCACTCCATCACCGTGCGCACGGTACGGGCCGGGTAGCGACGCAATTGCTCGTAGTTGATGGTAAGGGGGTTCCTGACCTCGCCGTCTACACTCAGGGTCCACCGGTCGGCCTGCACCACCTCAGGAATGTCGAAGTGCTGGACGACGTAGTGCAGTTCAGTGGGCGTGATCAACCCCTCCAGGTCCATGACGGGGGTGCGGACCCGGCGGGTCCTGCCGTCGTCGTCCAGCAGGTTGACCGGTTCCACCCGCTTGCTGGGCCAGCCGTACCAGGAGTCGGTGCGATGGGGGTTGGTGGAATCGGGGCCGCCGGCATCCTCCATGCGGAGAAAGTCTGGCACTGAGCCCTCTTGCTGTGAGGCCATTATGAACTCCTCGCATTGACCTGGTTCTGTGTCCACGTCTACCGCAATCCAGGAAGAAAGGGCGGGCACGGTCACCCGACCATGCCCGCCGTCGCCGCTAACCTGTCGACTTTGGGCTTGCGGGTTAGCCCAGGTGCTGGTGGATGAAGGAGGTCATCTGCTCCAGGGCCTGCTGGGCCACGTCGGTGGACAAGTCGCGCAGGACGCCTTCACCTTCGCCTTCAAAAACGGTGAGGTCAATCTGCCCGCCGGCGTTCTGGTACTGGGAGACGAACTCCAGCAGGTCGGGGCGGGGATGAGCCGCCTCGTATTCACGGACCAGGCACAGGGTGGGCGGCAACTCGGTCTTCTCGCCGGCGGCCAGCGCGCGGGCCGGAGCGCCCTCGGCCATGGCCTCTTCCGTCACCCAGTACATGTCGTGCATCCGAAGGGTGCGCTCGCCGACGGATTCGGGGGGCTTGACGTCTTCGCGGATGCCCTTGGCGTAGTTGTAGCGGCCCAGGGGATCAATTACGGGAGAGACCATGATGACGCAGCCCAGGGTGCCGTCTGCATCTGATGCGCCGTTGGTCAGGGACAGGGCGGCGTAACGGGAGTCGAAGGGGCGCATACCCAGAAGCATGGCCTGGTGGGCGCCGCTGGACGTGCCCATAGCCCCAATCTTTGCGGCGTTGCCGTTCCATTCGGCGGCGTGGGCCTTGGCCCAGCGGATGCCGTAGTGGATGTCCTGGAAGGAAGCGGGATAGGACGCTTCCGGGGGAACGCGGAAGTCCAGGGCCGCGACGATGACGCCGTTCTTGGCCAGGGCTTCATTGCCAACGTTGCCGTTCTCGCGGGTGCCGTTGACCCAGGCGCCGCCGTGCAGTTCGATCATTACGGGGAAGGGACCGTCGCCCTGGGGCTTGAAAAGCCGGGCCTGGAAGGGCTTGTCGCCGTGGCGGAGATACTCGACGTCCTCGATCTGGACGGCGTAGGTGGTCTGCTTGCTCAGAGTCATGCCAGCCTCCTTAAAACTGGGTAGGACTATGTATCGGGGTGCGCCTAATGTAACGCCGTATTGGGTTGCAGTCAATTGTAGTAGCTTGCCTGGCAGGGCCTACATCCGGTGGGTGGCATGGAGCAGGCGCCGGGCAGGCGACCCGTACTGGTTGAAGTGCCCCCACGGACTGCCGACCAGCTATATTAGGTTAAGATTTTTGATTTCCGGGCCGTTTTGGGCCATTTTAGTACTTTTCGTATCTGTGACCGAGGAATTTATGGCCCAGGAGGGCCAGGCAGTGGGCCGCAGCCAGATAGGGAACGATGGCAGAGCGAGGGCCAAATCGGGCCATTTTGGGCCGTTTTGAGCCGCTCCCCAATGCTCTGCTGGGACTTCAACGGGTTGTACCACAAATGGCCCGCGAATATGGGACTTTGCCGGACTACAGTCTTATGATGGAGGGGGGTTATGCAGTATGGCAAGGGGGGAGTGTGAGCAGCCTGGGAAGGATTGGCAATGATGGCGGGAGCGTGGGCTGGCGCATCTGCGATATGTCGGTGGGAGTACAGGTTCTGCCGAGCGCCCCGGGGCCGACGCCGGAGTATGCCTCTGCGCCGGGGCACCAAAACCCCTGATGACACTTTCCGCCAGCCGGTGGTATCATATTCGTCGCCAGGAGGCTGGCAGTCAGCTTCAATTCCGCCTGAGAGGATGCCAGTGGCAGAGGACCGCCCCATACCCGCCGGTTTTGTCCCCGAGGATGAGCTTGAGGAGGAAAGGACGGGTCGCCGCACCCGCAACCGCCTGATAATACTGGGCGCGGTAGTGGCCCTGGCGGTGGCTTACATGGTGTACGCAGCCTTCCCCGGCAATGCCCTCTACTTCGTTACGGTCAGCGAGTTCATGGGCGGGGACGAGTACCAGGACGGGCGGCTGATACGGGTTTCGGGCAAACTGGCGCCCGATTCCTTCCAGCGACAGGACAACAGCACCCTGGCCAGGTTCCAACTGGTGGACAAGGAAGGGGACGGCGGCGGCCACAGCCTTGACGCCTCGTACGTGGGCGTGATGCCCGATCTCTTCTTCAATCCCCACTCGGAGATTATCCTGGAAGGCAGCTACACGACGGAAAGGGTATTCGAGACGGACAGCATACTGGTCAAGTGTCCTTCCAAGTACCAGTCGCTGGAAGAAGAACTTCCGGCGGACTATAACAACTATAATTCGGGGCCCGCGCCGCAAGCATCCTGACTCCTCTGACCCGGTCGCGGCGAGTCCTTCGGTATGCTCAAGACAGGCTTGAAGAAGTACTGCTCCAGGGGCGTGGCAGCAATCGCCGCCACCTAACCCGATGACTCTCTATCCGCTTCGTCCCTCTCCATTCCCTGCTGCAAGTCCCTGACTTCGCGCTCCAGTTCCTGCCGCCGTCGGGATACCAAGAACGCGTAGACGAAAAAGACCACCCAGGTTATGGCGAAGGCGGCAAAGAGAAAGCCCATATTGGCTGGTGGCTGGGTTTGCAGCAGAATCAGGGGCATTTGTTCACTCACTCGGAAAGATCATTCAAACAAGGATGATTCAAACATGGATGGACAGGATTAACAGGATGCTTGGTTGAATTCTGGCGTCGTTGGTTTCGGAAAGGATACAGTCTGACAGTGGGAAGAACCCGCGGATACGTGCTGCCCATCGTGTACGTCCTGTTAATCCATGTTTGATTGCTTCAGACGCTGGGAGAAGCGGAGCAGGGACAGGCCGTCCTCGATATTCCGGAGGCGCATCCGCTCGAGCAGGAGGTAAAGGAACAGCAGCAGGAAGACGGCCATAGAGTAGAACAGGACATACTGCATAACCGGTTCCAGCGCTCCGGCGTCGGCCAGGGGACCCACTACCGCCGAGGGATGGATGGACCGCCACCACTGCACCGAATAATAGACGATGGGGACGTCGATGAAGCCGATGATGCCGAGGCCCGCAGCATAGAGGGCGCCCTGGGACTTGTTGGGCACGTAGGAGCGCAGCATCAGGTAGGCTACGTAGATCAGCCACAGGATCAGGGTGGTGGTCAGCCGGGGCTCCCATGTCCACCAGACGTTCCAGACGGGCCGGGCCCAGACAATTCCCGTTAGCAGGGCCAGGCTGACAAAGACGACACCCACTTCGGCGGCGGCGTGGGCCACGCTGTCCCACCCGCTCTTGCGGGTAACCAGGTAGCCGATACTGGCGACGAACACCACGAAGAAGGCCACGAAAGACACGATGGCTATGGGCACGTGGAAGTAGAAGATACGCTGCACGTGGCCCAGGACGGCGTCGGTGGGAGCCACCAGGAAAATCAGGTACAAGTCGACAAGCATCAGGACAGCGGTAACTACCAGCAGGATGCCCTGCAGGCCGGGAAAGCCGAAGAACGCTGTGTTGCCGCTGGAAGATGCCGCAGTCCCCTGTCCAGACGCCAAAAGGGGTTACTCCTCAACGATTATCGAAAAAATCCAGGGACATATTACCAGAAAAACGGCATCGAACACGGCCAGCAGGGGGAGCCAGCGGGTCACCACCCCGGTCTCCGGACCACCGCCGATGGCCGCACCGGAAACCTCCACCGCGCCGATGAGCACGGGGAGGATGATGGGGAAGAAAAGCACAGGCAGCATAACCTCCCGGGAGCGGGTCTGCACGGCAATGGCCGAAAACAGGGTTCCCACGATGGCAAAGCCCAGGGTGGCCAGCAGGATTGCCGCTAAAAGCGTGAAGGTAAAGGCGGTGAAGTTGAGCAGCACGGCCAGTACGGGCAGCAGCGCCGCCTCGATGACCAGCATGAACAGGAAGCTGACCAGCGCCTTGCCCAGGAAGATGGCGTCCCTGCTGACGGGGGACAGAAGCAACCCTTCCAGCCCGCCCTGTTCCCGCTCGCGGACGAAGGCCCGGCTCATGGCCAGGACGCCGGCAAAGGCGAAGGCCACCCACAGGATGCCCGGGGCCAGTTCCGCCACCCGCTGCGGTGTAACCTTCAGGGCGAAGTTGAACACCACGACCACGAGGAAACCGAATACCAGGGCGGAGACGACGATATCCCTGGAACGCAGTTCCAGCAGCAGGTCCTTCCATACCAGGGCCGCTATGGGCCGGATGAATCGCATTGGCTTCTACGGGAGAACGGATTGGTAAGCTGACACAAGGGCCTAATTTTAACAGACCGTCCATAAGGGCTTGTGGGACTGCCGAACATGCTGGTTCCGCCCAGTCAATCCGGCGGCCGCCTATTTTGGCTTGAGCAGCAGGGTTTCGACGGTGGCCGCCTTTACCGCCGAGTCAATCCAGGGTATGGGCACGCCGGTTCCTCGCAGCCACAGGGGAAACAGGTCCTTGTAATGAGGGGAGAGGGGGTTGCCCGATTGGCCGCCGGGCAAGGAAAAGAACGACCGGTCCCAGTTGCCAACGTCCAGAACCATCCGGAGGGAGGGGACCACGCCGGGGGCAGCCAGTGGGTCTTCTCCGAAAGTGCCGGCCTGGGCCACCGTGTTGCCGTCGCCGGGGCACTGGAAGGGGCCAATGTTGAAGATCCCGGCCAGAAGAGGCGTGCGGCCCATAGGGTGCTTCAGTATCGCCGTGCGGGCGCGCCCCCATTGCCACCGGTCCGAAGGCGGACCCAGCCGCCGTAAAGCTTCGGCATAGGCTGACCGAAGGGCTTCGTCGATTTCCGCCGGCCAGCCATTGGGGAACCAACCGGGGGGCTGCTCCCTCACCAGGCGGGACAGACGCCCCACCTGGCGCGCGGCGATGGACGTACCGCTGACTGTAGGGAGGGTGCTGCGGCCTAACAGCCAGGCAGCGGAAAGAGGCGCCTTTGCCGTGGCAATGCGGCGAGACATTTCTGCCAGGAAGAGGTGGAACAGGGTTGCGGCTGCGGAGTCGGCGAGCATACGCCCGTTCCAGTCGGCAAGAAGCTGGTGGGCCGCCGCGCTTTCAGCGCTGAGGGGCGTGACGGCCAGGATGTGGCCTTTCAGTTCGGCCCAGGGCAGGGACTTGACGTCCAGCTGGAAGGCTGCGGCGGACTCAGTGTTCCAGACCCCGCCTTCTTCCAGGGCTTCAACTACCCGACCCAGGCGGTAACCATCTATCCAGTCAACGCCCAGAAAGGGGCCGGCGCCTTCCGGTTGAGGCTGGGTGTTGGCGGCGGCTACGTAGCCGCCGGGCGGATTGGCGACATTGGGCATCTCTTCGAAGGGAATAGCCTCATCCTCCCAGCCCGCGCCCGCCACCCAGCCTGCGCAGGGCACAATGCCGTAGCCCCGACGGCGACGTGGCGCCTGTCCCACCAATTGGTAACCTATGTTGCCCTGAATGTCGGCGTAGACCAAGCCGAGGGGAAGAATGGGCCAGTCGGCAAAGGGAACGCGGAATTCCTCAAAGGTGGTGGCCTCCAATGTGCCCAGGAAACCCTGCACCGGCAACGGGTCCAGCCACACCGCGCGGATGGAGAGTGCACCAAGCTCCCCGTCCAGGGCGGGGCTGATAATCGGGCCGTGGGGCGTAACCAGGACTTCCTCTTCGACCGAATTGGAGCCCTTTACTCGTATAACCTCCCGCCGAACCTGGCAGGGAACGAATTGGCCATCCTGGAGAACCGAATGGCCATCGGGTCCGATGCGTTCCAGGAACAAGTCGGTATTGTCGGTCAGTCCGGCAGTTACACCCCAGGCGCAATGCCCGTTGTGGCCCGCCGCGATGGCAGGGGTTCCGGGGAGGGCGGCGCCGACCAGCGCCCAGTCGGGGGCTTGCAACCGCGCCAGGTACCAGTGGGGCGGTACCGCCGCGGGAAGATGAGGATCGTTGGCCAGCAGTGGGCGACCTGAACCAGTTCTGTTGCCAGACAGCGCCCAACCGTTGGAGCCGCCGCTCGTCGCAATTGTTTCCTGGAACAGGGCCAGGTCTTCTGCCAGGCGTTGGGCGGCCTTGCCGGCAATGCCCGTGGGTGGCACTGGGACCTGGTGCCACTCGGGGTAGCCGGGGTCGAGGTGTAGCAGGGCTTCGGGCCCGTCCAGATTCAAGACCATCAGCCTGGCGATCTCGCAGTCCCAGTTGGAAGGCATTGCGAAGGACTGGAGTTTCATAATTGTGAGCACGTCAATGGCAGTGAACTCCGAGGGACGGGCACGCAGCAGTACAAATTCGTGGGGTCGGCGCGGCAGTCCCACGGTGTGGCCGAGGTTCACCCCTGCAGCGAAGGCGGTGAGAATTGAGGCCACCCGTGGCGCCAGGGCCTGAAACTGCTCCTCGGCGGCGGCGCGCAAACCGGCACGGCGGAAGAGGCGGTCAACGCGTAATGTCTTGGAGCCGAATAACTCGGACAGGGTTCCTGAGGCGGCGCGCTTGGAGAGCTCAATTTGCATTGCCCGGTCCTGGCCCTGGCAGAAGCCGAAACCGAAAAACACGTCAACTTCTTCGTCCGCCTCAACCATCGGGATGCCGTAGTGGTCGCGGCGGATGGTTACCGGTCCTCCGGGGCCGCTGACTTCCAATGACCCGTTGGTAACGGGAACCCGGGCGCCCAGCAGCAACCGCAACAGGGCGCGAGTCATTGTGGAAACGGTGG
Organism: Chloroflexota bacterium; assembly: GCA_028874075.1. Lineage (GTDB taxonomy): Bacteria > Chloroflexota > Dehalococcoidia > Lucifugimonadales > UBA3495 > Bin22. The sequence goes on from JAPPLU010000066.1 coordinate 29,036, forward strand.
GGGAATCCAGAAAGCTCAAGAGAGGTTTACCGCCAGACTGTAAGTTGCTCCATGGGCTGCATTGCTGGCCAAATCCCTCCTTCCATTCTAAACCACCAGGGAGTGGAGACCATAGCCGGACCCGCCGCCCAAAACTTGGAACAAATGCTACCGGTGCAGTCTTATTGTGGAGGCAGGCTCATTCTGATATAGTGAATTTCCGCTTTGCGGAGGGATCGCATAGTGGTCTAGTGCGGGCGCCTGCTAAGCGCTTATCCTGGGAAACCGGGATCGTGGGTTCGAATCCCACTCCCTCCGCCATAGTCTCAATCAGGCCCACCTTATTTTTGCCCTCTTTCTGCCCCAGTTCATATCTACTTTCCCATTTTGTTCTTCCTGGTTAGTCTCAATTAGCCCTAGGAAATACACCTCAGTCCGCCAAATATAGGTACATAAATTGGTGCACGAATCCTGTATAAGTGGGGTGCAGCATACAGCTACGAGGCGTACCCCATGCGCCAGCAAGCCAGACTCTCCGCCGCCAAAGTCAAAACTATTTCAGAACCCGGCCAGTTTTCCGACGGCAACGGCTTAACCCTGCGAGTTGAACCTTCCGGGTAAAAACGCTGGTACCAGCGCGTAACCATACATGGAAAACGACGTAATATCGGCTTGGGCGGTTACCCAGCAGTTACTCTGGCAGATGCGAGAGATATGGCTGCTGCCAATCTGCTGGCCATTAAGCAGGGCAGGGACCCCCTCGCGGAGAAGCACCTGGTCGCCGAAGAAGACAAGAGGGCTGCCGCACCTACTTTCGCCGACGCTGACCGGCAAGTAATTGAGTTACGCCGGCCCACCTGGAGCAACCGGAAGCATGCCAACCAGTGGGCCAGCACGCAGGATACGTATGCCTACCCGTTAATCGGTTCCAAACAGGTGAGGCAAATTACCAGTGGGGACGTGCTGAGTGTCCTTACACCCATCTGGACCGAAAAACCCGAAACGGCCCGCCGGTTGCGTCAAAGGATCGAGTCCGCCTTAGACTGGGCGGTGGCCCAAGGGTGGCGGTCGGACAATCCGGCAGGTAAAGCAGTGACAAGAGCGCTGCCACGACATTCCCAGGTGAAGAATCACTTCGAAGCTCTCCATTATTCCGACGTGCCAGCGGCAATCGTAAAAGTCAGAGAGTCCAGTTCCGATCTGATGACCCGGTTGTCCCTGGAGTTTCTGGTGCTTACCGCGGCCCGTTCCAGTGAAGTACGGCTGGCCACATGGTCTGAGGTCGATTTAATTACCGGCACCTGGATCATACCCGCCGCGCGGATGAAAGCCCGGCGCGAACACCGCGTTCCTCTTTCCCGACGGGCCAGGGAGATTCTCCTGGAGGTTCAGCAAGGTAACAACCAGGGTTCCGAGCAGGAAACAGGGTTGGTATTCCCAGGAGGAATCCGAGGTGGGTCCTTATCCAACATGACCCACATTCAGGTCTTAAGGCGACTGGAGATACCGGCCGTGCCCCACGGTTTCCGTAGCAGTTTTAGAGACTGGGTGATGGAGCAAACCGACACACCCTGGGTTGTGGGCGAGGCGGCTCTGGCCCACAACCTGGGGAATTCCACCGAGATGGCCTACGCCAGGACAGACCTCTTTGATAAACGGCGGGAGCTTATGGAGGCTTGGGACTGTTTCTTGGATCGGGATTCATCCTGCTAAAGCTTCGCATCGGTAGTTGTGACTGCTTCAGCCCATCACAGTAGGCTATTAATTTGCCACAAGCATTAGTCCAGTGATCACCACAACCATTGGTCCACTCTGGGTGTGGATGAAATAAACTTCTGTCAGGTCATGGTGACCAGGTCAATCACCTCCCCCGTTGCCCAGCAGCTTGCGGTGGGGAGACAGTTCTTCCCTCTAGCTGGCCCCCCTCGATGACGATCTTGAACTTGGCGTTACTTAGGTGGTCGAGAGCGCTGTTTCCCAGTGTGGGATCACCTAAGAAGCTGAGCCATTCCTCCACGGCGCGCTTGCCGGTGATGACGAAGCTGGAGGGCCGGTGCCTGCGGATGATCAGCTCGTACAGGTCCGCTGACTGCTGAGCGGTAAGGCGGTGGAGGCCCAGATCATTTAGAATCAGCAGATTCGGGAAAAGGAAGGAGATGGAAGTCTGGTCCAGGGAGTTGTCCACCCAGGCCTGGGTCATGGCCTGGAAGAATCCGTCGGCATGGAGGAATCGGCCGGTGTAACCGGCCCGAATAACCGAGAGTACCAAGGCCTGGGCCAGGAAGGTCGTGCCGACCCCGGCGGGTCCCACCAGGAGGACGTGCTCGTGCTTGGAGAGGAATTTCAGGGAAAAGACGGAATACAGTAGTCTCCTGTCTCGGGTAGTGGCGGACGACCAGTCGAAGTCCTCCAATCGGCAGGTCTCCTCGAATCCGGCGTTGCGCACCCAGTTTCATGCGCTGATCGGCGCGGCGGTTGACCTCGTCAGAGAGGATGCTCTCCGGGACGGAAGCATAGTCCAGTTGCTCTCGGCTGCCCCGACTGGCTACCACGACGATTAGCACTATGGAGGTTGGTGTCGGATTCTTGACGAATTGGTCGAGATTATTGATTTGTGGGATTCTTGATGAGAACCATATTTCCCGGGCGCTCTTGGCCTGGTACAAGAAAATGTCGTATAAAACGGCAATTATATGACATTTTTGACCGGGCCCGACAAGGCCCTTAAAACTGGTTTTTACCGGAAATACGACGGGTTTTCCATCGGTTCGGTCCGACAAACCCATGTAATCCGTCACCCAGGCGCCCATCGTGCAAGAGGGTGGCGTGGTCGGCCTGTCACCGGCCCATTGAGTTTTCCAGATATTGCCAGTTCTCTTTCCATTGACCAACTTCTCTCCTGAACTGGTGCCCAGACGAAAAGAGCGGGAAACTGGCTCCGTGTGGGAAGTAAATATCGGGACCGAAACTCTCAATGGGAATGGGTATACGTTCAGAGCAACGTGGCTGTTTGTGGGAAATGGTTTTCCTCTGAGTCAGGTGACAACTCCTACGGGGGCGTCCAAGTCAGTGGCGCCCCCTTTCCGCCGACCGGTCGCGCGACCGCAATTTCCGCAAGACAAGGCTCCATCTGCGCATGGGAAGGCGCGGCGTGTCTCCTCCTACCGGACCTGTCCCACCTCCGAAAGAAAGCGAGGGGCGTTGATGAGCCTGGTTCCCTGTTGCTCACCTATAGCCAATAGGTGCCTCCGGCCACCAGTGATCAGGTAGCCGGCGCTGGCAGCCACCGCGCACACCAATATGCGGTTATCTGCGTGGCCGTCAGCTATCAGTTCGGGAAGTCTTGGTGGGTCAATGAGGGTGGCCGCATTCTCAATGCCCTGGAGCGCCTGGTCGGTGCGTTCTTCGTCCCAACCGAACTTACGCGTCAACACGCCGGCGACCTCCTCCAAGACGAACGCGGACAGGCACATCTCAAGCCTTCCCCTGATCGCCAGGTCAAGCACTGCCCGCTCGTTACCTGGAAAGTTCAGGGCGGATATGATCACGTTGGTGTCCAGTACCACTATCATGCCCGGGTACGGCCAACTTCGGCACGGTAATCCTCCACCAGGTTAGCCACGTCTTCTGGGCCGATGCCCAGGGCTCTAGCCCTGCCCTCGCCGTACTGGAGCAGTTGGCGCCATTTGCATTCCTCGATGTAGCGAACAACGGCCTCCCTCAGGAACTCGCTGCGCGACCGGCCTTCCTGTTGCATTGCTTCATCCAATTGCTCCGCCATTTCTGGAGGCAGAGAGAAGGCGATAGTTCTTGTTGTTCGTGGCATGATGGCCTCTTTCTTATCGAGTCTTACTCAATGTTGGTTCAGCGTCACTAACTTGTCAATGCTTGGCTGGGACTGAGGCAGGACGATAGCGTAGTCTATGGATGGGGCACGGTAGAAGCAGAGATTGTATTTCTCCGCTTTAACCGCCCCTGGCACTGAGGTATTCTGCAGAATAACGTCTGGTAACTGAAGGCTTCCACTCACGGGCTCTTGTTTAAACTTTCGGCCGTAGCCCCGGCCGCGGTCCTCTATGGTAGGCCCCAGTCGGATCATACACACTTTGGAGATGGTTCTGTCTGCCCTATGTGGTAGACCTTATCGATGCAGAATGACACAGGTCAGAACCATTCCACATCGCGGTCAACAAAGGGCGATTCTCCGACCGTCGCGGACCCTATCGTCTTCGGCTGCCGTCAATGCGATAGAGGGACACCATCAGCCTGCCGAAGACTAGAAAGATCATATAGCCGAAGACCCATGTCGCGTGCCACACGTAACCCACGTTCATACGGTCCAGCGCCTCTTCCCGGGAAAAGCCCAGCCCTGCGAGGTTGATTTCCCAGGACCACAGTAGATTGTGGTCCGGCAGAACACTGGGCAGGTCCGGCGACAGGTATATCGCCAGAATGGCGCCTATCCCCAAGACTGCCGAGATCATCGCAAGAACAGTCGTTGTAGAGAGCAGGAACAACCGGTCACGCTCGTTGGGGTTGAAGGCCGGGTCCCGCAGTACCAAGAGTGCAGCGAAGGCAACGCCCAACACCGGCAATAGGACCGTCAAGTGTACGGATACCGAAATGTTGGTGATCACGACGACCGTGAAGTACGCGAAAATCAGCGGCGGCAGCACTACAAAGGCCGCCCGGCGGAGGGCGCTGGTGCCCTCGCTGGCGCCTGAGTATTGATGCCTCCATAGCAACTGAAACACCAGCCCGGCAGTAGATGCGATCAGAAGGTTTAGGAGCAGGGCCAGCATGTAGGGCATGTTTGTGCCAGCGAGGCTCCCGATCGTATAGAAACCGTAGTGGTCTGTGTGTATCCGGGAAAACTGCAGGAGCGGGGTGGTCAACAGGAAAAACAGCGAAACCCAGAAGAACTCTCGTAGGCCAGTCTCACGGTTGCCGAGCAGGAACCCTTGCGCCAGAACGATCCCGATGGTGAAAACGATGTAGGCTGTGGGCATCCAGCCGTTGTTCCACCCCAATAAGGAGAGCGCGTACCCGCCAACAATGCACAGCCCCAGCGGGAAAACCCTCAGAATCCCAAAACGGACTCCGTCTTCAAGCATTGAGCGAGTCTTTCTCGATGGCTTTGCTCGGGACTCTTGTCCGACGCGGGAAACCGGTCCCCGGTCAGGCGTCGCTCCGAGCCTGGCGGCGCCGGCACGACTCCCAGTGACGTGGCCCAATGCCGTCTGAAAGTCAGTTGCCAGCCCTGCCAGCAACACGAGACCGGCTATCTCCGTGTGCGACAGATTAAGGGCTTCACCGAAGACTCTCAGCCTCTGAAGAGTGGGGCGGGTGTTGCCGGATTCCCACCGCGACACGGTGGCGTGGCTATACCGCTCCGCGTAGTCACTGTCTACCGATCCCATCCTTTCCAAAAGGGCTTCCTGCGTCAACCCTCGCCGGCCGCCGCCGGGTGAAAAGGACTCGCGGTAAGACCTCATCAATAGGCCAACCTGGGCTGCTCTGGCCCTCTGCTCGTTACGACTCCACATTGGTCAGCACGCACACTCCACCTTTGGAATGTCAAAAAAGCTGCAATGCACAGACTTGTCTGCATGCACACGCTACTATCGCAGCGGAGGTCAGCAAGAAGAAACGAGGAAATGAACGCCTCAAAACAACTGCTTATATTATACAGGAGGTACGACAACATGCATGGCATTGGATCGTTCGTTTCGAACACCCCTTTGGTTCTGGTCTTGCTAACTGTTTCGCTGTTTACCGCGGCTGCTTTCGCGGCGCTGTCGCCGACGGCGGCACTGGGTCAGGCCAACGATAGTCCGGCGACCATGGAGGAGTGCAGAGAGGAACTGGCCGCCGGGCGTGCGGTGTTATGCAAGAGAAATTCCTTCGCCGTCACCACCACCATGGCTGATGGAACATACCACATCAACTGGAGTGAGTGGGCCAACCGGCAGAGCAACGTGGAACGCTACAACATCCAGAGGCTCCGGTTCATGTACCGCTACAACTTCCAGCTCGAAGCCGACGGCGCCGCCGTGAACCACTGGGAACACACCGAACCAGATGTGAACAGCTGCAGACCCCGGGCGGCTGAAAGGGACAGCGCGGGGGTGGTAACCCGATGGGCCTGGTCCTGCAATGGCATCTCCAATGTCCACGAAGACCCTTCGGGGGCGCCGACGTCGATAGAGCGGTTGGACGACGACTGGACGTCCACGTCCTGGACCGGCTCTCTGTTGGCGCCGGGACCCAAACATAATATCCAGGTTCAGGCTATAAGGATCCCAGGCAGCCAGACCGAGGCGCACCCGGACAA
>JAPPLU010000057.1 GCA_028874075.1 Chloroflexota bacterium
CCGCCTACTCCCTCTCCCTCGTGGGTGCTCCTCTCAAATAATCGAAAGACCCTGTATGTCAGGGAGTTACAGCAGCCATCCCTCGACGGGGACCAGGACCCCGTTGTGGGGGTCCACGGCCAGCATGGCCTCCTCCAGGGCTATGGCGCCTAGCAGGGGGGTCTCCCCCTCCTCTCCGAATATTATCCGGGTGGTGAACTCCTTGCCCTGCAGCCGGATCCAGACCTTGCCGGTGGGCCGGGTGACCACCCGGTTGTCCGCTGTGCGGAACCGGCCTTCGTCATCGGGCGCGACGCCTATGTCCTGCAGCAGCGAAGCCGGGGCCCGGCTGAACACCGCGCCGGTGTCCACCATGGCGCTCAGGGACTGGAAGTCCTCCCGGTTCGTGCTCCCTATCTCGATCTCCACGCTGAAGACTCCCACCTGCGCCTCCTTTCCGTATTTGATTCCCCAGGTCTACCTCGCCTGTTGCCTTCTGGCATCTTCTTCCGGCCATCCCCTTCTGGCGGCTCCCAAGTCGGTTTGCCCGGGCCGCGCCCGTTCCCATCCGCCAGGTTGCGCATGGGATCTGCCTTTTGATGGGTGCGCTCGCCCTTCGTCGCCTGGAGATGTTGCCCAGCGATATGGGTGCGCCCCGCGCCTTTACTTTCGTTTCTCTTCTGTTCGTTGTGAGATTCGTTTCACCTGCTGCAGGAAGCGGCCTGCTCCTGTCGCTGCGATTATGACCATGGCTGCCGTGCCCAGCGCGGCGACTGCTGCCGCTGGTGGGATGTATAAATCCATCATTTCTTTCGTTCTCTCCGCTGGTTAGACCAATTATAGTCTACAGGCCGTGGAGCCGGCGGGCCTCTTCGAGGCTTGCACGCGCGTCGTTGCAGAATTTGCCCGAGCGTTCGATGCCGATCGAGTCCCGCCTCAGTTCCTGGGCGGCCAGCGCCGTGGTGCCGCTGCCCAGGAAGGGATCCAGCACCGGCCCGTTGTCCGGGCTGCTCTCGATGCAGCGCCGGCCGAGTTCCGGCGGGAAGGGGGCCGGGTGGTCGTTGTTGCGGACTGGAGGTATCTGCCAGCCGGTGGCAGACTCCCGGTGCCGGATGGCGGCGTTGTAGAGGAGGCCCATGTGGAGCATGGCCTGTTCCAGCTGGCGGTAACCGGCGCTGGTGGTGGCAGCCTTGTATTTCAGCATTGCGGTCTGCATGGGGTTTCACTCCATGTCCAGTATCCCTCGGTGGGACTGGTGTCGCTACGGCCAACTGTCAGTGGCTCTCTTCTTTTGGAGTTTCGCAATTAACTGCTGTATGGCGAAACCACCGGCGAGACAGACGAATGGGGCCTTCCCGTCCGCGCCGACTGGGCCGCCGGCTATCGCGGGAAAGCCACGGTGGTCTATGGGCACACCCCGGTGGCGGAGCCGGCTTGGTTGAACCGCACGATCAACGTTGACACCGGCTGCGTCTTCGGCGGGCGGCTCACCGCGCTGCGTTACCCGGAAAATGAGCTGGTTTCGGTACCGGCCGAGCGGGTTTATTACGAACCGCTACGGCCCCTCGGCAACGGCGCTCCGGACGAGTCCCAGAGTGATGCAATCGATGATCGGCCAGCCAACCTTCTGAACATCGACGACGTGATGGGAAAACGGGTGGTGTCAACCCGGCTCCGGGGCAAGGTGACTGTCCGGGAGGAACAGGCGGCGGCGGCCCTGGAGGTGGTGAGCCGGTTTGCCCTGGATCCCCGGTGGCTGGTGTACCTTCCCCCTACCATCTCCCCGTGCGAAACCTGCAACCTACCGGGTCTTCTGGAGCACCCGGCGGAAGTTTTCGACTACTACCGGATCAACGGCGTCACCAGCGTCGTGTGCGAAGAGAAACACATGGGATCGAGGGCTGTTGTGGTCGCGGGCCGGAGCGCCGATGCCATCCGGCACCGGTTCGGCATCGCCAGCGAAGTGGCCGGCGCGTGCTACACCCGAACGGGACGCAGGTTCTTTGACAATCCCGCGCTCGAAGCGAAGTTCCTGGAAAGGGTGCGCGCGTGCTGCGCCGAATCCGGCTTGTGGGAAGAACTGGAGTCCGACTGGGTCCTTCTGGACTGCGAGTTGATGCCCTGGTCGATGAAAGCCCAGGAACTGTTGGTGGAGCAGTACGCGCCGGTGGGGGCGTCGGCAAGCGCGGCCCTGGCGGCAGCGCAAACCCTGTTGCGGCAGGCGTCGTCGCGTGAAATCGATATGGGGGAAACCCTGGCATCGGTGGATGAGCGGCTGGGTTTAGCCCTCCGTTATCAGAAAGCCTACTCCCGTTACTGTTGGCCGGTAAATTCCCTGGATGACATAAAATGGCGCCGTTCCATGTGCTGGCCAGCGAAGGGGAGGTCCATTCCGGCAAGGATCACCTTTGGCATCTGCGTATGGCCGAACACCTGTGGCAGGCTGACCCTCGGCTGTTCCGGGCAACCGGGCAGCGGGCGGTAAACCTGGGAACGAGCGATGAGGATGACGCCGTTCTCTGGTGGGAAGAGCTGACCGGCGCCGGCGGAGAGGGGATGGTGGTCAAACCCACGAATTTCATCGCCACCGGCAAGCGGGGCCTGGTGCAGCCGGCCATGAAATGCCGGGGCGCAGAGTACCTGCGCATCATCTACGGCCCCGAATATACCCTGCCCAGTAATTTAGATCGTCTGCGCAATCGTGGCCTTTCAAACAAGCGGTCGCTGGCCCTGAGGGAGTTCGCCCTGGGCATGGAGGGACTGCAGCGGTTCGTCGACCGAGAACCGCTCTACCGGGTCCACGAGTGCGCCTTTGCGGTGCTGGCTCTGGAGAGCGAGCCGGTTGATCCGCGCCTGTTAACCACCCGGGCCCGGGCGGTGACGAGAGGAGTTGCCGAGCAGTCGGAACTACGGGCCAGGTGGGCCGTCAATTTGCCGTACTGCCAAGGGCTGGCGGGTGTTCCTGACCCATGCACTTGCCGAGGCTACAGTGGTGACAGTCAAAGGTCGCAGGGCCATCGGCGTGGGCCCTAACGCCTACCATCTGGCAGTTTCCGAGGCCGACGCCAGCGACTACACGGTAAACTCCTTCAATGTTCCCCTGGTGACCTGTGGAAAGTCCCAACACCAGGTTGAGGCCATCATCGGTAGTCCCGTCTGATCACCTGACAAAGACCGGTGGATTGGTGAGCTACATTTGAACGGCAGTCTCTCTGTACAGGGGTAGCGGACTGTTTAACTTTTTGTAGTTGTCCGGTATGCATTGGTTGCGTTTGGTTACTGGATACGGGGGTTCTCCTTCTTCTCCTGAGCCCTCAGGGTCTTTCGATTATTTGAGAGGAGCACCCACGAGGGAGAGGGAGTAGGCGGG
>JAPPLU010000077.1 GCA_028874075.1 Chloroflexota bacterium
GTTTAGGAGCGGAATCCTCACTTAGCCACCTGTCCGAATTTCCGGGTCCACCTCACCTGTTGGAACGTGGAAGGTTTGACGAAGCCATAGATCAAATTACCCACCTATTGCCTCGTTCAGAGACTTCTCCAGAAGAGGAAAAGCTATCTAACATGTTGGTGGAGTCGGCTTGGCGTGCCTACCAGGGAGGCGACTATAGAGAAGCTATTGTTAGATTAGAAAATGCTATGTCATATCGTGATACAGCTCACCTCAACCACACTTGGGGAGTGATAGAACGGGACGAAAATAGATACGGAACCGCACGCGAAAAATTTAGAAAAGCCGTTACATTAGATGACAGCAGGCTACCGACTTGGAGGAGTTGGGGCAAAATGGAGCAGCGATTAGGGAACTGGGATTCTGCATTAAACTGTTTTTCGCAGGCTACGAAGCTACCTGGTTCAGATCCGCAAGACTTCCACTCTCTTGGAGTGTGCTTCTCTCGGGTTGCGAATTTAAGGCATGGAGAGGACAGGATTAGAACTCTCGATCAAGCAGAAAACGCTCTAAAGAGAGGGTTCTACAGGAATCCCATCGGATATCGAGAAACGCACCATAACGTAGTGAATTGTCATTCACTCGCACTTACGCTAGACCGATTGGGCCGCACCAAGGAAGCCTTAATTCAATGTAAGAACGGACTTCGCCTAGAGCCAAACAACGAGAGGTTAATGGATCTGCAATATTCACTAACACGAAAGTAAGATGTATCCCGTATTTGGTTTGTTTTTGTACTGGAATGTTCGTCCATTGAACATTCTAAACTCATACTTGTGACTTCCTCACTATACAGGTCTAACATACTTGACAAGAAATCATAACCCTCCCCCTACCTCGCCCCATATTCCGGCTTCCTTTTCTCCACAAAGGCCCTTGCCGATTCCTGGAAGTCCTCCGTTTTGTGCAGCTGCAGGGGTTGCAGGTACATGCCGGCGTCGTAGAGGTCCATTACCCACTGGCGGCGGGTTAGGCGGACGCCGGAGCGGGAGGCCAGGGGCGGGGCCTGCAGGACCTTGGCGGCCAGCTCTTTCGCGGCCTCCAGGTGCTGGCCGGTGGGGACCAGGCGGTTGATGAGGCCCAGTCGGTAGAGTTCGTCAGCCGCTACCGGTTCGCCGGTAATGACCATTTCCGACAGGACCTTCGAGGGCATGAAGGCGTTGCACTTGGCCCAGACCCGGGCCCCGGGCAGGCCGCGGCGCGTCTCGGTGATGCCGAACTGGGCCTCCTCGGACGCCACGATCAGGTCGCACTCGCCGGCCAGGGAGAGCCCCGCGCCCAGGCAGTAGCCGTGGACGGCGGCGATGACGGGTTTCCAGTTGATGGTGCGGGCCAGGTAGCCCTCGGCGCTGGTGCCCCGGCTGCGGAGGGCGCTCTGGCGGGGCGTCATTGCCACGAACCGCTGCTTGATGTCGGCGCCGGCGCAGAAGGCCCGCCCCTCGCCGTGGATTATGGCCACCCAGGCCTCCTCGTCCATGTCGAAGTCCAGCAGCGCCTCCGCGATGTCCTCCTCGAACTGGTCGTTGACGGCGTTGAGGGCCTGGGGCCGGTTGAGGGTGATGTAGCCGGTGCGCCCGTCGCGGTGGTAGGTCATGGTTTCGTATTCGGTCATGGCTTGCCTCGCTTTTGAGATATTTGCGTGCTTAAGAAGTTCCCTGAGTCATCGGGGCTTATTTTCATCACCGGGCGGCCACAAGAGACGCCCCTAGGGAGTACCCCGGGGACTAACCAGCTCTGCTCCCCTTGTGTTCCTTCGCGCCCCTTCGTGGCGGACAGCCCTGTCTCGCAACAATACCTCGAATTGATAGGGATTTCGCTTCTACTTTACTGTGCTATCATAAACCCAGTGCTATATTTTATGCGCCCAGCAGGCATCCCCCGCCGCACGTGAGGATACCGGGGAAGGCTGGGAAACGAGCAGTAATTTGACCACAGCCGCCGTCATAGTCGGAACCACCACCTGGGGCACCACCCTGGGAATTATACTGGCCCGCAAGGGCGTGCCGGTAACTATCCTGGCTCGGACGCCCGAGGAGGCCGACCGCCTGAACCAGCACCGGGAAAATCGCCGCCTGCTGCCGGGCATCTGGTTTCCCGATTCCCTGACGGTGGACAGCGACGTGGAAAAGACGGTGGGCGGCGCTGACCTGGTGGTGCTGGCGGTGCCTTCGGATCACTTCCGCAGCAACATTCAATCCATCGTCGAGCACCTGACACCGGAAACCACGGTAGTCAGCGCCTCCAAGGGGCTGGAGGCGCCCGACGGCAAGCGTATGAGCCAGGTTATGGAGGAGGAGCTTCCCCCCGAAATGCACCAGGGCATCTGCGTCCTTTCCGGCCCCAACCTGGCCAAGGAGATTGCCGAGGAGAAGCCGTCGGCCACAGTGGTGGCCGGCCGGAACCCGGACAGGACGGCGCTGGTCCAGGACACGCTGATGTCGCCCATCTTCCGCGTGTACACCAGCGACGACGTCACCGGCGTGGAACTGGGCGGCACCCTGAAGAACATCATTGCCCTGGGCGCCGGCATCGCCGACGGCATGGATATGGGCCAGAACAGCAAGTCTACCCTGATCACCCGGGGCCTGGCGGAGATGACGCGGCTGGGTACGGCGGCAGGGGCCCAGTACCTGACCTTCGCTGGACTGGCCGGACTGGGAGACCTGGTGGCTACCTGCTACAGTCCGCTGAGCCGCAACCGTTTTACCGGGGAGCAACTGGCCCAGGGACGCACCTGGCCGGAGATCAAGAAAATAATGGTCAACGTGGTGGAGGGGGTCAATACCACCGGCGCGGCCCTGGCCATGGCCCGGCGGCTGAACGTGGAGATGCCCATTGCCCAAGTTACCTACCGCATCCTGTTTGAAGACCTGCCCCCCAGGGAAGCGATGGTCGAGTTGATGTCGCGGCCGGCCCAGTCGGAATGGTAGCGGGCTGGGGAAGTCGCCCCCATCCCGACCTTCGCCGTTAAGGGGAAGGGAAAAGAGACCCCCAGGCTCCTGGCGGGAGCGGGCCAGGGTGAGGGGGATGTCGCCAGGGAAGGAATCACCATTTTGAGAACCCGAAATCCGGTAATTCCTAGCTGTTAATTCTCAACTCTTGATTCCCGCCTGTCGCCTCACCCACTCTTTCCTGACCGCTTCAATTCATCCAGACCCTCTTCCAGCGCCGTCCAGGGCAACAGGGCGCACTTGATGCGCACCGGGTACCGGCGCACCACCTGGAGAGCCACCAGGTCCTTCAGCTGGGCCACCTCGCCAGGTTCCAGTTCCCTGCCCTGCATCAATCGCCGGAACAGGCGGGCCATTTCGTCCAGTTCCTCCGCCGACTTCCCCTCCATACCCTCGGCCATCATGGACGCCGACGCCTGGATGATGGAGCAGCCCTGGGATTGGGAAGAGACCCGGTCCACCCGTCCCAGGCCATCGAACTGCGCCCTCAGGGTAACCTCGTCGCCGCAGAAGGGGTTGAATTCGTGGGCGGCCATGTCGGCCCGGTCCAGGGGTTCGCGGTGCCTGGGATTGCGGTAGTGGTCCATGATGGCCTCGCCGTACAGGCCATCGAAGGAAACATCGGTGAACTGAGACATACTATATTTTTCTGCCGCCCTGGGCCGAATCCGCCGGAGAGATGGGGCAGCGCCGTCCCGGAATTGGGCGGGCGAGCTGCCGGATATAGCTTACCACAATCGTTCCAACCGCCGGCCGACAGGGGCAAGGTTCCAATTCAGGTGGTTTCGTGTGTGAGGCCAGGGCAGACACATAGGTTTGCCCCTACCATTGTGTCCCAGACCATCTAAACCGGAACGCTGCCCTGAAAAGGTAGTGGTTCGACCTCAGGCGCGGTAGACTCGGCGCTGTCCTTCATTCACGAGCTCGCCCTGGCCCTGGCGGCCATGCGGCACAGATGGTAGTAGCCGATGGCCAGCGCCTCCCATTCGGGGGTGGACTTCCTGGCGCCGATGAGCCTGAGCCGCCGCATGATGGCGTAGGCCAGCTGGTCCTGGGGTACCTGGGAGTGGCGGGCAATGGCGGCCCGCACCTCCTGCGCCGAGTAGGTGAACAGGGGCAGTTGGCGGTCGGTGGCCCACCGGGCCAGGGAGCCGTCCAGCAGTTCCAGGGCCGGCGCCGGCCAGCGGATACCGGCCGGCTGCCCGTAGGCCACCGACCCGGGCGGCCAGCGGCCCGCCAGGCGGTCCAGGCTGTCCACCAGGTGGCTTACCCGCTGGGCGGCGTGCAAGGCGCGGCTGCGGGACAGGCGGATTACTCCCGAGTCAATGGCGCCATCGGGCAGGAATACGGCCCAGCCCGTCTCGCGGACCCCGGCGTTCAGGGCCAGCAAAATCACGGCAGCGTCCCTGCCAGGGCCGGGCGGTGGATGGAATTTGCGGACGCAGCCTTTCCGATGCCTGCCTGTCCGGAGCGCCCATCCACTCCTCCGCCTACCTGTCGCGAGTCTGTACTCGCAGGCGGGAGTCTTGCCGGTAGGGGCAGCACAGTGTCTACCGGCGATTCCGGCTGGCTGTACAGTCCCACGTAGGAATACCTGCCGCACTGGAGACATATCCAGTCGTCGCAGTCCTTCGCCAAGTCCCCGCCACAGTTGCGGCAGGCCTTTAGAATATAGTTTATCAAGCGAACCCCCCATTGGTATGCTATATAGAACAATTGTTCTATATTGGCAGCGTTGTTGTCAAGGGGTCGAATGCTTTTGGGACGCTTCGTCTCAGGTGCTCCGGCTGGGAACCCGGCAGAGGCAAGGGCATCTTCGACACATCGCTGGCAGGCCCAACCGGCAACGGGTACAATTTGCCGGCCCGCACTCCGGCCTTTACTTGGCTGCGGCAATCGAGGGACACAAATGGAAAACAGTCCGTCCGGTAACGGCAGCCCCTCCACGCCCTCCCTGGCACGCCGCCTGGTCGAAGTGGCGTGGGCCTTCCTGCCCCTGGGGTGGATTGCCTTCGGCGGCCCTCAGGCCCATATCGCCCTGCTGCAGGAGCGGTTCGTGGCCCGGCGGGGCTGGCTGGACGAGCAGCGCTTCGTGGAGCTTCTCGGGCTGGGCCAGGGACTGCCCGGCCCCACCTCCACCCAGATGGTGGTCGCCGTGGGAACCGCCCGGGCCGGACCCCTGGGCGGTTTACTGGCCTTCATCCTGTTCCTCTACCCGGCGGCCACCATCATGGCCCTGGCCGGCCTGGGCGTGGCCACCTTCCTGTCCGATGGCGGTCGACCCCAGTGGCTGGACGGCGTGCAGCCGGCCACGGTAGCACTGGTGGCAGTGGCAGCGTGGCGGCTGGGGACGGCGGTGATCAAGACGCGGCTGACTATGGGCCTCATGCTGCTGGGAGCGGCGGTGACCATCCTGGTGCGGCAACCCTGGGCCTTCCCCGCCACCCTGGCCCTGGGCGGCGTGGTAACGATGATTGCCCTGAGGTCCCAACGCCACGATGCCGAACCGGCAGCCGGCGTCCCGCTGGACAACCTGGGGATCAACCGCGCTGTTGGCGGGGCCCTGCTGCTGCTTTTCTTCGGCCTGCTGGGAGGACTGATACTGGCCCGGCTTTTCCTGGATCAGACGTGGCTGCAACTGCTGGAGTCTTTCTACCGCACCGGTTCGCTGATTTTCGGGGGCGGCCAGGTGGTGCTGCCCATGCTGAGCGCCGAAGTGGTGGAGCCCGGGTGGGTAACGGAGCAACAATTCCTGGACGGCCTGGCCCTGATGCTTGCCCTGCCCGGGCCGCTGTTCAGCTTCAGCGCCTACTTGGGCGCGGTGGCCGGGGGAGTGCCGGGCCTGTTTCTGGCATTCGTGGGGCTGTTCCTGCCGGGGGTGCTGATAATCTACGCGGTGCTGCCCTTCTGGGAGCGGTTGCGACGGTATCCCTGGGTGCGGATAGCCCTGGTGGGTGTCAACGCCGCCGCCATAGGCCTGGTAGTGGGCGTGGTCTTCCTGCTCTGGCAGCGGGCCGACCCCAGCGCCGCCGGGGCGGTAATTGCCTTGCTGGCCTTTGGCTCGGTGATGTTCTTCCGTATCCCCGCGCCCCTGGTCATCATTGGCGCGGGAGTCCTGGGCTGGCTCTTCAGCCTGGCAGGGCTGCTTTAGGCCCCACCACTCACAAAGAGAAGCGGAGCCACAGAGAGGTTTCCTCTGCGTCTCCGTTCCTCTCTGTGAAAATCCTTAGCCCGAAAATTCCACGCCCACGCCCACAATTTCTATCTGCATGGAGCGCGTGTCCGGCGCGCCGTCGGCGAAGGTTACGCCCACGGTAACGTTCAGGCCCTTCTGCACTTCGGGGGAATCGGGAATTTCAAAGCGGGCGTCCAGGTTGTCTCCCTGCAGGTCCACCGCCATGTGCTCAGCGATGCGTTTCTCGCCGTCGTACACGATCACCTCGTGTACCGTGGCGTGGGAGCGGGTGCGGAAGCTGACCAGGGCGGCCTGCGCCCGGGTGGCCTTGCCGTTGGACACCGCCAGGGTGGGAATGGGGAAGTGGACCCAGGTGTTCTGCCCGCCGGCCCCCTCGATGCGGACGAAGGGCCCGGTGTGGCGCACCGACGTGATGCGGCTGAGGTATTCGACCTGCATGGTTGACCCGTGGACCCATTCTACATACGTGCCGTCTGCCATTTTCAACCCTTCCTGTGTGGACGTTGGGATTTGGTTGCCTTCCGGTGTGGGAAACCGACATTCGCTTTCTGACGGGATTATAGCCGGGAAGCGGGCGGCGGTACAGTGGGCGCGGGCCGGAGCCAAGCGTTGACATCTCCTTATGCCAGCATTTAACTTGTGCCCGTTATGCTTCCAGTAGGGTCGGTCGCGCCTGCCTTCACCGTTCCCCTGATTTCGGGAGGGAACTTTGACCTCTCGGAAAACCGGGGCAGAAATATCGTCATCTATTTCTTCTTTCGGGCCTCTACCTATGGTTGAACTGTCCAGACCAGGGAGTTTGGAAACTCCCAAACAGACTTTGAGGAGCGGAATACCCTGGTCATAGGCATCAGTGCAGACAACATTTTGAGGCTGAAGAAGTTTGCCGCGGACAATTGCCTTCCCTTTGACCTGGGCAGCGATTCGGGCGGCAAGATCCGGCGCCTCTACGACGTCCAGCGGCGGTTCGGGCTGGGCACCTCCAGGTTCACCTATGTCATAGACGCCCGGGGCATAATCCGGGACGTCTACCACAACGAATTTTCCATGACCAGCCACGCGAAGCGGGCATTACGGGTGGTGGAAGAACTGGAACGGCCCGGGCCGGTAGACCATCCCTGAAACTCCATTTTAGTAATGCCATTTTAGTAATTGAGGGACGTTTCAAGTCCCAACCGGTCGTATCGGCGAACGCAGGTGCTCAGAGCGGATAGTGGCAGCCAACCTTTCATGCGGCGAAGGCCCTGGATTCCGGCTTTCGGGGTAACGCCAGTTTCTGAGAGCAACTCTTTACCCTTAAGAGTGAACGGTTGGCAGACAGCGAAGAAATTGCGAAACTGCCGGACAGGCTTCAGAATAGAAGGGAGAAAGAACTCCCCAGCCGAAGATCAGGCACACGGCAGCTATATAGAGGGCGCCAACGAAGAGGGCAGCAACCATGACTTTACGACTGAAAGCTGAATACATCAATGGAACATTGAAGCCACTGGAACCCCTGAACCTGGAGGAAGGGACCGTGGTAACCCTCTCTATTGAACAAGACGAGGCAATAGAAAGCGAAGAGGAGGCGGACAGCCTGCTGGCTATGATGGAAAAGATCTGGGAATCCCTACCCGAAGGAGTCTTGGAAAACCTGCCTACCGACGGCTCAATCAACTACAAGCACTACCTATACGGCAACCCGAAGGAAAAGGACTGATGCCAGAGATTTTCGCTGACACCGGCTACTGGATTGGTCTGCTCAACCCCAGGGACCAGCTCCACAGCATAGCCGTGCGGATGCGGAGAACCCTGTCCAATCACCAGATGGTCACCACCGAGATGGTACTTACAGAGCTCCTCAACCATGCCAGCAGCCTTGGGCCAGCAATGCGCCTCGGAGCCGCAAGTATGGTAAACGGCTTGACTACAGAAGAGGGCGTTACCATATTGCCCCAGACGAGCCAGCAGTTCCACACTGCCCTGGCAAGTTACATGAGGCGCCCGGACCAGAACTGGAGCATTGTCGATTGCGCCAGTTTCATCGTCATGGAAGAAAGAGGCATTCAAGAAGCCCTAGCCTTCGACCGCCATTTCCAGCAGGCCGGTTTCACAGCCCTCCTGCGCGACAGCGGGTGAGCATCGTGCCAGCCCGGGCCGTTAGTCTCTCCTTAAAGCTCCATTGCGCCAGCTTTAGACTGCCATTGATAAACGGTTGTTATCATCCAGTTTGACAGGTTCGACCGGCATTATTTACGATAATCGGAGGGCCAAGCCACGCTCTTGATACTCGGTAGAGTTTATTGGACGGTTATTTTCTGATGGTTGCGTACGACGTAAAGCTGGAAGATAACGTAATCCTGCCCGAAACGGAGGCGATCAAGCACGACGTGCCCGCCTTTCGGGGCATAGAGTACCTGGCCTACCGTGCCGAATTGCGGGTTCTGCGGCGGCAGCTGCTGGCCCTGCAGGAATGGGTGGTCGAAACGGGCCAGCGGGTAGCCATTGTGCTGGAAGGAAGAGACGCCGCCGGCAAGGGCAGCATAGCTTCCACCATTACCCACTATCTCAATCCCAGCGGCTACGAAATTATCAGCCAGGGCATACCCACTCCCCAGG
Organism: Chloroflexota bacterium; assembly: GCA_028874075.1. Lineage (GTDB taxonomy): Bacteria > Chloroflexota > Dehalococcoidia > Lucifugimonadales > UBA3495 > Bin22. The sequence continues at coordinate 8,785 of JAPPLU010000077.1, forward strand.
AGATGCGCAACTGGCTGGGCCACCACTACAAGCTGCTGCCCGGCACCGGCAGAATAAGCGTATTCGACCGCTCCTGGTATTCCCGGGCCTTGATTCAGCCGGCTATGGGTTACTGCACCATGCGGCAGTACCACTATTTCATGAACAAGGTCAACGACTGGGAAGAGGAACTGGTAGATGAAGGGGTAACCTTCATAAAGATCTACCTGTCGGTAAGCCGCGACTCCCAGAACCTGCGTTTCCGGCTGCGTCAGGACAGCGACCTGCAATACTGGAAGTATTCGGCCAACGACCGCAAGGTGGCCGAGCGGTGGCAGCTTTTAACCTACTTCAAGGAGCGTATGTTCGCGGTAACCTCCACCGATTACGCCCCCTGGGTTGTCATCGAATCGGACAATAAACAGCAGGCAAAGCTGAATGCCGTACATTACATCCTGACCCGCTTTGAATACGACGGCAAGGACCTGCGGCCCGAGCTAATTTACCAGGCCCCGGATATGGATATGCTGACCGACGTGGTGGTGGACGGGGTGTTGTTCACCGGGTTAAATCGTGATCAGATAGGAATTCTGGAGCGTATACTCATACATGAATAGAGATGAACTGCCGAAGATGTATGCCGCCGGGGGGCTGGTACTGTGTTATGGAGACGGCGGCGGCCATGGCCTGGTAATCCGCAAACACCGGCTTCTGGACCTGCCCAAGGGCAAACTGGACTATCCCGGCGAACCCTGGGAAATATGCGCTCTTCGGGAAATTTCCGAGGAGTCCGGCCTTTCCCCCTCTTTAATCACCATCCGCTCTCCCCTCTGCCAGACCAGGTATATTTCCTACTACAGGATCGGCCCCGTGGACAAGACGGTCCAATGGTTTGTGCTGGACTACGCCGGGGATTTGTCGGACCCGCTGCAGCCCGACCTGACCGAAGGCATCGACCAGTGCCAGTGGATTCCCATGGGCGATTTGCTGGACCGGCTGCGGGCAGCACGCCCCTACCTGCGTCCGGTACGCCAGGCCCTGGAACAGGAGCTGTATTCGGTGGCCGTCTCCTGAACAACCTCCGAGTATGTCCCTTCCCTCTAGACGGTCGTTCCACAAGAAGCAATTCTTGAGCAAGAAGTCTGCCCGTTGAGCAGTAAGTATTGAATATCAAGGACTTTTTGTGCAACCTCGGACAAGGGAAGCCCTATTGGAATGGCGTGGTAAGGAAGGGAAATGAGCAGAAATCAGGACAAAGGGTACAGAAAACGTGGCTGGATTCGCATTGTCCTTATCATGGGCTTTTTGGTTGGCCTCGCATTGGCGATATACATGACGGAATCACCGCAGATAATAACCCAGCTTCCAGAGGCAACAGAAACTACGGTGGTAGGTGAGTAAAGGAGAGGGGAGGGGCTACAGATACGCTTGAGCAAAAAGTCTGCCCGTTGAGCAATAAGTACTGAGAATCAAGGACTTTTTGTGCAAAGCCCTCCAGACGGGAAAGCTCAGGCTGAATGTGACGGCGCATTCTTCAACACGTAGGGGCGGGTCTTGTACCCACCCCTGCCATTCCGGACTCCGGCTCTCGTCAGTGTGATGGCATTGTTGACTTTGGACGCAATCGCCCCGTGCCTTACCCCAGGGACCTGGTATTGATGGGGGTGGGCATAGCCTGCACTTCGGGAAGGACCTCTTTGGCGAAGAGCCTAAGGCTTTTCTCTGCCTTGTCTCTGGGCATTCCGCCGTAGAACATGTGGATGACCAGCTTTTCGGCGCTGATGGACCGCTGCATCGCCTTTATTCTCTCAATGATCATCTCCGGCGTGCCGATGGGCTGGGTGGCCCGCCGGGCGGCGAAGCTGGCATCCGCCGTGCCCACGTCGGCCCGCTGGCGAGTCAGGTATTCCTCGTAGCCGTGTATACCCTCATAACCCGGATTGTTCCATTCGAAGTAGTGATGCTGGGCGGCGGTTAGCTGGTTGTGGAAGTAAGTCCACCCTTCTTCGGCCTCCTCTTCGGTCTCGGCGCAGTACATCCACAAGAGGGTGGTTGGCTGGTCAGGTGGGAGGCCCAGTTCCTTGCGGATGCTGTTGAACCTTCGAACCTTGTCGGTCATCTCTTTCACATTGTCGCCGGCCACAAACATCTGCCCCAGGCCGTTTTCGGCGGCCATTCGGGCCGAGGCTTCCGTGGTAAAGGCCACCTTGATATCCCTGGTAAGTTCACCCTTGTGGCGGGCCTGGGGCCGGATGGTGGTGGGAGGGATATTGTAGACGTCGCCCTGGAACTCGAACCGTTCCGCGCCGTCGGCGGCCCTGATGGCGTTGATCACGTCGTAGAAATACTTGTGCGACTGCTCTATCGGGTAGCCCAGGGAGGCATATTCGTGGGGCGAGATACCCCGGCCGATGCCCAAGTGGAGACGCCGGCCCCTCAGCAGGATGTCCAGCATGGAGATTTCCGAAGCCAGCCGGACGGGGTTCCACCAGGGCGCGACGATGACCGCCGTACCCACGTCGACCCGGCTGGTGCGGCCCGCCCAGTACGCCAGGTACTGCAACGGGTTGGGCTGCATCGAGTAGGCGGAGCCGTAGTGTTCCGTTGCCCAGATGGAATCGAACCCCAGCGGCTCAACCAGTTCTCCCATGTAGAGAGTATCGTCCATGTTCGCGGCGTCCGGGACTGCCGGGGGACGGTCGTAGTCCCCCGCCATGAGACGGGGCCAGTCACCCTGGTTGTATCCCGTAACCATCACTCCGCAGTGCATTGAAATGTTCCTCCTTCAGCAGGTCAGCTCTCCCGTCAAACAGGGCCATTGAACCCGAAAACGACCGGATGGGCCGGCACGCCGGGGCAATCGAGACAACGAAGTCTTTGTGCCAGTGTAAGGGGAACGGGCTGGAATGACAAAAGCGACCTGGTTGCCGGCGCCATTTCCCGGACGGGGATGAAGTCAGCCGCTGGCATACACCCGAAGGGTAATGCTGTCCACGCCGAGGAAATTCTGGTGTCGCACGGCAGCGGCGCAGGTCCGGCGCTGGCGCAGCCGTAATCCGTCCGTAGATGACCCTCGCGGCGAAGACGCTCCACGCCGGGCAGCCGTCGTCCAGCCCCGGGGAACGTATGGCGATGGCCCCGGAGTATAATTCAGCGTGATACAATCGACATTCTGCTACCTCAGTCTCACACCACCGTTTCGCCGGAGGTCTGCCCCATGGCCACTACAACTACAACACCCGTTTACACCGACCTTGCCGCCGAATACCGGGCCATTACCGAAGGGGTCGGCCTGCACGACAGTTCCTATACCGGCCGCCTCAAGGCCATCGGGGAGGACGCCCTGGACCTGATCAACCGTCTCTCCACCAACGGGATCGTGAACCTGGCGCCGGGGCAGGGAGCGCCCACCATCCTGACCACCGACCGGGGCCGCATCCTGGACCTGCTGGGCGTGGTCAATACCGGAGACTATGTTCTCCTCATCACCAGCCCCGGCTGCCAGCAGGCGGTCATCGACTGGCTGGACAAGTACACCATCATGGAAGACCTGGCGGTGGAGGACATTTCCGGGGCGACGGCCGCGTTCACCCTCTGCGGGCCCGCCAGCGCGGCAGCCCTGGCCGGGGTAATGGCTCCCCAGGTGGAGGCTGGCGATCTGGAAGCGATGGGACCCTACGCCGCCTTGGAAGGGGCCATCGCCGGTTATGAGGCGCTGGCAACCCGCCGCCCCCTGGGCGATTTGGTTGCCTTTGACGTGGTGGTGGATGCAGGCAGCGCGGCGCAGGTATGGGATGCCCTGGCGGAAGCGGGAGCTACCCCGGTGGGCCTGGACGCTTTCAACGCCGCCCTGGTGCAGAACGCCGTGCCCCGCTACGGCCGGGAGATGTCCGACGCCTACAACCCCCTGGAAGCAGGCCTCATCGGCTCGGTGGACTTTGCCAAGGGCTGCTACATCGGCCAGGAAGTAATCGCCCGCCTGGACACCTACCGGAAGGTACAGCGGTACCTGGTGCGGCTCCGTTTTTCCGAAGACGCCGTGGTTTCCGAGGGGACGGGACTGGAAGTGGACGGCCTGCGGGTGGGCCAGGTAACCTCGCTGGCCGCCCTCCCCTCCACCGGCGAGCTGGCGGGCCTGGGCTACGTGCGCACGGCCCGGGCCAACCCGGGAGAGCGGCTGAATCTGGTCGCCCCGGCCAGCGGAACCGCCGAGATTGTGGACTTGCCCCAGCTGTTCGGGCCGGGGGAGTAGTGGAATTTATCCACGAAAACGGGTGAATGGGACTCCTGGATAAGAATTCCTGTTCCGCCAGACGGCTGGCTCTTGGCAAAATGGTCACTCCCCGTTGCGCAAAAGGGCTATGAAACCTGCCTGCTCGAAGTGACGGTCAAAAGCCAGGGCTTCCTGGATTTGACGCGTTTCCATGACGATGAAGCTTGAGCAGTCCACCACGCTCCAACTGTGGTCCAGACGCGCTCGGTAGCGCTCCAAGGCAGCTTGAAATTGGATGCTGGTCTGGGGCACCACTTCAATGTTGGCGTCGGCCATCCAGTCCCTTACGGCGTCTGCTGCAAGACGTCGTCTCTGGCGCCCTCCCCCGCTTGCGTAGTTTAGCAACTCGGTCAGCACCATTTCCGTGGTAACTATGGTCGCGGCTGAAAACCTCTCGCTGAGTTCCCTTGCCCTGGCGTGCAGGCCGTCTCTCTCGTTGAGCAGCGCTATCCAATAGCCGGTATCGGCGAACACTTCCGGCATCAGTCATCTTCTTTGGTGTGTCCGTACAGATAGTGCCTATAGTTTTTGGCCGCGTCGGTAGGCATGTCGTCCCATGCATCCGTTGGCACCGACTGGCGGATGCGGTCAGCTATTTCCAGGGCGCTGTGTTGTTGCCGGTTGCTCTTCCCCTGTTCCTCAATGTAAAGGGTTACGACAGTTCCTTCCTGCAAGTCCAGAGGCTCCAGGGGTTTCAGCGCCCCGTTGACGTATTCGGCTGTCAGTCGCAAGGCCATTCTTGTTCTCCTTTTCGAGAGCGTCCTGTTGTCCCTTGGCGTTGGGGGAACGCAGAGCCAAGCGTCACCATTGTTGTGGAGCGACTTAGCGTCCAAGTGACGATTCCTGTCCTGCCTTTATTTTCCTTGCCTGGAAGGAGTTTCGCAATTCTTTCGAACAGCGTATCCATTCGTGGACCAGTTGAAATCCCTCGTTCCCTCAAGCCGGTATGGTGAGCCTTACCATGGCGCCCTGCCGGTGTTCAATTTCCCGCAATTCCGGTTCGGCGCTGCCGTACATGGTGAGCAGGCCGGAGCCTGACTGAATCCACAGTATCCGCCCCGGCTTCCTCATCTCGGTAACGGTCATCCACAGGCCGATGCCCCTGGTGGGAATGCCGCTGCCCGACACAAGCTCCTGCATCGCCAGCCCTATGGCCGCGGTGTCCGATTCCGGTGGAGAGAGGCCCTGATTGCCGGCCAGCGTCGCCCGGATACCTTCGCCCGTATCCGCAACCACTACGTCAAAGGCCCTGCCCCGCCGGTGCGGCATGTACCGGACGTGGGCGTTGGCGCCCACCTCAGTCATTCCATGCTCGGCGGCGTTGCTGACCAGCTTGGAGACTATTTTCACCAGTTCGGGGCGTACGCTGGCAGCCCCATGCGCCGCTCCTGCAGGGTTTCCTCCAAAACGTCAGTCAATTCCTGGGCTTCCTGCATAGAGCGGAAGGTCGTGGGTTCCAGCGCGTATTCAGTCTCGCCGCCGCTCATTTTATCCCTAATCATTTACTCCACCAGCCCCATTACCGCCAGCATGAAGGCGTACTCCTCCGCAACCTCGTACAGGCGGTCGTAGCGGCCCGACCGGCCCCCGTGGCCGGCGCCCATGTTGGTCTTCAACAGCAGCAGGTTGTCGTCAGTCTTCAAGGACCGCAGCTTGGCCACGTACTTGGCCGGTTCCCAGTAGGTAACCCGGGGGTCGTTCAGGCCCGCCGTCACCAGGATGGGCGGGTAGTCCCGGGCCGTCAGCTGGTCGTAGGGCGAGTAGGAGCGGATGTACTCGAACACGGTCTCGTCCTCGATGGGATTGCCCCACTCGGGCCACTCGATGGGTGTCAGGGGCAGGGTATCGTCCAGCATGGTGTTGAGCACGTCCACGAAGGGCACGTGGGCGGCCACCGCGCCCCACAGCTCCGGGGCCTGGTTCACCACCGCGCCCATCAGCTGCCCTCCCGCGCTGCCCCCGGCAATGGCGATGCGCCCCTCCTGCACATAGCCCCGGGCCACCAGGTGGCGGGCCACGTCCACGAAGTCGTTGAAGGTATTGGTGCGGCGGTCCAGCTTGCCGGCCTCGTACCAGTGGTAGCCCAGGTCGTCGCCGCCCCGGATGTGGGCGATGGCGAAGATGAAGCCCCTGTCCAGCAGGGACAGGCGGGTGGTGGAAAAGCTGGGCGGGATGGCGTACCCGTAGGCCCCGTAGCCGTACAGGTACAGGGGCGCCGTGCCGTCCACCGGCGTATCCCGGTGGCGGACGATGGACACGGGCACCTCCACGCCGTCCCGAGCCGGGGCCAGCAGCCTTTCGGTAACGTACTCGGTGGCGTCGTACCCGCTGGGTACCTCCTGGACCTGCCGCACTTCCAGTTCCTCCGTGTCGATGTGGTAATCGAACACGGTGCTGGGCGTAACCATTGAAGCGTAGGAGAGGCGCAGGGTATCCGTCTGGAACTCTCGATTCTGACCTACCGAAGCCGAGTAGGCGGACTCGGGGAAGTCGATGCTCTTTTCGCTGCCGTCCCGCCACATCAGGCGCACGTGGTCCAGGCCGTCGATGCGCAACTCCACGGCGATAAAGTCCTTGAAGGTGTCGAAACCCGTGATGTAATGGTCATCCGAAGCGTCCACCAGGGGCTGCCAGGCCGCCTCGGTGGGGTCATCGGCCGGGGCCGTGGCCAGGCGGGTGTTCTTGTGGGTGTCGTTGGTGCGGATGATGAACCGGTCGCCCTGGTGGTCGATGGAGTATTCGTGGTTGGCCCGGCGGGGCGCCACCACCACCGGGGCGGCGCCCGGGTCGGCGGCGGGGACCAGTCGCACCTCGCTGGTTACGTGGTCGCCGGCGCCGATGAGAATATACTCCTTGGATGCGGACTCGTTGATGCCTACAAAGAACCCCGAATCGCTCTCCTCGTACACCACCTCGTCCTGCTCCACGGGCTGGCCCAGGACGTGGCGGCGCACCTGCCAGGGACGCCAGTTCTCGTCCACCAGCGTGTAAAGGAGGGAGGTGTCGTCGGCAGACCAGACCAATCGGCCGATGACGTTGGGTATCTCTTCGGGCAGCATCTCCCCGGTGGACAGGTCCTTGACCACCAGCTTGTACCGCTCCGAGCCGTCGGTGTCGGTGGCATAGGCCAGCAGGTTGCCGCCGTTGCTCACCGACAGGGAGCCCAGCCGGAAATACTCCAGACCCTCGGCCAGGGCCGGTTCGTCCAGCAGGGTCTCCACGTCGTCCGTGGGGGCCTCCCGGGCGTTGGGAGTGTCGGCCGGCCAGCGGAGCCAGATGCGGTACTGGCTCTCTTCGGCGAACTTCCACTGGTAATACCAGTCCCCGTCCTTCCAGGGAACGCTGGCCAGGTCGGGTTGCTGGCGGCCCTTTATCTCCTCGAAAATGGTGTCGGTCAGGTCCTTGTGGGGCTCCATCTTCGCCTCAAAGTAGGCGTTCTCGGCATTCAGGTAGGCCAGCACATCCTCGTCGTCCACGGTGGGGTAATCCGGGTCCCTCAGCCAGTACCACGGGTCCTCAATGGTTACGCCGTGGTGGGTGAAGCTGTGGGTCCGCTGGCCGGCCACGGGCGGGATGATGGCGCTTTCGGGGGCAGGTGTAGGTTCAGGCAAGATAGTCGGCTCCTTTGTAGGTGTCGGTTCGGAAACGGATGCAGGAGTGAAAAGCGGCACTGGCGTGGTTTCCGGCGTTGGCGGCGCTACCGGAACAGCCGCGGGTTCAGGCGCCGGTGTCGGCGCCGGGGCAGCGGTCGGTTCCGGCGATGGGCGGTGATCGGCCGCCGCTTGCGGCTGCGGGACGGTTGTTGGCCCCACGGCAACCCGGATGGAGGATTCCGGGGTCGCAGCCACTGCGGCAGCCGGGGTGGACACTTCAGTAGAGCCTGGCATCTCGCCGCCGCAGGCAAGTAGAGCGAGAACCGGCAAACTAAGGACTATCCCGCAGACCAATGGCCTGACCCGGTGGCGCAAAACAGGCTCCTCCTCCCCTTGGCACCCCATCCATTCTGATTATGTTACCCAATGAATCGAGATTTCGTATTACTGCAATAGACCATACTATATCTTGTGCCCCAAGACCACCAGCGCAGCAAAACGCTACAAGGCCGCCTCTCCCGGTGGGTGACCTAAAGAAATCGGACCTTCCCGGCGGCCGGAAAAACGTCCTGGAAAGGCGGTTTCGGGCCCTCATTTTTCGTGAATTTCCCCGGGATTCTGTTGCCACCCTGAGGATTACCGGGTGGACCAACAGATAGGGCGACAGGATTCCGGGGACGGAGAGCAGCTTCAATTCCTATCCGGGGGACGCCTCTGCCTCGGATAACGGGGTGTCTTGCGTGGCCGGATGGAGGCGGGTAACCTTTTCGTTACCCAATTTCGGGACCACTTTCCACCACCGAGAATGCACCTTGACAGACCTATCGGCACAAGACACCTGGACCGCTACCCTGGGGCAACTGGAGATGGAGTTGCCCAGGACCACTTTCGACACCTGGCTGAAGGAAACCGAGGGCCTCGCCTTCGAGGGTATGGACCTGCTGGTGCAGGCGCCCAGCGTCTTCACCATAGCCTGGCTGGAACAGCGAATGTACCAGACCATCCTGCGGGCCCTACGCCAGTCTTCAGGCGAATTGCTGGACGTTCGCTTTCAGGTTTCCGGCGAAGTGGGCACAGACAACGGCCAGATCCCCTCGGTAAATGGGCACGCAGACGGAGCAGCGCCGGTGGCCACCGCCCCGGCTGCGAAGGTTTCCCCGGCGCCCCTGACCAGCGGAGTCAACTTCGACCGCAAGTACTCCTTCAACAGCTTTGTGGTGGGCACCTCCAACCGCATGGCCTTCAGCGCGGCCCAGGCCGTGGCCGACGCCCCCGGCCAGGCCTACAACCCCCTGTTCCTGTACTCGGGCGTGGGCCTCGGCAAGACCCACCTGCTCCACGCCGTCGGCCAAGAGGCCTCCCGCAACGGCAAGAGCGTCCTTTATGTCTCGTCGGAGCAGTTCACCAACGACTTCATTTCCGCCATACGCAACCGCACTACCGAGGAGTTCCGCCAGCGGTACCGCAGCGTCCAGGTGCTGCTGATTGACGACGTCCAGTTCATGAGCGGCAAGGAGCAGACCCAGGAAGGGTTCTTTCACACCTTCAACGACCTGCATACCGCCGGCTACCAGATTGTGCTGACCTCAGACCGGCCGCCCAAGGCCCTGGCCTTGCTGGAGGACCGCCTGCGCTCCCGTTTCGAGTGGGGGCTGATCGCAGATATCCAGCCGCCGGACCTGGAAACCCGCATGGCCATCCTCTCAGCCAAGGCGGAGCAGCTGAACACCATCATAGAAGAAAGCGTGCTGGAACTCATCGCCAAGCGAGTGCAGAAGAACGTGCGCGAACTGGAGGGCAGCCTCAACCGGGTGGTAGCCTACTCCCAGCTGATGAGCGTTCCCATGAATATGGAGTCCACATCCCGGCTGCTGGACGACCTCACCCTGGACACCGCCCGCCACGCCATAGACCCGGAACGCATCCTGGAAGAAGTATCGCGCCAGTACAAGGTGACCAGCAACGACCTGCTGGGCCGCAACCGCAGCAAGACCATCGCCCTGGCCCGCCAGGTGGCCATGTACCTGCTGATCTACGAGCTGGAGCTTTCCCCCACCGAGGTAGGCCGCTTGCTGGGCAACCGGGACCACTCCACCGTCATCCACGGCGCTGGCAAAATTAACGGGGAAATCAACGAAGACTACCACCTCCGCCAGAACGTACTGACGATCAAGGAGGCGATATTTACGTAGGCCTCGCTGCAGACTGTTGATAACTCCCGGAATTTTGTGGATAACCCGTTCTAAACCGGGGATAACCCTTCAGAAGCCGTCCACACCAGAACACCCGGAAGTGGACGGGGGCAAACCAATTTTGGTCAAGAATATGTTATCCACTAACAGAGCGTGCTTATCAACGATACTGCACCACTTACCCTTCAGGACTTGCCATACTTCCACCTCCATCTAACCTAAGACGCTATCTGATTGTCAACTTTTACACACCTTTATTATTCCTGTTATCTAATCTACAATTGTCTCATGATAGATACAGTTAGACTTAATATTAAAGCCGGGGATGGCGGCAACGGCTGCGTCAGTTTCCTGCGCGAAAAGTTCCGCCCCCGTGGCGGTCCCAACGGTGGAGATGGTGGCAACGGGGGCAACGCCTACATAGTTGGCGACAGCTCCATCAATACCCTGCTCCACCTCAAGTTCAACAGCACCATGTATGTCGACCGCGGCGGCCACGGCAAGGGCAAGGGACAGCGGGGCGGCAATGGCGAGGATACCGTCATCAAGGTACCGATGGGAACCGTCGTCTGCCGGATGCACCGGGGCGGCGAGAAAGAGTTCCTGACGGATATTACCGACGACACCCCCAGGCTGGTGGCCCAGGGCGGCGCCGGCGGCTGGGGCAACGCCCATTACGTATCTCCAACCAACCAGGAACCCATGCTGTCCCAGCGGGGCGAACGGGGCGAGTACGTGGTCCTGTTCCTGGAATTGAAGCTGCTGGCCGACGTGGGACTGCTGGCCCGTCCCAATGCTGGCAAGTCCACCCTGATATCCCGCTGTTCGGCGGCCAAGCCCCGCATTGCGGACTACCCCTTCACCACAGTGGAGCCGGTGCTGGGCGTGGTTACCACCCGGGGCCAGGACTTCGTGATGATGGAGGTGCCTGGCTTGCTGGAAGGCGCCCACGAGGGGGTGGGCCTGGGCGATCAGTTCCTGCGACACGCTGAGCGGGCCCGCCTCTATGTCCACGTGTTGGACGGCCTGTCCGAGGACCCGGTGGCTGACTTCCATATGATCAATCGGGAGCTGCAGGAGTTTAATCCGGCCCTCGCTCACAAGCCCCAGGTAATCGCGGTCAACAAGATTGACGTAACCGAGGTGCGCGAACGGCGGGCCGAACTGGCTGGCGCCCTGAAGAACGCGGCCGCGGAATCTCCTGTCCTTAGCAACGGCGCCGATACTCCTGTCTTCTTCATTTCCGCCGTCAGCGGCGAGGGTGTGGACCCCATGCTGGGCCAGGTTATCGAGATGATCGAAAGGGCCTCGGAGCAAGAGGCTGCGATGCTGGTCGAAGAGGAACCCGCGCCGGAGGCTCCCACCCGTCCCAGCCGGAGACGCCAGGCTGCGGAGCCTATCTCCTTCTACAAGGACCGTGGCGTGTACGTGGTTAAGTCGGAGCAGTTGGAACGGCTGAGCGCCCTTGCCGACACCCGCGACTACCGGGTGTTGCTGCAGCTGTGGCGGGAAATGACCCGTTTAGGCATTGCCCGCAAGCTGGAGGATGCCGGCATCGAACCCGGGGACACCATCCGCATCGGCCGGGCGGAAATGGAATGGTTCTGATGGGGATTTTCAACGTAACCATAGCAGTAGCAAATGTTGGCGGCGACGTGTTCGAAGAAATAGAAGCTACGGTGGACACCGCCTGCGATTACACCACGGTGCCCAGGGAAATGTTGCAGAGACTGGGCGTTCCGGTCAGCGGCGAGGCCATATCGGAAATGGCCCATGGCCGCCAGGTGCCTTCGGATACCGGCTGGGCTCGGGTCAGGCTGGAGGGACGCGAGGTGTACACGCCGGTGATTTTCGCAGAAGAGGGCGAAGCCAGCCTGCTGGGTGTAACCACGCTGGAGGTAGCCCGCCTGGGGGTGGACCCCACCAACCAGCGCCTGATTCCGGTAAATCTCCGGCGATACTGAGACCGGGCCGACATGGAATGGTTGCAGGGCGGGATATCCTCGATTTCCCCACTGGGTTGAGTCGAAATGCGCATAGGCATACTGGGCGGCACCTTTGACCCCGTCCACCTGGGCCATCTTCTGATCGCCGAAGAGAGCCGCATTGGCCTGCAGCTGGACCAGGTATTGTTCGTGCCCGCGGGGAGGCCCTGGCTCAAGGAGGGCCAGCCTCTGGCGGAAGCCAGCCACCGGGTGAGGATGGTGGAACTGGCCATAGCTTCGAATCCCCACTTCCACGTCCGACTTAACGAGGTTGATCGCCCGGGCCTCACCTACACGGTGGATACGCTGGAGGAGTTGAGATCGGAGGTTCCGGATGTCGCCGATTTGCACTTCATCCTTGGCCTGGACGCCTTCGAGAGCTTCCACCGCTGGAAGGAACCCGACCGTATTCTGGAGTTGTGCCGCCTGGTGGTGGTCAGCCGCCCCGGCTATGCCGACGAAGAACGGGACGAACTGCTGGCCCGCTACCGTGAGCATGGCGACCGCATCTGCCTGCTGCCCGTACACAGTGTGGACTTCAGCGCCACCGAAATACGCCGCAGGGCCGCCCAGGGTATCTCCTTCAAGTACCAGGTACCCGAGGCGGTGGAAGCGTATATTGTGGAGCACGGGTTGTACGGGGTCTAGATGGAAGTTATCGTTGGGGAAGTGGTGGAAGGTTGTGTCCCTCTGTGCTTGACGTTAGTCCATCGCAAGGGAGACATTAGATGAAGAAATTATGGCAAACTGTTGACAACCCTTGGCCAAGCGAATAGCATACCTATCCAGTCTTGTCAAGAAATTCTAAAAAAGTTTTATTCAGAATAAAAAGTTAGGTACCCCCGCTGATCCTAATTTGGTCATCAGCGGGCCAGTTTTTGTAACCTTGCGGGGTATCATGGTTGTCTTTGAGTCTGAAGTAAGGGCCGAAATAGACCCGGTAGCGTTGTTGGAGAAAACAGGTGCGCTGCTTTATGGGGAATTTACTTTGGCTTCAGGAAAGACTACTGACTATTACTTCGACTCAAAACTACTTACGCTGGATCCTGAAGGTGCTCGATTCATTGCTGAGCAACTAGTCCGAAAATTGAAGAAAGAAAACATAGATGTTGTAGGTGGAACAGCGTATAGTGCCATACCAATTGCGTCCCACATTTGCCTTTACAGTGGCTATGAAGGAGGGCAAGGAATCCCAGCCTTCTATATGAGGAAGGAAAGTAAGGGGCATGGGACCAATGAAATGGCTGAGGGGATTTTGCCAAGGGATGGCCAAAATGTAGCGATAGTTGAGGATGTAGTCACCACTGGGGGTTCATTACTCGATTCCATTCGAAAGTTCGAATCTGTTGCTAAAGAAAAGGGGATCGACGGTTACACGCTAAAGCATGTGTTTGCCATATTAGATCGTGGAGAGGGAGGTCGAGAAGCCGTCGAAAAAGAAGGCTATGACTTTTGGGCCCTCTTTACTATGACTCGGACTGCAGATGGTAGTGTTACTTTCCAATATAATGGCTTCTAGCGGGGGCTCTAATTCAAAGAAGTGAAAGCAGATTGGTTGAGGGAGGGTCAGACGACTCTCCCTTCTTTTTTTGGCTGTGGTAGGAGATAACCATCCTGGACCGCTGCGAGGGCGGCGGCGACAAACTCCGCAACCGCGGCTACGATTTTACGGCCCTGCTGGTGGCCAACGACAGGGGAGAGATTGTGGTGGCTAGGTAGTTCCCGCGACACTCCGTAATTTCTGTCTTTGCACGGGCTTGTCCCAACAGCTACTTTTCCTCTTCATCGTTTTCGCTGGGCAGGCGATGGCCGTTGCCGTTGCCTCCAAAGTCCGGAAGTTCCACGCCTTCGGGGACCTTCCCTGCCCGAATTTGTTCCTCCAGCCACACCTTCATGGCCCTGGCGTTCCGTTGCCGCTCTTCTTCCCTGACTTCTTCCCTGACTTCTTCCCGAACCTCCGGGCGGAGATCTTCCCGAATCTTGTCTATGGTGGGCTGCAGCAAGAACTTCAGGTTCATAACAACTTTGCCTCCGGCGTGGTGGACTACGACCAGGATGCTCAGAACTATCAGCAGGTCCCACGGGTCTGTAATGGACTGCCACGGCTTGGGCAGGTCTATTTTATCAAGAAACTCGCCGGCTGGCAGGTATCTAAGGGAGATGGCGTACAGGGCAAGCGCCACTTCCAGGGTAGTCAAGGTCTTGCCCCCGTTGGCCAGGGCCGTCCTCAGCTTGGAAGGCGCGCTGCGGTAGATGAGCCTGGCCAGGGGTAACAAGAGGTAGGAAAGAAGCTCGGACATTGGATAGTATTCCCGCTATTTTCGTTACAAAGCAGGGGCGGGTTTCAAACCCGCCCCTGCGGTAGAACCGGTTAACCCCCTACGGAAAGGTGAAACCGGCCCCTATTGGATAGGCAGCTGTAAGCCTACTCTTCGAACCACATGCCGCTGACGCGGATTGTGGGGTCAAGGCGGGGCTCCCACTGCAGCTTGGGGTTGACGGCGTAGACCACCGGCAGGTCGAACAGCGGCAGCATGAACACTTCCTCGCGGAAGCGGTCGGCCAGTACTTCCAGCCGGTCCTGCCGTTCCTGGCCTGAAGAGGCCAGGGCTTCGTCGATCTGGTCCTGGATGCCGCCGGGGGCGGGATCGCACACGGCGGAACGGGTGCTGGTGCAGTTCATGTAGTAGCGCACCTGCCGACCGAAGTCCAGGGTCTCGTTGGAGGGCTGGTTGCCGATCATGTGGAAGCCTTCGCAGCTGGCATTGCCCTTCTCCACGGCGGCAATCATGTCGTCCCGAGTGGCCTCGGTGGTCTCCGGGTCACGCCCCGACTCTTCGATGATGTCCAGTATGGCCTGGCCCACGGCGCACCGGGAGCGGGCGCTGCGGATGGAAGGCTCCACGATCTGGAACTCGAAGTTGATGCCCACCTCGTTCAGGTAGGCGTGGACGGCCTCGGAAATCTCCGTCTGCTTGGCCACACGAACGCCCCGGGATATGAGGGTTATCGTGTTCTCCGGGTTGTAGTCGGCCTGTTGGAGCAACTGCTTCGAGAGCTCGGGGTCGTATTCGTAGGGAGCTGTGTTAGCTTCAGTGGCTCCGATGATGCCCGGCCAGATGATGTTGCCGCGGCAGGTGGTGAGGCCGGCGTAGAGAGTGTCCACCAATTCCTGGCAGTTGACGGCGTGGGCTATGGCCTGCCGGACCTCCTTCTTCCGCAGTTCCGGGTGCCAGGCAGTGTCAATCTGCAGGGTGTAGGTCTCGGCGGAAGACCCGAACCGCAGCTGGTCTGCGGGGAAGGCCTCAATCTGCTCAACGCCCACGTCCCAGCCCATGTCCGCCTCTTCGGTCTCGACCATGGCGGCGATGACGGTGGGCTCGCCGCGCCACTGCCATTCAATGTTCTGGATCTTGGGCTTCTGGAACTCAAAGTGGTCGCCCACGGGCACGTAGTCCGCGTAGGCTTCCTGGGTGATGGACACACCAGGGGTCCATTCCACGTGCTGGTAGGGCCCCAGCCCAATGCTCTCTCCGGCCCGTTCCTCCTCCGTGGTGCTGGCCACCCACTCCGGCGCCTCGAAGCCCAGGAAGAAGGCGGTGTTGGGGAAAATGGGGCAGGCATCCTGGCAGGTGATGTCCACCGTGTAGTCGTCCACCTTCACCGAGGTATGGGGGCCGGTGTAGTTGATGCTGCCGCCCTCGGAAGTGGGACTGCCGTTGGAGGTAAGGCTGGGCAGGGCGGCGTCGGCGTTGAAGGCCTCCCCGTTGTGGAAGGTGACGCCCTCGCGCAGGTTAAAGCGCCAAGTGTCGGCGTCTATCTTCTCCCAGCCCGTGCTGGCGGTGGTTGGCACAATCCGCAGGTCGTCGCCCGACTGCCAGGTCAGGGGGTCCTGCAGGTTGGCCCGGGTGATGGATGCGTACAACGATCCACCGATGCTGAGGAAGGAGTTGAGGTTCACCGGCTCTTCCGGCACCACCAGGACTATGGAGTCCTGGGCTGTGGTCACATCTTCAGGCAGCGGCGTGGCGGTAGGCGCCGGGGTGGCCGTGGCGTCCGGTATCGGCGTTGCCGTGGGCTGGCCTACTGCCGCCGGTTCCGCTGGCGCGGCCGGCGCCGGCTCGGAAGCCCCGCCGCAGGCCACAATCAACAGGCCCAATAAAGCCAATATTCCAACCATCCAGGTAGTTAGGTATCGCCTCGTTTTCATGGTTCCTTCTCCTTTCTGAAATACGCTCGTTCCAGGGTAATGGGAAGGGGTGACCCATAACGGGCCCAGCACCGGCCCGGCATGTTAAGGGAACGTTAGGAGATTCTAGAGTTGTGGAGGGCCAAAAGCAACATACATCACAATGCTGGGCAAGTCTCCAGCGCCAAATTCTCCTCCCAGCTGACACTTGCCTGTTGACGCCCTGGAAAACCCGTCTCTAGCCTGAACAATATCGGGTGAGACGGAAACAGCCGGCGCCACGCGGTGTCCGTCGGACAACTGAATACGGCGGGCCAATGGTGTCCGCATACAGACGCGAGGGACCGACCTTTGTGGGCCGGTCCCTTTTGTTGTCCCCGCGCTGGCGCCGGCCCATCTGCCCAACCAAACCAGGAGAAGGAGGTGAGAGATTGACGGCTATGTTTCCCGAAGAAGTGGAATCCCCGTGGCGGCGGGAGCGCCTGCTGGAGTCCCTGGAGTCCTACCGGCGGGGCCTGGCCGAGGCGCCCCTGCTGCGGAAACGGAGCGGCGGCCCCACCGGCGGGCGCGAGGTGGTGGTAGGCCACGGGGACGAGTACGCCCACACCCAAAAGGATGCGGACTCGGAGGCCCCACTGACCTTCGTCATTTCCAGCGAGGAGGTGGACCGCCACGGCGACGTGGTCCTGGCCCAGGGCTGGCGGCTGCAGGCCTACCTGCAGAACCCCGTATTCCTGTGGGCTCACAACTACGGGCTTCCCGTCATCGGCCGTGCCCTGGCCGTGTGGACGGAGCCGGGGCTGCTGCTGGCCCGCCTGCAGTTCGCCCCCACCGTGTTTGCCAGCCAGGTGGCCGCCCTGTACCGCGGCGGCTACCAGCAGGGCGTGTCCGTGGGCTTCCGCCCCCTGCGCTACGAGGAACGGCGCGACGCCAGAACGGGCGCCTTCCTGGGCATCCGCTTCCTGGAACAGGAACTGCTGGAGGTCAGCGCCGTGCCCGTCCCTGCCAACCGCCGCGCACTCAGGCGGGATGCGGGTGTGGACGTGGGCGACGTGCTGGCGGCGCTGAGGATGGATACCTGGTGAATCTCTTTCACAAAGAGACGCAGAGACACAGAGGTCTCTCTAAATCTCCGTTTCTCCGCTTCTCTTTGTGAGAAAAATCTAAACAACACCCCAACCATTAGGAGGAAAGTTATGACCCTTGGCACACAGGACATGGAACTCATCAAGCGCGAAGTCGCCGGCATCCGCGACTTCTACCAGTCCCGGCTGGACGCGGAACTGCCGCCCCTGCAGGAGGAGGTGGGCCGCATCGCCGCCCAGCTGGGACGGGTGCAGGAACAGTATCGCGACGGCGAACGCCGGGCCATCCTGGCCAGGTACGGCGGCGGCGACCGGCCCCGGGTAAGCCACGGCAAGTACAAGGGAATGGACGCCCTGTCCCTGGCCTACGTCCGCAGCGTGCTCAACGCCCAGCTGCGCGAGCCGGCCGGCCTGAACCAGCGCATGCTGGAGGACTGGCAGAACAATCTCAAGGCCGCCCTGGACAGCACCACCGCCGGTTCCGGCGACGAACTGGTGGCCACCGCCGAGGCCTCCGCCCTGTGGAGCGACGTCAACCTGGAAACCCTCATCGCTCCCCTCTTCTCCCGGGTGGATATGCCCACCAATCCCTTTGAGATTCCCCTGCAGCTGGGCGGCGTCACCTGGTACCCGGGCACGGAGAACACCGCCGTCACCGGCTCCGCTCCCACCACGGCCCGCCAGACCCTCACCGCCCACGAACTGGTGGCCGAGGTGCCCTGGTCCCTGACCCTGGACGAGGATGCGGTCATCGCCATGGCCGAGGAGGTGCGCAGCTCCCTGGTGCGCAACGCAGTGGAGGTGATCGACGACGTGCTGCTCAACGCCGACACCACCGCCCAGAACGGCATCAACTCCGACGGGGCCACCATCACCGCCGCCACCGCCGGCAAGGGCCACTGGCTGGTGGGCTTCGACGGCCTGCTCCACCTGCCCCTGGTGGACAACGCCGCCCAGGCCAACAACCACAATGCCGCTGTCAGCGACGGTATGTTCAACGAGGTACGCGGCAATCTGGGAAAATACGGCGTCCGCCCTTCCGAACTGGCCTACATCATGGACGTCAACACCTACATCAAGTCGCTGACGGTGGACAACTTCCGCACCCTGGACAAGCTGGGCAACAACGCTACCCTGCTGCGGGGCCAGCTGGGCGCGGTGGAGGGCATCCCCGTCATCGTCTCCGAGCAGATGGCCACCGCCGATGCCGACGGCAAGGTTACCGACGGCGGCAACGCCAACACCAAGGGTCGCCTGCTCATCACCAACCGCACCCAGTGGCGGCTGGGCTTCCGCCGGGAACTCCTCATTGAGACCACGAGGGACATCCAGAAGCGGCAGAACGTCATGGTGGTGAGAATGCGCTTGGCCTTTATGGAACGCACCGGCAGCCGCAGCACGGCCACCCACACCGCCCTGCAGTACAACATCACCGGCGTGTAGCGATTCCAGGCCGGAGAGGTCCTTTACAAGGAGAAACGGAGAAACGGAGGCAATCGGTGATTCTCTTTGTATTTCTGTGTCTCCGGTTCTCTTTGTGAAATTCCTGAACAAACGGAGCATGCTATGACCAATGCCTATTGCGACCTGGCCCTGTTCAAATCCGGCGGCGCCCTCAACATCACCGGCGACTCCCACGATAGGCGCCTGCTGGCCCTGCTGGAGGAGGCGTCCCGAGTCATCGACGGTTACTGCAACCGCCACTTCTACGTCCTGAAAGCCACCCGCCGGTTCGAGGCTAACTGGTGGTCGGCGGGAATGCAGCAGCTGCTGGTCCCGGATCTCATCGCCGTCGACACGGTTAGGGTGGCGGCAAGGTTCGATGGCCCGCCCCCGGAACCCCGCTGGCGCGCCGCGTCCTACCGGCTCTACCCGTTGGACGCGGCTCCCGACCGGCCCTGGGGCCGTCCCCACACCCGTATGGCCATAGATCCGGTCTGCACGCCCCAGTGCCGCCGCACCGACTGCCACGCCCTGGTGGAAATCTCTGGACGCTAGGGCTACCGCCAGGTGGTCACCGACACCGGCGTTACCCTGGGTGCCGATGCGGGGATGGGAGATACCGCCCTCGCCGCCACCGACGGCGCTCCCTTTGCCCCGGGTCAGACCCTGTCCCTGGGCGACGAGCAGCTTACCGTAACCGCCGTTGCCGAGGCAGTGGTTACGGTGGAACGCGCCGTCAACGGTACGGAGGCCGCCGCCCACACCACCGGCGCGTCCGTCGGCATTTACACCTACCCCGCGCCGGTGGTGGAGGCCTGCCTGCAACTGGCCATGCGGTTGTGGCGTGGCGACGAGCAACCCCCGCCGGGCCGCAAGGGCCTGGGTCGGGAGATAGAAACCCTGCTCTCCCCCTACCGCAAGCTGCCCGTCTAACCGGTAGCGCAGCAGATTAGTTATCCGGCAAGACCGTTATTCCGGCGAAAGCCGGAAACCAGTGCCCGGATTCCGGAAACCCCTCGGGCTTGAAGCCAATCCCTGATAGATATGCGGAGGACAGCAATATGTCACTGGTAGCAGTAAGGGACGAACTGGCAAAACGCCTGGCCACCCTGGATGGACTGCGGGTCTACCCCGTCCCGCCCGACACCGTGTCCGAACTGCCCGCCGCCGTTATCCAGCCCGGCCAGCCCCTGGCCGAGTACGGCCGCACCCTGTCCGGCGGCGACGTTACCTACACCTTCGCCGTCCTGCTCCTGACCCAATCCGGCGACGACGAGCAGGCCTGGCAGGACCTGGCCGCCTACCTGTCTCCCTCCGGCAGCAGCTCAGTCAAGGCCGCCGTGGAAACTTCCACCGGCCCCAACCCCGGCCCCGCCGACTGGCTCCGCGTCCAGCGCGCCACCGAAGGCGGCCACGTCACGTACCGGAAAAACGCCTACTGGGGCGCGACCTTCCACGTCCGGGCCTACGTCGGCGGGTAACGGGTGCCTTTGAACCAGGGGATGTGTTCCGCTCACCCTGAGCCTGCGGAACGTCCGCCAAAAGTCCCCCAAAACCTGCCACCACATCGCCATCGGCAGCTACGAAATGACCGGAAAAGATCGGAAATGACCGGAAAAAGCGAATTTTCTCCCCCCCATCCCGTAGGGGCAGACCTGGGTGTCTGCCCTGGGCCGGGGGGTTAGGGTCCCGTCAGAACCAACTCAAGGAGGCCCGCCATGCCCAGGGTACCCGTCGCAGGGAACAGCTACATCGAAATTGACGACTCCGGCGGCACGGCCCGCAATCTGTCCGCCTGGGTCGAGGAGGTGGAACCCCTGGGCCGGCAGGTGTCGGCGGTGGACGTTACCGCCCTGAACGACACGTCCCGCCAGGTGTCGGCCGGCGTCGAACCGGTGCAGGAGTTCACCCTGCATGGCCTGTTCGACGACACCCCCGTAACCGGCCCCGACGCCGTCCTGGCCGGCATCGTGGGCACGGTGGTAACCGTGTCTTACGGCCCGGCGGGCAACGGGGCGGGCCAGCGCAAAATCTCCGGCGAATTCCTCTGCCTGTCCTACCAGGTCGGCGGCCGCGCCGAAGAGGGCCGCAACCCCGGCCCGGTCCGCTTCACCGCCCGGTTCCGCCAGTCCGGCCCCGTAACACTGGGCTTGTGGTAGAGAGCAGACGTAGGGGCAGACCTGGGTGTCTGCCCTGTCCTACGGTACCAAACCCTTTCCCTTGGCGGGACAAGGGTTTATTTGAAACTCCCTTCCCCCTTGACGGGGGAAGGTCAGGATGGGGGTGAGTAGATGCCAAACCCGCACTGGCGCATCTGGATCGACTGGAACAACAACGGGACCTGGGCCGAGACCTCCGGCGCTTACCGCGAGGACATCACCGCCGACGTGCTGGACCTGGCCTGGCGCTGGGGCCAGCCCGTGGGTTCCTTCCGCGACCGGACCCGTCCCCAGCCGGCCCAGCTGCGCTTGACCCTGGGCAACGAAGACCGCCGGTACACCCCCGGCAACGCCCAGTCGCCCCTGTCCGGCAACCTGGCCGCCGGCCGCCGCGTCTGGGCCGCTTTTGCCTGGCCGGTGGACGCCTTTGCCGGGGCGGACGGTATTGACCTCAATGGCCGCTCCGTCCCCTTGGGCGACGTGGCCTGGGACAAGATTTCCACCGGCCCCGCTGGTCTGGTCCTTTCCCAGGGGCGGGCAGCGGCAACGGCGGGAACCGGTGGCGCCGTCTATGCCTTGGACTTTGGCGACGCCGACGCCCGCCTGGGCTTCGTCTTCCGGCGCAGCGGCAACGGCAGCAGCGGCGTGGCCCTGCGGATACTGGACCAGTGGGACTACCTGCGCGTCAGCTTCGGAGATACTGCCACTCTGTTGCAGGACGTTACCTTCGGATTCCCGTCGTTTATCCGCCGGGGCGACCCGCTGGTGGCCGGCCGCGACTACTTCATCGAGATTGAGATGCACGGGAGTTCGGTCCATCTCTACGCCACCGACCTGACCGGTGGCGATATGGACCGCAAGGAAATCCTGGACGGCGGCGGGACTGCCGGCAACGCCGCCGCCACGAAGCACGGCATCTGGCACGACGGTTCCGCCGCAGCCACCGGCGACCGGTGGGACGACTTCGGCGGGTGGCGCAGCTTCTTTCACGGCGCCCTGGTCCGCATCTCCCCCGAACGGGACCCGGACCTGGGCCAGGTCTGCCGCGTCTACGCCGAGGACGACCTGCGGCTGCTGGAGCGGCGGCCCCTGTACAACCTGTTCAACCAGCGTCTCCTGTCGTCGGCCACCATCGTCAATGGCATTCTCACCTGGGCCGGTTTCAATCCCAACTACCGCCACCTGGACCAGGGGCAGACTCTGGTGGCTTCTTCACCCCGGGCCCTGTGGCGCATCTCCGCCGCCGCGGCCCTTTTCGACCTGGCCGAGGAGGAGAACGGCCGCATTTATATCGACGGCCGGGGCTACTTCCGCCTGGAATCCGCCGACCACCGCCAATCAGGGCCCCACGCCGTGTCCCGCGCCACCCTGCGCGACACGTCGGCCACCGGCGCATACTTCTCCGCGCTGGAGTGGGACGAGGGCAGTGAGGGGGTGGAAAACTCCGTAATCTTCCGGTACCGCCTGGCCGTCAGCCAGGGCGCCCGGGAAATCTGGCGGCTGCGCGACGTGCCGGCCATTCCCGCCGGCGAGAGCCGCGACTTCCTGGCCGAAAGCGCCAGTTACGACGCAGTGGACGGCATCCGCCTTCCCGTTGCCACCACCGACTACACCGCCAACTCCCGTTCCGGCGGCGATGGCGACGACCTGACCGCCAGCCTGACCGTCACCCTGCCCCACGTTGCTGGCGGCGCCCTGGCATCGGCTTCCGACGACTACGTGGGTCGGGGCACAGTGGTGCGGGTAACCAACAACCACGCCACGGCCACTGCCTACGTTACCCTGCTGAAATTAACGGCCAACCGCGCCTTCCAGGCCCCCGACCTCACCAGCTACCAGGCTGAGGACGCCGACAGCCAGGCTGCCCACGGCCTGCGGGCCCGTACGGTGGAGTGCCGCTTCATCGACCACTACGAGGCCGCCAGGGTCGCCGCCGACGCCCGCCTGGCCCACCGCCGCCAGCCCCGCACCAGGTTGGCTCTTACCATTCCCGCCGGCTCGGACGCCAACCTGGCCCAGATAGTCCAACGCACCCTGTCCGACCGCATCACCCTGGCCAGCGCCAACCCCGTCATAAACGCCGACTTCTACATCGAGGGAATAGAACTGAAAGCCTCCGCCCGCACCGGCGAGGTAACGGCCCGCTGGCTGCTGGAAGAGGTGTAATGCGAAATATCTCCGTAAGGGCAGCCCCTGTCCCAGCGCATCGCTTACCGCAGAGGCACAGGGTACGCGGAGGTTCGCAGAGATGCTCTGCGCATCTCTGGGCGCTCTGTGTCTCTGCGGTTATAGAATCCTCAAAATGCGACTGTCCCGGGCCGCCCTCGTTTGCCCCCGCCCCGTCTATCCCTTACAATTCCGCCAAAGCCACCGGTACGATTTGTAATAGAGAGGCGCCTGCGATGGCACAGGAACCGGCCCGATGCGATGCCTGCGGTCGTGAACTGGACGAACGGCCCTTCGACCCCTACCAGATTCCCGTGTCCCTGAACCCCAACCCTAACGAACCCAAGAACTTCGTCGAGCGCAGCCTGAAGCAGCACAACGAGACCCTGGACAAGCTGTCCCGCCAACTGGAAGAACTGCTGGACCTGGTGCGGGCCGGGGGAGACGACGACGGCCGGTTAGTGGAACTGCTGGACCTGCTGCGCCAGTATATGAAGCCCCGCCACGGCCTGTGCATCGACGGCCACTGCGCCCCCTGCCGCGTCCACGAGGAGGCCATCAAGGAGCACGTTATGCTCTACATCGACTGGAAAATCCCCGGTACCGTGGACAAGCTACAGCAGGCCCGCCACCGCAACTAGCCGGCGTGGGAAACCGGCACAAACCCCTTGTCGTACCGGCGAAAGGACGGTTGCCCGCATTGAGGGCAGGGAAATCCCGTGTTGCCATTCGCTGTGCGCCAAAGCACACAGTCATGTCGCCCTGAGCCTGCCGAAGGGCCTGAAATCCTGCCTGAAAGACCTGGCTGCCGGCACCCAGGTTGGCCCCTGGGATGTAGTTCAGGTGATTCGGCAGGCTCGGCACGACATTGACTTCAGGCGCGACTGCCCTGTATTGGACGCTCGTCCAATAGCCTTCCACCCCTCCAGACAGTATAATTCGCGATAGCAGCAACCCTTGGCAACCAGTTCCCAACGAAAACTTTAACGAAAGGCGGTGATTGTTATGGGAAAGGACTATAGTATCTGCGTTGGCGCCGTTGGTTTCGGCGGCGGCGTGTGGCACAGCCCCGATACCGGCGAGACCTGGAACCGCATCCGCGACCCCTTTGTACTGGGCGCTGATGTCCGGGCGTTGGTACCCTACCCGGACAACCCCAACCGCATCCTGGCCGGTTCCAACCAGGGCATATTCCGCAGCGAGGACAAGGGCGCCACCTGGGAGAAGCTGTGGTCGCCCATGGAGGGAGTGCCCATCTGGAACATCGCCATTGACCCCGTGGACACCGGTACCATCTACGTGGGCATCAAGCCGGCGGCCCTGTTCCGTTCCCGGGACGACGGCCAAAGCTGGACGAAGCTGCCAGTGGATATGGCCCAGTACTGCCACATCGGCCCGCCCATGGTTACCGCGTTGATGGTGGACCCCAAGGCCCACAATACTGTCTGGGCCGGGGTTGAGGTGGACGGCGTGTACCGCAGCCTGGACGGCGGCGACACCTGGACCCACATTACCACCGGCGTCCACCCCGACATTCACGGCATGGCCATCAGTCCCGGGGAGGAGAACAAGGTCCTGTTCAGCACCCCCCGGGAAATCTATTACACCACCGACGTGGGCGAAAGCTGGGAGTCGCTGAACACCACCAATGACCTACCCTTGCCCTACAGCCGGGGTATCGCCTTCAAGGCCGACGACCCCAACGTGCTGTTCTCGGCGCTGGGCGAATCGGCCATCAGCAGCCAGGGCGCTCTCCGGCGTTCCACCGATGGGGGCCGGACCTGGGAGAATCGACCGCTGCCCGTGGAGCCCAACTCCAACATCTGGGGTTTCGTAACCCACCCGGCCGACCCCGACTTCATCCTGGCGTCCAGCCTGTTTGGCGAGCTCTACTCCAGCGAAGACGCCGGCGATTCCTGGAACAAGCTGAAACGCGAGTTCACCGAGATAGGCTCAATGGTCTGGGTGCCCAACTAGCCAACCGCTAGCGCCCTGGATGGACCACAGGCGTCAGGGATTGATCCGTCCCTGTCGCCGTTTGTACTGGTTCCTCGGTCATGTCGCCCTGAGCCTGCCGAAGGGCCTGGAACTCTTCCCCTCAACCCTTTATGGGGAAGCAAAAGCGAATCATATACGAAAGCAGCCGAAACCCTGAGTCTCTTCAGTATTCTGCGTGGCTCAGAAAATTTGGGAATTATATACCTGTGTACCCACGGAACCTTAATCGGGCCGGTCCTGCTTGGT
>JAPPLU010000033.1 GCA_028874075.1 Chloroflexota bacterium
GTTCCCCGCCCTGCTCTTTCCCTCACCATCCGGCTTGCCGGGCGCCATATCCCTGTGATTAACGACAATTAGTCCTGCCGGTAGCGTCGATTATTTTTGCCGGTCAGAGATGAGGTAAACCCTCCGGCACGGAGGTGCCGGAATGATCAAAGACCGACAAGTCAGGCTATTGAGGCAGAAGCTTATGAAAGGAAAGACCCAGGAGACGGCAGCGGCCATGGCTGGGATGAGCGTGCGCTCAGCGCGCAAGTGGCAGCGCGGGTCCTTGCCGTCAGAGACGAAGCAAGAGCGCTGGTGGCGAACCAGGCCCGACCCCTTCGACGGGGTGTGGGAGGAGGAGATTGAGCCCCTGCTGCGGGGCGATCCGACGGGGAAGCTGAAGGCGACGACGATTATCGAATGGCTGGAGGAGCGCCATCCCGGCCGGTTCGACGCCTCCCAGCTGCGCACCCTGCAACGGCGATTGCAGGACTGGCGGGCGTTGCACGGTCCCGGTCAGGAGGTGTACTTCCCCCAAGAGCATCCGCCGGGACGGGAAGCCCAGATGGACTTCACTCACGGCAAGGCCCTGTGAGTGACCGTCGCCGGCCAGCCCTACCCCCACCTGCTGTTCCATCTGATCCTCAGCCACTCGGGATGGCGCTACGCCGAGGTGGCCGGCGGCGAGACCTTCCTGGCCCTCAAACAGGGATTGCAGAATGCCCTCTGGACCCTGGGCGGCGTCCCGGAGGTGGTGCGCTCGGACAATGCCGCCGCCCTCACCCATGAAATACGCCGCAGCCGCGCCCGGGCGCTGAACGACAATTACGCCGCCCTGCTGGACCACTACGGACTCCGGTCCACGCGCATCAATCGCGGCCAGAGCCATGAAAACGGCGTCGCCGAGCACGCCCACTATCGCCTCAAGGAGGCCATAGACCAGGCCCTCATCCTGCGGGGCAGCCGCGATTTCCACACCGCCGACGACTACGCCGGTTTCGTCCGGGAGATGGTGGAGAAACGCAATCGCCTGGTCAGGGGGAAGCTGGAGCAGGAAATGGCTTGCCTACGGCCCCTGCCGCCAGCCCCCATGCCGGAATACGCCAACTACCAGTCCAAGGTGCGCCGGTGGAGCACCATCCAGGTAGCGGGACGGAGCTACAGCGTGCCCTCCCGCCTGATCGGCCAGGAGGTGCAGGTCCGTCTGTACGCCGACTGGGTGGAAGTGTACTACAAGGGCCACCTCGTGGAACGCATGGCGCGGGTGCACGGCGATGGGGAAGTCAACGTCAATTACCGCCACGTCATCCATTCCCTGGTGCGCAAGCCCGGGGCCTTCGCCCGCTACCGCTACCGGGAGCAGCTGTTTCCCACCCTGCGCTTCCGCCTGGCCTACGACGCCCTCCGGGAATGGCGGGGCGAACGGGCCGATGTGGAGTACGTGCGGATACTGCACCTGGCGGCCACCACCATGGAGGCCAATGTGGACAGCGCGCTGTCCCTGCTCCTGGAGTCCGGCCGGTCCTTCAACTACGCCGAGGTGCGGGAGCTGGTCGAGCCCAAGCCGATCGAGGCCCCAGCGCTGGTCCTGTCCGGGAAGCCGGACCTGAAGGTCTACGACGGTCTGCTCACCGTCAGCCTGGCCGGGACGGAGGTGTGCGGATGATGAACGCCAGCGTCGTGCAAGAGCGCATCGGCCAGCTGTGCCACGAATTCAAGTTGCCCACCATGGAAGCTCAGTCGGTGGAGCGTTTCACCGCCGCCGGCCACGGCGACGCCCTGCCCATCCTCCTGGAGGCGCTGGAGCAGGAGGCCGAAGACCGCCGTCAACGGCGAACCAACCGGCTGCGCAAGGAGTCCCGGCTGCCCTCGGGCAAGACCTGGGAGACCTTCGATCACCAACGGCTGCCCCTGCCCCTGCGCCAGCAACTGGATCATCTGGCCCAAGGGAGCTTCGTGGAGCGCGGCGTCAACGTGCTGGCCTTCGGGCTGCCCGGCACCGGCAAGACCCACGCCCTGTGCGCCCTGGGCCACCGTTTGGTGGAAGCCGGCTACTCCGTCCTCTTCGTCCCAGCCTACCGCCTGGTGCAGGACCTCCTCGCCGCCAAGCGCGACCTGGACCTGCCCCGCCGGCTGCGCAAGCTGGACAACTTCGACTTCCTGCTGCTGGACGACCTGGGCTACCTGCCCCAGGGGACCGAGGAGTCCGAGGTCCTCTTCACCCTCATCGCCGAGCGCTACGAGCGCCGGTCCCTGGGCATAACGTCCAACCTGGTCTTCTCCGAGTGGGAACGCATCTTCGCCAACCCCATGGCCACCGCGGCGGCCATCGACCGGGTGGTGCACCACTCCGTCATCCTGGAGTTTGACGTCCCCAGCTACCGCACCGATGCGGCACAGCAACGGGGCCACGCAGAGGAGGTGAACCGGCAAAACTAATTGACGCTCAATCGGCAAAAGTAGTTGACGCGGGACACCCTGGGCCAACTGCGCCTTGCGCCAACCCCCAACCGGCGCTTCCCGTTGCGCTGCCTGACCCTGGACGTGGTGCGCCTTGGACGGGATGTTCTGGACGGGCAATGGCGTCGTCTCCAATGGGGCGCAGCGGGCGGCAGGAGTCGGGATTAAGCGCCACGCTTTCACGTCAATCACCAGCACAGTTGCCGCCGTGGGCAACCAGCAGCGCGTCAGCGACAACCACAGCCACGACAACCACATCGAGGAGGTGATCAACAACAACGAACATCCTGGATTCCCGGTCATAACCGGCCGGTTGTAGCAATCGCTGAACCGGCAATAACCCAGGGCGGCCCACGGAGCCGCCCCTGACAATTGAATGGGCGCCTACGAGCGGGGTCGTCTCTCCCACCGGGGAGGCTTCCCCGCTCTTCGTGTTTCGCCACCGGCGAACACCAAAGGGGCGGAATGGACCGCACCCAACGACCAGCATCTTGAACCGGAGAGCGGGGTCGGTCCATTCGGACCGCCTCGCTTTCCGCCTTTCGGAGGAAGCGACATGAAGGCGAACACCAGCGTAGACAGGACCAGCATCACTCACGACCTCGGCGACACGGACGGCGATGGCAACCCCGTACAGGACAAGGACACTCGGACCGGAAAGGACACGGGCAGGCCCGAGAGCGAACTGAGAGCCGCTGCCCGGCGCAAGGGCCTCAACCTCAAGGAACTGGCTCACCTCATGGGCGTCAGCTACCGATACCTGTGCCAGGTCAGCAACGGGCACCGGCCATGGAGCCCGATGATGCAGGAGAGGGCAATGGCGGTCCTGGGCGAGGTCCCCGGCCAAGGCGTGGTCTACCGCCAGGGCGGCATGGTTCAGGGTGAAAGCACCTACATCCGGGAGCGGGCGAGGGAGCAGGGTATGACTCTGCGGCAGGTGGCAGACCGGACGGGCTTGACCTACGGCTACGTGGTTCAGGTGGCGCGGGGACAGCGCAACCTGAGTCCGGCTGCCCAGGCCCGGATGGAGGCCGTCCTGGATGCTCCCGTGAAGATCGAGGCCGCCCAACCTGCTGACATAGACCCACAGGTCCTGTGGGAGCGTATGGACGCCCACGGCTGGTCCCAGAACGAGACGGCGCGACGGGCGGGCATCAGCACCGGTCATCTCTCCCAGATCATGAACGGCCAGCGTACCCCGTCGGGTGACGTGCTGCGGCGGCTGCACGAGGTCCTCTTCGCGCCCTCTGCGGCGGAACTGGTGGCACCGGTCGAACTGAAGGTGCTGGCCTGGAAGAAGGGCCGACGCAACGGCGTGGTGGTCAAGGGCGCTGGAGGGCCGGGCAGCGGCACGATTCGGACCGGAGGGCACATTCCTTGGGGCGCCGAGGTGGATTTTGCCTACACTACCGGCTACGATAGCCGAGGCCGGGTGTCGGTGAACCATATCGTAGACGAACGGGGTTGCTCCGCCCTGCTGCGGCAGCCGTAGCGAGGCGGAGTATGGCGCCACCTCAGCTAAGCCAACAATCCGCCCCTACTGGATAAGGACGTGTGCGGCGTACCAATGGCCAGCAAACAGCATACGAGAAGCGACTTCGCTACGTAGCAGGTGTGTGACTTTCATCCCATACTTGGAGGACATCTAAATCTGGCTGGGAATGCCGGATCACCGGCGGTAGGTCATCTAGGCGTACTTCCAGGTGACCTACCCGCCACCAGAATCACGCCAGGCCTTACACAGAGGAAGGCAGTACAATCTGGTAACAGACGACACCCAAGTCGCCCTCAGTGATGGGTTCAGGGGCTTGGGGAAGCTCGACGACGCGCAGGCCAAACTGCGCGACGACTTCTATGATTCTGCGGGCGCAGTCGGCCACACTCATCCCGCTGCTTTCGTACTCCCGGCGCAATTCTGACAACTGACGCCTGACCAGGTTGTTCCGGCCTACCGAAAGGGCTTGGTCTCCCTCGTCGTACTCATCGCCGGATGGAGCGTCCGGTGAGCGTAATACGTCCAGCGCCCACCGCTGGCTGGCAGGAAGTGAAGCAAACCTAGTTTCAGGGTCCAGCAGCGAATTATGCTCCTGGCAGATGTCGTCGGCTGCAACCGTAAACAGATGCTCCAGGTTGAGACCGCCGGGGGTGGGACTACCGGGGTGTTGCTGGGGATCTATCAAACGGAGCATGGGCAAGTCATCGCGGTGCAGGATCTCTCCGGATTGGGACACCATGCGCCAATAGCGTTCATCTCCACGAGTGCGGCATGCGAAGAACACCGCAGGCTCCACCAATGTCGGAAACCTCTGCACGAAAGCGGCCCCGATGCCCCAAGGCAGGCTCCGAAGCCGGTCCACTTCACCTTCCTCTGCGGCGCGCCGCAGATGGGATCGGAACAGTTCACCTGCAAATGCTGAGCCACTTTCCCCGCTGCTCTCCTGCTCGTCCAGCAGGGTCGTGTCTCCACTGGCAAGACGTTCCACGAAGGTGTTCAAGTCTGCGTACACTTGGGACTCGGTTTCCACGTCGGCCAATACCGGCGTTTCCATGCCCACCGAAGCATTAGCCGCCATAATCTTCGCTTGGAGTTTGGCCTCCAACCTTAGCAGGCGGTCCAGATCTCCCTGCTCAGGCAGTAGGGTGTAGAGGTACGCTGTGTCGTGGGGGCTGCGCAGACGGATGATGCGGCCATTGCGCTGCACTACCCGCTGGGGATTCCACGGCATATCGAAGGACAGCACCGCTTGGGCTTGTTGCAGGTTCTGCCCCTCGGAGAGAATGTCGGTGCTAATGATTATGTCCACCTCGCCGCTTTCAGGAACAAAGCTCGGATCGTCCGTGACCGACTCCGGGCAGAACCGTTCAAGTTCCCTGGTACGGGCGTCCGCGCTGGTTTCGGAACCAATTACCACCGTCCAACCGCGGTTTCCCAACACTTCAGGCTGGTCCTCGATTTGCTCCTTGAGATAGGCCGCCGTATCTTGGAAGGCGGTGAAGACAGCGACCTTCTGCGACGGCGTTGCAGACATCACTTCTCTGAGGGTATCCAGCTTGGGGTCGGGGCCGTCAGCCAAGTTCGACAACTGCGTTGACATGGCTGCCAGAGCATCTCGGTCCTTCTGCAAGTCTATCAAGAACTGGTCGTTGAACCTGTCGGCGGAAATCCCGCCCTCCGAGTCGGCCAACGCTTCGTCAATCAGGTCGGTGCTAAGGAAGGAATCGTCCTCGCTGGCATCTCCAACCAGGTCCCTGATGACCTCTGGGGGTGGTACTACTCCCCGTTCAGCTATGGCACGGAGTATCACGTCGTTGCCACTTCGCATCCTGTTCACGGTTTGCAATGCCGCATACCAAGACGACTCGAAACGTTTCAGCAATTGGGATTGAATCAAACCGGCCAGCGCTTCCTCTGACGCCGATTCTTCATGTCTATCTATCCTATAGGCTGACAAGCGATACCGTGCCATCGTCAACCCGTCTATACCGTCGTAGATAGCCTGCACGATTCCGGGGTGCGCACTGTCCAGATCGTAGCGGCGCTCATGCAACTCCGGCTCTGGGAAACGCACCGGCGTTCCGTCAACAAATCGCTCGTTCCGGTAGCGTTCCTTGATGAAGCTCCGGTCCCGCCGGACTGTCAGGGCATCTATCAACGGAAATAGCTTTGCCTCAGAAAGGTTCTCGGTCCTGGACGCGCCGGCGTCGGCAAAGAACTTCCGCAGGCTGGAAATCCTCAATGGTTCCCCGCTAAAGGCGCTGTCATGTCTCCCAAATAGCAGAAAGAGGTTGTGCAAATCCCACAAGGAGTTGTTGACTGGTGTGGCGGTCAACAGCAGTAGCTTTTTGGACGTTCCGCCCATGAGCCGGTCTAGGGCCGCGTACCAGGTGTTATCGACGTTGCGGTAGGCGTGGGCCTCGTCGATGATGACAAACCGGTACACGTCCTTGTTTACCGGCAACACCCGACGGTCGCCACGGGGAGACAATTGCCGGTCTTGGGCCAACTGCT
This sequence comes from Chloroflexota bacterium, assembly GCA_028874075.1. GTDB lineage: Bacteria > Chloroflexota > Dehalococcoidia > Lucifugimonadales > UBA3495 > Bin22. The sequence continues at coordinate 6,449 of JAPPLU010000033.1, forward strand.
GGTAGGAGACCACGGTCCCCGGCAGATTCTCTTCAGCCAAACGCTGCTGCCAGAGACGGTCCCGGAGTTGGGCTGGGGAAATGACCAGTATGTGCTGTCCCAGGTCCCGGGTGTGCTCCCGGATGAACTGGACACCTATCTCGGTCTTGCCCATGCCCACACCGTCGGCGTAAAGTACGCCGCCGTGTTCGTCGAGAATTCGCTTGGCCCGCGTCAACCCATCCCGCTGGAACGAAGTTAGGGTATGCAAGTCAGGGAGGTCAGCCCCGTCATCGTCCAAGTCACTCTCGTAGAGTTCCAGCAACGCCCGCAGGAACACGGTTTGCGGATCGCTCTCAAGCGAAGGAGGCCGCAGCAGTCCCTGCAACTCTTCCCGGAAGTCCAGGGCGTCATCCCACAAGCGCTGATACCAGTCCAACGCCATGGCCACCACGTTGGGTTGGTAATGCACCATGCCCAACTCGAGATTGGTGACCAGACCACCTTGGGTGAGGTTGGCCGACGATACCAGAGCCGCCCCCGGTCCTACGGGAGACCCGGCATCGTTCAGTTCTCCAATGACGTAGGCTTTGCCGTGAAGGAAGCGCCTGACGTAACGGCGTACCTCTACCTGGTCAGACTCCAAGAAGCCGGTTACCCGCTCAAGGACGGCTCGCCGAGCAGCCGGGAACGCTGAGAAGTCCCGCTCAAGGCGCAGCGCCGACACCGACTGCTCAAAACGACTTACAACCGTCTCCTGGACAGTGCCAGCCAGATTTTCGGGCACTGCGCCAATGAGCAGGCGGGCCAAGTTGTCCCGTGCCTGCCCTATTCTGGCTAAAGTATCCAGTCCTTCCAGGCCGACATAGCCGGTGGCCGCGTTCAGGGGCCCGTCGTAGTGCTCCGCCAGCCACGCCAATGCCTGCTCGTGGTTGCCGTAACCAACATTGTCCACCAACTCGAAGGGGCCATTGATCGGAGCGGGATTGTGGCTTGTCATGGTATCCTTACAGGCCCTCGAACTTCTCAAGCACCAGCCGCCGGTATGCTGGCGTTATGGCGTTCTCAGTGAAGTCGGTGAAGATGAACCGCAGCTCGTCCTCAGTCAGCCCGTAGGCATGGGCCACCAGTGCGTCAATCTCCGCCCGCATACCGTTGCACTGGGCGTCGGTCAGGATCCCCCATTCTACCCCGGCTTCCGCTGCGAATCCGGCAAATCGCTCGTCCACGCAGGACAGCCGTGCTGCCAGTTCCCCAATGCGCTGCCATGGGGTGTTGTCCTGTGGCGGGAACGTGAGCATATTCAGTATGTAGAAACTCAAATGGAGTTTCACATACCTCCGCGCTTGCCAGTCAAATGGCAAACTGTTGAGTACGCCGAGCACACCAGCTTGGTTCATCGCATCAAACCCGTCGAACGCGATATAGGGTGCCGTATTAGTTAAAGGCGTTTTGGGTGGCACCAATCCGGCCACAACGGTATCGTAGTCAACCGAATTAGTAACGTCATGGTATGCGATGCGAGCATGATTGACTGGATGGGTTGATGGGTCATCAAGCTCACGGGGTGTGAAGAATTTCTTTAATGTACGTGACCGTTTCCGGCGTCCGTTGAGCCACTCGAGTACTTCGTCCCAGTCAGCAAACCCGGCAGGGTCGTCTCCATGCGGGTCGTATGGGTGAAAGCTCCTAGCTTTCCATACCGGGGTCCCTGAACTGTGCCTGAAAAGGCGCCGGTCATTCGTCTCGTGTATCTCCGATACGAGAATTAGACGAGACGAATGACCGGCGCCTTTTGAATTTTTTTTGTTGCCAGAAGGGACCAAGCCGGAAAATAGGACTCCGGCACGTAATTTTTCCAGCAATTGAGCGTGATCATCCGATTGCAGTGAAGGTATCTCCCAACGTGAAGATAGGACGGATGCTGGGACAGACACGCCACTGTCCCTTGAGCAATGGGTAAATTCTCTGAGGCTGGTTGAAGGGCCGGTGGTTCTCAAAACAAAATTGGTGGTTGCAGCCTCTCTCCTTGCTGCGACAAGTGCAATCGAAAACTGTGCATGGATAGGAAACGCCCAATGCCTTGTGTTGCGAATCGTGTCAAGGCGGAGGACTGTGTTATCCTCAAACAGCCACTTCCTGAAATCCACAGAGCCATAGTTGACAAAGACACCACTCGGAAGCACAACGCCGACATACCCACCTACACGGGCTAGATAGGAATACCGTTCACAGAATAATTTGTACAGGTCCGGATCTCCCACTCCTTGAATTAAATATCCTCCCATCGGGCTAAAAAAGTTCCGTCTTGCTTCGAGTTCTGAAGCCAACGTGTCGATTTGATTGCGCAGATTCGGATACTGTCGGTCCAGTTCCACGATTCTAGCACGCTGTTCGCTTAGGTCTTTGATACCCCGCAATCCCGTATCATGCAGTGCGTAGAACGCGAGCTCCTCAACAGTGACTTCTTCCCACGGCGGGTTGCCCACCACAACGTCGAACCCCGGACGCTCCCGATGAAAAACATTGGGAAACTCCAAAGGCCAGTGGAAGAAACGGTACTGTGCGGCGACATCTGTTGCTTGGTCGACGTTGTCTGCAAGTTCACCTCGCCCGTAAGCGCTTTGCCCGACGATGCGGTCTGAGTAAGATTCCAGTATGCGGCGCGCACCAGTCAAACCTAAAGGCTCGGAGGCCCACAAATCGAAAGCAGCGCGCAAGCCTACGGTGGTCTGACGAAGCTGGGCGCTCAATTCCTCGGAGCGTTTTACTTCGTCGGGAGTTCGGTCGGGAATAGCCGCAATTTCCCTTTGCGCTTGGGCAGCCCGGTTCATTGCGTCCCTTACCGGCTGAGTGTCCAACCGCTGTACCATTGTGCTGCCAGCGGCACCGACTACCGAGGGGTCGGCCACGCCGATAAGGGCATCGCCGCACTTGAGATTGCTGCCCAGATAGGAGAGGGCCAGACCGGGAACGAAGGACGCTAGCCACAGCGTCACGTTGGCGACTTCCACTGCCATGGGGGAAAGGTCAACGCCGTAAATACAGCGTTTCAGGATCAGCCTGCGTAGCAGGTCGCCGTCCTCTGGCTGCTGCGAAACCGCCCCGTCGTCGTGGCTCAATTCGCTGAGCTGTTGGGCGATTCCGGGCAAGCCACCAACCTCGGCCAGGAAAATCTCGATACGGTCGGCCATCATGTCCAGAGCAGCCGTCAGGAAGTGGGCGCTACCCATGGCCGGGTCCACCACCGAAAAATCAAACAGCCTCTGCGCCGCTTCACTGGGGTTCCGGTCCGCCGATTTCCTGACTTCGGCCAAGTGGTCGTCAAGGGCGGGCAACAGAGAATGGTTGAGCAAGTGGTCGACGAATTCGTGGCGAGTGTAGAACACACCTCCCGCCTTCCGTCCACCGGCCTCGGCTTGGTAATAGAGCTGCGCCTTGGTTACTTCCGGTTGCTCCCCAGCGTGTACAGGCCGGAACACATCGCCCCTAGCGTCGTAAGCCAAGTCTTCAGGAGCACGGGTTAGCCGCAAGGTCAGCAAGGCTTCATAGATCGCTCCCAAGTGGCCGATTTGCAGGCCGGCGTAGTCCAACCCCGGTGCGTCGGCCTTATCGGTTTCATAGGCGATGGACACTAGGGCGGGCGCCAGGTAAATGTCGGCAATCTCGGCCCGTTCCAGCAGGGCGCTTCCAGGGAACCCGTCGGCCGCGAACAGGCTGCCGTTGTAGGCGGGGACGCCGGCGGAGCGATCCCCGGTGCGAACCATCCGCACGAGAGTCCGCAAGCGGTCCCAACGTTGGGTGGCTTTTCGGCTGAGAGAAGACCCGGCGAGGCGAGAATCCTCGGCCAGTTGACGTGCGCTGTGGGGCCGGTAAGCGGCAGAACCGATAGGGAGGTAGCCCCGCGCTTCGGTGTGCAGCAGGAACATGAACCGGAACACCAGGGTGAGCGCCGCCTCTTCAATCTGCCGAAGTTGCTCCCCGTCACTCAGGTCGGCGCCCTGTGATTCAAGATACTCACCCAGACCCCGGGCGATGTTGGGCAGCGCGTCCTTGATCAGCCGCTCTTCCAAGCCCCTGCGCAACTCTTCGCCAAAGTCCTTGGCTTCCGCAACCCACTCGGTCAGCCAGCCGTTTTCCTTCAATGACTCCGGCGCAAGAAGGCCGAGATAAAAGCGGTCTTTCCGTTCCAGCTCAGCCGTATCTATTTCCAGGTGCTGCCCGGTAGCCGGGCCGACCGGAGGACGCCGCTGGAAGAGCCGGTAGCGGCCGGATGCCGCGAGGACGCCCCACTGCGCACCATACTGCCCACAGTCTGCCAGCACCATTCCTTCGGGGAGTTCCCCATTGTCCGTGAGTCGGCTGAAGTTGGCCGGATCACGGTGAGGATGCACTACAGCAACCGGGGCATTGTCGTACCGGAGCAGGTAGCCCCGGTGCGGAAGTTGCTCCACTTGGTAACCCATTTCCTGAAACAGCGAGCGCCATGCCATGCTGCCAATGCGTCCCCTGCCTTCAGCTGCGTCGGACAATCGCCCCTGGTTCACGGGCCAGCGCATCCGCTCCCGCAGGAAATGAGGAGTTAGCAGGTCCTTGACCCGAAGGCCGGGAACCACGGCTTCTTCAAGGCGGCTGAACTCTCTCGCCAGGAACGATGCGGCTTCACGGGCCACCATCCTGCGGCTGGTTTCGAGCAGATCCAGCACCCGGCCGGCGGGCAACTCCCGTACGGGACGGGCGTCCTGCGGACCGGCTACTTGAACTTTCGCTTCATCGTCCGATGGGGCCAGTAGGACCACAGGATAGGCTTGGCGACCCTTTCGCGCCTCCCACAATCTGCGGACTTCACCTTCGGCGGTCGCATCACCGGCCCACAGCAGATGGTAGGCAGGCAACTCCCAAGCCGTTGCGGTAGAGCCGGCTTGGGAAGTCCAACTCCGGCCGGTTCCGAAGGTGGACTCAAGGCGCAAGGGTGTTGGGTTGGCGGTGGATGTTGGCACGGTCGTCCCTCTCTATCGGACGATTGCTAACGCAACCGACGGCGTTTAACCGCCTCTACTTCGTCCAAGTGGCATCTCTTGTATTTTACCCCACTCCCGCAAGGGCAAGGCCGGTTTCTGCCGGGCTTGTTTCCGACAAGCTGGAGAATGTCGTCCTGGTACTCAATCTCGCCGGCAACTCCGTGGGGATACTCTCCCCACAGGTCATCCTTGGCCGCGGTCAATCCATAGCGATCGGTGTAAGCCAGCCGATAAAAGAACGGGACCGCCAGTTCGAGTATTAACCGTTGCAGGGTCAGGTCCTTTTCCGGGGCGTATTTGAGGCTAAGGCAGCAAGCCCCGTCCTAAAAGGGATCCAGATTGGCTAAATCCCAATAGCAGCGATCAGATCCCGTTCACGTCAAAAAAGAGATGGGTCAAGCGAATAGTTCCGAACGGGTCGGGTCGCTGGTGATCAGATTGGAACACGGTTCTAAGCGGTTCTATCGGATCGCGCGGTCGCAAAGTGTGCATTCGCCCCATAGCGGGAGAGCGCTTCACATGATCATTGACACGTCCGAGTACCGCATCAGGAGAACCCCGGATTATATAGCCGACCATGGCGCCAGTTTGGACTTTCGCCCCGTAGTATCCGCAGACAAACCTAGCAATGCCGCACGCCACATACCGGCGCGCCAAGTCATCCGGCGCAAGGCGTTTACACTCTATGCTGAGATACGCCTCGTCGGTAAGCCTATCCCACGCTATGGCAATATCTATGCGGGGCGCTCGGGCCGGGTCTGACCGGCCTTGCGACATATCGTCAGAGGGTTCCACAAATTGGTACTGGGGCACAAACGCCAAGTTCCGCTCTCGGCGGATCTCCTTCATGCACGCCACCAAGCGCACGGTGTAGTGGTCCTCGTAATCTCCAAACCTGGTGAACCCGCTTTCCCGCCAACGCTCGAACCCGTCAACAACCAGCCGAAGTGCGGCATTCTCGATATCCACGGATACCGCACGGGCGAGTGGAGCCGGTGAACCGAAGGCAAAATATTGCGATTCAGGTGTCATGTGCGAATCGCTATGGTTTCTTCGCTAACGGTGGATGACGCCCGCATCAACTCGGAGATGGTTTCGTCGGCGTCGTTGTAAGCCGCCGATACCGTCCAGAACCGACGCTCTGCGGGTTTAACAACATGGAATTCCTCGGTTTCATATACTTTGATATTCCTCCGAACATAGAAACTTCCCGCACGTTTCTCGATCGCAGTTCGTTCCAATTTGGCAAGGAGCGCATCGAGTTCCGGTTCAGCCGCTGAGCGCGGAGGGCGTCCCTGCGCCCCCCTTGGAGCCAAACGGAACGAAACAACACGGTATGGAGAGGTGCCTGGGTACACCGTCGCCCACAGTGTCCTATTGCCATCGGTGGTGGTCTCAAACACGTCGGCGTAGGCTTCAGCGTATGCCGTCAATTCGCTGACGGACGGCGGGTCGAAACCGTCCGACTGTAGGCCTCGGTAGTGTCGATCCACTGCCGTTCCCAAGAAATCCTCGATGAGTTGCCGCTCTGCCGCAGTCACTTCGTAAGCAGCGTAAACCAAATCGTCCAGTTCGTACCGCCAATCTTGGGCGTCGTAGTTCCGTTGTACACGGTCAACCACTTCTACCATCCTACTCTTGAGAACTGCGTCCGCTACAGGGATCGCGCATGGAAAGCGTTTGAATTCCGTAGAGCGGATAACATCACGCTCGACACCCCAGGTGCTGGTCGTCAAGAATTGGTAGTAACGAGCCAACGACGAATTAAGGTAGGCACATACGATCTTCAGATATTCCTCATCCTCGGAAGGCGCTGCTATTGCGGTGATGCTGCTGGTAAAAACCGCGTCTTCTCGAAGAAAGGCAGAAGCCAGGAAACCACCGGGCCTCGGCCCACCTCTAATCAAGACATGTGGACCCGAGTAAATGCGGAGATCACCGGTACGATGAAACACTTCGCTTCCGATACGCGCCTCCGGGCCCGACGTAATGTGGAGGGGTTCCACCGAATCCACAGGCACATAACGCATCTCTGCGAGTTCGGGGGCGACGTTCTTATCACTGCCGCCGACCGTGGTACCTTCCCGAATCAACCAGCCACGGGCTCGCCCCACCTGATCAAGAGAGTGGAACCTTTCGTTGAGGTCATCAATCAGCATGAGATCACGAGGAGTGCCCCACAACGCCACTTTCCAGATGTAACTATGGGAGGCGACCTGTCTGCGCGAAAACCGCTTGACCTCATCACCGGACACAACGATGCCAGCCAAGCCTTCTGATAATGGCGATGGATGCAGGCCCAGGTACGTCAACTCATTGCGATCGTTATCCTCTTTGGAGGGCGCACGACAAAAAACAGCGACCGTAGGCGCTACGGAGCCGCGGAAGAGCGTGTGGCGAAAGGCCGAAAAGTCGACAACCTGAGTTACTTCATTGCCCAAGAAGAATTGACGCCGAAATTCCCGGTTTTTGGGACTTTGGTTGAAAAGCACGCTTTTGCTGGGAGCCAGTAAGCATGTCCTTCCTCCGTCGGCGAGTAGTGCCGATGCCCGCCAAAGAAATGCCTGCGCGATTTGCTTGTCACCAATCGTATGTTTGTTTTCGCCGACATAAACGGCGGCGGGTTTGGTCAAGCTGCTTCGCCACGGCGGGTTTCCCACAACGACGTCATAGGTCTGCTCGTTGAAGGGAGCGTCTAAGTCGAAAAAATCGTTGACAAAAAGGTTGGTTCCTCTGAGTCTGGGGAAACGCACGTCTTCCCAGATGCTTTTGGGTTCGAGGAAGTCCAGCAACGCCAAGTAACAGCTAAACGCCGCTACTTGGATCGCGTCCTCGCTTAAATCCACACCATAAATCGACTCTGTCAAGAGATCGCGAAGCTGGTTAAAGTTAGGGCTTTGCCAGCCGTGAGCGTGGCGACGGAGCGTGACCAACCTTCGGTACGCTTCCACAAGGAAAATTCCTGATCCGCATGCCGGGTCCAATATCCTGATTTCGTGCCGCTCTGATCCGAACGGGATAACTTCGTTGAGGACGAAATCGACGATTTCTAATGGGGTATAGTAGGCGCCAGTTTGATTCCTGCTCTCGTCAAGGAATGTCTCATAGATTGCGCTGATAAGTTCGATGGGTATGTACTTGAAGTCGTATGCCCAAAAATAGAGCTGACCTGTAGTTACTTCCTCCCCCGCTAGGAATCGCCCCAACAACCGCAGGTGCTCCGGCTTTACCTGATCGCGCTCCAAGGCTTCGATAGGAAACAGGTCACCATTGAACCGGTTGGCGAGATCGTCAAATAACCGGTAGGTCTCGTCCCATGATCTCTCCAACAGAATATGAAAGGTGCCTCCACCGGCGATGCGGCGGTAATAATTGGAATCGATCACTTCGCGGTCTTCCAAGTAACGAACGAATATAGACCTCCCCAGCAGGCTGTTGGCCACCGACTTGGATAAGCCATCGTTGATCAGTTGCTTGCGCACCTGCCCAAGATTGTCGAGCAGCCGGTTGTCCACCCGTTGCTTTCTGCTAAACGCCTCGTATCGCGCCTGGATAAATTGTCCCGACACGACCTCGCGTCGCCGGTACTCGGACAGTTCGCGGCGGAGTTCCAGAACGTCCGAGACATGTCGCACCGCCTGCTTGAGCACAGTACCGTTTTCTAACGTCAATTGGTTGGAGTGTCGCATCGGTGGTGCGAAGCAGTTGTATACCCTTACTTCGTGAGGCAGAACGGCAATCAGCAGCGGGGCGCGGTTGTGATTCCAGAGTGCCCGGTGGATGCTCCAAAGGTGGTCGTTATCGACGTCCTGAAATTCCTTGAAGTAGACGACCGGCACGTTCCCGTGGAAATAGACTGCGTCCATCTCGAGCTTGTCCCGAATCTCCTGCCATACGTAGGCGCGCTCATAGCCAACATCCGGCGTGTCTACAGTCACCAATCCTTCGTCGCCTTCGTACTCAAGAGCGTCGAAAACCTCCAGTAGCGCAGTCCCAATCATTGGAGCACCACCTTGGCGTCAACACCACCACCGTTCCCACCTCCCCACGCTTGAACGGACGAAACCTGTTGTTCGATTTCGTCCAACAAATCCGCTACGGGAAGGCAGAAAGCATACTGCCAGGAGATAGGATCCATCAGCTGTTCGTTCGACCTCCTGATCAAGACACGGTTCCCGTCGGTGATGACCTCAAGCTCACCGATCGGGGCTGGCTCGTCCGCGAAGTCAGACAGGTTCAGAAGAGCACGGCGTATTTTCTGAAGGGACAAACCGGATTGACGTAGGCGGACAATGAGCTTGAGTTTCACTACGTCCAACAGCGTATAAAGCCGTCGGCTGCCGCTGCCACGTGCTTGGCGACCGTGGGGATGCGCCAAGGCTGTTTTGTCCCAATATCCTAACTTCCGTTGCGTCAAGCCAACAATCTCCTGCACTTCGCCCGACGTGAACAGGCGTGGCACGTGGTTTGACGATGTTGTCCTCAAGGTTGCCATTTTGTAGCTCAAAGTACAAAAATAAAGCCCATGTGTCAATCTTGGTTAAAGCGTGTTAGCAAATTCGCGGGTTGGGTGGTTCCGGGTCGGATGGACCTTGAGTGCCTCCAGTTGGTTCAGTTGGTGTAACGGACGGACCAATGACATAAAGTGGGAGCGGCTAATGATGCAGGCCCTCCTGAAGATAGCCGACATGCCGGTCATCTTTCCTGTCCGCCTACGGGCGGAAGACACCATCGAGCGGGCCTTCGAGATGGAGACGGTGGACTACGTGGTCAAGCCCTTCTCGCCCACAGAACTGGCGGCCCGGGTACAGGCGGCCCTGCGGCGGTGGACCTGGCCGACCTCAATGGCACCCTCGGAACCCTGCGTGCGGGGCGATCTGACCATCGACTACGCCCAGGGACTGGTGATTGTGGCGGGCGAGCCAGTGCGACTTACGGCAATTGAGTACGACCTCCCTCGTGAGTTTTCGGCATACGCCGGGAGAGGTGCTGACTCACCAGCACCTACTGCAATGAGCGTGTGGCAAGACCGATCCCGGAACCCCCCGGACAGTCCGCACCTACCTGGTTCAGCTGCGGCGCAAGCTGGTACAGGGGGCCAGGATTGACGCCCGAACGCCCGGCTTTGAGCTTGCTATCAGCGCCGGCGGAGACAGTAGCGCGCCAGGAGCGGGTCTTCTACGCCCTGGACACACCGAGAGCTTTGGGATAGCCTGATAGTTCAGCCAGCTCAGCGCCCTTCGTTCTTTTGGGGGGAACCTCCCAGCGGAAAGCCAGCATTCATCCTGCTTGAGTCCAATAGGGGAGCCGTCCTGACAAAACCATCCATAGGTGAACGGGATGAACGAACGTCTTGATGTCGCATACTACTATCCAGCTCCCTACTGGAACATTGGAGAAGGCGGCTGGGTGAAATCGCTGCTTCTGTTCTTCGATAAGGTTTCGATCCTGCTACCGGGCTATATGTATGGGCGACATCATTTCGCCGACCCGGTGTTAGCCGAGCCCCTTGAGGATCAGGGCTTGCTGGAAGTGCTCGAACCTAAGACGTGGATAGACCAAGAAATGGCAGAGCAACTGGCACAAGCCATCAGTGGCCTGCTCGCCAACGGTGTGTTCGACGACCTACCCGAAGCGGACCGTTTCCACGAACTTTCTCAGTCTCGCATAGGATACGGGGCCGACGTTGACTTGGCCGAGTCGCTGGTATCGGAACTTCAAGCGAAGGGGCTTGCGGAGGCCAGCAGGGATGGCGTCTCGATTCCGTTGCATCCGACTGTACGCACTACCATCCTCGTTATCCTCGCCCAACTTGCACGTTCTGCGGGCAGTAAACAGAACTTGTCCGTCCATCCGGCGACCAATGACGGGCGTGCCCTCAATGACCTAATCGACACTCTTTCCAGAGACCGAATGCCGTCACGTGAAAGTGTAATCGCCTTCGACCTTGAACCCGTCAGCTTCAATATGGACTCAGTGCCTCTTGATGAACTCCTGCAATTCCGGGTTGAGCACCGGGTTGCACACCGAGCTTATATGCGAGACCTGCGAGGATTCATGGCTGAGCTCGCCGACGTTAGCCTCCCTGAAGAACGGGAAGCGCTTCTGCTAGAGAGGCGCCAGGAAATCGCTGATGCGGCCCATGATCTCCAACGCTCTACTCGCAGGGCACTAGGGAGGAACCTTCCCTCGTGGTCCTTCGGTCTTGCCGGTGGCGTTTGGTCGGCTACTACAGGGGACCTATTAGGAGCGGTTTTCAGCGCCTTGGGTCTGGTTTCGGGTATCTGGGGATCGAAGGCCGCCGACTCAAACAAAGTGTCCGCTTACTCCTACCTGTTTCAGGCAGGACGCACCTTTGCGAGATAAATTTGGAATGGCTTTCCAGCATTGAACTTGTGCAGTGCTAGATTGAGACCTCCCACCGGAAAGTCGCAATACGTTATCATTAAGCCCGGACGGAGGACGCTTGGTGGATCGACCGGCGGCGCGAGCCTACCGGAATCCGTGTGGGACCCGGAAGCGCAGACAGGACAGAGTTCCCACAGTCAGATGCAGCATATCCATGTTCTTTCCTCCTGACTTTACTTGCTTCCGTCTTGGTTGACCTACCATGAACACTGCAACTTTCGGTTGCTATTGTGTCTGACCGAGGTCAACATTGGGACGCTGTTTCGGGTAAAGCTCACGGGCTATCGATGTGTTGAGAAGGACGCATGAAGTTTATGAAACTCGCTGAGACGCTACGAAGGGATCAAAGCGCTTTGGTCAAGTCCGCGTATGAGCGGCTCAGGGACTGCATTAGTGATGAATTCCAGCCTGGTTATTTCAACTCGGATGAAGTGCTGGCCGCTGAAGCCAATGGGCTATCCGTATGCGACGCTGTTCTTGGGCATATTCTTGCCTCGCCGCCGAATGTAGAAGGCGAAATTCGAGCACGCGCGCTGCTGAATCGGGTTGCTGAGGCATTGGTGCCGTCGGAGATGGAAAACCAATGCCATAACCTGCATGGGGCGTGCACATTGATGCTCGACGCGCTGGGTGTGCCCGTAGTTATGGTGGTCGGTTCAGTGTATGCAACGGATGAGCGCGGGCGCGCATTCTGGATGAACCGATTGGTCCCTCCGGCCTTTCCGGGACACAACCCTGGGCACGCGTGGTTGCTCACTCCGTGGTGGCGTGTAGCAGACCTGGCGCTGCTACACCAATTTGGCGTTGCTGGCGACTACGACGAAATGAACAGGTCGCTTCGTCCCATCATTACCGTAGATACAAATGAGACGCTTGAGCCTGAAGTGGACTGGTGGCGATTTGAAGGTCGTTTTCGCTTGCCTGCGGAAGGTTTTGCCGCAACAACCAAGTATCATGACCTGATAGGTTGGAGTCAGTTGAAGTTGGGGGCCACGACTGTTCGGTATTTGCCTAGCGCACTGACTTTGCCGGCGGAGGCTGAATTGAAGGACGTAAGCGTAAAGATCGGCGGCCTATCGCCGAAAGAATTCTTCGACGCGAACGTATCGGACCTCCTTGAGACTTGACCTCGCAAGCAACGTTGGTCAGTTGGATTTGACAGGCCCTCATTTCACGGTGCTATGCTGAAAATTGTGGTCTGGCAAGCCTGAGAGACCAGGCAAGTCTATGCCGGACGTAAGGAAGCAATGGCAAAACAAGCTCGGCATGACCGTGGAAAAAACAAAGCCTCCCGGTCCGTCTTTCTGTCCTTTGAGTTTGAAAAGGACGCGGGACGCCGGAGCGCCTTCATGGGTCAAGCAAAGAAGCATTGCGAATTTGCACTTAAGGACAAGTCGCTCCCAGCAGCCGAGCACGACGACAAATGGCGTAGGGATGTCAAGGAGAGGATGAAAGTTTCTGACGTCGTTATCGTTTTGCTGGGACCCGACACCCATAACGCACCGGGAGTCAAGGACGAACTGAGTCTGGCCGGTGAAGTGGGTTGTCCGGTAGTCCAGTTGATGCCACAGGGCCAGAATTACGCTTGGTAGGCAAATACAGGGCTGTCTGCGGCTACAAATGGAACGCCGTCAACCAAATGCTGCACGACCCGGGAACTTTCGCCAAATCGTCGTCTAACCGTGGCAAGTGAAGATTAGACTTTCCTGCTGGAAGCGGCTCCGTGGGTACGGTACTGTCAGAATCGCATGTGCTGGTAGGAGTTGGAGACGGCGGGAGGCCCTAGCGCTTTTGGCCATTGCGGGGTATGTGCCCTATCACTGGACTCCGCCTATAAGGTAGGCGGTCGGTTCTGCCGCGTAACCGTAACCATAGACTAGAGAATAGATTGAATAGGCTACGATCCCGACGAACAATGCCAGGATCAGGAGAGGAACATAACGCTCAATCCTGGTCAGTTGGAAATATCTGGCTGGCCCCTCCACAGGGCGGAGATACGCCCATTCCTCCGTGTATCCAGCGTAGGGCAACTGCGATTCCATTTCGTTGATGACGCGAAATTTGGCAGAATTGAGCGCACGGTAGGAACCAAGGTTGATAAACCAAATCACTGACAGGGAGGCTCCAAGCAAACCTGCCGCGAGCAGAGCGATGCTCCAGCTGTTCCCGGACACTCCTAACCTGCCCATCACGACCAAGAGCGCTATGATCGCAGACACCAGACCTGCGTAGAAGCGGTTCGACTGGTCCCGGCGCTGACTGATCCGGTCGGCCATTTCCACGTAGAGCTTGTACTGGTCCATCAGGTGGGCTTGGTAATTGTCGCCGTAATTCTCCGGTTCCATTTCGTATACCACAGGACAGATTCGTCCGTAACTGCCCCATTACCGGCTAGGGCAATCAGTGCCAGTTGGGACACGCTTCTGAGCATCATAACTTCAGGCGATTTGCCAAAATGAGTGTTGGATGGCACTTGCAACTACCTCGCCGGAGCGCCACCTGTGCAGCCGACCTTGTGAACTGCATCACCCGTAACGGCGAATGGCTCGCACGATGCTCTCAGTGCTCCAATTCGCAATTTCGTCAGCGGCCTCACGAACCCTTCGAGAGATTAGCGTGTTTCCGTGTGGCCTAATGGCGATAATGGGCTTCGGGCGCTGGAATCCCTCCTCGGCCAAATCGATTTCGATGTTGATCCATTTGCTGTAACTGGCATATACCCCGGCCAGAATCAATACAACATGGCACGGGGCCATCTGATTCCGGATCGCCCGCCGCAATTGAGCGTCGGTAGCAGCGTGATGGATAGGATCATCCTGCGGAACTGAGTAATCCCTGAACGCAAAGTACCGGCGTGCGCGAAGCAGGCTGTAAAGCCGGTCATACTGGCCACCGTACCGCCACGAATGGCTGATAAACAAATTGTATGTCCTCATGACTGCTCCGAAGGTGGATGAAACGACGATAGCCGCTGAACGCAGTTGATGTCAATCATGGCTTACACACGCCTTGAAAACTTTGCTCACAGAGCGTGAACGGAGTTGAACAGCCGCTTGCCATCGATTGGTCTAGCCCCCTTTTCGACAACCCGTACCAGTGCCGACAGCCACAAGCCAGGAAGCCCCTGCTGCTATAGCGAGGGCTTCCTGGCAGCTCTATCCAACATAGTTTCGGACGCCCGACCGTCTTGCGGCGTAAGGGTTTTGGCTGCGAGCGAAGGGATACCCCCAATAGCTGACCATGCTTGCCAGACTTGGAAAGATTCCGGGGAGGGTTACGCCTTGCAAATGCAAGGCACGGTCTTGATAATATGGGCCAAAGGCTTACGGTTGCCCATTTGGGGCGGTAAACCTCTTATATTGCGACCTCCCAACGAAAAGTTCGCAGTACGGCCCCTTTAGGCCCACCACTCTTCAGATGTGCCGTACTGAGGCCATTACTTCTCCAAAGGAAGCATAAACTTTGCCACTCACTCGCGACTTCAGAGAAACCATGCAGGCCCGCGCCGAGAGAGATCGGGAATTTAGGGAAGGGTTGCTAAAGGAAGTTGTTGAATGCCTTCTTTCCGGGGACGTTGAAACTGGAAGGATAGTACTGCGCGACTACATTAACGCCACCATCGGGGGGCGCGAATAGTATTCAAGGAATAGACTAAGAAACTATCTCAATATTCCATTTTCCCGTAATGGGGGAAGGTTGGAATGGGGGTGTGACGCATCGAAATATTGGAGCAACTGGCGCAATCGAATCTCCCCCAGTTTTGAGATAGTCGCTAAGAGATCTTAATCGGGTCCTTAACCAAAATAGGTTCAGCTAAGCTCAAGTTTGTGGGAATAAATCTTGGTAGCCCTTGAATGGTTCAGCCAAAGTATGTAGTGCCCTGCTCTTGGCCCCCAGCAATTCAGCAAATGTTACTTTCCCAGCAAGAACGTGCTCGACATCTTCACCATCAACTAGAAGTATCTTCTTTTCCGGATTCTGTTTTGTCAGTTCAATGACGTGCTTAGACCAACCGTTAACGGATATGAAAACGCCCATCGTTTTTGGCCCCGAGCGGTTAACTTTTGCCAGAAGTCCGTCTACTTCGTGCTGACTGCTAACTTTGGCCTCCCACTTGCATTAAGACAAATAATACGATCCGTCCAAAAAGAATGACCCGTCTAATTGCTCTCCGCCGCTGTTGCGTCTAAAACTTTCATGTATCTGAATTACCTCTAGAGCACACAGGTCGTTCATCAACTGCTCGAACAAAAGGCCACGCTTATTTGGTGAAGTCTTTCCATCCGAAAGGGCCTCAAATTTCCCCCGCAAGAGTCGCCGTGGTGTCCCCCGTCCATTCCTAAGCTCAGGCATCAAATCTCCTAACTGGTCTACGAACCTGAGATAAACCTGAGAATCCAAGCCCCTAATCATCCCCAAATACTCAATCTTTCCTTTCAGAACTTGTTCAAATTTAGGGACCGGCATCCATGTGGCGCGATGCTTTGCATCGTATTCTTCCTCCCATTCCCTTTGAGCTGCCTCTAACCCATACTTTTCCCAAGCGTGGAGCATCGCCCGTATTTGGCTAATTTATTTCTTGGGCAAGTTCGGGAATTCGTTAACGGTTACTCCGGTAACCGTTTGGCGACTACTCCTTCCTCTCAGCCAAACTTTGTCATGATTGACACTAAATCCGTTGTCCGCAATTACTTTTAGGAGTTCGTGGCCTGGTTGAATTTGCTTGAGCCCGTCGTAGTATGCCAAATTTCTCGGGAACCTTCTCTGGGTAGTTGAAAACGTGATGTCATCGGCGTAGCGAGTGTAAGTGCAACGGTTGCGCGCTGCCAGTCTCTGCAATTCGCTGTCCATCCGAGCACATATCATGTTACTGACTACTGGAGAAGTGGGAGCACCTTGAGGCAAGTAACGGTTGTAGCAGCACAAATGGGCGAGAACCGTCGCCACTCTCTCCGGTACGTTGTAAGGCTTCGCCATGAACATACCCCGTACTCGGCCGAAGTTAATGGAAGGGAAAAAGTCTTCCAAGTCCAGGTTAAGCACCCACGTCTTCTTGATGTGCACTGCGGCATTGGAACGAACGCTTTTTCCTTCGACAAAGCCGTGGGCACTTGGCTTACTCCGGTAAACCGCCTGCAACACCTGGTTCAGCTTTTGCTGGAGAATCTTAATATTATTGGTCGGGGCGTCTATTTTGCGGCTTTTACCTTTCTTTTTGGGAATGTAAAAGGTGGTGTAGCGCCTAATTTCGGGCGTACGGTAAACCCAATAGTTGAAAGCCTGGTGACTGACTTCAAGCATTGCGGATACGTCTTGGGGCGTCTTCAGCCCCTGAAACTCTTTCCGCAATACACTAGCGTCTTTGTCAAGAGTTATGCGCACGTTAAGCTCTAGTTTTAGCGTTGCTGAGGCGCTACCAGGGGGTTCTCGCCTTCCTCGCCGGGCACCTGCAACGTGCAACCAGTAACTAGGCACCAGGCCGCGTGCGTAAAGCAAACCTTAGAAAAAGATCGCCGCTGGATCAGTGACAACAATAAACCCCTACTGTATAGCGCCTCACCTCTATTGTAGTTTTTTTGGGGACCTATTCTCAAGAGATTGTACTTGCGATTGAGTCCTCTAACCATTCAGCCTAGAAATCCTTGTGTTGCCTACTGCGCCGCCTCCCAAAGTCATATATCGCGCCTGTGGTTAAGTAGCGATTTCCACAAGTCGTGCCGGCGCGTTCTAATCCTTGGGAAAACCACTCTTTGACCTGAGGCCAGTGTCATATAGAAGCGGACAAGGGGGTCCTTAGCTTGATTCCGGCACCCCCGCAGCACCATTTCAATGGGCACTCACTCCCTGACCCTCCCCCCCTTGCCAACCCGCAAAACACACCCCTACCATAAATCTATGCCAGGTCCCTCTTCCCCACTCCCTCCCGGAAGGCCCCGTGGCGGGCACCCTCAGCCACGGAAAGCCGGGCCCAGATAGGAAACGAGCGGAAATGAGTGGAAATGGGCGGGAAAATTGAATTTTTCCGTTTTGGCCGGTAGAAAACTATGCCACGCGCCACCTCATCAAGGGGCCGATTTTCAGCCTGTAAAGGGTGTGGTGGGTGTTCGAAGCTCATCAAGGCTCATTGCCCGACGCGTTGACCAACGGGCGCCTCGGGCCAGGTAGCCGGGACACCCAACTCCTGTCAGGCCTCATCAGAAGCCCGGTGTTTGTGCTAAAATCGGGCGTCAAAGGCAATTTCCTCTCCCCCAGGGGAGGGCGCGATCGAGGGTTTAGGGCATGAAGCTGATATCCTGGAACGTCAACGGCATTCGGGCAGCTCATAAGAAGGGGTTCCTGGACTGGTTTCAGGAAGCGCAGCCCGACGTGCTGTGCCTCCAGGAAACCAAGGCCCACGAATACCAGTTGCCCGACGCCCTGAAACAGGTCGAGGGTTATTCCAGCCGGTTCACCACTCCGGAACGAAAGGGCTACAGCGGCGTGGGCCTCTACACCCGCGAGGGACACGAACCCCGCAGCGTCAGCTTCGGCCTGGGCGTTGAGCGGTTCGACAGCGAGGGCCGCACCATCGTCGCCGACTTCGATGATTTCGTCTTCCTGGGAATCTATTTCCCCAACGGAAAGCAGTCCGCCGAACGCCTGCGTTACAAGATGGACTTCTACGACGCCTTCCTGGATTTCGTGGACAATCTGCGGCGGGAAGGCCGCAGCGTGGTTGTGTGCGGCGACGTGAATACCGCCCACAAGCCCATCGACCTGGCCCGGCCCAGGGAAAACGAGAAGATCTCCGGCTTCCTGCCCGAGGAAAGGGCCTGGATGGACACCTTCCTGGACCACGGTTACATCGACACCTTCCGCCGGTTCAACCAGGAACCGGGCAACTACAGCTGGTGGGACCAGATGACTCGCGCCCGGGACCGGAACGTGGGCTGGCGCATCGACTACTTCTTCACCGACGGCGATTTCGCCTCCAACCTGACCAATGCCTTCATACTGCCCGACGTGATGGGCTCCGACCACTGCCCCGTCGGCATCGAAATCTCCTGAGCTTCACCGCCTGGGCGCCACCGGCCTCGACGCCGTCCGGCAAGCCCGCCACCTGAACCCGCCCACTCTCGACTCCTCCCCTTCCCTCGGGCAAACCTCCGCCGGCCATCTACCTGGCCCGGCGTAAGTACCTGGAGCATCGCGAAAACCTCACCCCCAACGGAAACAGTGGCTTACAACCCCGCCGGCAAGGAGAGTTCTCCCCAATTGGGTGTTGACAAGTAGCCTATACTATTGATAGCTTATATCACTTCTTGAAGAGCCTGTTGGTTTAATTTGTTAGTAAGTAGTGCGATTTAATATCATGTTTGGTTTCAGTGATCCACGCCCAGACCTGATAGCGGCCCTGGAGAAAGGCGGCTACCGGGTCACGACCCCCAGGCGGGCGATAGCCAGCCTCCTGGAACAGAAGCATGAAGGCTTCTCGGTGGAGGCGCTCAGTGACGAACTGCCTTCGGTGGGCAGGGCGACGGTATATCGCACCATCAAGCTCCTCCATGCCGCGGGCGTGGTATGCAAGCTGGCCATGCTGAACGGGTCCCACAAGTACAGCCTCTGCGGAGTTGGTCATCACCACCACCACACGGTGTGCGTCGAGTGCGGCGCCGTGGAGGAATTCCGGGTGGATGCGGTCGAACGGTTAATCCGGCAGATCAGCGAGGATATCTCGGGCGAGATAGTCTCTCACCGCCTTGAACTGTACGTGAATTGCGGCGCTTGCCCCGCTAACGGGGACTGATATCTACCTTGTTCAACAAAACTGAACCCTGCCGTTCTGCATGGATATATGATACCTGTTATCAAATCTTCGACTTCTGTGAGAAAGATACCCCACCTAGAACCATGAATGAACAATAAGGAGCAGAACCCCAAATGAAAGTGTTTCATCCCCGTGAGGTCAATTTCGAGAGTCTGGCGCTGCCCCTGGTTGTGGGGCTCGTCGTGTTCACCGTCCTTTTCTTGGGCGCCTGTGCCAATAGTCAGCAAGA
Organism: Chloroflexota bacterium; assembly: GCA_028874075.1. Taxonomy (GTDB): domain Bacteria; phylum Chloroflexota; class Dehalococcoidia; order Lucifugimonadales; family UBA3495; genus Bin22. The sequence continues at coordinate 25,893 of JAPPLU010000033.1, forward strand.
TCAGGCAGCCGTAGCGCCTCAGACAGCGGTGGAGCCGGCGATTACGTCTGCCAGTGACCAGCCAGCGCAGCTAACCCAGGCAACCCAGCAACCTCGGGCAGCTACCGTTGCCCCACCAGGCACGGATGCCGCTTCTGCCCCGCAATCCGGTGCGGTCTCTGTAGTTAAGGCTGCCACCCCTTCCGGTCCGCCGGTCCAGGTGGTTGCCACCACCAACTTTGTTGGTGACTGGGCCACGGTGGTAGGCGGCGACCGGGCGGAGGTGTTCGCCCTGATACCGCCCGGCGGTGATCCTCATTCCTTCTCGCCCGGGGGCGCCGATGTGGCGAAAGTCTCGGACGCCGACGTTGTGTTCACCGTCGGCCTGGGCCTGGAAGCAGAGTGGCTGCATGACCTGGTCCACAATGCCCAGGCGGATGAGTCCGCGGTCGTCGAGCTGGGCGAAGTTGTGGACCCCCTGGAGTTTTCTGGGGCGGACCCTCATGGCCACGGGGAAGAGATGGGCCATGACGAACACGGTCACGAAGAAATGACAGCGCTGCAAGGCAAGCTGCTGGTTGGCGACGGCGAGACCGGGGCGCTATCCATCATCGAACTGGACCACGGCGATGTGGAGCAGGACGCCTTTGACATGGGCAGTCGGGCCGGGCGCATTTACGCCACCTACAGCGGGCGCTTTGCCTTTGCGGTCTCTAGCGACGCCAATATGGTTCACGTCATTGACGGCGGCACCTATCTGGAACCCCACGGGGACCACTTTGACCTGGTTAACCGGGAAGCCGAACTCATAGGTCTGGACCTGTCTGGCGACCGACCTGCCCACCTTTACGTAGGTGATGAATGGGCTACGATATATTACGACGGTTCGGGAGACGTGCTGCTCATCAACGAGCACGAACTGGAAGAAGAGGGCGCCTCATATCAGCCCGTGTGGCAGTATGCCGGCCCGCACCACGGGGCCGCGGTACCCCTGGCACACGACCTGTTTGCCATCACGCCGCAGCATCCGAATTATGCATCGAACCCGGAAGAATACCGGCTGCCCACCACCGTAGAAATACGTGACGTCTCCGGAAACATACTTTATTCCGCCGGCGACTGCCCCAGCCTGCACGGGGACGCCAGCAACGGTCACGTTGCGGTATTCGGCTGCGTTGGGGGCGTGTTCGCTGTGGAAGCCGACCACGGGGAATTCCACCACTCTTTCATTTCGGCGCCCGAAGGGTCGCCAGAAGACTTCCGGATCACCACTCTCTGGGGAGCTTCCGAAGCAGACCATTTCCTTGGCCTCGGTTCCGCGGTGGGGCTATACCTGGTGGAACCGGAAGAGGGTGAGATGGAGCAGCTGGTCGCTGCCGAGGAGGGCAATTCGCCCATCCAGGCAACCATGTCCCGCGACGGGGAACTCGCGGTAGTTGTAATGAGCAGCGGAGAAATCCGGCTGTACGACTTGCACGACGGTAATGTAATCGCGACCAACTCAGATGCCCTGACCACGCCGGTGGAAACCGGGTTCTGGGCGCGGCCTCACGTCGCCATGGCCCCCGGAGCCATCTTCGTGACCGACTCGGTGGGAGGGCAGGTACTGCAGCTGGACGACCACGACCTGGAAGAGGTGGACCACTGGGACGTGGCCGGCAACCCGACCAAGATTGCCTTCGTAGGCATTTACGGTGAACCGGAAGGCCACGAGGAAGAAGGCCACGGAGAAGAAATGGGCCACGACGATGATGGCCATGGACACGATCACGGCCCGCTGGACCCCCACTTCTGGTTTGACCCCATCCGTGTCAAGCTGGCAGTCAATGAAATAGCGTTCCGGATGGCTATCCAGGACCCTGCTAATGCCAGCTTTTACGACGCCAATGCCACCAGCTACGGCGCCCAGCTGGACGAACTGCACGCCTGGATCCAGGAGCAGGTTGCAATGGTGCCGCCGGAGCGCCGCCTGCTGATAACGTCCCACGACACCTTCACTTACCTGGCTGAGGCCTACGGATTCAAGATAGTCGGCCTGGTCATACCATCCCTGGCGCCCGACGTTGAGCCGTCGGCGGAACACCTTGCGGAACTAATCGACGTGGTCCGTGAGAACAACGTGCCGGCCGTGTTCGGAGAGAACACTGTCAGCGACAGGCTGGCGCAGGCCATTGCCAGGGAGACCGGCGCGGAACTGGTCCAGCTTTATACCGGCTCCATGGGCGGGCCTGGCAGCGGCGCCGACACCTACCTGGGCATGGTGCGGACCAACGTGGAGCTGATCGTGGAGGCCCTGAAGTGAATGCCGCAACTGACTCCCACCACCACGCCAGCATGTCGCTCCAGGACGTCACCGTAGAGCTGGACGGCTACATAGCCCTGACCAACGTCACCTTCAACGTGGGCGCGGGCACCCTGATGGGAGTGGTCGGCCCCAACGGCGCGGGCAAAAGCACCCTGTTCAACACCATTGCCGGACTGCTCCCCGTCGGCCAGGGCAGCGTGACCCTCAACCGGGTGGACCTGCGTCGGGGCGCCCTGGCCTACGTCCCCCAGCGGGACAGCGTCAACTGGCGGTTTCCGGTGAACGTGATGGACGTGGTGCTGATGGGCCGCTGCTGTCGCCTGGGCTGGCTCCGGCGGCCTGGCAGAAAGGACCGGGAACTGGTCCGGGAATGCCTGTGCCGCGTGGGTCTCTGGGACTATCGCTCCTCTCTTATGACCGAGCTTTCGGGAGGCCAGCGGCAAAGGGTCTTCGTGGCCCGGGCCCTGGCCCAGGAGGCCAGCGTGCTGCTGCTGGACGAGGCCTTCAGCGGCGTTGACGCTGGCGCCCAGGAGGTCCTCGTCGAGGTGCTCCAGGCCCTTCGTGACGAGGGCCGCATTGTCCTATTAGCCACCCACGACCTGAACAACCTTTCCCGCCGCTTCGACCAGGTATTGTGCCTGAACCGCCATGTCTGTGCCTGCGGCGCTCCCAGCCAGGTGTTCACGCCGGAGGTGATGGAGGAACTCTACGGTGTCCAGTTCTCCATGGACGGCGAGGGGTAGGGGCTATTCCCGAATTGTTCCTGCAGTGGTGAGTTATGATCGACTTTCTTCTCGCTCCCCTGGAGTACAGCTTCATGCTGCGTGCCCTCGTGGGCGCGGTATTGGTGGGAGTGATGTGCCCGCTGCTGGGCGCCTACGTGGTCACGCGGAACCTTGCCTTCATCGGCGACGCCCTGGCCCACGCCGTGCTGCCCGGCATGGCCCTGGGGTTCATGGTGGGTATCAATCCGGCTATAGCCGCCGTCCCTACCGGGATCACCGTTGCCATGCTGGTGCGGGCAGTGAGCCGCCGGGCAGGCCTCAGCGCCGACACCGCCATCGGCATCCTGTTTGCGGCCATGTTCGCCCTGGGCCTCATGATGTTGTCCATGGCCACCAACATCAACATAGACGTGGAGGACCTGCTCATGGGGCAGATCCTGGCCATATCCCCCACTGGCATCTATGTGTCCCTGGCCATAACCGGACTGGTCATCCTGGGGCTGTTCGTCTTTCACCACTGGCTGCTGTTCACCAGCTTCGACCCCGTGGGGTCCCAGGTCATTGGCATGCGCACCAGCGTGGTGGACTACGCCCTCCTGGTCCTGCTGGCCCTGGTCATTGTCATCGGGATACAGGCGGCGGGAGTCATCCTGGTCATGGCGATGCTGGTGATACCGGCCGCCACCGCTTATTTGCTGGTGGGTCGGTTCATCTCCATCATGCTGACGGCGGCGGGGTTGGGAACGGTGGCCTCGGTCGCCGGTCTTTACCTGTCCTTCCACTTCAACCTGCCGGCCGGCCCTGCCATGACTTTGGTAGCCACTGGCCTGTTCGTGGTGGTGGCTTCATTCCGTCGGAGGGTATTTGCCTGACAGACCGCCAACTCAATCCCAAGTTTTTCAACACCATACTCACCATTCCTGCTCTCTCTTCCAGCCATAGACCTAAATACCATCCCACCCTCAACTTCCTGCCCAATATTCGGGCGCATACTCCAGTGAATTGGCAGTGTTCCGATTCAGGTGGCTTCCCATTCTTGTGGGATTTCAACGGGCTGCCAGGGAGGGCTCGAAACCTGCCTCTACGAGTCCTTGCCCCTTGAATTGAAACGCTGCCAGTGAATTCAGCTGGTTGACAAGGACAGCGCCGGCGGTGTATTTTATCGGACTGGTACTGCATATCAATTAAGTGACCATCGGCCCTTAAAGTTTATAGGGAATGCTTGCCACCATAATATGATACTTTCTGTCATTACAGCCAAAAGAGGCTTCCAAATGAACACCCCGCGAAAAGCATCGGTTACCGTACTCAACGCCTTCCTGGGACCCGCAAAGGGGACCCCACTCAACCAAATTATGGCTGGGCACAGGGGAACCGCGCGGGTACATGGCCCGGAACGTGGTTACGTTAGTTGCGAGCGCCGGCACCTTGCTGGTCGTCGCCAGGTCCAGCGGAGCTAGTGAGGGGCAACCTGAGTAATCCAATTCTGGGGCTGCTCTCCAGTCACCAGGGAAGAGTAACCATTTAGTAAGGTGGATCGGCAAAGTCGATTTACGACCCACCTCACCCAGCGCGATAGCGTCTGCAGTTTGTTCTCCACAGCTGAAACCAAAATTCCAGGACGGCGCAGTGAGCAGTTCCCAATCTGGAGTCGACTCTTTGGCTCTATGCAATCCAAAGGAGGAGTACTTATGAATATGCAACAGAGGGTACCAGTTACAATCCTTACCGGCTTTCTCGGGTCCGGCAAGACTACCCTGCTCAACCGAATCTTGACCGAGGATCATGGCAGGCGCATTGCCGTGATTGAGAACGAGTTTGGGGAGGTCGGCATCGACCAGGCTCTCGTCATCAACGCTGATGAGGAGGTTTTCGAGATGTCGAACGGTTGTATCTGCTGTACCGTGCGAGGAGACCTGATACGGGTACTCAACAATCTTAACAAGCGGCGCGATAAGTTCGACTACGTGCTGGTGGAAACCACTGGGCTTGCCGACCCGGGTCCGGTCGCTCAGACGTTCTTTATGGACGACGAGCTTCGCGCTGAATATGCCCTCGACGGGATCGTCACGCTCGTTGATGCAGCCCACATCGAGCAGCAGCTTGGCCGAAGCGACGAAAGTACGGAACAAATAGCCTTTGCAGACGTCCTCGTACTTAACAAGACTGACCTCGTTCTGGACGAGACGCTGGACAGGCTGGAATCCAGGCTTCGGGACATGAACCGGATGGCGCGAGTCGTGCGCAGCGAGCGAGCGAACGTGCCCGTCGGCACCGTACTCGACCTCGGCGCCTTCGACCTGGACCAGGTGCTCGAGCGGCGTCCCACTTTCCTGGAGCCCGAGTATCCCTTCGAATGGACGGGCGTCTATTACCTCGATACCGGCCGGTACGAACTCAGCCTCGCCGATGGACCTGATCCTTCGATGTCGCTGGTCGCCGTGTCCGGCCAGGGCACGGATGACGCTGCCCTCCGCGAGGGCGCGGAGTGGTGTGTGCGGGAGTGCGCCGAACCCGCCAAGACCGTTCAGCCAGGGGAAGATATTCCGGTCGGTGAGCACGTGAACCTTCAGCTCGATTCTCCGGGTCGCAAATCGTTCTTTTTCGATGTCGCTGCGCCTGGTCGGGTTGGGCTCTTCACCCAGCACCTTCCGGAGGAGTTCGATCTCCAGCTGAGAAACGCGGATGGAGAGGAATTCAAACTGGGGGGCAACTTTTGCTCCGAACCCGCCTGTATTGAGGAAGGGACCGACACGCAACGCATAAAGGGAGCGGAGGTTCCCGTCGAAGCCGAGCGAACCTGGGTCGCCCAGCACGAGCACGACGACGAGGTGGGATCAATCTCCATCGAAATAGAGGGCGACGCCGATCCCGAAAAACTGAATGCCTGGCTTGGCCAACTGCTCCGGGACCGCGGCGTGGACATCTTCCGAATGAAGGGCTTCATCAGTGTCGCGGGGGAATCCCGTCGCTTCGTATTCCAGGGGGTTCACATGCTCTTTGACGGCCAGCCGGATCGCGAGTGGGGTGACGATCCCCGGCGCAATCAGCTCGTCTTTATCGGACGCAACCTCGATGGGCAGAGTATGCGGGAGGCGTTTGAAGCATGTCTGATATAAATGTCCCCGGCCCCTTGGGCGTCCTTGGCCAGGGCTGGTCGGCAATGGTCGGCGATTACGCTATTGCCGGGGGCTGGAGCCAACGTGGGGAAGCGCTGGTAGTCGGCGATGCCGGTGGCAGCATTTACGCCTTTGATGGCAATTCCGGCGCGACCGTCTGGGAGCGCCCCGAAGTTCATGACGGTGGCGTGCTGTCGATGGCAATTCACCCAGGCGGAAGCATGTTCGCAACGGCCGGCCAGGATGGACGGGTCTTGATCTGGAACGCTGCCGAAGGTGAGATAAGCCGGGCTATCGAGCTGGGTAACGACTGGGTCGAAAACGTGGCCTGGTCGCCGGACGGCCAACGATTGGCGGTCTCCTGCTCGCGCCAGGTGCACGCTTATAACGCGGACGGCGAGGAAGTCTGGCGGTCTGAAAATCATCCCAGCACCGTCAGCGCCATCGCCTGGTCGAGCTCAAAAGAGCTGGCAACGGCCTGTTACGGTCGAGTGTCGTTCTTCGAGGCAGCCACCGGCGCGCTTCGCCAGAAGCTGGAATGGCAGGGGTCCCTGGTCTCGATGGTACTGAGTTCAGACGGGGGCATCGTGGTCTGCGGCAGCCAGGACAATTCAGTGCATTTCTGGCGTCGCTCCACGGGGCATGATTCGGAGATGTGGGGATATCCTGGCAAGCCATCGGCCCTGGCTTTTGACGCCACCGGCACCCTTTTGGCCACGGGCGGAGGGGAGTCGGTAACAGTCTGGAGTTTCCGGAGAAAGGGTCCAGAGGGCACCAAGCCCGGAGTCCTGCAGTTTCATGTTGAACCCATCACGACACTTGCCTTCGCCCCTGGCGAGATGCGCCTGGCATCGGGGGGCCGTGATGGCGCCGTGGTCGTGTGGTCGCTGCAGAGAAATGGGAAAGGCGGCCCGATAGGGGCCGAAGATCTGGGTGCCTCAGTAGCCGAAGTGTACTGGCGGCCCGACGGGGGCGCTCTTGCCGCCTTGGACGCCCAGGGTGGAGTAACGGTTTGGCAGATAGGGCAGGCAAAAGGCCGAATCAGACGCCCTGGCCCAACCCCGGGCCCCGGCGCTGACGATTACTGATCATTAGACTGCCCATAGAGCAGGCTCAGCCGATTTTTCTGACCCCACATAACGTCATTTGCACACTCAAACATGTTTGGAGAAAGGCTTTGTTAAATTCCATGAAATGCAGTATTAAGTTATTCATTCCGGGTGCGTTGGCCTTATGCCTGATGTTGGGGCTGGCCTGCGGGACCGCAGCCACCCCTGCCGAGAATGCCCCGCAGCTTTCCTCCTCCTCGGCTACTGTTATGCCTGCTTCAGCCGCAGCGGAAAACGCGCAGCCATCTTCGGCTGGCGAAACACCGGCGCTTCCGGCTGAAACCGCCGCTCAGCAGCAACCTGCGCAGCCCAACATGGCGTCGGCAGCATCGGAACAACCGGAGACTCCGGCCACAATGGTCGAGCAATCTGCGGCGGTTGCCGAAACCGAAGCGGAGCGCCCCACCCTGAAAGCCGGGGTGATCTGGCTGAGCTCCCCGCTGGACCCCGTGGAAAGTGGCTGGGTCGCCAGCCAGTCGGGAATGTCGGAGAACCTGTTTCGCCTGGCGGCGGCTGACCTGAGCCCCGTGCCGTGGCTGGCCACGGGAGCGGAGCAGATCGACCCCCTGACGTGGGAGATCGGGCTTCAGTCCGGGGTCACCTTTCACAACGGCGCGCTGATGGATGCCCAGATGGTCAAGGCTTCGCTGGAGAGGGCCAGGGTCTTTCGATTATTTGGGGAAAAGAAGAGGAGAGGAGTTAGGACAGAGGT
>JAPPLU010000063.1 GCA_028874075.1 Chloroflexota bacterium
AAAGGCTCCAGGTGAAGTACCGGAGCGGTAGCGAAGGGAAGTAATCGGGGTTGGGGCCCCGTACCGGAGAATGGCAAGACGGGTCAGGCTCCATTTATTGCGAAGGAGTCGAGGTTCGCAGGGAGAAGGCGGCGGCAGCCGCAAAGAAGGGGCGTGGGAGGTCCGGCCCGGAGGAACCGGAGGGCCAGGATGGACTCGGAGCGTAGCGTATGAGTCCACCCGGAGCGGCGGCACGAAAGTGCCGTAAGCGGAGGGCGGGCAAAAGATAACTTTGCGGCGCAGCCGCTCAAAAGTTCTCTATTTACTCTGGTAGTCATACTGTCAGGGAAGGGACGGAAATAATGGGGGTTGGGGCCCCGTTCAAATCCAGATACCACTAACCCCCGACGTTTTGGAGCCAGTGTTATTGATTAGCTCTTTGTGCCGGGGGCTTTAAGCGTGGCAGGCTGGATAGGCCTTAAGGGCTGGGTAAGTTCCGTAGGGGCTATCACGAAGGTTTTACCTCGTTTTTATCTCCTACGGGGTTAACCTCGTGATTTATGGCAAAATCACGTAGAGACATCATAGCGCGCGGGAGGGAGACCCGCGGGTTTGTGATGTTTTCACAAAGTGGCTAGTTCGGTTACTGTTTTTGCGGATCCGCAGCTTGAGGGGATTGCTCGTGTTTGTTGGGTCGTCTTTGATGGTGGGTTAAAGGCACCTGGTCGGTGTGAATGCGGGTTCCCGTATACGTGGCGTCTGTCGAACCAGGCGGGTGGACTCCTGCGGGCTCCGTTATGTGATTCATGTGGTCATTTCTGCGGTGAAGGTGCCGCGGTGGTGTCGACGCAGCAGCGAGTAGATGCCTATTTGATTAGAAACGGGTTGCCGGTGCCCGGCTGAAAGGGCGATAGTGACTCGGTCGAGTTACCGGATAGGGTTGCATGAGGGGCGTGGAGTGGCCGGAGGACACTTGCTTGGTATCTCTTGACATATCTTCCCGTGGGGGTTCTCGGGGGATTGGGCATGGTGCTCGGTCGGAACATATGCCGGATGGGTTGCGGGTGTGGTCGCTTGACGGGGAGGTGCTGGGTATCAGTGGGGTGTATGGGTCTTATGAACGGTCGGCTGATGTGTGCGAAGTGCATTGTCCGACTGTGGACGGGTCCGTTTCTAACGGGTTCCTCTGTTCTGATGGTGCGCATCACTTTTCATGCGATATCGCTAAGGACCGGTGCAGGGAGTGCATGCCTGGGAGGCGGGGAGTGGTTAGCAGCCGTCAATCTCGGGGGTCGCGTAAAAGGATGGTGGAAAGGTTGTACGGGTTAGCGGAGCATTTCCGGGGCGGGCGCTTGGCGGTGCTTACGTACGGGAAGGAATATCCGCTGGGTGAGCAGGTAGAAGCGCATCGACGGGCGTTGTTGAAGCGCCTAGAACGGTGGTGTGACGACTGTTTTCGGGTGTTCTGGCAACTGGAGGCACAGTATCGGGGTGCTCCGCATTTCAATTTGGTTTTGCCTTACTGTGCGGTGCATTCGGTGGATGATGTGGAGGGGTTTCTTCGGGATGCGTGGATGGCCATATCGGGCAATTCGGGTAGCACGGTGGAGGCGCGGCTTGCTCGGGCGGTCCGTGTGCAGTCGCTGGCAGGTATGGGAGGTCTGGTGGGATATCTCAGTAAGGAACTCGGCAAGTCCGCACAGAAAGTGTTCCCTGAAGGGTATGAACCTGGCCGGTGGTGGGGGCACTGGGGCCTTGACGAAGTGGAAGCCGTGGAGCCGGATTTCGTGCCTGCGACTGTGGAGCAGCTGGCGCGGATGGGGGTGGTTAATGACCTGTGGGGTACGTGGGGTGTTTGGGATAGCGGTCGGGTGGCTTCTGCTAGGGCTAGATGGTCGGGCGAAGTGGCGTGGTGGGTGTTGGAGGGGCGCGGTAAACCTCGATGTCCAACCTAGGCAGGATTGCTAACGGTCAAGGTTCGGTGGTTCCTGGAGCTTGCGTGGTTCCACGCTGTTGGGTTAACCGGTGGCTGCAGGGTTTCTGCTATCCGCATTGGATGGAGTCAGAACGGGAAAACGTGGCTTATGCCGCGACATGTCTTTAGATAGCAGACTACGGGGGCATTGGGCTCGTAGGCGGCCACGGAGCCATTCGAAGCGAAGCGTAGGGGGTCTGCTAGCGCGTCTGGTAGGGCGCGTGGTAGGGGAGTCAAAGCAGGCGGCGACTCAGGGCCGGTAGGCAGGCGGGGGAGGGGTAGGGGTAGGTCCCTAGCGGCCTGCCCCTGCCCCCCGCCTGAAGCGAAGTAATGAAGCTGGCGTTAGGTGCTTAGTTGTATTTGCAGGTCGATGATTGCGAGTCCGTTCTGGGTGTTGGCTCCGAAGTTGGGGCTGACAACGATTATGTAGTCGACTTCCCCGGCGGTGATTTCGGCTTGGGTGAGAGTGGTGCTCCTGTGCGCGGGGGCGCTGGTGGGGTCGCCGGGTGTGGCTCGGACGTCGACGACTTTCCCGATGGCGTTGTCGACTTTGCCTCCGTCGGCCGGCGCGTCGGATGAGTCTGCGTCGTACTTGGCTGTTACCTCGATTTTGTGGGCCACGGTCGCTCCTTCGGGGAGTTTGATGACCAGGTCGAGGCCTCGGAGGGGATGGATTTCGAGGTCGGTTAGGGTGGCTTCGCCGTTGGCGTTGGCGGTCATGTCGATGACTTGGCGGACGGCGATTCCGTCGACCTCGGTTTGGGCGGCGATTCCGCTTATGACTACGCCGGTTCCGGCTGTAAGGAGGATGCCGGCTAGGATGCCAGCCAGGAAGGGAAGGGGTCGGGTACGCATGGGGTTACCTCGGGCACCGCTTCCAACAGGGCCAGGAACGCTAGTTTAGGAGCAGTAGGCCAGGAGGGGCAGCATTCCGGCGGTTATAGCCAACTTAGGGCTTCACAGTGCGGGCAGTAGCGGCCGTCGACGGGTTCCCGGGGGATGAGTGCGTAGAGGTCGATACCGGCCGGCGTGTTCCCGTCTCGATGACTCTTCGCCTTCCCACTCATCGGCAACCGTGCTTCGGGTGGCAACCGTAGCGACTGATGAACTGGCCACAGTCGGGGCAGCGGGCTTCCTGCAGGACGGTGACTTCAAGTTCCGCCTGGCAATCGGTTACGGTGCAAACCGGC
>JAPPLU010000083.1 GCA_028874075.1 Chloroflexota bacterium
CCGGGAGATTTGTCTTCGTTTGTTTACTCTATCCCTTCTCTGCCAAGATACAAGGATGAAAAGTTCGCCAGTGGTTCGGGCCGCATTCAACATGGCGAAGAATTGAAAGAATTGCTGATTGAGGGCCTGGCAGAATGGGACCGTAGACCGCTGTTTGAAGCTTCGGGGGAGCGCCGCCTGGTGTTCGGTATGGCCCAGGACGCTGCCGACCTGTATGACTGCCCTCACCTGGCGAACCGCGATTTCTTCTTGGAAGTAGAGCACCCGGTCGCCGGCGCCGCTCAATACGCGGGTTTCGGGCCCCTGCTGCAGGGTGACTCCTACCAGGTCTTGCGCCCCGCCCCGCTGCTGGGGGAGCACAACCATGCGGTTTATTGTCGCAGGCTGGGCCTGTCGGACGATGAGATGGTCTGCCTACGGGCCGGCGGGGTGATTTAGGTGCGAAGCTCACCGCTGGCCGGGATAAGGGTTGTTGACCTCAGCCGGGTGTTTGCCATGCCATACGTGGGCGCATACCTCGCGGACATGGGCGCCGAGGTGATAAAGATTGACACCCACCACGCCGCCTTCGTGGACACAACGCGCACCATAACCGGCCCCTACCCCAACAACGAACCGGGCGTTGATTACTGGAATCGAGCCGGCACTTTTCAGACACTGAATCGCGGGAAGCGCAGCCTGACCCTGGACTTGCGGTCTGACGACGGCATGCGAAACCTCGTGGACTTGATTGCCATTAGTGACGTGGTGCTGGAAAACTTCACACCCAGGGTTTCCGTACGATTTGGCCTGGACTACGCCAACTTGAGGACGGTCCGACCTGACCTGATCCTCGTGTCCAACACCGGCTACGGACACAGCGGGCCCTGGAGTGCGTTTGGCGCGATGGCTTCCGCGCTGGAACCCACCCACGGGTCCGGCGCTTTCATGGGTTACCTGGAACCGGATGAGGACGGCAAGCTGACCGGCAGTTCCATTCCCAACAAGATAGGCAACTCTTACACCGACTTCCTGGCGTGCTGGTCAGGTCAACTGGCCATCCTTTCGGCACTATACCGGAGGGCCCTGACCGGGGAGGGAGGTTGGGTGGACCTGGCCATGTACCAAACCGGCATTTCTTTTTTCGGCGAGGGATTGCTTGATTTCGCCTTTAACGGCCGCCGTACCCGTCGAATAGGAAACCGCCACCAGTCGCTGTCTCCCCAAGGCTGTTACCCCTGCCTGAAGGAAGACTGCTGGGTGACGTTGTCCGTAGGGAACGATGAAGAGTGGGTTGCCCTTTGTAAGGCCATGGGACAACCAGCCCTGGCTTCGGACCCACGTTTTGCCGACCCGTTGCACCGGTACGAGAACCAGGACGAACTGGACACCCTAATATCCGAATGGACCAGCGCCCACAGCAGGGAGGACATTTTAGCCGCCCTCCAGGAGCATGGAGTACACGCCGCCCCGGTACAGAACGCCGCCCAGCTATTGCAGGACGAGCATCTAGGCGGCCGGGGATTGTTCGAACAGGTAGATTTCCCGGCGTCGAGTGAAATGGGCTCCCGCAGGTTCCTGGGCCGGGGCTGGCGACTGAGCCAGGCAGACGTGAAGGTACGGGGTCCGGCGCCGGACATGGGGGAGGCAAACGACTATGTCCTCGCCGAGATGCTGGGGCTTTCGGAAATCGAAATAGACCGTCTCCGCGACGAACAGGTGATTGGTGAGGAACTGAAGGACGGAAATGCACCGGGCGTCGTACCGTTGGAACGCCAGGCTGAGTTGGGTTGGATTGCCAGTTACGACGCAAATTACGGCGGCGCAAGCCAGACGGTTAGCTGATTCTAATGCCCCGTCGCGAGTTTCCTTGGCCTGCCCTGTAAGTGTTATACTCCCAGAATCTACCAAAGGGAGCTTACTTCACACAGGAAAAATCAGGTCCCGGCTGCGATATTCCGCAGCCGAACCTGATTTGCGCTGAACTTCCGGGAGGGCAGGTTATGGCGAATAATGAACTGGCGTTGATGGCCCACCTGATGCGGAGGGCCGGTTTTGGAGCGACCCGGGACGAGCTTGACGCCTGTGTGTCCCTGGGCTATGAAGCTACGGTGGAGCAACTGTTGCATCCGGAAAGCGCCCCGGTCATGGACGAAGACCTGCTGCGCCGGTACCACATCGACCAGAACAGCCTGATGCTGATTGAGAGTTCCCAGGCCTACTGGCTGTACCGGATCATAAACACTCGGCGTCCGCTGGAAGAGAAGATGGCCCTCTTCTGGCACGGTCTATTTGCCACCGCATACGGCAAGTTGAACCACGCTAAGGCCGTGGTCAACCAGACCAACACCTTCCGCCGCTGCGGGCTGGGCGACTTCCGCACGTTGCTACTGGAACTGTCCCGTGACCCGGCAATGATCTTCTGGTTGGACAACAAGGATAATCACAAGGACGCGCCCAACGAAAACTACGGCCGCGAACTGCTGGAGCTCTTCTCCATGGGAATCGGCAACTACACAGAGGACGACGTTAAGGCCTGCGCCCGGGCCTTTACGGGGTGGACGATATCCAATTCCGATTACATGAGCATCCGCGCCTCCCGGGACTCAATCTGGCCCCACGGCCGGCTGGACTGGCAGTTCGTCTACCTCCCCGAGGACCACGACGACAGCGACAAGACTTTTCTTGGACATACCGGGCCCTTCAACGGGCAGGATGTCATCGACATTATCTGCCAGCAGCCCGCCACCGGGTGGTTCGTGGCTTCCAAGCTGTACAGTTTTTTCGTGTCAGATACCCCCAACGAAGAGGCGATTCAATACCTGTCCGACAGGTTTGCCGAGACCGAGGGCAACATTCTGGAAGTGATGCGCTCTCTTCTCCTCTCCGATTTTTTCAAAGGGGAAGAGGCCAGGCTTGCCAGGGTCAAGAGTCCCACGGAACTGGTGGCTGGAACCGCGCGGCTGGCCGGCAGCTACCAGTTTCCCGAGTGGGGCATCGTCAACCTGGCGATGGACGTCAGTTTCATGGGCCAGGAAATCCTGAACCCCCCGACCGTGGAGGGATGGCACACCGGCCGAGAGTGGATTGATACCGGCAACCTGGTGGAGCGAGTAAATTCGGCGGCCCTGGAAATGGGAGACCTGGCCCGCCCCGGGGTGCAGGCCGCGCTGGCCAGAGTACGGGAAGCCGGCGACAGCCTTGAACCCACGGAGTTCGTGGATGTATGCCTGGATGCCCTTGGCCTGTATGACGTAACGGACGCAACCAGGGAAAGCCTCGTGAACCACGCAGCGCGGGACGGCGTCCTGCAGTTTGGCGAACGGGGCGCCGCTGACTGCTCGGATGCAAGGGTAGCCGAAATGCTGCAGTTGATAGTAGCTACCCGGGAATACCAGCTGGCATGAGGACGATCTGAATGACCACGACCACACTCCTCCAATACAGTCACACCCTGGGGTTCATGGCCAACCAGGGCCGGGGCTTCAACAATCCGGTTGACCTGGCAATCAATTCCAGGGGCATAGTCCACGTACTCAATCGAGCGGGGCCCGAGGTCGGAGTGAGGATCGCCTACAAGCGAATTACCCGTTGCACTCCCGATGAGGAGTACCTGGGTGAGTTCTGTACCGGTGGCACCGGCGACGGCGAACTGTGGTGGCCCAGCGCCCTGGCTTTTGATGACGAAGACCGCCTGTACGTAGCGGATGAAGCCTTGAATCGTATCTCTATCTACGATCAGGACGGCAATTACCTGGACAAGTGGGGTGCCGCGGGAACGGGAGCCGGTCAGTTCAACCGACCTTCATTCATTGCCTTTGACCGGGACTACAATCTCCTCGTCTCCGACAGCTTGAACCACCGGGTCCAGAAGTACACCAGGGAGGGCCGTTTCCTGTCGCAGTGGGGCGAGTACGGCGGTGGGAACGGGCAATTCAATATGCCCTGGGGCCTGGCAGTGGACTCTCAGGGGCAAGTCTACGTTTCCGATTGGCGTAATGACCGAATCCAGAAGTTCGACAAGAATGGGGCTTTTGTTTCCGCTGTCGGCAATTCCGGACGGGAAGAGGGCGAATTCAATCGCCCATCAGGGCTTGCGGTGGACCTGCAGGGTAACATTATCGTTGCCGACTGGGGAAACGAGAGAGTACAGATTCTGGACAATGAGGGCAGGTTTGTGGCCTCTTTCCGGGGCGATTCCAGGGATTCCCTCTGGGCCCAGGACTACTTTGCCGCCAATCCTGACGAAGCCTCTGCCCGACGAGCCGCGCACCTGGAACCGGAAATCGAGAGCCGGCCGGAATACGACGCTCATCGCGGTTACGAATGGGAAAGGTCAGCCAACGTGGAAAAGCTATTCTGGGGTCCGACTTCGGTGAAGGTGGGTCCCGACGGCCTGGTGTACGTGGTAGACAGCCTGCGGCACCGCATTCAGATTTATCGGCAGACAGGCTAATGGAGGCTAGTTCCGGGACGGCCAAAAAAGAGGGCAGCCGTGCTGGCTGCCCCAAACTTTTGCAAATACGGGGGACTTATACCGGCAGGAGCTTTTCGTCCCGTTCCGGCGGCAGTTCCGTGTCGAAGGCGTTGATGCAGAAGGCCAGCGCGGCGTAGTTACCCATCACCAGGGTGAGTTCGATGATCCCCTGCTTGCCGAACTGTTCGTGGGCCGCTTGCCAGGCGCCCCGGCTAACGTTGTGGGTACGGTAGAATTCCTGACCGTAGTTGACAACCGCTTCTTCATCCGGCGCCAGATCGATCAGTTCTTCACCTTCGCGTAGGGCATCCACCAGTTCGTCGGGCACCCCGGCAGCGCGGGCGGATGCGGCGTGGGCGTTCCAGATGTGCTGGCAGTCGAACTCGCGGGCGGTTACCAGCATAGCCAGTTCCAGAATCTTGTCGGGCAGGCTGGAATCCCGGCGCAGGTAGTTGTTCAGAGATGTCAGCCGTTGGGCGGCTTCGGGCACGTGAATGTAGACGGAGCCAGGCCCACGGTTGGGGACCGGCCCGTCACCCACCAGGGTGTCAAAGAGGTCGCGCTGGTTCTCCGGCACATTGTCGCGGGAAGCCAAGGGCAGTCTGGGCATTTTCTTTCCTCCAAATGTTTAGAATTGTGTTGGACAGAACCTTCTGGACAGTGACATTCTAGCGAACCTGCTGCTGGCGGGTCTTGCCAGTCTTTTCCTCGAACAGTTTCCAGGTGAGGTCGTTGAAGGGATAGTACTTGCCTGGCGAGCAGCGTTCAACCTCAAGCTGGGCCTTGATTACTTCCTCCACTTCCTCTCGTTCGTGGGCTATGGCGATAACCTGGTCGACGGCGGCATGGGGCACAACCACTGCCCCGTCGTCGTCACCTACGACAGCGTCGCCGGGCCGCACCAGGACGCCGCCGCACTGGATGACGTCGTTGACCTGCCAGGGCCAGAATTCCGCGGGACCCTGCTTCGCCGTGGTAGACGCGGAATAAACCGGAAAACCGTACTCGATCAGCGAATTGCTGTCCCGCACCCCGCCATCGGTAACCAGGCCGGCCACGCCGCGCTGGTGCAGCCGCAGGAACTTGATATCGCCTCCGATGGAACTATAGGTCCAGCCCATGGCGTCGATAACCAGCACCTCGCCGGGACCGCACAGTTCGTACGCCACGTATTCGGCGGACTGGTCTCCCTTGGGTTTATCCTGTGCCAGGTCGGGCCGGTGAGGGACAAAGCGCAGGGTTACGGCCCGGCCGGACATACTCTGGCCACGCTGCAGGGGTCGCGCTCCCTCGATATAGCTCATAGGCCAGCCCATGACCCAGAGACCGTCAATGAGAGTCTGGGTCGGAATGTTGCGCAAAACCTCCAGGGTTTCGTCGGATATAGGTTCGCGAGTTGTCATGGAACACCTCTGATTCAATTGACGGAGCTTGTGGCGAGGCCAGTCCTGGGCAATTATAGCAGGCAAAGGAAAGGGGACGACCATGCCGGTCGTCCCCCAAATTGTGCCACGGTCACTCAATAGTCGGCAGTCTATTCCTCCGGCCAACCCTCGGCGGTCTCACCGGCGGACAGTGCAGTCTGGATTGCGGCCATAGCATCGTCGGTCACCCACTCGCCCCAGATGTTGGGGAAGCTGTTCAGCCACCAAAGGGCAGTGGCCTGCGTGTCGGCTTCGGGATTATCACCCTGCCAGCGAACAACTTCCTTATAGATATCGATGTTGAAGTCCCAGTTCCTTAGCATCTCGACCACGTCGGGCGCATTGCCGAGGAGGTCGGAATTAACCGCAATTAGGATAGTAGCGTCTTCATAGGCGCAGGCTTTGGTGGTGAACCAGCACTGGTCGCTGTAACCAGGCTCATCAAGACGGACGAGGTCAAGCACCAGAGCCGGGTCGTTCGTGCCCCACTGGTAGCCCAGCCATGGCTCCTGCCGTTCGTATGCACCGTATAGATCGGCATTCAAAGCGGCGCCGTCGCCAGGATTAATGATTTGGACGTGATCATCCAATCCATAACCCGATACCTGCTTGGCATTCACTTCTTCACAGGCCCACCCAATGATGCAGGAAACCAGCCGTGCCTTGTCGCCGGTCTCGGCAGTCTTGAACAAGTCCTTGTATTGTTGCTCTTTCAGGTCCTCGACGCTGTCCAGATCAGGGTACTGCTCCTGCAAATACGCGGGAATGACAAAGGCAGACTGCCAGTCGCTGCCCAGGCTCTTGCCAACGGAAAGCACGGCGCCTTCACTACGAGCCTCTTCCCATGCCTCGTCCTGATTGGGAAGCCAGATTTCCATGGTTACGTGGGTGTCGCCCCGCTTCAAGCCCTGGAACAGGGGAAGAGTAGCGCCAAACTTTACGTCCGTGGGATAGCCGTAGCCATACTCCACGATGTACTGGGCGATGCGGTTCTGCAGCAACGCGCTGGACCAGTTAAGGTCTCCAAAAATGATTGTCTCTTTCGGCCCCTCGGGCGCCATAACTTCGACAATCTTCTCAACCTCAACTACCTTTTCAACCTCGACCTCAACCGGAACTTCTCTTTCGACTTCGACCACGCGCTCGATTTCGACCGGTACTTCCTTCTCCACAACCCTTTCGACTTCGACCGGGACTTCCTTCTCGACTTCGACCACACGCTCGACTTCGACCTCGACCGGGACTTCCCTGTCTACTTCGACGATTCTCTCGACTTCGACGATCTGGGGTTCAGCCTGGCAGGCCACGATGGCAAAAATGGCGAACAAGGCCGCCATAAGGATGAACAACCGATACTTGGTAAACAAAGCTACTACCTCCTCAAATATGGTCTGAAAATTGCGCACATTTTCCGATCCCGAAAATGCCCGCAAATGGTATCAACGACTCTCGTCACTGTCAAACTTTGGTGAAGATGATGTGAACAAGCTGTCGCCCCCTCCCCTATCCTATTCCCATGGACTGTTGCCGGTTTCGTGCAGCCGACTGTGTCAGCCGGTCGATGACAATGGCCAGGAAAACGATAGCGAGCCCCGCTATGGCGCCGAACCCTGCGTCGTTCTTCTGCAGGGCACGCAGGACCGGTTCGCCCAGCCCACCGGCAGCCACCAGGCTGGCAATGGTCACCATGGCCAGGGCCATCATGGTCGTCTGGTTGATTCCTGCCATTATGGTAGGCAACGCCATAGGAATTTGCACCTTGGTCAGTACCTGCGAAGGTGAAGCTCCAAAAGACCGGGCAGCTTCAACCGCCTCCCCCGACACTTGCCGGATTCCCAGGTTGGTAAGGCGGATTACCGGTGGCGCAGCATAAATCAGGGTGGCGAATATGCCCGCCGGCTTTCCCAGACCAAAAAACAATATGCCAGGAAGCAGGTAGACAAAGCTGGGCATGGTCTGCATACCATCCAGTATTGGTCGCATCAAATTGTCCGCCATCCTGCTCCGGGCGCCCAAGACCCCGAGGGGAAGTCCGATCGCCATGCAAATAGCTACGGCCACTACAATCAATGCAATGGTTTCAATTGCCGGCGACCACAAGTCCATGAACCCTATATACAGCAATGCCGCAACGGTAAATATGGCCAGGCTCCATCGACCCATTGCAAAAGCCAGCAGCGTCAGGCCAACTACCATGGCCGGCCACGGCACCCAGTACAGGCCCTTCTCGATGTAAATCAGGGCGTAGTCTACGATTGTAGTAATACCACCAAAGAGCCATGCGGCCTCCCTGGTCAGCCACTTAACGCCGTTATTGATATTGTCGGTAGTAGCCTCTCGCAAGGTGCGTTCGTTAACTATGGAGCCGCCACCCACAGTTTCCAGCGAGGAACGGGACACTGTGGTGGGATACTCCATCCCAGGTTCCCAGACAATCAAACACACCACCAAAACGATAAATGTCGCCACGGCGCCGGCAAACCACAACACCCACGAAGGTAGTGTCGCCAGGACCGAGAGGGGAGAGGAAGCAGCCCCTTGTTCTTGCCCTGCTCCTCCAACGGCTTGTTCACTCGTATCGCCAGCGCCGGACTCGTCTCTGGTTATCGTAGCCATATCTACCTCCGGAGTAATCAGGTTCAGCTGCTTCTTAGCTGCAACCTGGAGAACCAAATGCTCCAACAATACTGGCGGTCATGGATTAACAAGTCAAACCAGGCGTATCTGGTCAGCTTTCCGTTGCCTCGTTCTCCGCCGCAATAGCGGCGTTCATTGCCGCATTGGCGGCGTAGTCCATATCTACCGAAGAAGTCTCAGCCAGCGCCTCCGCCAGGGCGCTGCGGTGCACCTCGCCCACAAGGGTGTTTGAACTGTCCACCACCGGAATGGGGAAATCGCTGGACATGGCAATTGGTATCAAGGAGTCGAAGGTGGTGGTGGGAGCAACGGGCAGGTAGTCGCGGTCCACGTACTCCCACGCCTCGTCAAATCGTTTTACGCCCGAGCGCAGGGCCCTTTCTGCGCTGGATATGGAAAGCAGGCCCATGTACTTGGCATGGCTGTCAACCACCCAGGCCACGTCGCCGTCGCTCTGGCCGATAGTATGCAGGGCCGCTCGGGGTCCCTGGCGACCCATAACTGTGGCTTTGGGTCCCACCATCACCTTTGTCGCCGTAAGCACACTTTCAAGCCGCACGTCCTGGGTAAAGTCGCCCACGTATTCGTCCTCCGGGCGCAGGACAATGTCCTCCGGGGAGCCTATCTGCGCCACGGCGCCATCGTGCATGATAGCTATGTGGTCTCCCAGCTTCAGGGCCTCGTTCAAGTCGTGAGTAATAAATACGATAGTCTTCTGTAGTTCCGTCTGAAGATTCAGAAGTTCGTCCTGCATCTGACGGCGGATCAGCGGGTCAAGGCCGCTGAAGGGCTCATCCATGAGAAGGATGTCGGTATCCACGACCAGCGCCCGTGCCAGGCCAACCCGCTGCTGCATGCCGCCGGACAGCTGTCGAGGGTAGGAGTCCTCCCACCCTGCTAGGCCAACCAGCGCCAGGACCTTACGGGTCCGCTCGTATCGCTCCTCCCTTGACACGCCCTGTACTTCCAGGCCCCAGGCTGCATTGTCCAGCACGTTCCGATGGGGGAGGAGTCCGTAATGCTGGAAGACCATGGCAATCTTGGCCCGCCTGAAGGCTTCAAGTTCCTTGTCGTTCATCCTGGTGATGTCCTCACCATCAATGACGACTTCGCCAGACGTCGGGTCAATGAGGCGGAGGAGGCAGCGGACCAGGGTAGACTTGCCGCTGCCGGAGAGACCCATAACGACGAAGGTCTCGCCCTTATGGACTTCAAAATTGACGTCGCGCAGACCCACAACGTTGCCAAATTCGCTTTGGAAAAAAGACTTGTCCTTGTCGGCGTACTCGGGCCGCAGCACCCTTTCCGGATTCCTGCCAAAGATCTTCCATAGCGATTTGACTGATATGTAAGGAGTTGTGCCAGCAGATTCGTTCTCCACGACCACTGTGGAAGTCTCTACAAGTGAGGAATCCCCGGAACTCGGCTGGGTGGTCTCCTGGTTTTGCATGGAACGATCCTCTTGTCTGGTTAATGGCGGCGTAAGGCAGAAGTTATGGATAGCATGCGCTTTCACATGGAAAACAGGGGATGCCCGTGGGAAGGAGTTAACTGAAGATCCGGACCGGAGGAGATGGGGGGTTCACATAATCTAGGTAAGCGTTGTCTAAAGTCGCTTGTGCGGTCCTCAGGTGGCCCGGAACAGTGTAGGAGGTCGGTTTGCGAATAGCAGCTGTGGGCTGGCATTCTGTTATTACCCCTTGGCTGTCGCTATGGATACCCTACGTTTCCTCCCCGAATTTGTCAACCCTGTGTCAATCGAACTAAACACCCGTGTTAAAGCTGGCCTGGGTTCACTGACAGTGCATTTGCTGCCTTGGAACAGGTCAAATCGCCGGGCAATTTTCAGTTTCCCAGGAAGAGTAAGGAAAAGGTCGAAAGTGGCAAATCAACGGGATTTCCATTGGGTCTTTTCCAAAGTTTCTGTCAGTCATCTCAATTGGCGCAGATTTGCAGCACGATTCCTGCCTTTGCCGAAGGAGGCCGCCGAGGGGGCCAGGGAGGAGGAAAGGTGGTGGGGCTAAATTTTGGCTGTTCGTGCCCTACCACATACGACCAAACTGCCAAGAAGAACTGCTGGAGTCCTCAGCCTCAGGAAGCCGAGAATCGCTGCGCGCCGAGCAGGGGCAAGCGCTTATTGGCTTGCGCTTCAGAATCCTTACTGGACGGGAAAAATTGTGCTATTCTACTTCCTGATTTTGGAGGGGTACCAATTCGTCTCTTCAAAAGAAGGGAAGGATGCCGGTTGTAGTTGGGGGCATCGATTGAGTGACAGGATATTCATAGGCGTTGCATGGCCCTACGCTAACGGGCCGCTACACCTGGGCCACGTAGCAGGTTGCTACCTGGCTGCGGACGTGTTTGCACGCTACCATCGGATGCGGGGCAACGAGGTCCTGATGGTATCTGGCAGCGACACCCATGGCACCCCTATTACCATACGTGCTGACCAGGAAGGTATCACTCCCGCAGAGGTGGTCGAGCGATACCACGCCGAGTTCCTGGAATCCTGGAGACGTCTAGGCATTAGCTTCGATCTCTTCACCCACACCAATACCCAAAACCACCAGCAAGTCGTCCACGAAATTTTCCTCTCCTTACTGGAAAAGGGTTACATCTACACCGACAATATGCTGCTCGCCTATTGCCCGGGTTGCGATCGGTTCCTGCCGGACCGATATGTGGAGGGTGTTTGCCCATTTTGTGCTTTCAACCGAGCCAGAGGCGATCAGTGCGACCAGTGCGGTCATACCCTGGACCCCCAGGAACTGCATGAGGCGTATTGCATTCTTTGCGGTGGACCGCCGGAGTTCCGGGAGTCTGAGCACTTTTTCCTCAAACTTTCCGCGTTTGAGCAACCGCTGCTAGAGTGGATCCGTGAACAGCCCCACTGGCGATCAAATGTGTCCAACCAGACCAGGAGTTTTCTCGAAGGGGGGCTGAAGGACCGGGCCATAACCCGCGACCTGTCGTGGGGCGTGCCCATTCCCCTGGAAGGCTACGAAGGCAAACGGATT
This sequence comes from Chloroflexota bacterium, assembly GCA_028874075.1. Classification (GTDB taxonomy): domain Bacteria; phylum Chloroflexota; class Dehalococcoidia; order Lucifugimonadales; family UBA3495; genus Bin22. The sequence continues at coordinate 11,535 of JAPPLU010000083.1, forward strand.
TACGTGTGGTTCGAAGCGGTTATTGGCTACCTGTCTGCAGCGGTAGAGTGGGCCGCCAATTCCGGCGAGGAAGGCCGCTGGGAGGACTTCTGGAAGGATCCGGACACCCGTAGCTATTACTTTATTGGCAAGGACAACATTCCTTTCCACAGCATTATCTGGCCGGCCATGATTATGGGATACGGCCATGATCTGAACCTGCCATACGACGTGCCGGCCAACGAGTTTCTGAGCCTGGAAAACCGCAAATTCTCTACCAGCCAGAACTGGGCCGTGTGGGTGCCGGATTACCTCAACAGTTATGACCCCGACCCCCTGCGCTACCTCTTGTCTATCAACATGCCGGAAAGCGGCGATGCCGATTTTTCGTGGGCCGAGTTTGTCCGCCGCAACAATGAGGAACTGGTGGCTACCTACGGCAACCTGGTGAACCGGGTGCTCTCTTTCACCTACCGCAATTTTGAAGGGCAAGTGCCTCCGGCGGGCGAAATGGACGAAGTGGACCGGCAGGTCCTGGAGTCGGCCCGCTCCACCCTGGACGAAGTAGGGCGAAGCCTTGAAATCACCAGGTTCAAGGCAGCCATAGGGCAGGCGTTCGGGCTGGCCCAGGATGCCAACCGCTATCTAGACGCCAAGGCCCCCTGGCGGGCGATACGGGAAGACAAGGCAGACGCTGCCAATACTCTCAACGTTTCAATTCGGGTGATCAATTGCCTGAAAGTTGCGCTGGCGCCCTTCCTGCCCTTTAGTTCGCAGAAGATCCACGAATACCTGGGGTTCGATGGTCCGGTGGAGCAGGAAGCCTGGGATTTTGAAGTCCTGGCGGGGGCCATCAAGGGAGGCTCACCCCTGCGGCAGCCTTCTCCCCTGTACACCAAGCTGGACCCCGAGGTTATCGAGCAAGAAACCGCGCGCCTCGGCCACGCTGAAACCTAGGGGCTGTTTTGGTTCAGGGACTGGACACGCGCGCGCTTGCAATTTATTCCCCCATTTTGGATCAACTGTCCCAGGTAGAGGAGCGGCTACGGGACTTGGCGGACTCTTCCATTCCCGAACTGGTGCCGCTCTTGGAACACGCTCTTTCTCATGGGGGCAAGAGGGTGCGCCCGGCCCTGACCCTGCTGGCCTCCAACATCTGTCCCCAGGAGTCTGAGAGTCCCATCAAGATGGCCACCGGAGTCGAGTTGCTGCACCTGGCCACGCTGATTCACGACGATACGGTGGACGACGCGGACACCCGTCGGGGGCAGGCGTCGGTCAGCGGGCGCTGGGGGAAAGAGGTTGCGGTCCTGCTGGGCGATTACCTGTTCGCCACCTCCGCCACCCTTGTATGCGACACGGGCAACCTGAGGGTGGTCCGCAGATTCGCTGAAACCATCATGGAACTGGCCAGCGGCGAACTCATCGAATATTTCAACACCTTCAATCCTCAACAGGAACTCGATCGCTACTATGACCGGATTTACCGCAAAACGGCTTCCCTCTTCCGGACCGCTTCGGAAACTGGGGCCGTCTTAAGCGCCGCATCGGAGTGGCAAATACAGGCCTTGAGCAGCTACGGCTACAACATAGGCATGGCTTTTCAGGTGGTGGACGACCTGCTGGACATCCTGGGCGACGAGGCCGAACTGGGGAAGCCGGTGGGAAACGACCTGCGCCAGGGGGTGCTGACTCTACCCAGCATTATGCTAATGCAACGCTACCCGGAAGATAACCCCATTCCGGAACTGTTCCGGAAGCCTGAACTAAACGGTGAACTGGAGCGGACGCTGGATATGGTGAAGAACTCGACCATAGTGCCAGACTGCTACGCTATCATTAGAGACTATTGCGATGAGGCCATTTCAGCCTTAAATACACTTCCTGCGGGCAAAAGCCGAGACTCCCTGGAATCTATGGCGGCTTACGTCAGAGAGCGTAGCCGCTAGCCGGCACCGTCCGATGCTCTCTTCTCAGCCTGCCTAAAACTCTTCCTCTCTCCACACTGTCCTTCCGCCTACAATGGTTAAACGAGACTTGACCCCGAGAATGTCACGGCTGCCCCATTCCTCCAGAGGCATGTCCAGCAACGCCAGATCGGCAAGCATTCCCGTTCGGATCATCCCCTTCCGGTGTGCCATGTCCTCAGCCTTGGCTCCTGCCAGGGTGTGGGCGGAGAGGGCCTGGGCGAGGGTCAGGCCACTGCTTCTTTCATCTGATGGATTTAACCGTTCGCCAGCCTGAGGAAACTGTCGGCCCGAGCCGGTTCTGCCGGTGATGGCGCTGTAGATGCCGGGCCAGGGATTTGAATCGATCACCGGCGAGTCCGAGCCAAAAGCCACTGGTATTTGAAGCTCCACCATCTTGCTGAAGGGATAAAGGTGAGGGAGGAGTTCGGCGTGGACCCGTTCCAGGTAACCGTCTCCGCGCCAGTATATGAAGCCCGCCTGAGTAACCACCGTGGCCCCGGTTCGGGCCAGCTTCTCCATCAGTTGCGGTGGACACTCCGCGCAGTGTTCGATCCGGTTCCTCGATCGAGGATTGGCCGCCGGACCGGCTGAAGCTCCCTGGACATTGCAACTATCAAGGTCAGCTAGTGCCACAGCATGTATAGCCGCTTCCACCGCCTCCTGCTCAATAGCGTGAATCGCGATGGGGAAGCCCAGCTTCCGTGCCCCCACTGCCAATTCCCCCAGATCTTGCCGCGCGGGCATCAGTTGTCCGGTAGTGCAGGTAAGCATGATTTTGGCGTGGCCAATCCTCAACCGGTCACCGCCACTGCCCCAGGTCAGGCCGGCCTCCGCCATTTCGTGCAGCTTGCCAACGCCGGCCATCATTGTAACCCTGGGTTTGAAGACTTTGGCAGAAGTCAAAGATTGGAATGTTCCCCATTGGTCGGTACCGTTATTCGGTCCCGCATCCTGTATTGAGGTGATGCCATAGCTGAGGAGAGTCTCACTAAGGAAAGAAACTGAGGCCTCTATTTCCCCCGGGGACCGGGTCCTGCCCAGTCTTTCCCGCAAATAGCCGCCCATTTCCAGCAGAAGCCCCGTAGGTAATCCGTTTTGATCTCTTTCGATTACCCCGTCAGGCGGGTCGGACGTTTCCGCGTCAATGCCTGACGCAATCAGGGCCGAGCTGTTCAGCAGACAGGCATGTCCGCTGGAGTGCTCAAGGCGGACCGGGTGTTTGGAGGCAGCGGAGTCGAGTTCTTCGAGGGTCGGGTACCTGTTCTCGCGTAAGTCGCCGGGTTCCAGGCCGATACCGCGAATCCACTGCCCCACGGTCAGAACGGCGGCCCGGTCTCGTATTGCAGCCAACAGTTCCCCTACCGAACCAATGCCGGGAGAACGGCAATCCAACCCAGAAAGGGAGGCCGCGGTGGCCAAGATATGGGTGTGTGCGTCGTTGAGGCCGGGGATGAGTGGCAGGCCCCTACAGTTGATTACTTCAGTCTTCGGGCCACGAAGGTTGGAAACCTGGGCTTTGCTTCCAACCGCGGCAATCCGTTCCCCGGCGATGGCAACAGCTTCGGCACGAGGGTTAAGGGGGTCGAGAGTCAGGACTCTGGCATTTGCCAGGATAAGTGAGGCAGAACTTTCCATGTGGACCCGAAACCGGAATCGAGTAACAGATGCAGGGCAAATTGAAGGGGTGGCTAAACTGTCAAGAGGGCGGCATCGTGCTGGACGTCGGCATGGTAAGAGCTTCGCACCAAGGGGCCCGAAGCAACGTGTTTGAAGCCCATTTCCTCTCCAATACGCGCCAGGTCCGCAAATTCGGAAGGGTGGTAAAACCGGTCAATAGCGATATGCCTGGCTGAGGGACGCAGGTACTGCCCAATAGTCAGCAGGTCGCAATCCACTTTTCGCAAATCACGCATGGTATCTACCACTTCCGCTACAGTCTCCCCCATGCCTACGATTATGCCGGACTTGGTTACCGCGGCCGGGTCCAGTGCCTTAGCGTTGACCAACAGATCCAGGGACCGCCGGTAGTCGCCCTTGGGACGTACCCTCGGGAACACCCGCTTGGTGGACTCGATATTGTGGTTAAGGACGTCGGGGCCGGCGTCCATTACTCGGGCCAGGGCATCGCGGGAACCGCCGAAGTCCGGTATCAATACTTCCACCTTGCAATCGGGTACTTCCTTCCTTACGCGGTTGATGCAGGCGGCAAAAATGAAGGCCCCTCCATCGGCCAGGTCGTCGCGATTGACCGAAGTAATTACACAATAGCGGAGTCCCATCTTTTTGACCGTTTCCGCCAGGCGTCCTGGCTCCATAAGGTCCACACCCTCGGGTCTGCCTGTGTTTACGGCGCAGTAATGGCAACGGCGGGTGCAAGTATCCCCGAGAATCATAAAGGTGGCGGTGCCGCGGCCCCAGCATTCCCCGATGTTGGGGCAGTGGGCCTCTTCGCAAACGGTGTTGAGCTGGTGGCCCCGCATAAGCTGCTTGAGCTCCAGGTAGCGGGGGCTGCCCGGCATGGAGACCTTGAGCCAGGGAGGAAGCTTGGGACGCACTGCTGTGGGGGCGCTATCCTTGGAAGCCACGATTGAAAAGTCCTCTAATGGAATAATAGGACACTTGGGCCCTGCCCTATGGTGATTCAGTCCAGCTTAACCCTTCTGGGAGCCACTCGGCACTTTTCGGCAATTATGATGGCCTCTATGTCCGCCACTGCCTCTTCAAGCCGCCCGTCACGGTTTACGACACAGTAATCGTAGCGACCCACCTGGGCCAGTTCCTGCCGGGCGATTTCCAGCCGACGCGCTGCCTCTTCCGGCCCCTCAGTCCGCCTTTGGCCCAGACGCACCGCCAATTCTTCGAAGGAAGCGGGGGCCAGGAAGATTAAAACCGCTTCCGGCGCCAGAGCCCTGATGGTCCCCGCTCCTTGGACCTCTATTTTCAAGAAGACGTCCTTGCCCTGTTTCAAGGCTTCGCTGACCTGACTGCGGGGCACTCCGTACCAGCGACCTGAGTACTCCGCTGACTCCAGCAACTGCCCGGAATTCCTCATTTCCAGGAACGTCTCCGTGTCCAGGAAAATATAGTCAACGCCGTCGGTTTCCCCGGCCCGGGGAGACCGAGTCGTCGCGGAAACAGTGAAGTGCCGGGGCCTGTTCTTTTTCTTTAATTCGTCGATGACGGAATCTTTGCCAACACCGGAAGGTCCGCTGATAACCACCAGCAGCGGGGGCGATTCACACGACGTGTCGGCATCCATGATGGCATCCTCTCTCCGTGAAAGCGTCATCAGCGCCCGCGGTCCTCGTCGCGCCCACCCCGGAAAAGGCGGCGCTGGGCATCCAGCAAGCGGCGGCCGACGAACATGTCTCCCATGCTCTGGGCGAAGGTGGGAAGTTCGGTGTGAGGGTTGTACTGCCTGGCCTGGGGTCCATAGTCTCCGGCCAACCACTTGGCCCGGCTGTCCCTGGCTTTCACAAAAAGGTCCATGATGGCTTCCGTGTCCAGGTTGTCAGACTCAGCCAAGAGCTGCCTGATACCGTAGAGTTCCCGGATAAAGCTGTCTATCCAGGAGACGATGGGCTCGGGATTGGTGACGCAGATATCCCGGTGCATTACAGTATCGCCCGAGGCAAGGCGCGTGAGATCGTGGTAGCCACTGGAGGCAACCCGGGCGATGTCGTCCCAGTTGGGGCTGCTCGAAGTGCAGCCCACCAGGGCAACGGAGAGAAGGAAGGGCAGGTGGCTGACCGCAGCCACAAAGCTGTCATGCTCCTCAGCGCTGATGTAATAGGGGGTGGCTTCCAGGGCTTCGACCATAGTGGTAATTTCAGCCGCTGCCCGCTCAGATGCCCTGGCGCTGGGAATAACACAGTATGTCTTGCCCTTGAACAGGTCGGGATCTGCATTCTCGGGTCCCGGCGTTTCCCTGCCGGCCATGGGGTGCCCACCCACGAAGTGCACGTTTTCGGGGAGATACTGGTCAGCCCAGGCTATGACCGACTGCTTGGAACTGCCCACGTCCGTGACCACGCAGCCCTCGGGCAAGTGAGAGGACAGGACCTCCAGCAGCTCTTTCATTGCCACGATGGGAGTTGCCAGGACGACGATATCCGCACCTTCCACGGCATTCAGCAGGCGAGACTCGATCCGGTTGAATGCCCCGGTCTTCTGGGCTCCGGACCGGGCTCCGCCGCTGGAATCGGTACCTACAACTTCGAGGTTGAGCAGGGGGGAGTTTTTCAGGGCCAACGCCAGCGAGGCTCCCATAAGTCCGGTGCCGACAATCGCTATTCTGGGCATTTTGTCCCTCCACCTTACGGCTGGCCCGTGCGCTGGAATACTATCCTAGAATACTACTAAGAGTGCGTGGCCTATAATCTTACACCATTGCCAACTGCAGGCAAATGCGCCCGACCCGGATGGAAGGGGGCCAAAGCGCCACAACCTGCATCGCCCCACCAAAGCTCCGATAGAGGCAGTCAGCTGGAAGGACCCTAGAGGATGCCCGCCTTTCCTATTAAGCAGACCGCCGGATTTGGGCGACGGCCGGACGCCTGAAAGTGTCGCCAAATTCGTGGTCGTTCCTGCTATGGTCGTCGTTCCTTCTAATGCAGAAAGCTCGACTCCAGCCTGTTGAGGTTCCCGCCCACCACAGGCGGAAATTCTGGCTCTGCGGGAACAACGAAATGGGACGGTCGGTGAATCCGACCTTCCATTCGACGACAGACGCCGGAGAAATCCGGCGTGACGACCGCCCGGGCCTGCCAGCCGGAGGATATATTTCCGGTCCTCCGGCGTTGACGGAATAAGGACTTTTTTGTTTTCTAGCGCCATTCTGGGCCGTTTTGGGCCGTTTCGTATCTGAAAACTGGGCCATAACTGCGCAGGATGGCACTCCGGTGGGCCACCGGGAGCCCTGTTCCAGATTGGGAATTGACCCGGGAAACGGCCCATGCCGGGCCATTTTGGGCCGTTTTGGGCCACGGTCGGAAAGGGATAGGATGACCCAATAGCTAGGGAACAAGGGCGACCGCATGTTTATATATGCTTATAGTAGTGGAGCGCTTTCCTTTGAGGCAAGGCACGGGTGTCAGGAGTAACCGTTCAGAGGCAAGCGGAGCACACCGGCCCCCAATGCCGTCCTTCGGTCCGCGGCGGCGACCGGAATCCACGAAAGCCAAAGGGCCTGCGACGAACTGCAAGGCAAGATTTCCGGATTGTCGGCCTGAGGCAGGTCGCCAGAAAGGCGGCTAGTGGGGCGCCGTGACTCCTCAGGCTTGAAAAGTTGCCGCCCAGTTGACGGCTTTCCAGCCGAGGGGGTAGTATCCGAGGTCTTAGCAGATTGTTGCCCAAAAAGAAGCATGTCCATATGGCACAACGTTGCCCATCCTGGCCGTGAGTCTCTGCCTGAACTATGATCCGGATTCGCGGTACGGGGTTGTGGCTGGCGTTGAAACCCTGCTCGCCAGGGCGATCTGGTACATTGTCTTTCAGCATCCAGCATACCTGAAAGAATCTCATTCGCGCCCTGACCGGGCGTCCCTGCCGCTATAGTTCCCCGCTACCCGCAAACGGGCGCGATGCCCGTCCCAACTCCGGGAATAATTCCAGCCCTCAAAACGGGAACAATTGACGTTTCCCCGTACGGGGCAATTAAGTGCTAAGACCTCAGGCTGGCCCACTGGCCAGCTTGCTTGGTGCCTCGCCCTCGCCAGTGGGTCCCGCCGGTGTGAGTGCCGTCGCCTGGCGCTCAAAGGATGGCCATCAGGGTAGCAGTATGGCTTGTGCCCCGGTCCTACCCCCACGCAGCGTATTCGCAACGCGGGCCCAGGTCACAAATGTTTCCCCGATGAAGCACCGGTCCCTGGAGATACCAGGAGATGCGCGAGAAGCCGTCAATGGGCCCCCGCTTCAGGGAGCAACGTGACATCTTCCATGCGGAGGCTGCCGCAGCGGGGGCCTGCGGGATGACAGCGAAAAACAAGCCTGACGATGGAGGAATGTGGTCAATCGTAGATAAGAATGGCCATTCCAAAGTCCCCCTTTGATCTGGAACAGCGGAAACCCGACTAGCCCGTCAGCGTTCTAAGCCGGTTACCATTGTTCACAGGGACCTGACGCTGTCCTCGTTATCAGTCGGTGAGATTGGTCACGGTGACGGATACCTGGAGGCGGGCCACCCTGGCGGTACCGTCGTCGGTGTCCCTGGCTTCCACCGTCACTTGGTAAACGTTTATTCCGCCCGAGTCGGTGGGACTCTCGTAATCAGGTGGAGAGGCGAAGGCCATGACACCGGTCTCGCTTATCTCGAAGGCATCGCTGTCCACGCCGGACAAACGCCAGGTGATGTTGCCGCCCTCCGGATCGGTGGCGTAATAGGTGTACAAAGGCCTGGTACTGTTCTCCTGGTAGGTGAACTCAAAAGTGCTGTTACTCCGGAACTGGGGAGCCTCGTCCACGGGAGTCACGGTTACGGTTACATCCAGGGAGCCGTAGTAGCTACCGTCGGATGCCCGCACCGTCACCTCGTATACATTGTCACGGTTGGAGTCGGCGCGCCGCTCGTCGTCAGGCGGGTTGCGGAAGGACAGCTCCCCTTCCTCAGTGATGGTAAAGTCACCGACGTCCGGTCCGGTGACGGACCAGCGGGTAATATCCAGCGTGGGGTCCTCCGGGTCAACGGCGGTGTAGGTGGCCAGGACCCCCTCGTGGTTTTCCTGCACCGTGATGGCGGTATTGGTAATAGTCTCCGCTACCACCGGTCCTTCGTTCTGGTTGGTGACGGTGACGACGACGTCGAAGGTACCGGCGCCGCCCTGATCATCACTGGCCTGGACCGTCACCTGGTACTCATTATCGTATTCGGTCCCGTCGAAGCGGGACGGGTTCTCAAAGTCCGGCGGTGTCTTGAAGGCCAGGACACCCCTCTCGCTGATATCAAAGTAGCTGGCGTCCAGGCCGCTCACGGACCAGGTGAAGTCGTCTCCCTCCGGGTCAGTGGCCCGGTAGGTGTAGATGCTTCCCGTTCCGTTCTCGCGGAAGCTTCGGGAGTCGCTGCCGGTGATGACGGGCGGCTCGTTATACGATGTCACGGTTATGGTCACTTCATAGCTGCCATAGACCCTTCCGTCATAGGGGCGGATGGTCACCAGGTACTGGTTGTCCCGGCCGGAATCTACGGGCTGGTCATAGTCCGGCGGTTTTTTGAAGGCCAGGTCAGCCGTGTACGGACCGCCGTCCCCGCTCGTGTCGGTGATGGTGAAATCGCCGCTGTCCGGACCGCCCAGGGTCCAGTGGGTAACGTCGGAACCCTCCGGGTCGATGGCGGTATAGGTGGCCAGGACCTGGTCGAAGTTCTCGGCTACGGTGCGGATGTTGATGCCGGATACGTCGGGGCCTTCGTTCACCTCGGTGACGGTGACGGTCACGTCCAGGGTGCCTTCGTTGCTGCCGTCGGAGGCCACCACGGTAATGTCGTAGATATTGTCCTGGTCCGCGTCGGCGGGCTGCTCGTGGTTGGGCGCGCTGCTAAAAAAGAGCTCGCCCCGTCCGCTGCTGTCGGGAGTAATGGTGAAATCATCCCCGTCGGCGCCCCTTACCGACCACCGGATGGTGGTGCCCAGGTCCATATCCCGGGCGGTGTAGGTATAGAGGGGGGTATCGGTGGCAGTATTCTCCCTAAAGCTCAGGGCCTCCCGGCCCGTGATCACCGGGGCTGCCTCGTTCTCGTCCCGCACCGTCACCGTCACCTCCAGCTCACCGTAGGTGCTGCCGTTGTAGGCCCGGACAGTGACCAGGTACTCGTTGTCCCGGTTGGAGTCGGCCGGTCGGTCGAAGTCGGGCAAGGCGCGGAATATGAGCTGGGCGGTGTAGGTGCCGGTGGGCCCGATCTGGAAGTTCCTGGCATCAGGGCCAGCCAGCAGCCAGCCGGTGACGGCGGCGCTGGCGTCCGCCGGGTCCGTATCCCGGGCGGTGAAGATGGCTCCGACCAGGGCCTGCCCTTCCACCACGGCATACACGGCAGTGCCCGTGGGCTCCGGACCCTCGTTGACGTCGGTGACGGTGATGGCAACGTCCAGGATTCCCTCGCTGCCCTGGTCGTCGGTGGCCACGATTTCCAACAGGTACTCGTTGTCCGCGTCTGCATCCGTGGGCCGCTCGTGGTCGGGAGGGCTTTCGAAGGTCAGGATGCCGGTATCACTGATGGAGAAGGCGTCGCCGTCGCTGCCGCCGTTCCGGCCTCGGACTGACCAGGTAAAGGTGGTGTTGAGGTCCGCGTCCGTGGCCCGGTAGGTGTAGAGCCTCTGGGTAACGGGGGTGTTCTCCCGGAAGGTCATGGCCTGGTTGCCCGTGACCACCGGCGCGGCCTCGTTCTCGCTTCCCACGGTGACGGTCACGTCCAGGGAGCCGTAGCGGTTGGTGGCGTCATAGGCCAGGACGGACACCAGGTACTGATTGTCCCGGTTGGAGTCGGCCGGCCGGTCGTAGTCCGGGGCGTTCCTGAAGGTGAGTTCCCCGCTGTCGCTGATCAGGAAATCGCTGCTGTCACTGCCGGACAGGCTCCACCGGTTGATGTCTGAACCCTCGGGGTCGACTGCAGTGTAGGCAGCCAGGACCTGGGTTTGTGTGTCCAGGCCGGGGTCGGTGTACTCCTGGAGAGAGATGGTTTCCCTGCCCGTCACAGTCGGACCCTCGTTGATGTCGGTGACGGTGACGGTGACGTCAAAGGTGCCGGTATTGCCCTGGTCATCCTGCGCCCTCACCGTCACCTGGTATTGGTTGTCATCATCTACATCGGTGGGGTCATCATAGTCCGGCGGCTCCCTGAAAGTCAGGACCCCCCGGTCGCTGATCTCAAAGCGGCTCCCGTCGTCACCGGCGGGCTGGGTCCAGGTAAAGCCATCCCCCTCCGGGTCGATGGCCCGGTAGGTGTAGATGGAGCCTGTGCCGTTCTCATGATAGGTGCGGGCGTCGCTGCCGGTGATGACCGGCGGTTCGTTGGCGCCGGTGACTGTGACTGTCACGTCGTAGGAGCCGTACTGGCCCCGGTTGTCGTAGGCCCGGACGGTCACCAGGTATTCGTTGTCCCGGTTGGAGTCGGCGGGACGGTCCACATCGGGCGGGTTGCGGAAGGTCAGGTCCGCCGTGTTCTGCCCCGTATTCCCGCTGGTGTCGGTAATGGTGAAGTCTCCGTTGTCGGTGCCGGCCAGGGACCAGCGGGTCACGTTGTCGCCCTCCGGGTCGGTGGCGGTGAAAGTGGCTCCCGCCAGGTTATCTTGAATTTCGGAAAGGGTGTAACTGGCCTTACCCGAAATTTCCGGGCCCTCGTTCACCTCGGTGATGGTCACTGTGACAGGGAGTTCGCCCAGGTTTGTTCCGTCGGAGGCCACCACCGTGATCTGGTACACGTTGTCCGTGTCCTGGTCGGCCGGCCCCTCGTGGTCCGGCGGGCTGCGGAAGAACAGCTCACCCCGCCCGCTGCTGTCCCTGGTGATAGTGAAGTCGCCCCCGTCGGTACCCTCCACCGACCAGGTGAAGGTGGTGTTGCGGTCCGAATCTGTGGCCCGGTAGGTGTACAGCCTCTGGGTGACAGGGGTGTTCTCCCTGAAGGTCAGGGCCAGACTGCCCGTGACCACCGGGGCCGCTTCGTTGATGTCGGTTACCGTGACTATGACGTCCAGGGAACCGTACCGGTTGCCCGAGTCGTAAGCCCGAACGGACACCAGGTACTGGTTGTCCCGGTTGGAGTCGGCAGGCCTGTCGTAGTCGGGCAGGCTGCGGAAGGTCAATACACCATCTTCCGTAACGGTGAAATCGCCGCTGTCGGAACCGGACAGGCTCCAGCGGGTCACCGCGTCTCCTTCCTGGTCGTTGGCGGTGAAGACGGCCCCCGCCAGTTCCTGTCCCTCCACCACGGTGAAGGAGGTGGTTCCCGAGACCTTGGGCCCCTCGTTCACCTCGGTGACGGTGACGGTGGCGTCAACGGTGTCCCTCAGGCCCTGTACGTCCGCTGCCACCACGGTGATGTTGTACACGTTGTCGCCGCCTAAATCGGCGGGAATCTCGTAGTCGGGCAGCAGGCGGAAAGTCAGGACGCCGTTGTAGATGGCGAAGTCATCTTCGTCAGCTCCCTCCACCGACCACCGTATCACGTCGTCCCGGTCCTGGTCGGTGGCCCGGTAGGTGTAAAGCACCGACGAAGTGTTCTCCCGCTGGGTGAACTCGGGCCGGCTCCTGGTGGTAATGTCCGGGGCTTCATTCACCGGCGTCACGGTCACCGTCACATCATAGGTGTCGTGGTACCGGTCGTCGGTAGCATGCACCGTGAAGGTGTACACGTTGTCCCGGTTGGAGTCGGCCGGCCGTTCAAAGTCGGGTACAGCCCGGAAGGACAGATGGCCGTTCTCGTCGATGGTGAAGTCCCAATAGTCGGTGCCCGTCAGCCGCCAGGCCTGCTCCACCGCCAGATCGCCCCGACCCCCGGCGGTGTAGGTGGCCAGGATGCCTTCAAAGTTTTCCGGCTGGGTGATGGCGGCTGCCCCCGTAATCTCATTGACGTCCCCCACCGTCACGGTGATGTGGTGGGAACCGTAGTACCGGCCGTCGAAGGGGCGCACATCCACCTCGTAGATGTTGTTCCGGTCCGCGTCGTCCGGGCGTTCGTGGTCCGGAGTACGCCGGAAGGTCATTACCCCGCTCTCGGTGATGGTGAAGTCGCTGCCGTCTCTGCCGCCCAGGGCCCAGCGGGTGATGGTGGCCCCTTCCGGGTCCGATGCCGTGAAGCTGGCCCCGGCCCAGTTGTCGTTTTCCTGGACGGTGAAGGTGTCGCCGCCGGTAGTGACTTCGGGTCCCTCGTTCACGTCGGTCACGGTCACCGTCACGTCCAGGGTACCGGTGAGGACGCCGTCGCTGGCCCGCACCGTGACCTGGTACTCGTGGCCGTCAGTGCCTGATCCCTGGGGGTTCTCGTAGTCCGGCGGGCTGGATTCGCTGAAGTAGAGTTCCCCTTTAGCTTCATCTATGGTGAAGAACCTTGCATGGGCTCCCGTCACCGACCAGGAGATGGCGGTCCGCTCTGGGCCGGTGGCCCGGTAGGTGTACAGGCGGGTGGTCCGGTTCTCCGGGAGCCGCATGGTCGTGGCCGAGGTGCTGGTGGTGGTAATGTCCGGGGCTTCATTCACCGGCGTCACAGTGACAAACACCTGGTGGGAGCCGTAGTACCGGCCGTCGAAGGGGCGCACATCCACCTCGTAGATGTTGTTCCGGTCCGAGTCCACCGGACGCTCGTAGTCGGGCGGGGACCGGAAGGTCATCAGCCCGTTCTCATCAATGGTAAAGTCCCCATAGTCGCGGCCCCCCAGGGTCCAGCGGATCACCGTCCCACCCTCGGGGTCGAAAGCGCTGAAGCTGGCGTTGGGCAGGTTCTGGTTCTCCTGGATGGTTAACCTGCTGCTCCCGCCCGTCACCTCCGGCCCCTCGTTTACGTCCGTGACAGTGACCGTCACGGGCAGGGAGGCCGTGTTGGGTGGGCTGCTGTCGTCGCTGACCAGGATGGTCACCTCGTAGACATTGTCGCTGTCCGCGTCGGACTGGCTCTCAAAGTCCGGGGGGCTGCCCTCACTGAAGGAGAACTCCCCCTGCTGATTAATGACGAAGAACCTGCTGTCGTCACCGCCCAGCGACCAGCTCACCGTGCCGCCACCCTCTGGGTCGGTGGCCCGGTAGGTGTAGAGGCGGGTGTTCCGGTTCTCCGGCTGACTGAGCGTGGTGGCCGACGTGCTGGTGGTGGTGATGGCTGGCGGTTCGTTCAACGGCGTGACCGTGACCGTCACATCAAAGGTGTCATAGTACCGGCCGTCGGTGGCCTGTACAGTGAAGGTGTAAACATTGTCCCGGTTGGAGTCGAGGGGCTGCTCGTGGTCGGGTACGGAGCGGAAGGACAGCTGGCCGTTCTCGTCTATGGTGAAGTCCCCATAGTCGGTGCCGGTCAGCCGCCAGGCTGGCTCCACGGTAAGGGCGCCCTGCCCGCTGGCGGTGTAGGTGGCCAGGGCGCCTTCAAAGTTCTCCGGCTGGGTGATGGCGGGTGATCCTGTAATCTCATTGACGTCCTCCACCGTCACAGTGATGTCGTGGGAACCGTAGTACCGGCCGTCGAAGGGTCGGACCTCCACCTCGTAGACGTTGTTCCGGTCCGCGTCGTCCGGGCGTTCGTGGTCGGGAGTTTGGCGGAAGGTCATCAGGCCGCTCTCGCTGATGGTGAAGTCGCTGCCATCACTTCCACCCAGCGTCCACCGGCTTACACTGCCATCTTCCGGGTCCTGGGCGGTGAAGGCCGCTCCTGACCACTGCCTGTTCTCCCCCACGCTGAAGGTGTCTCCCCCGCCCGTCACCTCCGGCCCCTCGTTTACGTCCGTGACAGTGACCTTGAAATCGAAGCTGTCGGTCAGGCCCTGCTCGTCGGTGGCTATTACGGTCACTTCATACGTTTTGTCGCCATTGGCGTCCGATGAGTTCTCAAAGTCTGGCGGATTTACAAAGGTCAGGGCGCCGGTGCTGCTGATGTTGAAGTGGCCGCTGTCCGATCCCTCCAGAGACCAGGTGATGACTCCTCCCTGGGGGTCCCTGGCTCGGAAGGTGTAAACCGTGCCGGTTCCATTCTCCTGGTAGGTCAGGTTCGGCTGGCTGGCGGTGGTAATGGTGGGCTCTTCGGGGCCGGTAGAGTTGGTAACGGTGACAATTACTTCCAGGGCGCCGACATTTGACTCTTCGTCCCGGGCTTCCACAGTCACCAGGTATTCGTTGTCCTGGTTGGCATCCGCCGGATTCTCGAAGTCGGGTATGTCGACAAAGGTCAGCACGCCCGTGTTGCTGATTTCGAGATCATTGGCGTCCGTGCCGGAAACCGACCAGGTTAGAGAATCATTCTCAGGGTCGGTGGCCCGGTAAGTCGCTACGGAGTTTGTACCGTTCTCGGCGAAGGAGATGGTCGGGTTGCCGGTTACGGTGGGCTTCTCGTTGACGTCGCTTACGGTTACGGTTACATCCAGCGTGCCCCGGAGGTTGGCCTGGTCAGTGGCCACTATTGTCACCAGGTATTCGTTGTTCCGGTCGGAGTCGGAGGGACTCTCGTAGTCGGGGACGCTGCTGAAGGTCAGTTCTCCGGTGTTGCCGTCGATATCGAAGTCCCCGTTGTCGGTCCCCGAAAGGCTCCAGGCAATGGTGGTGGTGGCGCCCTCCGGGTCGCTGGCGGTGTAAGTTGCAACGCTGCCGCTGCCGTTCTCGTCATAGTCGTCAACAGTTTCGGGGCCAAGGATTTCTGGCCCCTCGTCAACGTTGTTTACGGTGATGGTGATTGCAATGGTGTCGTCGGCGGATGTGTCCGTACTGCCGTAAGTGTCCTTCTTGTCGGTAACGGACATATTGAAGGAATAGCTGTTCGTTCCTTCGTAATCCAGCGGTTCCTTGGTGAGCAATTGACCAGTCGTCGCAACTACATCAAAAAAGGACGCATCAGGCCCGGAAATTGAGTAGGTGAGCGGGTCGCGGTCAGCATCGGTGGCAGTTATGGGGGCGCCGATGTTGCTTCCCGCCGGCACGTTTTCATCCACGCTGCGGGCGCCATCCTGAGTTGCGGGAAACTCGGGTGAGTTGTTTGGCTGCTGGACAATAGTAACCGGAAAGGCGATGAAAACTGCTGCAGAGTTCCCAACCGAGTCCTTCAACTGTCTCAGATAAGGTATCCTGAAGGAAACAATGACCTTAGTGGATGCGGAAACAGTTGACGACAGCGTCAGAGTTACCCTTCTTCCCTGGACTGTGATCGAATTGATTGTCAGGCGCTGATTGTTGGTATCGTCCCAGACATAAAAACCCCGATCGCTGGGAAAGGGAACCGAGCCTTCATCCAGGGTCTTGTCCCACGTCAAGATCAGTTCGGTCCCATTTGACAGCATGCCTGCGGAGACCATTTCCGGACGAACGGCGTCAACGAGATGACCGGCCTGGGGTAGGGCCTCCACCTTTGCCGGAGCTGCAGCCTGAGTGGAGACATAGCGGACCAGTCCTTCCACATGTGCCCGCCGGATCTCTATCCCGTCGTCGTCAACATCGCCTTCGGTCACCCTGTATCGAAATACCAGGGATGCTGTGCCCGAACCGCTGTGGTACAACGCGCGGCCTTCCTTGCTGCCAATGCCCAGCTTTATTTCCGGCAGCCCACTCACTTCTACGGTTTCGCTGAAGGTCAAAGTCGCTTCGATAACGTCCGAACTGCCGGCCCCCTGGTTCCAGGCGTAAGTATTGTCTGACCCAGGATCTGAGGTAAAGGCGACATCGACCTTGTCGTTGCGCGCCGCTCGAGTTGCAAAGCCCACGGCGCTGTTTCCGGCAGCATCCCTGATGGGCCTTGCTGTTGGTCCAGTCGGCGCCGAGTAGCTCACCGTAACCACGTCGGACGCACTCTGAATTCCCACTGCCGAAAGGGTTACGACACTGCCCTGAATTTCCACATCCGGGGTCTGACCAACCCCGTTCAGGTTCACTGTGAACGTTGAGCCGGCCGGTTTCGATGACTCATCCAGCCTCTCGTCATAAGTCAGATGCACCGAGGAATCGTAGCTGTCGATGCGTGCCGTCAGCAGTCTGGGCGCCGTCTGGTCGGTGGCGGCAGGGGTTTCGGTTGCCTCCGATGCTGCGCCGTCGCCGTTGTGGTTGTAAGCCAGGACCTTAACTGTGTGTGCAGTACCGTTCGTCAATCCACTGATCGTGTGTTGCAGGTCCGTTGGGTCAGTGATCGTTGCCCGCCTGGATCCGCTGTACCCCTGGCTGCCGGACTTCCACTGGATCTTGTAGCCTTCAAGGGGCGATCCGCCGTCGTCGACCGGCTCCTGCCAGGATATGGTCAGGGTTCCGCCTCCAGCCGCGGTGGCCGACACACTCTTCGGCGCGCCGGGGACACAGCCGCCATCGCTCCAGGGATTACGCGTGACCCCGCTTTCAAATACCGACTCTGTTGCTCTTCTGTTGTTGCAATAGCCGCCAAAGGCGTCCCGCAACTGGTAGACCATGGCCGTCTGGTCATCGACGTTTCCGATGGCTTTCACGTCCACCCAAAAGCTGGCTAAGTCAGGTTCTCCGTTGCCATCGTCGTACGCGTCGGTGAACCAGGACGGTATCTCCCCTGTGGACGCACTCCTGACTATGGCTAAAGCCTCGTCCTCTACCGTGTCGGTAATAAGGTCGCACCAGTTCCAATAGGTGAGCGAGTCGCGTACCGGCTCTCCGAGAGTGACAAACGATAGCGCATCGGCGTACAACTCGTTCGGCTTGCAACCGGTTGCGAACAACTCGTGACTGGCGAGGAATTCAAAACTGGGCGGAAGCAAGTCGTGGAAATAGCTGAGGGCTGCCGCCAATGGCCCGGGAGTATCAGCCACTCCGCTGGCTAACGTGTAAACATGCGCCAGTTCGTGGGTGATTACATAGATAAGACGAGGGTCATACCTTCCTATTTCTACCCGCGACGCGGAGCACTTACGCAGATTAAACTCCGCCATGTAATCTGTGCATTCAGTAAATACCTGGCCACCATCCAGACTGCGAAACTCTACGTCAACATTTTCTTCTGTAATGTAATTCCAGGTTTCCCGGAGCCATGGATATGAACTCTCGAAGAATTCAACCACTTCTCTCTTGATAAATGCCCGTTCCCCTCCGGGTGTGGACTGCGGCCTGCCGGTCGCTTCCCCGGATGGATCGCTGTCGCCGGAGGTATTGGTGGCAATTACCCGAACCGTGTACTCAGTACCGTTGGTCAGGCCGGTTATGTAGTCCTTGTACCGCTCCTGGGACGAGGTTGACTGAGCGTCAACCTTGGCGGATGCCGGGTCGCTGGTGAGCTGCCGGGATGAGTCGAATTCCTCGGTTCCAGACTTCCACTGAATCTTGAAGGACGTGGTAGCTACCGCATCCGACGAAGACCAGCGTACTTCGAGATGCTCGCTACTGTAGGAGTATGCCGCCACGTCGTCAGGCGCTTCAGGCGCGTCAGACTGGGCAAGAGCGCGGTCCCCTGTGAACAGAAGGGTGGCGATTATTCCCGCCACAAGGAAAAGTGGCATCGCAACTCGATGCCATCGTATTCCGAGGTCTCCATGGGAGTTCAGGTGGGCCCTTGCAAATGGTTTGAACGCTGGCGGCGACAGATGGCGCCTGGTCGAATTGAAGGGAACTGGGCCCGGGAGCGGGCCCGACGCGACACCGATGTCACACTTCCTGGTGTGCCTCTTTCGGGAGTATGAATGCAATTTACGGAAGAATCCTTAAAGAACCTCATCGCGGGTCGTCCCGCTGGAAAGGTAAGGGACGGCCCCAAGGACTGTGTAGCTCAAGGTAAGAGGACTGTTAGAAAAGGTCGGTCACCATTTCCGGCTCTTCCCATAATTCCCAGACGAGTGGTCGGCAGATGTGTCAGAAAACTGTCGGTTAGTGTGGGGAGCCTGCCCTTTTTCAAATATGGATATCCGCTTGCCTTTCTTCTTTCATCAATAGTGCCCGGAAAAGTGCGTACTATACCACATATCAGTCAACTGCCAGGAACGCCCGTGTGCAATTTGTGGGTTAGTCCGCTGGTGTATCCTTGCACTGGCCGAAAAGGTCTATACACGCAAACAGTAACGGCCGCCCCTGCTCGGGCGGATGTTACCGTTTCGCTGGTCAATTCCATCGCTGCGGTCCGGGTCAATAGCGCTCCCGCATATCGGCGTCCGCCAGCCTGCCAGACCGAGGTATGCAATAACTGGGCAGCCTTCCCGTAATCCGACTGATGTACTCGCTGCGGGACGCCGCCAATCCGTGTTTGAGCGAATTCTCGCAACAGGAGCGCCGCGCATGTTAAGCCAGAAAGGCATAATGCATACCGTACTGGGTAACGGCGAAGAAGGCTGGTACGGCGATGGCGGGCCAGCCCTGGACGCCGCCTGCCAGTTGCCCTACGCATGCGAGTTTGATCCCCAGGGCAACATGATTGTGTGCATGGGTCGGCAGCACCGGATTCGAAAGATGGACGCCCGGACGGGCATCATAACCCTGCTGGCCGGTACCGGCCCGGATGGTTATGCAGGGGATGGCGGGCCGGCGGTGGACGCAGTAATCAACCAGCCCTATGGCCTGGCCGTTGACGTGAACGGGGACATCTACTTCGCCCAGCGTCTTGGCCCGGCGGTCAGGAAGATAGACGGACGCACCGGCGTTATCTCCACCGTCGCCGGCACCGGGGAGTTCGGCTACAGCGGGGACGGAGGGCCAGGCAACAAAGCGATGCTCCGGGAACCCAACGACCTTTACCTCGAGGGACGGGGAGGCCTGCTCATCGCGGATATTCAGGACCAGCGAGTTCGCCGAGTCGACCTGGCAACCGGCGCTATCACGACCTTTGCCGGTACAGGCGAGAAATCCCGAGCCGGGGACGGCAACCCGGCAACGGATGCTAGCCTGATGGGGCCAAGGGCCGTTTGCATGGACAGCCAGGGGAACACCTACGTCGCCGAAAGAGAGGGCAACGGCGTCCGCAAGATTTCCGCGGACGGAATATTGACCACAGTGGCGGGGCAAGACGCCGAATTCGGCTATGCGGGAGACGGCGGGCCAGCCCTGGCCGCCGCCTGGGGCGCGCCCAAGGCCATGCGGTGCGACCTGGAGGACAACATTATCGTCGTCGACACGGAGAACTTCGCAGTCCGCCGGATTGACGCCCGCACCGGCCTGGTCACGACTATTGCCGGCGGCAGGGAGGGCGGTGATGGCGACGGCGGGCCGGCCGTCGATGCCGGGATTTCCCGGGCCCATGGGTACGGCATCGATGCCAAAGGCGACCTGTTCATTGCCGACACCCACAATCACCGGGTTAGGATGGTTGGCCTCTAACCGAAACAGCCCTGCCGAGAAATGGTTCTTGCCAACCGCGCTATTCTTGCGCCAATGTACAGGCCAGACTTGGAAACCCGCTTTTTCCGTACAGTGAAGCATAAGGACAGGAGCTGACTACAAGGAGAGTCTCCGCAACGGCCGCAACGTATGGGTATTGGGAGAAGGCGCCGTGCCCGACGTCATGACACATCCCACCACCTCGGCCATGGTGAACGAGTACGTTGCCTGGTACGACCGCCACCACGACCCGCAGTGGCAGGATATCCTGCTGACTCCCTCCCGAATGTGAAGGGCAGCGGCGTCCCCTGGCCCTGACTCCACCCTGGACCTCCGATGACCTTAGACGGCTGGGAAAAGCCATCAGCGCCGTCCATTTTGTCACCGGCGGCAACATGCCCACACTCCTGGCTACGGCGCGCTGAGTGCCCTGGGCATGGTCAACGTCCTGAAGCGGCTGTACAACTCGCCGGAAGATATTGAAGCGGCGGAAGGGTACTTGGAGTCCCTCTACGAGACGGGCAGGTTTCTCACCTTCGCCGGCGGTGGTCCGCTGATCGACGCCTGGATGTGGCGAGAGGAGAGTGAACGGGTCGCCCTGCATCTGGTCAGCGAGACGGCAGAGGGCATCGTGGTGTCGGGCAGAACCTACCCAATCTCGTAATCGGACTCTATGGTGGCGGACTCGAGGGACAGGACTTCGGCGTCCCGCTCGGCTCCCACGTCTACCGAATCAATGTCGAGATCTTTTTCGTCCTGGAGCAGGTCAGTCAAGGTTTCGATCATCTCTGCCAGGCTATCCTGATCCCCGGAATTGTAGGAAAGCATTCCCACCACGTTGAGCGTCTCCCCCTCGAGGTTCTCTTCCAGCCGCTCCCGCCAGTTGTCCAGGTTGGGGTCGAAGGTGGCCGCTACGATGCCCACAGTATCCGAGGATACGTCCTCTGCGGGATTGTCCGGGACGCTCCACCACGGCATACACACCGAAATAGGCCGGACCAGGGCTGGGACGGTAGCTCAGGATGGCCGAGGGCGTATCCAGGTCGGGTGTTCCCGTATCCGGGTCCAGCGTAGTCATAGCGCAGCGGGGGTCGGGCGCCACCACCCGCAGCGCCAGTTGGTCACCAATCGTCACCGACTGGCCCAGCCAGCTATCCTCTTCGTGGGGTTCGCAGCCGTCCAGCAGTAAATTGGGTCGGAAGCGGCGGTGGTCCATCCCGGGCTCAACCGAGGCCCTCTGGCTCAGAAAATCCATCGATGCGCGGCTGAGAATGGCAATCGGGTAATCGTCGTAGCACTGGCTGGACTGGCGGGACCGGACCGGGAAGACCGGACGGCCGCAGAATTGGGAAAGGGCCCGGCTCCAGTCTCGCCCGACAAGATGGCCGTCCACCCGGCGGCCCCAGGTGACGGTTGACACCTCCTCTTCCGTTTCCACGATACCTTCAACAGCGGCGCTGTCTCGCCTCATCTTTCGGGGAGGTCTTAGCAGATTGTTGCCCAAAAAGAAGCATGTCCATATGGCACAACGTTG
>JAPPLU010000035.1 GCA_028874075.1 Chloroflexota bacterium
AGGTGGCCGGCAGCGACGCCCGGCAACTGGTGTGGGAACTGGGCAAGGACCACGTATCCGAGGACGACGTGGTTTCCCTGGACGTGCACCACTGCTACGTGCGGGCCACCGTTGGCACCGAGCGGATGCCGCCCTTCTCCATGATGGTACGGAAGCCTGAGCCGGGCAGCCTGGCGGTGGCCCACCGCATCCGCGACGGCGCCTCGGCGTATCTCACGCCGGAGACGGAGATCGCCGCCCAGCAGGAGCGGGGAAGGCAGCGGGTCCAGGAGTGGCGCCGCGAGGTGGAGCGCATCCGCCGGAGCCAGACCCCGCCGGACCCGAAACAGGGCGAAGCGTCCAAGAACCTGGGCCGGGACGGGCAGCGCAGCAAGCACTTCCAGCCGCCCACCGGAGGGGCGCCGACGGAAGATGGCAAGTCCGAATCTGACGCCGCAACCGACGGCGGCGGCGGTGAGGTCGAAGGTGAAGACCTCAGCGACTACCGCCAGTTGCTCATTGAGCGCCAGCAGGCGGGTAACGCGGAGGACGGCCCATGAACGCCGCCCGCTGCGAGGCCGACGCCCTGCGGCGCCTGGCCGATATGCCCTTCCTGGATCGGCTGGAACTGGCCGCCCTCACCGGCTGGTCCCGGGGCGCGGTGTACGACTCAGTTGCAAAACTGGAAGAACGGGGGATGGTGGAAGCCGTCCCCCACGCTTCGCCCCTGGTTGCCCCCACCCGCCGCCACGCCCTCACCGCCGCCGGGGTGGAACGGCTGGCGGAACTGGACGGCCAATCCCTTGAGGAGACGCTTTTCCTGCTACCTGTCTCGCGGCAGTGGCGGCGGGGGCTGCTGGAGCGCCTGGACGCCGTGGCCGTCATCTACCGCCTGGCCTCGGCAGTCAACCAGGTCTATCACCCCCTGGTCTTCCGCTGGTATCGGGCCATGCCTTTGGACACCGCCCTGGTCCTGCCCGACGGCAGGAGCGTGGCGGTGGTACGCCAGGGGAACTCCAGCGACCGTACCGCCTTCGCCAAGCGGCTGTGGCGGTTGGGCCAGTTACCGCCGACCAGCGCCGTGCTGATGCTGCTGCCCGACGAGGTGCGGCTGCGTCAGGCCCGAAGGTTGGCGGCGGCATTGCCCGGCCCGGTGTTCCTGGCCCTGGGGGGCGCCGCAGCTTGCGCCGGGGCCGGTGCCGCCATCTGGCGCACTCCCTCCGGCCCCGCACCGTTGGATTTGCAAACGGCGTTGGCCCACACCGGGCCGCCCCGGTCCTGGCCCCTGCGGAGGCCGCCCCAGCGGGCCGGGTTGCCCGACGTTCTCGACGCCGACGCCGACTGCCTGCTGCCCTCATTGCTCAAGCCGGTGGAGAAACGGGCCGTCGACCTGCTGGCCGACTGGCCCTGGCTGTCGCCCCCACATTTGGGCGCGTTGCTGGGGGTGAAGCGCTCCCGCCTGTCCCAGGTGACGCGGCGGTTGGCGGAGTTGGGCCTGCTGGTTGACGTTGCCGTGGACGGCGACCGCCGCCTGGCCCTATCCGATAGGGGGCTGGTGATGCTGGCCCGCCGGGACCGGACCTCCGTGGGTGACGCACGGAAGCGATGGAGTGCCCGGCCCCTGGATCCCGACGCCCCCCTAGACTGGCGCAACGTGGCCGGAACCCGGACCCGCCAGTTGCTGCGCAACGTCGAGCACACCGCCGCCGTCCACGGTTTCGTCGCCGCCCTGTGCCGCCAGGGCCGTTCCCGCTCGCGGGAGATCGTCCAACTGGACCCGCCTCGCCGGGCGTCCCGCTACTTCCGGCACGATGGCAAACTCCGCTCGGTGCATCCCGACGCCTTCGGGATTGTCCGCCGAGGCGAAAGCGTATGGCCCTTCTTCCTGGAGTGGGAGCGCCGGGCCGTGCGGCCGGCGACCATGGCCGCCCGCGTCGCTCCCTATCTGCGCTACTACGCCAGCCCCAGGCCCACCGACGACCACGGCAATCAGCCCATGGTCCTGGTGGTCTTCGACGACGACATCGCCCTGACCCACTTCCTGGAAGTCGCGGCCCGGGAGATGGAACGCGCCCGCGTGCGGGTGCCCCTGCTGGCCTCCCACCGGGAGCTGGTGGAGCGCGCCGGTCCGCTGGGACGGGCCTGGATTGCCCGCAGCGGCGACCCGCCGGATTACGCCTTCCAACCCCGCTGAAACCAAAGCCTGTTTTCCAGAGGAAGATGCCGAGGGTCGGGTGTAGAATGAGGAACGGACATAGCAGCTAGATCACGGGTTAGGCAACGGCCATCGAGCACGAACCTACGACGTCTTGTGGCGAATTTGCCTGCCCGCATAATCGCGGACTTGGAACAACAGGCCGCTTGGTACGGCTTTTATCGGAGTAGCAGATGGAAACCAACAGGAGCATTCAGCTCGCCTCAAGCAATCAGATTGCCCCCGCAGTTGAGACGTTTGGAGCCGAACTCGAAACGTTCTTGGACATCGTAGGGTTGCCCAAGGATGCCATTCTAGTGCCTTACGAGCGTCGGCGGCCCGTTTTTCAGAATCTGCCGACCGTTCTGGAATCACTGACGGATGAGCAAAAATCAGCGGCAGTCTACGTTTCCAAGTTTGTTGCCGCGTGCGCCGTCGGACTCTTTGATGCAGGGTTGAACTATCTTTGGAACGAAACGATTAGGAACCTGCGAGATAAGGTAGCCAGGTTTGACCTGTCCTATTTCTTTGACAGTGTAGTCAGCGACGCGAGCCGAAGGTCGAAACTCAGAACCGAAGGGGACCTGGAAAAACTTGACGACTGGGAACTCATACGCGGTTGCCACACCACTGGAATAATCTCGGAGAATGGTTACCGGCATCTGGACTACATCCGGAATATGCGCAACCACGCCAGCGCGGCGCATCCAAATCAGAATGAAATCACCGGGTTGCAGATCAGTAGCTGGTTGGAAACGTGCATCGTGGAGGTGTTGGCGAGAGAACCGGAGGGGCCTGTCATTGAAGTACGGAAACTGCTCCATAGCCTCCGTACAGAGCAACTTTCCGAAGCCGACGTACCGCAGATAGAGGCGGCATTGCCTTCTCTGCCGGAAGACCTCTCCACATCCTTGCTCCGAGCATTGATCGGGATGTACACCGACAAGGATATTGACGCCCAGGTAAGGGACAACATCAAGCTCGTTGCCAAGACGGTCTGGGAGGTAGCTTCCGTTGAAGCGCGCCGACAGGCAGGAGTGCAGCAGGCAACACTTGCCGCCAACGGCGAAGTCACCAGGTCGAATTTGGCCCGGGAGTTTATTGAGATAGTTGACGGGCTGGAATTCCTACCTGATTCAACGTTGGCGGCAGAGATCGCCACGGCCTTGGACAACCTGGAGACTGCGCACAACGGATGGCACAACTTTTACGCCGAACCGGCTCCAGCTAGGATGTTGCAACGTCTCATACCGGGGAACGGCGATGTCCCTAGAGCCGTATTGGCGAAATACGTGAAGACACTGACGCTGTGTAGTATTGGCAATGGGTATGGTGTCTCCTGGGCAGCGGCTGGGTATTACCAAGACCTTATGTCGCGATTTTCAGACAACCAAATCCTCGCCTTTATCAATCTTGTCCGGGACCCAGAGGTCGCTTCCCGGTTGCAGTTCCCGGACTGCGCAAGCAGGTATCAGGCCTTGGCTAACCAATTGAACGAACGGGCAGTCCGGCCGAGGCTGAAGGAAGTTCTCACCTTCATTGAAGGGTTCAACCGGAACCAACTACAAAGGATAGCGTCGAGTGGTGACTTCAACCGACTGAGGCAAACACTACAAACCTGAAATGAGCAACTGCACTGTCTCCGACCTAATAGCCCTGGGCGAGGGTTTCACCACCGAGTTCAAGCGGTCTCTGCCCTCTGACCTCGGCAGGGAGATCTGCGCCTTCGCCAACGCCACCGGCGGCGTGATCCTCATCGGGGTTGACGACGCCGGAACCATCACGGGCGTTCCAGACCATAACCGGCTGAAGTCCCAGGTGCAGAGCGTCGCCCGCTCGGCGGACCCTCCCGTGGCCGTGGAAGTGGAAAGCGAAGGGGAGGTGTTGAGGGTTACGGTCCCGGAGCAGCACGGCAAGCCCTACTCCTTCGGGGGTCGTTTCTTCATCCGGGAGGGAGCGACCTGTCAGCAGTTGTCCCGCGACGAAATTAGGGAGTTCTTCTTCCAGGAAGGTCTCATCCGGCTGGACGAAACTCCCTGCAACGTCTTCGATCCGACCGTGGAAATCACTCCCGTCCGCTGGGCCGAGTTCGCGGAGCAGGCTGGCATTGACCCCGGACTGAACCCGTTGACGGTGCTGGAGAACCTGCACCTGGTCAAAGACGCCAGGATGACCCACGCGGGGGCCTGGCTGCTGGCCGACGACATCACCCGTTTCACCCTCCAGGCCGGCGTCACCTGCGCCGTCTTCCGGGGCAACTCCAAGACCCACATCCTGGACCGCAAGGAGTTTCACGGAAACCTCTACGCCATCTACCAGGAGGTGATGGCCTACTTCCAGGCCAAGCTGAACTCCGCCCTCATTCCCAACGCCCAGGGACGCGAGGAGCGGCTGGAATTGCCCGAGAGCGCCCTGCGGGAGGCATTGGTCAACGCCATCGCCCACCGCGATTACCGCAGCACCGCCAACGTCCAGGTGTACATTTTCCAGGATCGGGTAGAGATTGTTACACCGGGAGGGCTTCCCGCCGGTATGAGGGAGGAAGATTTGGGCAGCAGGAGCGTCCCCCGCAATCCCCTGCTGTTCAGTATGCTATACCGGATGAGGTTGGTGGAGCAGATCGGCAGCGGCATACGGCGGATTCACGACGCCTGCCGGGAACACGGCGTCGCTGAACCGGCTATCGACGTCTCCCCCGACTGGGTGACGGTAACGTTCCCCCGTCCGGTGGAAGCTGCCACCCCCCATGTTACCCCCCATGAGACCCCTCATGTTACCCCCCATGTGCGACGGCTCATCGTTGTCTTCCAGGGGGAGATGAGCCGCGTAGAGATTATGCAAGCTCTAGGGTTGAAGGACCGCCAGCACTTCGCGAGGACCTACCTGCAACCCGGTCTGGACGCGGGCCTGGTGGAGATGACCCGGCCGGACCGACCCAGGAGCAGGACGCAGGGATACCGGCTGACCGCCCTGGGCCGGCAGGTGCGGGACTCCTTGCCCAAAAACGGAGACCCCTGATTCAGTCGCGACATCATAATCCGGCTACGTACAAGTAAGATGGTCAACATGACAGCCAAGCCCGGAAGGAATGACCCGCCCGACTTCGACTGTATTGAGACCGGGGGATTTGCGTCAGTTACTCAGCGAGTCAATGCCGCCCTATGGCTCCCCCGCCTCCGGCAGCAGCAGATGGAGCAGCCCCATTCCGGCGGCCAGGGCGAATAGGGAAACCAGGTGGCCGGAGCCCGGGGCGGCCCCGGCCTTCCAGCGGAACACCGTGCGGGCGTTGACCTTCAGCAGCCGGGCCAGGCTCCGCCAGCTCAACCCGGCAGCCTGCCGGAAGGCGTCCAGCCGGTCCGGGAAGTCCGGCGGGAACTCCTCCGGCTCGATGTGATAGACCCACTGCTGGCGGCGGCCCACTGGACTGCTACTCCCGGACCGGCCAGGGCTGGGTAGCGTCCAGCAGCAGCACGGCGATGCCGCCGGGCACGGCGCAGGCGAACTCCACGATGGCCCTCAGCTCTTCCTCGCTGGGAGGCCGCCCGATGCGCCACAGGCGGCCCAAGCGGGCGGGCAGCCCGGAGGACAGCGCAACCTCTTCCAGAGAAACGCCGGAACGGTCCTCCAGCCGGCCCAGCCGCACCGGAAAGTCCTGGGGCAGGGACGGCGCGGGAAACCGTAAGCACCGGTCCCATTCCGCGCCCTTCATACCGTCACTCAAGGCCATCACCGTCGGCGTCGTCACCGATGGCCCATAGAGTCAAGGCCCCGGCGTCGCCCTGGCACAGCACCTCGATGCCGCCGGGGATGCTGCGGGCCAGCTCGGTGATGGCCAGGAAGTTGGCCCCGGAGGGCCGGCGCTCGCCCCTCCGCCACAGCAGGATGGCCCGGTCGGTGACGCCCAGCAGGTCCGCCATCTCCAGCCACTTCACTCCGGCCAGCACCTTCAGGCCCTCCAGCCGCCGCCCGAAGTCCTCGGGCCAGGGCGTCGGGTGAAAGTCGGTCAAGGGGTTCCGCTCGGCCAATGTCATGCAGTTACCTCCTCAGTCAGTAAATTACTTCCACGTCTTCGTCGATCAGCAGGGCCAGGCCGCCCGGCACTCGGACCGCCAGCCTTGCCAGGGACAGCATGGCCCCGGCGTTGGGTTCGCCGTCCTCATTGCGCCAGCGCAAGAGCTGGCGGGGGTCCACCCCCAGGGCGTCGGCCATCCCCTCCCAGGTCAGGCCGGTCAGTTCCTTGAGCGCCGCCAGCTTCCGGGGGAAGTCCTCGGGCATCAGGGCGACGCCCGGCGGGAACCGCCGGTGGCCGGAGGGGTCGCGCTCCCTATTCACCGTTCTCCTCCATGACGAACAGGTCCTCGAAGCGGGTGACCTGCAACACCTCCATCAGGCGGCGGCGGGTCTCACCCGAGGCGCAGCGCCGGCCGTGGAACAGGTCGGAGACGAAGCTCCGGGACCGCCCGATGCGCCGGGCCAACTCGTTCTGGCTCATGTTGAGCACGTGGAGCCGTTCCCACGCCTTGTCCGGGTCCAGCCGGGCGCGGAACGGGGGCTTCTTTCGCTTCACGCCGCGTCCTCCCTCGGGGCGTTGCCATCCTTGACGGATGAAGTTGCCCCGTTGCCTGGGCTGGGATACAGCTCCGGGTGGGCCAAGTAGTGGCGGGCGATGATGCGGGCTAGGATGCGCAACCCGTCCATGCGCTGGCGCTCCTGGTCCTCGGTGAGTCTGCGTTTCTTGTTCAAAGGGTTCTTCTCTCTATCGGGGCCGGCCTGACTTCCGGGGGTAGCCTGGAAGGGGCCAGTGGGTTATACTCTGCTTGGTTTTAGAAATTTCGTTCTGTATGTATGAGTGTATCAACGGTTCACCGATAGGAACAATGGCCAAGTCGTCTTTCAGCCGCCCTTTTGACAAAGTGTTTACTCTGGTGTAACAATCAATCCGCAAGATGACAACGCCTGTTCGGGCGACGACACCGACGACGGGGTAGCAAGCATGGACGAATACGACGACAACCTGGAACCGGGGGACCCGGCTGAAAGCGCCGAGGACTACGAGGACATCGGCGCCCTGCTCAAGCGGCTGCGGGGCCGGGTGAGCCTGCGGGAGGTGAGCCGGCGCACCGGGGTGTCCGCCTCCTACCTGTCCCTGATCGAGCGGGGGGAGAAGCACCCCGGCGGCAATGTGGTCCGCAAGCTGGCCGAACTGTACAACGTGGACGCCCAGCAGTTGCTAAGGCGGGCCGGCCACGGGCCGCAGCCCGACCCCTACGGCGACGAGGCGATGGACGTGGAGCGAGCCTACCGCTTCGTGCTGGACGACCCGGCCTTCCGGGTGGGCACCCGGCCCGACGGCCCCATGACGGTAAACGCCAAGCGGTTCATCGTGGAGATGTACGAGAAGTTCACCGGCAAGAGGCTCTTGGAATGATGGAGAAGACCCTGAGCGGCTTCTGCCGCGACCTGCTGGACGACGAACCTTACCGCCAGTCCCTCGACCCTGAAGGGTTGGCCGCCCGTTTCGTGGACTACTTCGGGCTGTCGGCCCGTCCCACCCTGGAGGAGTTGACCGCCCTGGCGCAGCGGGCCGGGTTCGGCACGGTGCAGGAGGGACAGATGGATGGATTGAAGGGCGCCCACGTCGGCCAGCCCGGCGGCGAGTACCACATCTACCACCGGGAGGATTTGTGGGAGGGTTCCAAGTCCCATACCGTTCTACATGAAATGTATGAGATCGTCCTGGAGTGCATGGCCGAAATCCACTCGCCCGGTATGGCCGTCCCCTCCGGGCCAAACCCGGTGATTTGCCAGCAGGCGGAACGGTTCGCAGCGGCGGCGTTGATGCAGCCGGACATCTTCCTGTCCTACGCCCAGGCCAGCGGGCTGGACGTCGCGGCCATCCACGATGTCTTTGGCTGCGCCTACTCCTCGGCGGCCCTGCGGCTGGCTGAGGTGGTGCGGGACCCGCCCCTGCTGGTGGTCCTGTACGAGCGGACGGAGCGGGGCGACCCTGCGGGCTGGACCGATCCCGCCGTGCTGCGGGCCAGGGTGGTGAAGCGGACGGCGGGCTTCGGGCCGCGCCGGTCCCGGCTTTTGAACGGACGGCGTGGAGGGATGCCCCGCAAGGACAAGGCCCTGCCCTCGGGTTCTTTGGCGGAGCGTGCGGCCCACAGCGACAGCGCGGAGTACGCCGAAGCCGACGGCATGGCCGCCATCGCCAGGCCCGTCGTGTGGAAGGGACGGCTGGCGAAGGTGATAGTAGTCGCCGTGCCCTGGGAGCGCCGCAGCGTCCTTGAGCCGCAGTTGGGCCGTCTCCAGCGGCCCTATCCCAGGTTCAACCCAAGAGCAGCGACCGCCGCATCTTGACGGGGCGGGCCGGATGTCCGATAATCAAGGGTAAGACAAGTAATTACAATAACCGGCAAAAAAAGAGACACCATGCCGCCACGCAGAAAGACCATCACCTTCTCCCTGCCGCCCGAGATGTTCGAGCAAGTGGACGCCGTGAGGCGTGAGGAGGGCCGCGACATGAGCGAACTGGTGCGGGAAGCCCTCCGCCTGTACATGGAAGAGAGGGAGCTGCGCCGCCAGGCAAGGCTGGAACGGCTGCGCTCCCGCCAAGCCAATCAGTCAGACGACAATGATGGAGGACAGAACGATGAGTAAGAATACCGACCTGGTGCCGGCGGCCCTCTACGCCCGGGTCTCCAGCGACCGTCAGGACGTGGACCTCTCCGTCGCCGCCCAGCTTCGGGCGCTCCATGACTACGCCGACAAGAACGGCTACCTGGTGGTCCGCGAGTACATCGACGAGGCCGAGAGTGGACGCATCGCCGACAGGCCACAGTTCAAGAAGATGATCGACGAAGCATCCAAGTCCGAAGCCCCTTTTCACGAGATTCTGGTCTGGAAGTTTAGCCGGTTCACCCGCAAGCGGGAGCACGCCGTCGCCTTCAAGTCCATGCTGAGGCGCAAGGGCATCCGCGTGGTCTCCATCACCGAGCACGCCGACGATACCCCCACTGGCAAGCTGATGGAGGCCATCATCGAGTCCGTGGACGAATTTTATAGCGAAAATCTGGTATGGGGAACCAATGCCAAGGACGGCCAGGACCCGGTGCGGGTGGAGGACGTCTTCCCCGCCATCGTATCCCACGAGGAGTTCCAGCGGGTCCGAAAGCTGCTGGCATCCCGCGCCCCAGCGGTCACCCATCCCCGGCGCGCCGCCAGTCCCTACCTGCTCAGCGGCCTGGCCAGGTGCGAGACCTGCGGCAAGGCCCTGTCCGCCTCCGAAGCCAAGAGCGGCAAATACACCTACTACGTCTGCCAGTCCATCCTCAAGCAGGGCAGCGGAACCTGCGACACTCCCAGGCTCGCCGCCAAGTCCTTCGAGGACACCATCATCTCCAACATCCGGGACCACATCCTCACCGAGTCCAATATCCGTGCCCTGGTGAAGCTGCTGGACGAGGAGATGGACGGGGTGGCCCGGGAGCAACGGCAGAACCTGGAAACCATCGAGGCCGAACTGGAAGAGGTGAAGCGGAAGCTGGACCGCATCTGGCACTTCGTGGAGAGCACCGACCTGGCGATGGCCGACGCTTCGGAGCGCATCCTGGCGCACCGCCACCGCCGGGAGCAACTGGAAGCCGCCGCCGAGGAAGCCAAGGCGGTGTTGGCGGAACGGCGGGAACTGCTGGACAGCGCCGACACCATCGCCGCTTTCGCCGCCGACATGAGCGAGTTCCTCAAGACCAGCGAACTCACCGAGACCAAAGCCTTCGTGCGGTCATTCGTCAAGGAGGTGCTGGTCCGCCCCGGCGGGGCGACCATTGTTTACACGATCCCCACGCCGGAAGACAGTCCAATAGGGGGAGCGGATGCCGCTGAAATCGCCCTGAATGGCGGTGTTCGCAGTATTGGATACGGTGGTACCCCTGGAGGGACTCGAACCCCCGACGCGCGACTTAGGACGCCGCCGCTCTATCCTCTGAGCTACAGGGGCAGGTTGGTGGAGATAGGGGGGCTCGAACCCCCAACCTCGGCATTGCGAACGCCGCGCTCTCCCAGTTGAGCTATATCCCCGGGCTATTGCCCACCGCAGAATCATCATTCGATCCAAACGGCCGAGCCGCCACCGGTAAGGGAAACAATCCCTGGTACCATAGAAATGGTAAGACTCTCCCTTGGGGCTGTCAAGTGCGCCGGCAACTGTTCAGATACTCGGAGTCTCATTCGGGCCTAACCTTCATACGGGCGTAAAACTGGATCCGGAAATCTGGCCTTTCAATGGATCTGAGGTTCACTTACCCTCCTGCATCCCGCCTTTCGACGGAATGACGGCTGTGGAAGCCAACCTTCCTTCCTGACTCTGAACTGTTTCGCGCCAAAGGAATTGCACCGGAGTAAACTGCCGGGTTTCCAAGACCTTCACGTTTGCCCCGTATCCGTGCCTTGATTAGCGCTCTCGGCCCTCTACGCCAACTGGAATGCCCTTGCTTTTCGCTTGCCGCTTAATACTAGGCAACCGGCCTGAACGTTACACGGGCAGCAATGGCTCATCCGACTCGTGCGCAAGCTGCAGGTCGACGGTGTTGGCGTTGAATGCCAGCATGGCGTAGTAGCCCATCAGCGTTACCAACTCCACCATGGCCTGGGTGCCAAACGCCTGGTGCACCGCCTGAAAAGTCTCGTCGCTGACCTTGCTTCCGTTAAAGAACTCGTTGGCCAGGTTAATGATGGCTGCCTCCGAGGGGGACAGTTCCGGCAAGGGTCTCCTGTCTCGCAGCGCGTCAATTAACTCGTTGCTCAGTCCCGACTGCCTGGCAATAGGCACGTGGCGGTCCCAAATGTAGATACAATCCTTGGCCCTCGCTGTTGCCAGCATGGCCAGCTCACGCATCTGATGCGGTACGGTGGACTCGTTACGCACGTATTCCCAGAAAGGTATCGCTCGCCGCGCCATTTCCGGGCTGTGTTTCAGAATCGACATCGGGCCAGTACCCACGCCGCCGGGCCCGGCGTTTATCTCGTCAAATACATCTCGCAGGTCCTCGGGTATGCTCTCACTGGTGGGCAGCTGTATTCGGGACATTTGTCTCTCCTTGAAATGTTGATGGCATTCCAATGATTCGTGGCTCCAGTTTAGCGGTGCTCCGGCCGTCAATCAAACTCTCCGATTACGTAAGGGCATCGGTTGTCGGCTCTGGACGAACCACTTCGTTCACACCTCCGCGGGTACATCGAACCTGGTCCGGGTAACTTGCACTTTGGGAAGATTGGAAGGCGGAGTTAAACAAATGCATAGGTACTCTCCCTGCTGCTATGCCTGGTCTGCCTTGACTGACCTACCCGCCCAACCTAAAATCGTTATGATTTGAAGCGAATTCGGAGCGCGGGCCCGGTCCGGGTTTGCAACGGAAATTTAGCGTCGAGGAGCGGCTAACAGATATGTCGTTGAAAGTGGGCAGAATCCCCTACATGATTTGCGAACCCTTCTACTTCGATACGGAGAGGAGGGGGATGCAATTGGTGGACACTATGCCCAATCGCGCTGTTGAAGACATTGAACAGGGCACAATCGATGCTGCTCTGGTTCCCGTTGTGGATACCTACGGCAAGGAGGACTCACTGCAACCGGTGGGCGGATTCTGTATTGCCAGCACCGACCGGGCTGGCAGCGTCTTTCTCTATTCTAAAGTTCCCGTGGAAGAATTGGCCGGAGCCCGGGTCGGCCTGATAGATGATTCCAAGACCTCGGTCAAGCTGTTGCAAGTCCTGCTTAAGCAAAAGTATCAAGTGGAACCTGGAGAATACGTGGGCTTGCGGGATGAGCACGACGCCTTCATGGTCATGGGAGACCGGGGACTGCGGCAGCGGCGCGGCGCACGGGGATTCCCCCATCGCTACGACCTGGGCGAAGAATGGTTCCAATGGACCCGCCTTCCCTTCGTTTACGCCCGCTGGATGGCGAGGAACGGCATCGACTCCCAGCAACTGGCGGTATTGGAGGACACCCTCTACGTTGGCCTGGAAGACGGCGTGGACAACCTCTACCATATTGCCGAACCCCGGGAAAACCTGCTCATGCTGCCCCGCGATGTGGTCGAATACGTCCAGGGCATCCGCTTCTACCTGGGAATGACGGAACAGAAGTCTATGCGGATTTTCCGGGAATACGTAGAGCAGTTGATCCCGTAACTGTCGTCGGCCTGCCCTTCAATTTCCACCCTGAAGTCAGTTGCATTTCGGATTTGGCGCAAACCCGCCCTACCTGTGCGGTATGAACCTCGAACTTGTGCGGTGCGCCGTTTAAGGTATGGACTCCTGAATTGCGTTTGCCCTGGTCCCACCCTTGGTCGAGCCCCTCATTGCGGGCGAAAGGCGGTAGTCAATGACCTGGGTAACCGCTGCCGGATTTGAGGCTACCGGGAATCCCGCCTTCATCTGCGACTTCTCTCCTCCACGCTCAGGAAGTTACGAGGACATCCCCTCCCCCTTTCCCGACGCGGACTTTCTGATGGTCAACCGCAACCCTGGCCGGGCCGTACGCGCCGATTCGGCCATGCTCGCGGCCGAACTGCAACGCAGAACCGGCCAAAACGTCATTTTCGCTCTTCTCACCCGTGATATGAACCGCCTGGCGGTCCAGTCATACCTGCTGGGAGCCCAACTGCTCGGGCTGGAGAACGTGGTTGTGGCCCAGGGGGATTCCTTCTCCACCTCCGATACCAAACGCGTCCCTGCAGTGGTGGATTACCGACCGACGGAATTAATTGCTCACATCTCGCAAATGAACCAAGGGATAGACTTCCGGGGCCGCAAGCTGGACTCCCCTACTGACTTCTGCATTGGAGCTACCGTGGACCCGGGGCAGGACCCATGCCGGCAGGCTGCCCTGGCTTACCGCAAGCTTAGTGAGGGGGCTGCCTTCCTGATAACCCAACCTGTGTACGACCCGACACATGCCTCCGGCTTTATGGAGGCCTATGAGGAAATTGCCGGGGGCCCCTGCCTGATGCCGATATATTGGGGCCTGCAAATGCTGGAAGAGGAAAGTGTGGCCTTCGGTCCCGTCCCAGTCCGCCTGCAGGAGGAACTGGCCGCAGGGCGTTCAAGTGTTGATTTGGCCCTTGAGGTTTACTCACGGTTCCTGGAATCTTCCATGGGCAATGTCTATCTTCTGCCCTCCATACGTCGGGGAGGGAGCAGGGGCTATGAGGCTGCGCAAAATTTCTTGACGGCAGCCCGGGCTATGTCGTAAAGCCATACCGCACTACCCTAAAGCCGCCAACAAAGAGGGGCAGGCTTTGAGAGTCTGCCCCCGTCTTGGTCCTTCGCTTAAGCAGCGCCTTACTGGCGTGAATCGAACACTTCCTTGGCAACCCGAACGGCGTTGGCCGCCGTGGGCCAGCCGGCGTAAAAGGCCATGTGAGTGATGATTTCGCCAATTTCCTCCCTGGTGACGCCGTTGTCCAGGGCCCGGTTAATGTGGCCCCGCAGCTGTTCGGTGCGGTACAAAGCCACCAGAGTTGCAACGGTAATCATGCTTCGGTCCCGCTTGGAGAGCTCCGGGCGTTCCCAAACGTCGCCAAACAGCACGTTGGCGCTGAGTTCTGCCATCTTGGGCGCTACTTCGCTGGCCGGATTGGGGGTGGTCATTGGTTCGCCTCCTCGCATATTTTGGGGTCAATAAATGGGTAAAGGTGGAAAGTCCAAACAAATCCCTCCTCCCATCAAGGGAGAAGGTCAGGAAGGGAGTGATGGCGCTCAGTCCGTAGCTGAGGACTTTGCGTTTACGGCCTGTACTGTAGGGTTAAGCCGCCACTCCCGCTCCCCAGGTAACGCCAAAGTCGGCCCGTTCCACCACCTGGCCGGTGAAAGTCCCGGCGGTCTGGCCGGAAAGCCAGACGGCGGCGTCGGTAACTTCGTCGGGCTGCACCATCGGAATATGGGCGGTGCCGGGCCAGTCCCCGCGCCGGTTCATCCACGTATCCACCCGACCGGGGCTGAACAGGTTGACGGCAATGTTGTGGGGCCGGACCTCTTCCGCCAGGCTCAGGAACATCCGCTCCAGGGCTGCCTTGCTCATGGAATAACCAACGCGGCCCTCCCGGTAGCCCCTGGCGGAACCGGAAGTTACGCCGATTATGGAACCGGAACCCCGCTCAAACATTGTGGGAAGCGCAAACTTGCACAGCAGAAGGGGCCCGCGCACGTTCACTGCCAGCGCCCTGTCCAGCAACTCTGGGTCCAGGTCAACTACGGGGGACTCGCAGTCGATGCCCGCGTTGGAAAACAGGATATCAATACCTCCGAAGTGGGAAACGGTAGTCCTTACCAGGTGTTGCAGGTCGGAGGGTTCGGCAACGTCGCACCTGACCGCCAGGGCATCCCCGCCCTCTTCGTTTATGCCCTGCACCGTGTCGTGGATGTTCCCGGCGGCATATCGTTCAAACTCAGACCCGGGCTTGGCTTCCTCCTCGGTACGGGACGACACCACCACTTTGGCGCCAGCCCGGGCCAGTCCCTGGCTTACCGCCCGGCCAATGCCCCGGCTGCCTCCCGTTACGATAGCTACCTTGCCGGTCAGGTCCGTCATCCCATTCACTAGCTGGCGGGCCGAAACTTGGGCAGGCTGATGGTATCGGTCAAGTCGTCGAAAGTAACCTCCACCGCCATGCCGCATTTGATGACTTCAGGGTCGGGTTCAATGTCGACCAGGTGGGAAATTATGCGTGCCCCGCCCTCCAGCTCAACTATGACGGGGACGTAAGGCACCATGTCGCGGAAGGCCGGCGTGGGCGCCCGGTGCACGATGCAAAAGGTATGGACGGTACCCCTGCCGCTGCTCTGCATCCAGTCAGTGTTCCGCGAGAAACAGGCCGGGCAGATGTCCCGGGGATAGAAGTAAATATTGCCGCAATCAACGCAACGGCGGAGCCACAATTCGCGTTCCTTGCACTTCTCCCAGTAAAAATCGGATTCCGGCTGGGGAACGGGGGGAGTTATAGGTGGGGCGGGCTGCTGCTGGGTCATCCGCTGCTCCTTGCTTGGCCCCATTGACAGGCGCGGGGCCCCGATTCTTGCACAAATTTGCCCTCCGGCAACAGCCTGGAGGCAAACTCAGCATAAGTAGAAAACCAAGGGTAGTCAAGGCAAACCGGAACCTGAAGGGTCAAGCGCAATTCTTGCTTTGGGCAGACTCGCCTTTCCCCTTCAGATTACTGCCAAATGCCAGGAAGAAACCGACTTGACGACCGCCCGAACCTGCCAACCCGGGTAGATTCACTCCAGCCCTCCGGAGTTGCAGGACTAAGGAATTTTTCGTTTATAGCGCCATTTTGGGCCATTCCGGGCCGTTTCGTATTTGACAGCAGGGTCATGACGACGCCGGATGGCGCTTCGGTGGGCCGCCGTCGGCCGTTTCCCAGATAGAGAATTGACCCGGGAAATGGCCCAAGCCGGGCCATTTTGGGCCATTCCGGGCCACGGTCGGAATGGGATAGAACTGAAGCTGATCAGGGTCCTGCTACCCATACCAACAGCGGCAGAGTTCCAAGTCCGGCGTTTTCTTTTGCGCTACCAGGGAAGATTCGAGTGTCTGTTCCTGCCATTTTGGAACCCGAAACTCCTTAACCGGATCGCTGCAAACTAACCGGAGGTATGGGGAACATACCGGCCCCAATGCCTTCCTTCCGGCGAACGCTGGTAACCAGAAACCTGGCCTCCTCCGCCCTCTATTTCTCACTGACCTCAAGGGATTCCGGCCTGCAACGGAATGACGGGTCGTTGAGCCGGTTTTCTGCCTTAACTCTGAACAGTTACGATCTTTGAGTCGATAGCTGGGAAATAAGGGCGACCACATGATTATGGTAGAGAAGTGTTTTCCCTTGTGGCAAGGAGCCAATGTCAAGTGCGACCGTTCATGAGACTGTTCAGAGGAAAGGGAACGCACCGGCTCCCAACGCCGTCCTTTCGGCGAATGCCGGAATACACAAAGGCAAGAGAACCGAGGACTAAACGCAAGCAAGATTTCTGGATACTCCACCTGAGGCTGACTCGGAAAGACGCCTTATCTAGCGCCTTGACTCATCGAGTCTGAACAGTTACTTCCAGGGTGGTTGTAATCCTACTGAACCCGGTTTATCGTTCAGTGGGCGGTCCGTAGAAAACACTGGAATCCCGGGAGTGGACAATGCGAGTTGCGGTAATGGGCACCGGCAGCATCGGCAGCTAT
This sequence comes from Chloroflexota bacterium, assembly GCA_028874075.1. Classification (GTDB taxonomy): domain Bacteria; phylum Chloroflexota; class Dehalococcoidia; order Lucifugimonadales; family UBA3495; genus Bin22. The sequence goes on from JAPPLU010000035.1 coordinate 16,410, forward strand.
TTTGGTGGCATGCTGGCCCTTTCCGGTCAGCAGGTTGCCTTGATTGCCCGAGGCGAGAACCTGGAGGCCATTCGGGCTAACGGCCTGCGGATACAGACCGACGAGGAACTTCTCACCATTCCCTGCGGCGACCGTCTGTGGGCCACCGACGACCCCGCCTCGTTGGGGACAGTGGACCTGACCCTGCTTACCGTGAAGACTTACCAGAACGCGGTTGCGGTCCCCGCCATACGGCCCCTGGTGGGCCAGGATTCCACCGTCTTGTGCCTGCAAAACGGCATTGACAGTTACCAGGCGGCGGCTGAAGTACTGGGTGCAGACAGGGTGTTGCCCGGGGCGGCCTACATCGAGGCGGCGAGGATGGGACCGGGCATGGTAAAGCAGAGCGGCAGTGTGGTCCGCATCGCTTTCGGCGAGCCGGACGGCAGCGACAGCCAGCGCGGCAGCACAATCCTGCAGGTCTTGTCGGATGCCGGCATCAACGCCCAGTTCAGCCGGGACATCCGCCAGATCCTGTGGACCAAGTTCCTTTTCATTGCCACCATGGCCGGGGTAACCAGCCTGTCCAGGGAGACCATGGCCGATATTATGCCCCGTCCCGAGTGGCGGCAGGTCATCGTCAACTGCATGAGAGAGATTGAGACAGTGGCCAGGGCAAGCCAGGTTGCCCTGGCCCCGGACATAGTGGAAGCAACGGTGGTGTACATCGAAGGTGACCTGGACGACATGCACGCTTCCATGCACGCCGACACAATGGCCGGTCGCCCGCTTGAATTGGAGGCCCTTACCGGCGCCGTCGTCCGGGCTGGCCGGTCCGCTGGCGTTCCAACGCCCATCAACGATTTGATTTACGCGGCCCTCAAGCCCTTTGCGGCAGGCGTCAGATGATTGTGTGGATGTTCCCGCATTTTCGCCGCCCCTTTCTCACTACTATCCCGTCATTGCTGGTCGTCCTGTCGGCCTGCACTTCCCAGCCAACTGCATCGCCACCGGAGGCCGCCGTAGTCGCCCCTGCCCCGGTAGTCGCTGCGCCCACCAATGCCGCCGGTCCAACACTGCAACCCACGCCGATACCTGCCCAAAGTCCCATTCCAACTGCGACCACCCGGGCTGCCGACACTAATCCACCGCCGGCCACGGAGGCTGAAGTGACAGAAAAGGTTCCTGCCACTCCATCGTCAGTTGAAGAGCGCCGCCCCAGTTATGACATCAGCAAACCCTTTGCCGAACTGGTCAGGCCCCACTTCTTCGGCGGCACTGAAGAAGGGGCATTGGTCGAGATTAGAGGCGAACCCGATCTGATAGTCGAGGTGGATGGCAAGGCAAAAATCCGCCTTGCCAGTGAGGACGGCCACAGTTTCCTCGATCCCTTGGCGCTGGAATCGGAGCTTATCGGTGAGCACCCGGTGCACAAGGTCTACCGGCTGATGGATATGGGTGTGGGCGTTGAGGACGGTCTGCTCGCTGCCCTGGAAAGCGAAGGGGTAGGACAACTCTTCACAACCGTCGAGTTTGAATACCAGCGGCGTCGATTCTCCTCCGGTGTTATCGCCGAGGTCTTCGTGGACGGCACTTTCCTTGTCATTCCCGACGAAGTTCCCCCCGAATGGCAAAGCAATGATGACCGTATTTTCCCGCCTACCCACCTGCACTTGAATTCCCGCGCATTCAGCGGTGGTTCCACCGACCTGGCTCGGGACTACGAGCTGGAAATCCTGTCACTCCCCTTCGATGACCAGCGCTATCCCCCGGCTCCTCTGGCCCTGAAGCAGTGCCGCGTCTACGAGGAAAGCCTCGCCGCATCCGATTACGCCGGCATCCTGAAGTCGCTGGGCTTTCGCTATACCCCAGACCATATTTCCCGTGAAATGGAAGATGCCGCCACCCTGGTCGACCGGGCTCAGGCCCTCCTGTGGAACGGCTCCGGCGCGGGCGTACAGTATTTCGGCTTTGAAGGTTGGTGGATCGCCGGCGTCCTGAAAGGGGAACAAGTCCCCTGGCTCGGCGACTGCGACACTGCCGGCGGGTTCCGCGCTTACCCGGGCGGCGATGATGGCGAGACCCGGCACTACCTGATAGTGCGGCGGTCGCTGGAACCCGACAAAAAGCAGCGGTACAAGGTCCTGGAAGTCAACGGGGCCGGCGAGGCAACGGAGCTTTACACAGCCCCGGGAATCATCCTGATGGCCCTGCCTTTGCCCTACGACGCCAGGTCCTGGCTGTTCAGCACCGAGGGATGGACTCCGGCGGAAGGAGAGCAGCCCGCCGACCCCCGCTGGCAAGCCGTCTACCAGGTTAATCTGGACAGTCCCGACGATTATGTGAAAGTACGCTACCCCATTTCCGACTTTCCAAGGGCGCCGGAGGCGGGCCTGTATGGCGCTTCCGCCCGGATGAGCGAAGGGGGCGACCACCTGTTCAACACACTGTACGGTTTCAAGGACGAGGGCGGCGGCATCTGGGTGGTGGATGTGAAGGACGAAGGCTTTCTTTCCAGCGAATCCAGCTTTGCACGCATCGTTTCCTGGGACCATACTCTCAGTTGGATGCCGCTGGGCCGGCTGGATGATGATCCCTCGGCCATGCACCTGTTCATGACCGGCAAGGAAGTGGCCGACGACTTCGCCATGACCGCCAACGTCCTGCGCGTTCGGGAGGATGGCCTCAACTCCACCGTAGAAAAGTCGGAGCGGCTGCTGCAGATGGTGGGCTGGAATCCGGTGCCGTTCGGCTGGCAGAAGTTGTCCGACATGGAATACCGGATGCTGGTGGAAACCCACTACAACTACGAAAGTTCCCTGATGCCCAGGGCAAAGGGCGTCTACATAGTCCCCGTAAGCCTGTCCGAGAAATAAGGAGGACGCGTTGACCGAGAAGCCGATAGAAAACTGCTACTGGGTGATTCCCGGCAAATTACTGGCTGGAGAATATCCCAGGAACCTGGACGACCCGTCGTCTCTGGAGAAACTGGCCGCCTTCAAGGAAGCGGGGGTCGCCACCTTTATCGACCTGACCGAAGAAGGAAACCGGCTACCCTACGCGCAGTGGCTGGACACTGAAACCCAGACCCATCAGCGCTTTCCTATCGAGGATAGAACCATTCCCGCATCCCCGGAACTGACGACGGACATCCTTGACATGATTGATAACAATATTGCCGAGGGTAATCTGGTGTACGTCCACTGCATGGGCGGGATTGGCCGCACGGGCACGGTCGTCGGTTGCTGGCTGTCCCGCCACGGATACCAGGGTGAGGCGGCCCTGGACCGCCTTGGCGAACTCTGGGACGATTGTCCCAAGTCTGCTTGGACGCGTTCCCCGGAGACCGAGACGCAGCGCCGCTACGTCAGGGACTGGAAGGAAGAAGAGGGCCGATAGCCCTCTACTCAAACCCTCACTCGGCAACACATCCGGCGAAATAGTCCCGCGCCGCCAGCTTGTCCTTCAGACTGCCGAAGGCCATGGTATAGAATCCCGTGTATCCTGAGGATTCCAGCCGCCCGAAAGCGGCGGGAAAGTCGATGTTGCCCTCGCCCGGGTTCAGGTGCACTTCCTTGTCTCCCAGGTTGTCAGCCAGCCTTACCTCCCCGATGCGGCTGATGCCAAAGGCGTCCAGAAAGCCGTCAACGTCCTCGGGCACCAGGTGGGCGTGGTTGACGGTGAAGGCCCAGCCGAACCGCTCCGAGGAGATGGCGTCGAAGTAGAAGCGGCATTCCTCCACGGTGTGGGCCATGTAGTGGATTTCGGCATCGTCGGGCTCAAAGTTCAGGTTTTCCAGGAACAGGGTTACCCCGGCCCTCTCGGCGTAGGCCGTAGCCCGCTTCAACCGTTCCAGGGATGACTGGAACCGGTAGCCCTGCGAACTGCTGAAGTGGTAGCCGCCGTGGGTTACCACACCCAGGCATCCAAGCCGCTTTGCCAGGTCAACGTTGCCCTCAAGGTAACGGTCGACGGCCTCGTCCACATAGGGCGAAAACTCGGCAATGTTGATGGACGATGCGGTGTGGAGGGTCAGGGTAACGTCGGCGTCCCGGGCAGTCCGTATCACTGCTGCAACCCGGTTGTCATCCCACTCGGTCAGCCGGTTGGGCCCCTGGTCGGCGTTAAAGTCCAGGTAATGAAATCCGTGCTCCGCCGCTGTGGCCAGCGCTTCTTCCAGGCGGGTCGTGCCGGCATCGTAGCCTATGCGGTCCTTCAGCGTCATCAATGCAGCCGTTCCTCCCGGGTTGTCTTGGGTTGAGTATGAGATCTCCTGGTCTACAAAGTGACCGGCTCTGCCTCCAAGGTGGATGGAATCCACTCTCTCAGCAGATCGGCCAGCTCCTCCCGGCACTCCTCCAGGCGGTGTTCCGCCCCGTCGTAAAGCACCAGACGTTTCGGTTCGTTGGCCCACTCGTAGACCTGCATGCCACAGGAATAGGGTAGCCTTGTATCTGCTTTTCCGTGGACAATGAGCGTTGGCCTGGGTGCAACCAGGCCGGCCATGTTGGCGCCGTAAGTCTGGGGCGAAAGGGAGACCACACCGGCCACGTGCCGGCTTACCGCGCCCGCAGCTATAACCACTGCGCCGCCAAAGGAGTGGCCGACCACTACAACCGGGTCGTGGCCCATTTCTTCCAGGCAGGTAACCCCGGCCAGCAAGTCCATGGCGCACTCGGGAAGCACGTTGGGCAACCGGTAGTCCAGCCGCAGGGAGGTAATGCCCTGGGCAGTAAACTCTTGCGCCAGTTGCGCATAGAGGCCCGGCCCCGGCCCACCAAACCCTCCTCGCGCGCCGCAGACCCAGATTACACCCTTACGTGAATCCGGGGACCGGTGCAACACCGCGGGAATCTCGCCCCGCTCGGTAGTCAGCGACAGGCCCTCGCCCACGTCCCCGTCGGGCAGTGGGATTGAACGCACGTCCTTAACGTCTATCTTCAGATAGGTGTCTGGTCGTCTCTCTGGCGCCGGTTCACCCTGGTCTGCCATTCTGCACCTCTGCATATCCCTTGTGCCGGTTAAGCGCTCCTAATCCTATTCCAGGGCGGCGGCCGTGTCCATCCAGGGCCGGGTCGCTGGCGCCGCGGTTGTCAATCGAAATCTACCGGGGTAACATCCCCTTGTCGCCTGACAGTTCTCCTTCAGGCGCATCTTGCCAGGCAATAACTACATAGGAGGCAGCATGGTCCAGGCTGCGATAGACGGCTACTTCGCCACCAACGGAATCAATCTTCACTACCGGGACTGGGGCGGTACTGGGCGGCCCGTGGTACTGCTGCACGGGCTGGCATCATCTTCGCATATCTGGGACCTGGTGGCGCCAGACCTGGCCGAGGACTTTTCCGTTATCGCGGTGGACCAGAGGGGGCACGGGCTAAGCGACAAGCCCGAGTCCGGCTATGACTTTGCCTCCGTGAGTCGCGACCTGCTGGGAATAATCCAGGCTCGGGGCCTGGAGCGCCCGGTCATCGTGGGCCACTCCTGGGGCGCCGACGTGGCCCTGGAATTCGCCGTGGCCTACCCCGGCACTGCCACCGGAATCGGTTTTGTTGACGGTGGCATGATAGAACCCTCGGCCCGCCCGGGTATGACCCTGGCGAAGGCCAGGGAAGACATGGCCCCACCCCTCTTTGCCGGAATGACCTCCCAGGCGCTCAGGGAGCGGTTCCGCAACCGGGTCCGACCCTTCGCCCTGCCGCCCGAATTCGACCAGATATTAATGTCCAACTTTGAAATGCTGGAGGACGGTACGGTCCGCACCCGTCTCAGTCGCGAAAACCACCTTCGGATCATCGATTCCCTGTGGGAACATTACCCAACTCAACTCTACCCGCAAGTCCCCTGCCCGGTCCTGATGTTGCCCGCTCGCATGGCCAACGATGACTCTGTCGCGGCAAGAACATTCCGCCGGGAAGAATCGGTGGCCAAGGCCCAGAGCTTGTTGCCCAGGGTCAAGGTGGTCTGGTTGGAGGACAGCATCCACGACGTGCCCGTCCAGCGCCCGGAACTGGTGGCGAAAACCATCCGCGATAACATACTTTCGGGTTTCCTCGGCTGAAGAAGCGGACTTTCTCGTTTGACACCCTATTTGGCCCCATTTACACTTCCGCAAGATAGTTCCACCCAATTCCAAAGTCAAAGGGGGTAGTAACCACATGACCACAGCCGGAACAGGCAATTACACCTACGAACTCATCCAGGACTGGCCCAAACTGCCCGAGGGTGAATCCTTGGGCATCGTCAGCGCCGTCGCCACCGATTCCCAGGATCGCGTCTACGTTTTCCAGCGACAGGACCCGCCGGTCATGGTGTTCGATGCCGACGGCAATTACCTGAACTGCTGGGGTATCGGCGCCATCGCCGACCCTCACGGCATTACCATAGTTGATGACATAGTTTACATAACCGATCGCTCAGACCAGGTGGCCGTCAAGTTCACCCTGGACGGCAAGCCCTTGCAGGTCATCGGTGAGCGGGGAGTCCATTCCGACACCGGCTGCGAGCGGCCGGGCGACTTTGTGCCCCGGGCCGCCGGCCCCTTCAATTACCCCACCGAAATGGTGCCCAGTCCCTCGGGGGACATCTACATCTCCGACGGCTACCGGAACGCCCGTATGCACCGCTTCACCGCCGACGGCCAGTTGATCGCTTCCTGGGGCCAGCCGGGCAAGACGGAGCCGGGCCATTTCCACCTGCCCCACAGCTGCCTGGTGGACCCGGACGGCAAGGTCTACGTGTGCGACCGGGCAAACCGCCGGGTGCAGATATTCACTCCCGACGGCGAGTACATAACCGAGTGGACCAATGGCATGGGCGGGCCGGACGACATTTCCCGGGACAGCGACGGTATCATCTACATCGTTGAGCAGGAAGTGGACGACGTTCCCCATGTCAGTATCTGGGAACCCGACGGTACCATGATTACGCGCTGGGCTATCCGCCACGCCCACGGTATGTGGGTGGATTCCAAGGGCGATATTTACCTGGGCCTGACCATAGACCACAGCGTAGATAAGTGGGTCCGTCAGTGGTAAGCGTTTTTCACAAAGAGGCGCAGAGAAACGGAGATTCGAAGAGACTCTCCAATTGTTTCTGGTTCTCCGCTTCTCCTTGAGAAAATTCTCAGTAGAGGAAGGTATTACGATGACTTTGATCCAGACCGACAAGCACGACTACGACCTGGTTCAGGACTGGGCCCGCCTGCCGGAAGGCTGGACCTTCGGCGTGGTAAGCTCCGTGGCCACCGACTCTCAGGACCGGGTGTACGTTTACCAGCGCAAGGACCCGCCCATAGTAGTCTTTGACAGCGAGGGCAACTACATCGATTCCTGGGGAATCGGCGCCTTCAACCTGCCCCACGGTTTCTGCATCGTGGACGACGTAATCTACCTTACCGACCGGGAGGACTCGGTGTGCCTCAAGTACACCCTGGACGGCAAGCCCCTGATGGTCATCGGCGACCGGGGCGTCCACTCTGACACTGGCTGCGAGGAGGCCGGCGCCCTGGTGCCCCGGGCGGCCGGGCCGTTCAACTTCCCCTCGGAAATGTACCCCTCGCCCTCCGGCGACCTCTACGTCTCCGACGGTTATCGCAACAGCCGGGTGCATCGCTTCAGCGGCGACGGACGCCTAATCGCCTCCTGGGGCCAGCCGGGCAAGGGCGGCCCCGGAGAGTTCCACCTGCCCCACAGCCTGCTGATTGATGAGGAGGGGCTGATTTACGTCTGCGACCGGGAGAACAGCCGGATTCAGGTCTTCACCGGCGAGGGCGAATTCCTGCAGATGTGGACTAACCTGACCCGTCCTAACGACATTTCCCAGACCACCGACGGCAGCTTCTGCATTGCCGAATCATCCCTGGAGGGTTCCACCCCCGGCATCAGCATCCGGGACAAGGACGGCCGCATCCAGGCCCGTTGGGACTCCCGTTCCGCCCACGGCCTGTGGGTGGACAGCCAGGACAACGTCTACCTGGCGCTCACAGGGGCGATGAGCGTGGACAAGTACGTGAAGCGGTAGGGGGAATAGTAGGTCTGAAAACTCTTTTCACAAGGAGAACCAGAGGCACAGAGCATTCTCTACGTAACTCTGGTTCTCCGGTCCTCTTTGTGAAGAACCCTAACGAGGAAACGCCTCCCTAACCCCGCCATCCACCGGAATCATGGCCCCGGTGGTCTTGGCCGAGCGGCTGGAGGCCAGGAACAGCACAGTCTCCGCAACATCCTCCGCGAAGACCCGAGCCTTGAGCAGGTTACGCTGCCGGTAAAAATCTTCCAGGCCCTCCACCGTAACCCCGTGGGCCGTTGCCCGCTCTTCCCGCAGTTCCTGCGACCAAAGCTGGGAACCCTGGAAAATGGCGTCGGGGTTGACCACGTTCACCCGTATGCCGTGCTGGCCGTTCTCCAGCGCCAGTACCCGGGCAAGCTGCACCTCCGCTGCTTTGGCCACGCTGTAGGCGCCGAACTCCGCCCCCGGCGCCGGCACGTTCTTGGTGCCGATAAACACCAGGCTGCCGCCCAGGCCCTGCTCCTTCATTAACTTGACCGCCTCGGCGGAAACCAGGAAGTGGCCGGTGGTGTTGATGTCCAGGGACCGCTGCCAATCGGCCAGGGATAGATCGTCAATGGCCCCCACCGGCGCAATCCCTGCATTGGAAACCAGGATGTCGAGCCCGCCGTAGGTGCAGCGCAGGGACTGGAAAACGTCGGTAACCTGCGCGGGATCGGCCACATTCATGGGAAAGGCTGCGGCCCTCTCCGGGCCGGCACTGCGGTTTATCCCGGCGGCCACGTCCTGCGCTCCCTCGGCGTCCAGGTCGGTAACGATCACGTGCGCTCCCTCGTTGGCCAGACGCTCGGCAATAACCTTGCCGATACCGCTGGCGGCGCCGGTAACCAGGGCCACCTGTCGCGCCAGTTCCTTTTCCGGCGGGGCCAGGGTCAGCTTGTAAAGTTCCAGCGGCCAGTACTCCGCATCGTAGGCGTCCTTCGGAGTCAGAGATGTGTAGTCGCTTACTGACTGGGCAGTCCGCAGCACGTTGATGGTGTGGTGGTAAATTTCGTTAGTTATCAGCGATGCCCGAGCGTCCCGCCCGGTTGTCCACATGCCCACCCCGGGCAGCAGGATTACCCGGGGATAGGGGTCCAGCATCGAGTCGTCGCCCGTGGTGTGCTGCTGATACCAGGCGGCGTACTCGTCGGTGTATGATTCCATGCCTCGCCGCAGTTCATCCTTGACGGCTTCCACGTCTTCCGGGTCCGCAACGTCCAGCCACAGGGGCTTGCGCTTGGTGTGAATGAGGTGGTCGGGAGTGGCCGGACCGATGGCGCTCAGTCCTTGGCCTTCTTCCGAACCGGTGAACTCCAGTACATCCTCGGCGTCGTCAAACAGCAGCACGGAACGCCGCTGCTGGCTGACCAGCCCCCGCAACGTGGGGGCCACTGCCGCAGCAATTTCTCGCCGCCGGTCCGGCGCCAGGGGATTGCGCTGCCAGCCGCCGAACACTTTTCCATCGCCGGCCGCCGCAAATTCCTCGGCCTTTGTTACCAGGTCAATGTGCCGGTCGTAGGCCTCCCTGGCGTCGTTGCCCCAGGTGAACAGGCCGTGGTTGACCAGGACCACCCCGTCCAGGGTGGGCGCTTCCTTAACTGCCAGGCCCACCAGCCTGGATAGCTGGAATCCGGGGCGCAAATACTCCACTATGCCTATGTTGTCGCCATAGACCCTACGCAGGATGTCGTCAGCGTCCTTGTTGTTGGTCAGCCCAACCACCGCGTCGGCGTGGGAGTGGGCTACGCTGTGGAAGGGCAGGAAGGCATGCAGCAGGGTCTCAATGGATGGCCGGGGCGAGTTGGGGTCCAGGACGCACCGGTCCAGGTAGTCCACCATCGCCTCGTCGGACATCTGTTCCCGCTCGAACACGGGCAAGACCTTTTCCAGTTCAAGACGGGGGAACTGCCACCGCTCCATGGATTTCAGGTCTGACCCGGAACCCTTGATGCGCATTACCTGCACGTCCCGCCCCAGGAAATCCTGCTCGGTTATCTTGATGGAGGTGTTGCCGCCGCCCCAGACCACCAGGGAAGGGTCCGCCCCGATGAGGCGGCTCATATACACCAGCTTGTCCAGTTCGTCCAGGGAGTGGGCTTCGCTATCAGACCAAAGGTTTTTCATGGCTAAAATCTCTACCGGCTTTCATCCACTAATGAACACGAATGATCACTAATGGGGAAAAAGTAAATTCGTGCTTGTTTGTGGCAATTCGTGGATTAAGATCACTACCCCTTAGTCTCGATACCCAGCAGCTTTTCCAGGTTCTTCCACAGGATCATATCCTTCTCTTCCTGGGTAATGCTTTCCAGGCTTTGCAGCCAACCCGTGGGCGACGGGTCCCACCCTACGAAGGGGTAGTCGCTGCCCAGTACAACCCGCTCGATGCCCACCTGGTCGATCAGGAAGCGCAGGGACCGCTCACTCATTACCACGATGTCGTAGTACAGGCGGCTCTGGTAGTAGCTGGGCGGGCGGGTGATGTTTACGCGGGCCTCGGACCGTACCTGCCAGCCGCGGTCCATTCGACCCATGCCGAAGCAGGCGGGTCCGCCGCCGTGGGCCACGCAAACCTTAAGGTCGGGGCAGTTCTCCATCACCCCGCCGTAAATCAGGGCGGCCACCAGAAGCGTGTCTTCCACCGGCACCCCCACCGAGTTGTTCAGGCCGTACTTGTTGGTACGTTCCAGCATCAGGTTGTGTTGCGGCTGGGGATGGTAGAACAGAGTTGCGCCCATGGACTCGGCGGCTTTGAAAAAGGGCAGAAACTCGGGTTCGTCCCAGGTCTTGCCGTTGACCACCGTGTCCAGCTCTGCGCCCTTCAGGCCCAGCGTGTTGACCGCCCGGTCCAGTTCCGCGATGGCGGCGTCTACGTCCTGCATGGGCAGGGTGGCCATGCCCGCGAACCGGGTGGGCGCCTCCTTGGCGAAGGCGGCAATGTCGTCGTTGACCTCCCGGGCCTGGGCAACGCCGTCGGCCGGGGAAAGGTGGTAGCCGAAGACCGGCGTATGGATGGCGATCACTTGGACTTCGGTGCCCAGCTGGTCCATGTCTGCCACCCGTTCTTCCGGAGTAAACCGGCACTTTGGGTGTACGTTTACAATCTTGCCTTCCTTGACAAAGATATTGCGCTGCTCTGCGTCGGTGTACTTCATGCCGTACCATTCCTGGCCGGCAGCCATAGTCTTCAGCATCGTTGGCGTAAAGGTGTGAGCGTGGATGTCAATGCTGCGCATCCGGTAACCTCCAGCGGGTAAAGGGTGGGGAACAAGCCTGCAATAGACAGCGGGACTGGCCGTCTTACAGGCCCAGCAGGTTCTCCAGGTTCTTCCAGAGGATGAGTTCTTTCTCTTCCTGGGTGATGTTCTCCAGGCTCAAAATCCAGGATACTGGCCAGTCAAACTCCATGTCGTATGGCCAGTCGGTGCCAAACAAAACCCGGTCTGCGCCCACCGTGTCAATCAGGAATCTCAAGGAATCTTCCGTATAAACAATGCAGTCGTAGTGGAAGCGGCGCAGGTACTCGCTGGGCGGCATGGGCGGCTTTGTGGGAGAGTCCGGCGCCCCCTGCCAACCCCGGTTAATTCGGCCGATGTTGTAGCAGGTGTACCCGCCACCGTGGGACAGGCATATCTTCAGGTCGGGGCAGGCGTCCATCACCCCACCCATTACCAGGGAACAGAAGGTTATGGTGCGGTCGGCCAGGTTGCCGATGGAGTTGGGCAGGTGAAACTTGTCGGTACGGAAGTCCACCAGCGTGCCATCGCCCTGGTGGAACAGTATCATCGCCCCCATCTGCTCCGCGGCCTTCCAGAAGGGCAGGAACTCCGGTTCGTCCAGCAGCTTGCCATTCACTTTGTCGTCAATCATGGCCCCCTTGAATCCCATGGTGGTCATGATTCGCTCCAGTTCGGCGATGGCTGCGTTCACGTCCTGCATGGGCAGGGTGCCCAGCCCCGCAAAACGGTCCGGCCAGGCCTTTACCATTTCGGCAATTTCGTCGTTGGAATCCCGGGAACTGGCAATGGCCAATGAGGCATCCAGGCCATAGTTATAGAAGCCCGAATATGGCGAAAGGACGTGCATATCCACGCCCAGGGAGTCCATGTCGGCCAGGCGTTCCTCGGGAGTCCAGCGGGCCTTGGGGGGAAGGCCACCCCGCTGGTCGCCAACGATGGCAATCTGGCGGCCCCGAGCGTCCTGTTCGCGGCGCAGTGAATGCCAGTCGCCACCCTTCTCCGTTGCCTGCCAGAAACGCTGGGGTGTCAGGTGGGCATGAATGTCGATGCTTCGCATTGCTGAATACTCCCACGAAATTCGGATTACTTCAGCTGAAAGGGCCGGTAAAAGCTCTCATAGCGCCCCTTGCAAGGAACGGGCCAAACGTAGCATACGGGTAAGAGCGTGTCAATTTGGCCTCCATACGGTGAGTCGCAAGTCCATGCTCTTATCTCGGTCCTTTTCACGTATAAAGAACCGGCTCAGGCTTGAGGCCCCAAATAGACGGGATTAGCCTCACCCCGAACTGCGGTTTCTATTGCATCGCGAATGGGGCCGATATTTTGCCGGATGACGTTCCAGTTGCCGCTCGTGATAGTCAAGAGAGTAACGTCGTACCTGCCCAGATTTTGCTCGTGGTGTATGCTCTGGTCGCAAGTCACAATCATGTCGTAGCCGTGGCTCGCAGCCGCTTCCAGCAGGTCTCCATTCTCAAGCTCGCTCCAACCCAGGTACGCTGCGGTGTGGACCTCGTGTTCTGAAAGGACTCTACGTAGTTGATGGGGCGTGTTGTGGTCCAGGAGAATCTTCATTCCGGCGGTTCCTCCCTGATCCTGTCTTCCTCCAGCATTCGGGCCAAGTGGGCCAGCACTTCCTTAATCTGCTGTTCGGTGATGCCCTCGAACCACTGGGTGACCTCCTCTATGGTGGCGCCGCCGGCCAGGTTCTGAAACACGATATATAGGGGGAGCCGGGTGTTGCCGAAGGTCCAGGCTCCGCCTACCCTGCGGGGGTCGCGCGCTACTCCGGGGCAATCTTCCCAGCCCAGGAGTTTCTTTCCGCTTTTTTCCTGCATCGTCATTATCCTGTCACCTCCGAGCGAAATTTGTCCTCTCATTTTACCCTTTCTGCCAGTTGGACATGAGCCTGTTTCCCGCCGGTGGTGGCTTCCCGCCTCTTCCAGTCATCCATTTCGTTGGCAGGAGGCTTGAACCAGGTTCACCGCAGGGGCAGGGTAGTGTGTTGGCCCTGGCCCCGCCGGAAACCGGACAGTCCGAAAGCAGTCCCTTATCCAATTGCCCTAACCCCCGCTTTAACGTATATTTAGCCAGGAACCATCCAGGCAAGGAGGACCCGGGATGCGTATTCTAATGATTGCCACCAACCGGCATAACCGCCTGGTCAGCCGGATGAACGCCCAGCCCCTGCCAATAGGCATGGCCTACGTGGCCGGCCACCTGGACCCCGACAGGCACCTGCTGAAGGTACTGGATCTGATGTTTTCCGAGGACTACCTGGCGGAAGTCGAGGAGGCAGTACACGACTTCCAGCCCGACCTGGTGGGTTTGTCCCTGCGGAACCTGAGCAACCACAGCTACATGGATCCTCAGTGGGCCCTGCCCATCACGAAGAACGTAATCGACAAGATTCGGGAATTCTCTACTGCCCCCATCGTCTGCGGTGGGCCGGCCTTCAGCCTGCTGCCTGAAGAATGCTTTGCGTACCTGCAACCTGACCTGGGCCTGGCCGGCGACGCTGGCGAGACCTTCGCCGAACTGGCCGGCCGCATCGAAATTGGCGAACCTTCGTATCTTGACTTGCCTGGCCTGGTGTACCGCGACGAGGCCGGCATTCACTTCAACGGCATGCGCTGCCGCTCCGAGTTCTCAATGCCGCCCCGGTTTGACGAACTGGACATGGAGAAGTACCGCCTGGCCGGTTTCGGCGTGGGCATCATCACCAAGCTCGGCGACTTCAACTACCCCACGTCTCCGGGTTCCGAACCGGCGGAACGCAGCGCCTGGCGGGTAATCCGCCCCATCGACGAGGTGGTGCGGGAAGTTCAGGATATGGAAGCCCGGTTCAACCTGCGCAAGGTCCATTTCATCGACAATGGTTTTAACATTCCTCTCTCCCACGCTAAAGACTTGTGCCGTGCCCTGATCGCCGCCAACATCGGCGTCCACTGGACCACCGGGCTGGCGCCCTATAGCTGTGACGCCGAACTGGTAGGCCTGATGAAGCAAGCCGGCTGTGTCCTGGTGATGATGGGCAACATGCGCGGCGACAGCCACGACGGGACCACCCTGGGCGAACGCATGGAACCCATGCTGGAGACCTGCCGCATCTGCGAGGAGGGGAGCCTGAACTACACCATCGCCCAACGGTTTGGCGACCCCGGCGAGACCCGGGAGTCAGTGGACGAAAAGCTCAACTTCCTGCGCAATATCAAGCCTTCCATGGCCAACCTGCGGGTGGGCGTGAGCATAATGCCCGGTACGCGAGAGGCCGAACTGGCTGTGGAGGAGGGACTGGTGTCTGACGAGAGCGAACTGATACGCCCCACCTTCTACTTGGATCCGCAAGTCAAAGACTGGGTGGTGGATTACTTGAAGGAAGCAGCCGCTGAACAGCCTCGTTGGAACTTGCTGTAGGGAATGTAGGGAATCCATATCGACGTCCCTTCCCCCTCCTTGGGGAAAGGCTGGGATGGGCGTGTGGCGAAACTCGGCCAGGCAGCCCGCCTCATCCTGTATATCCTGTGTATCCATGTTAGAACCAAAAGCAACGGAGGAAACCTTGGAACCAACCAGCAAATACGTCCAGGCCAACGGCATTACCTTGCACGGCCTGACCTGGGGAAACCCGGAAAGTCCCCTCCTGATAATGACCCACGGCATCGGGCTGTGCGCCATGGTGTGGCGTCCCCTGGCCGAAGACCTGGCCCGGGACTACTACGTCTTCTCCCTGGACCTGCGGGGTCACGGCGATTCAGGCAAGCCCGGCGGCTACACCTTCAACGACATGGCCGAAGACGTAATTGGCCTGGTTCAAGCCCTAAACCCTCCCCATCCGCCGTATGGAATCGGTCACTCTGCCGGCGGCATGACCATCATGATTGCCAATTCCAAGGCCCCGGGCACCGTTGGTCCTACCGTGCTGGTGGATACCCGGGTGGGACCAGCCCTGGAAGTTTATGCCCCCGAGGAGCGAGAGGAGCGGATGAATCGCACGCGCAACAAGCGTTCCATCTGGGAGTCACGGGAGATCATGTACGATGCCTACCGCAACCGCCGGGTCTTCAGCACCTGGACCGACGACGCGGTGCGGGACTACATCTACGGCGGCACCCGCCTGTTGGATGACGGCCGGGCCGAATTGAAATGCCCCACCGACGTGGAGGCCATCTATTACGAAGCCCGCCATTCCCTTAACCCCACGCCCTACTTGAAAGCGTTGTCCGGGGACTACCTGCTATTGCTCGGCAACACCGGCAACTACCCGGACGAGGCAGCCAGGGACAGCGATGAGGTCCGGTACTTCCTGAACGAGGTCAAGGGCGCCAGGATGGAAACCCTGCCCAAGGGATCCCACTTCGTCGCCATGGAGGACCCCGACCTGGTCCTGGCATCGGCCCGCAGGTACCTGGACGGCCACCGCCTGGGCGGCGACTAAACTAAAGCCAAGGTGGGATGTGCATATACCTGGGGTTTTGGGTCAGGCCG
>JAPPLU010000079.1 GCA_028874075.1 Chloroflexota bacterium
CCGGTAGTGTCTCAGTTTGAAATTCTGCGGACCGAAAAAGCCTTGACGGGGGGTTGACACGACTTTAGGATATACCCACTTGTCAAGCAAATTGTTGACTTTGAAAGGAGGCCAATATGCCGGTTGGACCTAGAGGGGAGAAGCGACCGGCGGACGTCATCGGTTGTGCCGTGATGGTGGCCAAGATAGCCACCGGGGAGTTGGAAGAGGAACTGTCCGCCGAATCCCAAGACACCGAGGCCAAGAGCGAGGCCGGTAAGAAGGGCGGTAAGGCACGGGCCGGATCTCTCACCCCAGAGAGGCGGACTGAGATTGCCCAGGCCGGGGCAAAGGCCCGTTGGAACAAGGAGACCGGCGATGTCGCCGCGTAGCCGCCGACAACCGGCCACAAAAGCCCCCCCCCCCGACCTTTGACCATCCGTATCTGTCCGGGAACGCCCTGGTGTGCGGCGACAACTTGGATATTCTCCGTGAACTCCCCGACGAATGTATTGACCTGATTTATGCTGACCCGCCCTTCAACTCGAACCACAACTACGTTGCGGCCTTTGGCGACAAAGGCGGGGTAGATGCCCAGCTACGGGACATTTGGCGGTGGACGGTGGAAACCGAACGGGCCTATCAGCGACTCCCTCACGGCCCCCTACTGGACGCAATCAACGCCGTCCGGCTCATAAGCGGTAACACTTCCCCTATGGCCGCCTACGCGGTCTTCATGGTCCGGCGGCTGGTGGAGCTGGCCCGTGTACTCAAGCCTACGGGGAGTATTTACCTTCATTGCGACCCTAACGCCAATTGGCTGCTGCGAATACTGCTGGACAAAGTATTCACTCCCCAGCGTTTCAGGAATGAACTCGTATGGTTCTATCGGAAGTGGACTAATGCAGCTTCATATTATCAGCGCAACCACGATGTGATATTTGCCTATTCCAAAGGGCCAAAACCAGTCTTCTACAAACAATATGACCCCGACGCTCCCCAAGCTGCTAAATACGCCAGGGGATGGGACGTGAACCGAGTCGGCGATGGAGTAAGGCAACTGCTGGTCTATGACAGGGAGAAAGCAGCGCATAAGATTGAAGATGGCAAGTACGATAAGATCGTCTACAGGGATTCAGCCCGCGCAACTGCTTTCCCCGATGTTTGGTCCATTCCAATCATCAATAGCCAAGCTGAAGAGCGGGTGGGCTATCCCACTCAAAAGCCGTTGGCCTTACTGGAAAGAATCGTAGCCGGAAGTTGCCCGCCGGAGGGCCTATTACTTGACCCGTTCTGCGGCTGCGGGACGGCGGCGGATGCAGCTGCCAAGCTGGGCCGGGGCTACCTGGGGATAGACGTAAGCGCCATAGCCGTAAGGGTGATGGAGCAACGGTTGGCCAGCCGGGGCGGGGCGGCAACCCCGTTGGTGTACAAGCTGGGATGGGAAGACTACGAATGGGAAGAGTTTGAGCGCCGAGCATTGATGGGCCGGTCCGATGCGGAGGACGGGCGCCCCGGCCACGAATGGGCGGAGGACAAGGTTGCGGGGTTGCTCAACGCGGTACCCAATGCCCAGAAGGTAGGCGACGGCGGGGTTGACGCCCGCTATTATGCTGAATCCGACGTGGTAATCCCGATCCAGGTCAAGATGCACAAGGCGCAGATAGGCCGGCCCGACCTGGACCGGTTGCTGGGCGTACAGGCCAGTTGGCTGAACCAGGGCCAGAACGCGCCCATGTCGGTCATGGTAACGCTCTACCCTCCCAGAGAAGGATTGCGGGTGTTTGCCGAGCAACAAGGCCAGGTAGCCGTGCGGGGCGCTGACTATCCGGTAATGCAGGTGTTGAGTGTTCAGGAAATGTTGACCCAAGAGGAACGCCCCAAGCTACCGCCGGTGGACCCCCGTTGGCTGGTAGGAAACACTCAGACCAGACTTTCCCTTTCATAGTGAACAAATGCTTGACAGTTAAGCCGGTTTCCCCTATACTACGGGTATGGCGAATCGACTTTCTAAAGACAAGCAAATCCAGATACTCAACCTGCTGGTGGAAGGTTCCTCGATGCGGTCCATCAGCCGCGTAACCGGCGTATCCATCAACACCGTTACCAAGTTGTTGGTTGACGCCGGTGAAGCCTGTGCTAAGTTCCACGATGAAACTGTCCGGGGAGTTCAGGCCCGCAAGGTTCAATGCGATGAAGTCTGGAGCTTCTGCTACGCCAAGCGGCGGAACGTGGAGCGGGCGGTGGCTGCGCCGGAAGGAGCCGGGGACGTGTGGACCTGGACGGGTATAGACGCGGATAGCAAGCTGATAGTTTCCTGGCACGTCAGCCCTGGTCGGGATTCCGATGCAGCCATTGAGATTATGGACGATATGCGGGCGCGGCTGGAAAACCGGGTCCAAATAACCACCGATGGATTGAAGTCATACTTGGAAGCCATTGAGGGCGCGTTTGGCGGCGACGTGGACTATGCCCAACTGGTGAAGTTGTATGGGCCGGCCCCGGCTGAAGATGCCCGCCGGTACTCGCCGGTGGAGTGCATCGGGGCGCGCAAGGAAACAGTCCAGGGCGACCCTGATTGGGACCATATCAGCACTTCCTACGTGGAACGGCAAAACCTGACAATGAGGATGGGGATGCGGCGGTTCACCAGGCTAACCAACGGCTTCAGCAAGAAGCTGGAGAACCACTGCCACATGCTGGCCCTGTACTTTGTTCATTACAATTTCTGCCGGCCCCATACCACCTTGAACAAGCGTGCCGGCGGGTACAAGACCAGTCCGGCGATGGCGGCGGGATTGACAGACCAGGTTTACGATGTGGATTGGCTGGTGGACCTGATGAACGCGGCTCAGCCGGTCCTGGGAAAACGCGGA
>JAPPLU010000038.1 GCA_028874075.1 Chloroflexota bacterium
GCCGGTTTGCACCGTAACCGATTGCCAGGCGGAACTTGAAGTCACCGTCCTGCAGAAAGCCCGCTGCCCCAACTGTGGCGAGTTAATCAGCCGCTACGGTTGCCACCCGAAGCACGGTTGCCGATGCAGTGGTGCCGACTGTGACCGCCCGGCGCTAGAAAACCTTTACCAGTGTGCCGAGTGCATAATTGACCGCTACCGCCCGGATACTCCCAACTGACCTCCTAAGTAACACCACACCACACGCCGCCCCCGAGGCCGGCGCGTAAATCCCCCATCCAACCGAACCACGCCCTAAACTCTGCCACGCCTTTGGTAGCGGGCCGAGGTACAACCCATGCGGAACCTAACCCGCTACGCAGCCGGACTCATAGCCGGCATCATCCTTACAGCCGGAACCGGCGTAGTCATAAGCGGAATCGCCGCCCAAACCGAGGTCGACGGAATCGCCGTCCGCCAAGTCATCGACATGACCGCCAACGCCAACGGCGAAGCCACCCTAACCGACCTCGAAATCCATCCCCTCCGAGGCCTCGACCTGGTCATCAAACTCCCCGAAGGAGCGACCGTGGCCCACAAAATCGAGGTAACAGCCAAGTACGACGCAGACTCATCCGACGCGCCGGCCGACGGAGGCAAAGTCGACAACGCCATCGGGAAAGTCGTCGACGTCCGAGCCACACCCGGCGACCCCACCAGCGCCCCCGCGCACAGGAGCACCACTCTCACCCAAGCCGAAATCACCGCCGGGGAAGTCGACTACATAATCGTTGTCAGCCCCAACTTCGGAGCCAACACCCAGAACGGACTCGCAATCATCGACCTGCAAATACAACTAAGCACCTAACGCTTCAGGCGGGGGGCAGGGGCAGGCCGCTAGGGACCTACCCCTACCCTTCCCCCGCCTGCCTACCGGCCCTGAGTCGCCGCCTGCCTTGACTCCCCTACCACGCGCCCTACCAGCACGTCCGCCAGTTGCGTAACGCCAGACGATACGGTAACCTACGCCCCGATGCCGTGCCGCACCTGTCGCCAACCCCTCAAAGGGACACGCCGCAAACGCTATTGCAGCACCCCATGCCGCATGACATGGCACCGCCGAAAAAAGCAAATAGCCGAGGCCTTACCCGAATGGCAGCAAATCGTCGAAGCCAACGGAGGGACCCTAACCCAGGACCCCCACCAACCCAACCTCCTATACATCAACCACCAAGACGGCAGCCAAATTTCCGTAATCGCCACACGCATATGACCCTTTTACACCATTTTTATCACACCCCCGATTAGAGTTGGAGGCACATGAAGTTCTTGCTTCATACGACCTCCTTCGGTGAGGTAGTTCTAACGAACCGCCAGCAGTTGGTCCTGCACGGCGACCATTACCTCCCACCCCAGCCAACTAACGCCATCCCATGCAAGAACTTCTGGCTTAGTTGACCGCCAGAGCGGGTCACCGAAAGGTGGCCCGCAAAGGCAAAATTTCTCCCGATGCCTGGCATAAGACGTGCGCTGATGCCCAGTGTCACCGCTATTCCGGTTGGCGGATCAAGTGCTGGTTGCACCGCTACCCAGAGTTAGGCCTTTTCACCCCTAACGACCAGTCACCAACCATCCGTCCCATCCGTCCACGATGAGCCGGTTGCGCGTCAGAGAGATGCCCCAAATCGACCCCGAGGTTGTGAGTTGGCAGGAGGCCGACCTAATGGCCCGTGGTGCCCTCCACCGCGGCACCACCCCCCCGAATCCTTTGCCGCCTGGTGCCGGTGTCATAACACTGGAAGATGGCAGCGTGGAAATCATAACCCGCTATGCGAGTCTGCAATCCGAACCCCGGAAGCGCAAGCGCATAACCCGCTTCAGTCCCCCTTCACACCGCAGAATGCAAGCAGCGTTAGCCCGCTTGAGATGGCACCGCCACCAAACATCCGCCCTGGTGCTGACTTGGCCCGGAGGGACCCTGCCCACCATTCCCGATTACACCCGCCTTCGCCGGAAATTGTTGCGCCGCATCAAGGACATGGGAGGGACCGTGATTATGTGGAAGTTGGAGTTCCAACACCGCGGGGCACCCCATTTGAACCTGGTGATTGAAGGCATTGCCTGCCGACCCCTTATCGACTGGTGGCTAACCACCAACCCAGGAACCAACCGCAAAGGCCAGTGGTACGCACCCCTCAAATCCGCCACCGCCTTCGCCCGTTACATGGGAGACAGTTCCCGCAAGAGCCTTAACCACTACCAGCACAAAATGCCGGAAACCTGGAAAACCGCCCTGCAGTCCGACCTTACCCTTTCCGGAGTCAGGTGGTGGTGGGTTAACCGAACCTTCAAAGCCCTGCCCCGCGTCGACCAACCTTCTACCCCCGCGCACCTGGTAGCCGCCCGACCCGGCGCCTACCCCTCCGATGACGCCTGGAAGCGAGTCTGGCAGGTCCTCAAAACCCGAACCGGCCAGCACCGCATAATCAGCCCCGGATTGTGGCGATTGTTCATATATGGCAACGGCCGAGTGTATGGCCCCCTACTACCCAACGCACCATGACCGACAGAACCTCCCCCCGTTTCTGTTGGGCTACTGGATGTGTCAACACCGCCCGGTTCGACCTCGACCAACTATGCCCGATTCACCACCGAGCCCGGTTAACCGGTTGCCTGGTAGAGGGCTGCCGCGCCTGGACCCACGCCGCGTACCTTTGCTACACCCACTTCATGGAATCAGAGCGTTACAACGCCCAACCCCCTGAACCAACCCCCCCCGCCCGGGCCACCAAACGCCCGCTTTAAAACGAATTAGCGGGGACCGGGCCACCCGGTTAAACCGCTACGTGCCGGTT
>JAPPLU010000025.1 GCA_028874075.1 Chloroflexota bacterium
GGGAATTATATACCTGTGTACCCAAAACCCTTGACTGCACCGGCCCGCTTGGGTACAATAACTCCATAAACTAAATAGGTTATGGACGTTATGAGTAACGCAAAGAACGCACCGGGCAAGCACTACCGCAAGGGTATCAGCCTCATCAAGGCCGTGCAGGAGTTCGGGGACGAAACGAAGGCCGAAGCCTGGTTGGTGTCGCAACGCTGGCCCGATGGGATGGCTTGCCCCTACTGTGAGAGCGAGTCCGTCTCCCCCAGGGCCACCGCCCGCAAGACTCCCCAATACCGCTGCCGGACCTGCCGCAAGGATTTTACCGTCAAGACCGGCTCCATCATGCAGGACTCCAAGCTACCCTTGAGCAAGTGGGCGCTGGCCTACTATCTCTGCACCACCAACCTCAAGGGCGTGTCCAGCATGAAGCTCCACCGGGACCTGGAAATGACGCAAAAGACAGCCTGGTACCTGGCCATGCGGATACGGGAAACCCTGGCCGATGAGACGGAACGCATGGCGGGGCCAGTCGAGGCCGATGAGACCTTCATCGGCGGCAAAGAGGGCAACAAGCACGAAAGCAAGAAGCTCCACGCTGGGCGCGGATCGGTGGGCAAAACGGCGGTGGCGGGGTTGAAGGACCGCACCACCAACCAGGTAAAGGCCCAGGTCGTGGAGAACGTGGACGGGGCCACGCTCAAGGGCTTTGTCCACATGAACACGGAGTACGGCGCACAGGTCTATACCGACGAAGCAGGGGCTTACCGGGGCCTGAACCGGCCCCATGAGGCCGTAGCGCACTCTGCCAAAGAGTACGTGCGGGAACAGGCCCACACCAACGGGATTGAGTCCTTCTGGTCAATGCTCAAGCGGGGCCACGATGGGACTTACCACCATTTCAGCGTGAAGCACCTGGACCGGTACGTTACGGAGTTCGAGGGCCGGCACAACAGCAGACCGATGGACACCGAGGCGCAGATGGGCCGAATGACCCGGCGGGGCGTGGGTAAGCACCTTCCCTACGCTACCTTGATTGGGCCGGAAGATAGCCGGTTGACCGGCGGGATTTAGGCGGTACAATGGCCTCACTGACACAGGGGAGGATTACAGATGACATTGGAAGCTATAGCGGCCATCCCTGCAACGCCGCCAGCAGCAAGGGAACTGCTTGAGTGGGCAAGATTTCAACGCAACCGGGCGTGGGAATCTTGCCCACTAATACCTTCGTGGGTAAACCTGGAAGATGTTGACCTTGACCGGATTTTCACTCGCCCGGAGATTGCCGAACAATGCACCGATAGCCTCTTGTCTTTGATGGAGTCGGACTTTGCCGACACAGGCCGGTATGACTTCATAGATCCTGGAGCGGGGCCGGGAGTGTTTTATGACCTGCTACCAGAGGGACGGCGCATTGGTGTTGACATAGTGCCGGTCAGACCAGAGTTTGTCAGTGCTGACTACCTCACTTGGACGCCGCCGGCAGGTCGCAGATATGCGGTGGTGGGCAATCCGCCATTCGGTTATCGTGCCTGGTTGACTCTGGCCTTCATCAATCATTCAGCCACCTTTGCGGACTATATCGGATTTATCGTCCCTATGGGATTTCAGAGCGACGGGAAGGGTAGCCCAAAGCTCCGAGTGGTGGGGGCTGAACTGGTGCAAAGCGAGCCGTTGCCGGCGGCGGCGTTCATCGACGAATACGGCCAGTCGGTCAAACTCAATGCACTCTGGCAGGTATGGCGTCGTGGAGTGAACAATCAGCCACCTATAGCGAGTTGCGATGAGTGGATCGACCTTTTCACGGTTGACCACCGCAAGGAGAGGCTGTGTGGGCAAACCCGTTTGAGAGAGGCAGATTGGTTTTTGCAACGAACCTATTATGGTGAGCCGCCAACGCTGGTGAGAGACTTTGATGACGTGCGATATGGCTGCGGTTATGGCATCGTCTTGCGGAAAGACCATGACCTAATTACCAGCGTCTTGCAGGAAACCGATTGGGATTCTTACTCCAATTTGGCCCTGCATAACTGCCGGCACATTTCGATGTACCACATCCGGCAAGCTGTCATTGACAGGGGGTTTGTGGATGGCTAACTCCATAGAGGTTATGCAGGAAGTTATTGCCAGCCATCACAATAACCCGAAGTGGACCAACGCTCCGTTAGGCGACATCAAGACCTTGAGCAATTCCCATGTTGGGTCTGTGGGCCAGGCTTTTATCCGGGAATGGTGCAAACACCTGGGTATAGCGTGGGAAGGGCAGGAAGGAGGGCCACAAGGACCTTGGGACGCTAAGCTGATGAGCATTACCTTTGAGATAAAGACGGCCACCGAGGACGTTAGCGGTAACTTCCAGTTCAATCACATTCGCCACCATAGAACTTACCAGGCTCTCTTGTGCTTGGGGGTGGCTCCCGACGCCGTTCTTTTCGACGCTTGGCGCAAGGGGGATGTGGCGGAGGGTGTAGCTGGTCATCTGGTAACTATGGATGCTGGCTCATCTGCAACATTCAAGCTGACCAAGAAACGGGCAGACCTGCGTTCCATAGACGAATTTGAGGCCCATTTGGGGGTTGTAGTTGCCGCCATCACTGGCAGCTAGGAGAACGACACATGCCACGTCCGAAGAAGCCCAGGGGAAGGCCGGTCAAGTACGTACTTCCCGAACCTCTGGATATGTCCCCGGAAGAGCTGGCCCGCATTACTCTGCAAGCCAAGCCTAAAGAGACTTGGCGGTTCGAGGAAGAGGCCGGCCTGACCAAGCAGGACCGGCCCGATTAAGGTTCCGTGGGTACACAGGTATATAATTCCC
>JAPPLU010000017.1 GCA_028874075.1 Chloroflexota bacterium
TGGCCACGGGCGGGCTCCTGGACATCGAGCAGCACCGACTGGTCGACCGAACGGGGTGCATAGGAAACATGAATACGGGCCGGGCACTTGAATACGGGTTTGGCCGATTTGGGCGGATTTGTGGGCTAGGGGAGTGCCTTAACCGGATTTACCGGCGTCTATGGGCCTTCTAGCGGCCAATGCGACTAGGTGGAGTCCGTCCGCGTGCATTCCCTGGATGATGGGCGGGGCGTATCGAGCTTCGACCACGGCGGCTCCATCATCGAGAATCGGGGCCGTGGGGATATTGTCGGCTATCCACTGTTGGCCGGTGTCTGTTCGGGGATAGAGGCTATAGATGCTTAGGGAGGGGGCTATGAACACGTCCGGCGTGGATTTGGGACATTCGATGTCGTCCGGTTGGTGGAGTTCCGTTTGTTCGAGTCCGCAATGTTGGCAGGCGTACCAGATTGCGGCTCCTTGTGTTGCGGTTGGGGTGGTGGGGCCGCCATCCAGTCGGCATCGAGGAGCGGACATTATCGGGGGGTGGATCACTTCCGGAGGTCTTCAACCCGGCCGGGTGGGTGGTGAGAGAATTACAACAATTGGGGTTGCCTGGAGGTGGTGGGGGACGGGGGCCGGTGGGGTGGTCATGGTGTCTCCTGTTCGGGCGGCGTAGGGTCATCGGGGTTGCGGCGGGTGTTGGAGCAGTAGCCGTTTAGGCAGTCTTCGAGGGCCGCACGGGCGGCGGCCTCCTTGACCATGGCCGCGGGGCGGCTACCAGTCGGGGCCGTTACTTCGGCGCGGGCGTAATCTCGCCATGTAGTCATATGCCAATCACACGCGACGGGGCCGGTGGTCATTGTTCCTCCTTGGGGCGCTTTGGTATTGGGGTTCTATCCCAAATCCGCTTTAGGGCCTCGTGGCTGAGGTCTTCGGCGGTGTCGGGTCGAAAAATCCGGTCGCGGGTGTCGATGAGTCGGGCTAGGGCCGTGTGTGATCCTTTGGTGTTGGCGTCCTGGATGGCTTCATCGAGGAGTTCCCATGTGTCTTCGAGGATGTCCACGGATTCACGGACGCGCCTAATTTCGGTGGATCGGACGGATTGGGCGGCTTCATAGTCATCGAGGAATTGGGGATAGCCGCCTTTGTAGCGGGCGGTGTACTGCTCCCATAGGGTGGAGACTCCTAGGGAGCGGTCAAGCCGGATACGGTCGAGTAGCCAGTTACGGCGGGTGGACGGTTTGGCCTTCTTTGGGGCCGGTTGGTCATCCTGAAACAAGTTGTCGGCCATATTTGGGACATTGTAACCCGATTGGTTACGGGGCGGTGTCCTGGTGGTGTCCTAGGATGACGTGGCGGGCTAGGAGCAGTTGGGCTATGCCGGTGTAGTCGTGGCGGGCCGTGGCGTCATCGATGGCGTGTGCGATACGGGTACGGGTGTCCGCTAGGAGGTCTAATGATTCGTGGAGGGCCTTTGTTTCGGCGTGGTAGGTGGTCATGGCCGCTTCATAGTCATCGAGGAATTGGCGATAGCCGCCTTTGTAGCGGGCGGTGTACTGCTCCCATAGGGTGGAGACTCCTAGGGAGCGGTCAAGCCGGATACGGTCGAGTAGCCAGTTACGGCGGGTGGACGGATTGGCCTTTTTAGCGGCCCCAAAATTTCGGGCGGTCATCTAAAGGAGCGTAACCGGCAAAACCGTTACCAGTGTGGAGCGGGTTTGTGCCATTGACGGGCTAAACGCTAGCCGCTTACTAGCCAACACGGACGGCCCTTTTTTCGGACCTGGATGCGTCGCGATTCGCCCTTCCAGCAGTCTACGGCGAAACACTCAACCCTTCGATGGTTGGCGGCGGGTTGCGATAGGTTGGGCGTAGGTCATGCGATTGGTTAGGACGGGTAGAGCGACTTGGCGGGCGGTGTCGATGGTAACTCTTGGTCTATGTCGGCGGCTAGATCGAGCGTGGACGGGTGGGCCGCCAACACCGCAACCAGTCGGCGGCTAGCACTATCGCCTATGTCGGCTACCACCTCCTTACACCACCGGCGATAGTCGATGGGGTGGAGGGTGTCCTTGACGGCGGCCATGCGCTCCTGGAGCTCCTGGAGCAGTCGGGCCGGTGTCATGGCGTGGGCCGGTGGTGGACGGTTACCGTCCGGCGGGTGGAGCCTGGACTCTTGGCGTCCGACTCCTGGACGGGTTGACACCAGCACGGCCCGACTAGCCAATGTCGGCGGCCATCCGTCCGGCGGCGGGGTATCTGGTGGACATAGCGGGTCGAGCCGGTAAGGGTATGGCGGGTGGTCATGCGGCTATCCGGCGTTGGGCTTTTACTTGGAGAATGCGGGCGGCCCAATCCGTCCGTACTTCGTATTGGCTATGGCCGCATTGGCCGCAATCACCGCGCGGACATGCACCGCCCGCGCAATAGGCGGCGGTGATACTGGTTCGGCGTAGGTGTCGGCGTCCTAATGGGCGGGTCAACCGCAATCGGACTATGTAGCCGTGGGGCTGGTCATCTAGTAGGGCGTTAGCTATGGCGTGGGCGCGGGCTAGGCGGTGGCAGTCGGTTACCCACGCGCCGGCGTGGGGTGTCCAATCCGCTATAGCGGTGCCATGGTAGAGGGTCATGCGGTGCTCCTAGCGTATCGGGCGGGTGGGGCGGTATCGGGATGGGCTTAGGGATGGTGGGCCGGGTGGTGTCCGGCCATGGTTCGGGATCCGTCCACAATTGGGAGTTGGCCGCGCAACTGGTGGGGCGGTTTGGGGAGGGGTGGGAGTCCGGGCGCGACTCGTCCGCATAGTCCGCATACGTTCGGTT
>JAPPLU010000007.1 GCA_028874075.1 Chloroflexota bacterium
GTCTTCGTTTGTTTACTCTATCCCTTCTCTGCCAAGATACAAGGGCGACATGACCCAATGAGTGTAGCAGCGCCGGAATCTAAGACGGGATTGCCCTGTCTGCCTCAGGCGGATTCCGCTCCCCCATCAAGGGTGAAGGGGCTTTTCAGACCTTCCTCATGCTGCCCACCCCTGCCAGTGGGGCGGCAGGCAGGGTTCCATCCCCAGCCGTTCCGACAGCCACACCTCGGCAAAGGCGCCGTCCTTGTAGTTGGAGTGCTCCGATTCCCGCAACTGGGCCGGCCCGTGGATGGCCTGGGCCACCGCTTCCAGGTAGTCGGCGCGCACGCCGTTGGCGCCGGAATCGGCCATCAGCAGAGTATTGGCTTCGACGGTGGGGGCGAAACCGGCCAGGTCGTAGTGGGCCAGGGTGTTGGCCACCCGTTCACGCCGGTCCGGGTACAGGCGCAGGTAGTC
The DNA here is from genome assembly GCA_028874075.1 of Chloroflexota bacterium. Taxonomy (GTDB): domain Bacteria; phylum Chloroflexota; class Dehalococcoidia; order Lucifugimonadales; family UBA3495; genus Bin22. The sequence continues at coordinate 457 of JAPPLU010000007.1, forward strand.
GTTCAACTCCTCTAGCGGGTAGGCCTGGGTAGCGGCGGCCCGCTCCAGGGCGCGGTGGTGGATGACCGGCGTGGAGACAAGGTGGGTAACTCGGGGGCGCAGCGCGGCGGCAATCAAGGCCAGGTCGGTCCCGATGGCGGCGATGCGGCCGGTGTCCACCTCGGGACGCTGGGCCAGGTACTCCAGGCCCCGGCAGCAGTCGGCCACGATGCCCCGATAGATGTAGGTGTGGGGGTCGTCAATGCCGTCGGTAAGCTGGCCTGGAAAGCTGGCGGCGTAGGGACTGTCGGCGCGGCGCTGGCCCCGAACGGACAGGGAGAAGGTAACGTAATGCCGCCGCTGACCGTTGGCCGTGCCCTGGGGCACCAGGTCGCTGACGCTGCCGTAGCGGGGCAGAAAGCAGCGGGCTGGAAATGGCCCCTGACCCTTGGGGACGCTCAGGTAGCCGAAGATGCGGTAGGGGCCAATTGAAGTGAGCCGCACCCCGTACACGGTGGCGTAGTCGCTGGACCGCAGAGGGACTTCCTCCATCTCTGGAGCCATTGGCAGTTGGGCCAGTTCGGCCAGGACGCCTTGCCAGAAGGCGTCGAAGCCTGCGGGTCGCTCGTAGGCTGTTGTAGTCATTGATGTTGGTCCCCTAAGGTTGAAGGTGCTGGGCCAGGAAAGAGTCGATAATCCCCGCGTGTACCGCGTTGTTGGCGTCGTGCCCATGGCCGTCGTAGTCGTACAGGCGCTTGTCCTCGCTGCCGATGGCGCGGAACAGGGCATAACCCGTCTCCGGTGGGCAGGTGCTGTCCTGTTGCCCGATGTTGACGATGATGGGGCAGGTAACCCGGGGCGCCAGGTTAATGCCGTCGAAGTAGGCCAGGGTGTCGGTTACCTGCTGGCGGCTTTCGGGGTAAAGACGCAGGTAGTCGTTAATCTCGTAGTAGGGATAGCCGTCGGTCAGGTCAATGGCGTCCATAAACCCGCAGAGATAGGGGGCGCCGGAAGTGGCGACGGTAACCTCCGGCCGCAGGGCCGGCACGACGATAGCCAGGCCGCCGCCCTGGCTGTGGCCGGTTACGCCCAGGCGGGCACCGTCCACCTCGTCCCGGGACAGCAGGAAGTCCACGCCCCGGCAGGCGTCCATGTAGAAGCCCCGGTATGCGTAGGTGTTCCGGTCGATTATGCCGTGGGTGAGCAGGCCAGGGTAGCCGGGGTTGAACTGGCTGTTGCTGCGCAGCTTGCCCCGGGGCGCCACGCTGAAGGCGGCGTACCCCCTGGCCGCCCAGTTCTTGGGAATCTGGGGTTCCATGGTGTAGCCGGGGACTATAAGCAGTCCCGGCAGCTTGCCCGCCGAAGGCGGATCGGCGGGGCGGGCGTACCATCCTGCAATGCGGACGTGGTCCAGGCTGGTGTAGTGGACCGCGTAAACGTCCACCTGGGGCGTTGAGCGCAGCGGGTCGAACACCGCGTCGGCGTCCAGGGATATGGCGGCGGTGCGGGCCAGGATGTCGTCCCAGAAGTAGTCAAAGTCCGCAGGGTGTTTGACGGAAGAGACAAAGTCGGCGGCGGTGGCTGGGCTGGTCATGGGCGGCCCCCCGTATGGAACTGGTCAGGTGGGGCCAAGTCTATGGCAGGTTTGAAGGGACGTCAACCGGCGCCATCCGGGCTGTTGACGGTTCGCCATGCGTCCCGACCGCGGGTGCGAAGATGCCAGGTCTCGTTGGTAGACGTTACTTGTGGGCTGCCGGTCCCCATATCGATTCTGGCCATTGCGCCAGGTTCCAGGCGGATCCGGCGGAAGTGTCGCAGGGGCATTTCCAGCACCACCGTCACGATGGCCAGGATAGCGAAAAGGTGGCTGACCACCACGACGGTTTCGTAGGGGTGTTTCGCTGATAGTTCCTGAACGACGTTCCAGGCCCGGGCCTGCAGTTCTTCCAGCGTTTCGCCGCCGGGATGCCTGGCAGTGGCCGGATCCCTTTCCCATTCCAGCGAGTGGGCCCCAAAATTCTCCCACACTTCTGCCTGCGTAAGCCCCTCCAGACGCCCTACGTCGATCTCGCGAAGATCGTCTACCTCGGAAAACGGGACTGCAACGGTTTGGGAGATGATTTCGGCCGTCTCCCTGGCCCGCCACGCCGGACTGGTGTACAGGTGGACCACCGGCTCCGCCTTCAGGGCCTCGCCAATTTCGGCGGCCTGCGCCCTTCCAGTATCGTTTAGAGACGGGCCGCCGATGCTGCCCATGAGTATTCCCTGGCGGTTGGCATCGGTCTCGCCATGCCTGACGAGTATTAACTCCATGTGTCCGCTCTATGTTGGGTGGAATCCGCTGCCCTTCAGCGCGCCGACATCGCACCCATTCGTGAACAAATGTCCGTCACTCCGGCGCACCCAGTAGCGCCACCTGGACCGCTCCCAGCAGGTACACCACCGCAATCAACGCCAGCCCCGTTACGATCACGGGCTGGGAGAAACGGTGGCGCCCCCAAATGAGCAGTCCACCAAACAGAATCAGCCCCACCGCAATGCCGCCGGCTACGAAATGCGCCGGTTCCGCAACATTCAGGATGACACCGCTGCGGAGGAAAAAGTCGGAATAGGCCAGGATGGTTATGTTGAATACGCAGCTTCCGTAAATGCCGGCCACGGCCAGGTCTGCCGCTCCCAGTCGCGCCGCGCCGATGGTTGCGGAGACTTCCGGCATGCTGGTAACGATGGACACCGCCAGGATGCCCACAATTCCCGAAGAAACGCCGGAGGCTTCCGCAATCCAGGCCGCGCTTTGCGCCAGGAAAATGCCCGATACAACCACTCCCAGGGAAACTATGCAGAACAGGGTCCAGGCGCGCCCCAGGGAAATTGCCACATCGTCTTCTTCCTCTTCCTGCGACACCGCAGGATGCTGGTAAACAATGCGCATACCGATTACATAGACCACCAACAGGAAGATGGAGGAGAAGCCAATTTGCCATAGGTTGGCCTCGGTGAGGGGCCCGGGCGCCAACCTGTGCCAGGCAGCAAGCGCTACCGCCAGGCCGGTCAGAATGGCGGCCAGCACGATGAGGTAACCCTGCTCCGGGGCTATTTGCCGCAGAAAGCGCCTACCGCCAAAGAGCAGCGCCACCACGGCCAGGATCAGGATGTTCACGATGTTCGATCCCAGGACGTCGCCCAATGCCAGTTCCGGTTCGCCAATCCGGACGGCGGTAAAGTTGTGGGACAATTCAGGCAGGGAGGTGGCCAGCGCCACCAGGATGCTGCCCACGAAAAGCCTTCCCCAGCCGGTGAGGATCGCCAGGGCGTCGCCGTACTTGGCCAGTTGGACTCCCAGGAATACAACGGTGATTGCGCTGGCCAGAAATACGGGCACCGAGATTATGAAGTCGACCTCGTGGGGAACGAAAGGCATGGTTCTCCTTAAAGTTAAGTATTAACAATCACGAATTACGGATGAGGACTACGAGCTGGACTAAGCAATCGTCCCTGCATATCCGGAATAATTCGTAACTGTTAATGCCTAATTCGTAATTGCATCAGCAATCAGGTCTCCCATTTCCGTGGTGCTTACCCGGTGGGTGCCCTCCACGGCGATGTCCGGGGTGCGGTGGCCGGCGTCCAGCGCCTGGTCCACTGCCCGCTCCACGCTGGCCGCCTCCTCGGTCAGGCCCAGGGAGTAGCGCAGCATCATGGCCACGCTGAGGGTGGAGGCCACCGGATTGGCGATGCCCTGGCCGGCGATATCCGGCGCGGTACCGTGGATAGGTTCGTAGAAACCGGGAATCTTCCTGCCCTCTACGGGAACGTCGGCCAGGCTGGCCGAGGGCAGCAGCCCCATGGAGGCGGACAGTACCGCCGCCTCGTCGGTGAGAATGTCGCCAAAGGTGTTTTCCGCCACGATAACGTCGAAGCGGGAGGGTCGCTGCACCAGCTGCATGGCGCAGGCGTCCACCAGCACGTGTTCCAGTTCCACGTCCGGGTATTCGTCGCCCAGGCGGGTGGCGATCATCCGCCACAGGCGGGAACATTCCAGGACGTTGGCCTTGTCGATGGAGGCGAGCTTCTTGCGGCGGCCCCGGGCCAGCTCGAAGCCCACCCGCAGCACCCGCTCAATCTCTGCCTCGCTGTAGCGCATGGTGTCCACCCCGGTCCAACCCTGGGGCGTTTCGTGGCGGCCTTTGGGCTCGGCGTAGTAGAGGCCGCCGGTCAGTTCCCGCACCACCACCATGTCCACGCCTTCCAGCACCTCGGGCTTGAGGACGCTGGACTCCACCAGGTTGGGGTACACCTTGACGGGGCGGATGTTGGCGAACACGCCCAGGTGGGCGCGAAGCTGTAGCAGGCCGTCTTCGGGCCGGACCGACGCCGAAGGATCATCCCACTTGGGGCCGCCCACCGCCCCGAAGAGGACAGCGTCGGCGGAACCGGCCAGGTCCTGCACCTCCGGGGTCAGCGGGGTACCGTGCCTGTCAATGGAAATGCCGCCCACGTCGCCGTATTCCAGGTTGAAGGTGTGGCCGAAGGCTTGACCCACGGCCTCCAGGGCCTTGACGCCCTCGGTGGTAACTTCGGGCCCAATACCGTCGCCACTGAGCACTGCAATGCTGAATTCCAAGGGAGGCCTCCCGCAACCGGTTGACCGGAGTCAACGATTTGACATACAAAATTGCGGCCTGGCGCCGGCATCAGCGGCGCCAAGCCTGGGAACAGTATAGCGTTAAAGGGGTGAAATAAGGAAGGGGCGGATTTGACTATGATACAATTGAAGCAGATGACGCCTACGTTCTATAAGTAGCCTGGGTTAGACGGGGAGTTTGGGCCAAACGTATATGATTGAACATATTGACGTGTATGCCGACTCATCAGACTTGCCTACCGAGTGCCTGCTCTCGGCCGGCTATTCCTGGGACGATTCTTGGGAATTGGCTAGGGACCTTAGAATCGAAGTCCAAACTTCCGAACAGGAAATTGTGGCCCTGGCCGGGCTTGCGGACGGGGAGTATGGGGTCGGTAGCAACCTAAGAGAAGCTGTATATGATCTTCTTACATCAATGAGCGGCTACCTGGATGCGCTGCAATCCCGTGAGAACCGGCTTTCCGAATCTGCTGCCACGGAATTGAAAGCACTCCGCGAGGTGGTTCGTCGCAAAGATTCCGAATAAGCATGGATGTGGGAGACCTGCAGAGAGCCCTCAGAAGAAGATTGGGGGCACAGGAAGATAGGCGTTCCCATCATGTGTTCTTTTTTGTAGATATTCCCGGCGATGGAGAATTCCGCGCCGCCAAGTTCTCCCATTCTGCCCGCGGACAATTGCGTGACTATGTAGTTGCCGACACGGCCAGACGTCTCAAGCTGACCCGCCGCCAGCTTGACGAACTGGTGGAGTGTACGCTGGGTGGCGAAGGTTTCTGGGAGCTCTGGAACGCAGCGCAGTAGCCCCGCTTGAACTCTAACCCTTTATCCCTCTCCCCTCTCAGTGGTGAGGGGGGTTTTTTGGTGCAAGGAACATCACTCATGAAGCCAAACAGTGCCAAACAAGCTGTCAAATAACGTGCCAATTAAGGGGTAATAATAGAAGGCTTTTCCTGCGGTTTACCCCTATTCTGTATCTGAAATTCTGACTAAAAGACCGTTTTCTTGGCGCCAAAAAATCTTCCAAATAAGGCGTCAAACAAGGAACTCGGGAAAGGTTCTGGACGACCCTTTCGCCCACCCGAAAACAAGCCCGAAGCGAGAGTCCCTGCCTCGGGCTTTTGTTCATACGAGGGGGAAGATTGAGAAGTTCCCCTACCCCCCCTCCGCCACCACCGGGTTGCTCAGCGTTCCTATCCCTGGAATCTCAATCTCCACCACGTCGCCGGGGCTTAACTGTTCCACCGAGCCGGGGGCGCCGGTGAGGATAATATCGCCCGGGCGCAGGGTTACGAACTGGCTTATGCCGCTGACAGTGTAGTAACAGTCGTAAATCATGCCCGAGGTGCTGCCCCGGTCGTGTTCCTGCCCGTTGAGGCGGGTGATGATTTCCAGGTTGTGGGGGTCCACATCGGTCTCAATCCAGGGACCCACGGGGCCGAAGGTGTCGCACATCTTGCGCCGCCAGTTGGACAGGTCCGCGGCCCAGGAACCCTCGCCACTGACGTCGTTGGCGATGGAATAGCCCAGGATGAAGTTGGGAGCTTCTTCCGCCGACACCCGTCGGCAGGGCTTGCCGATGACGATGAGCAGTTCCCCCTCGTAATGCACGTAGTCCGACTCCGCCGGCAGGACGATGTTTTCGCCGGGACCGATGATGCAGTTGGCCCCCTTCTGCCACGGCCGGAAGGCAGAAGAGTCCCGCTGGATACGCTCGGTGTCCAGTGCCTCTTCCTGGTGGGCGATATGGGCGGCATAGTTGAGGCCCACGGCCCAGTAGGCGGTGGGCACGGTGGGCGGCAGCAGTTTCACCTGGCTGAGCGGATAGGCGGCGTCGGTGACGGTGTGGTCCCCGAAAATGCTGCCCTGGATCACCCGCACCTGGTCGCCCTCCACCAGGCCGTAGCTCTCCCAGGGCCCCACGCTGAATCTGGCCAGTTTCATTTCTTACCTCTCGCAGTGTGGATTCAAACATGGATAAGCAGGATACACAGGATATATCGCTTGCAGGCAAGGAAGATATCGTTCCCGTCCTACAACCCAATCCTGTACATCCATGTTAATTCGGAATATGCACCACTGCCTCCACTTCCACCAGAAATTCGGGACGCACCAGCGCGGCCACCGCCACGGTGGAACTGGCCGGCGGGTTCTCGGGGAAGGTCTCCGAGCGCACCGCGCTGAACCCGGGGTAGTCGTCCAGGTTCACCAGGAAGGTTGTAATTTTGACCACGTCCTGCATGGTTGCCCCCGCCGCCTCGGCGATGGTGCGGATGCGGGCCATTACCTGGCGGGTCTGGGCGGTGCAGTCGCTTCCGCCTACCAACTCACCGTCAGCGCCCTGGGCTATCTGGCCCGACACGAAAAGTAATTCACCCACCCGCACGCCCGGGGAGAAGGCGGGGCTGGCGGCCAGTCCGTCGGGAACTATGGGTACACGCTCTGCCATGGGGATACCTCCATTGGTTTTCAAGTCAGATTTTCGGGCCCGGGATTCTCGTGGGTGTATGATAACATTCCACCCGGGCTAGGACGGCCTAATCCGCCAGTTCTGCCTGAAACATCCAGTGCCCTGAATGGTCAGACTCGTGGGTCTGCATTCTAGCGACCATTTCAAGTCCCTTCCCCTTCGACGGGGAAAGGTCAGGATGGGGGTGACTCCCTTCCAGAAGTCTCCTCCACATCCAACGAGAGGGCTACTGAGTGATTATTGAAGCAGCTTCCAATTGCATCGTCCCGTTGTTAGTGATCCCCGCCGAATATGGAGCTTATTTAATCCGGCGCAGCATAGAGGAGAATAATCCCCATGCCCTACCTTTCCCTCCCCGGCGTTGACCTCTGGTACGAAGATACGGGAGGCCGTGGTGTCCCCGTAGTCCTGCTTCACGCCGCCACGGGGACGACGGATTGCTGGGTACACCAGTTGCCCGCCTTTACCGCCGCCGGGTACCGGTGCATTTCCTACGACCGTCGCACCTGGGGCCGCTCCCGTCCCACGGACTCGGGACCGCAGCCCGGTTTCGCCGGAGACGACCTTCACGCCCTGCTGGATGCCCTGGGCCTGGAACGGGTACACCTGGTGGGCACCGCCGCCGGGGCAATTCCCGCCCTGGACTACGCGCTGAGTCACCCGGAGCAGGTACGCAGCCTGGTGGCGGCCAACACCATCGGCGGCGTGCAGGATGAAGAGTACCTGGAGCTGCAGCGCAGGATACGTCCCCAGCAAATCCAGGACCTGCCCGAGGACTTAAGGGAACTGGGGCCATCCTACAGGGGCAGAGATCCGGAGGGCGCGGCCCGCTGGCTGGAAATCCAGGAAGGGAGCCGTCCCTATGGCGCGATACCCACCCAGCCCTTGCGCGAACCTATAACTTACCAGCGGCTGGCCACCATCAAAGTGCCGGTGATGGTGCTGTCCGGAGACGCCGACCTGCTGTCGCCGCCGGCGCTGATGCGGTTGCTGGCCGACCACATCCCCACCAGCAGGTATGTGTCCCTGCCCGACGCCGGTCACGCCGGTTTCTGGGAACGCCCCCACGTCTGGAACGGCCTGGTCCTGGAGTTCATCGGCCAGTATTGATCTTCAAGTAGACGCCGCATCTGCGCGGAACCCAATGCCCGCTTCCACTAGCTATGCCTGCTGGAGGGAATGCAGGGGAAGGAATGCAGAAATGCACCCCATTGGTGAACATTAGTGTATATTCGGGGACAAAGGAAACGAGGAGGGTAGAAATGCCGCGAGTTACTGTCAACCTGGGTGAAGAATCGGGGCGGACCGCCACCGGCGCGACATGGCGGGTAGCTGTAGGCTATGTCCCCGGCGAGGAGAACGGGGGCCTGGTGTTTGAGACGGGTGAACCCAGCCCGGCCCGCCTGGCGGACTATGACGACTCAGGCTGGGAAATCATCACCGACCTGCCGCAGCGTCAGTCGACCGGATTCACTTTCGCCTGGTACCGGACCAGGATCACGATTCCCGAAACGGTGGACGGCCACCCAACGGCTGGTATGCGGGTGCAGTTCGAGACCTGCGTGGACGACTACGGGGAAATCTGGATTGACGGGGAGTGCAACCGCGACCGGGGCACCGTGCAGGGGTTCAACACGCCCCAGCGGACGCTTGTTACCCAGAGCGCCCAGCCCGGAGACCAGCACACCATAGCCGTCCTGGCCATAAACGGCCCCCTGGGCGCGCCCTTCGGCACCGTCTTCGTCCGCTACGCCAACCTGGGGTTCGAGTGGTAGACATCGCTACCGGCCATATTCAGGGGGTGTTGAACAAATCCCTGACCCCTGGATGGGATGACAGGGGTGTCTGAAATCCCTTCCCCCTTGATGAGGGAGGGTTGGGGTGGGGGTGATGGAAGTCCCCGTATTTATTCTGTCAATTCCCCCTGCTGGATTGCGGCTTTCGCCTCAATGACGGGAACTTATTCGGAACCCCCTAAACCGCCACCTCGGCGCCAGTGTCCGACGCTTCCTGGATGCGGTCAATGAACTTGTGCAGGCGCACCGCCTCGGCAAAGTCGGGCTGGCCTCCTTCGCCGGCGCGGATGCTTTCGCCGAACCGGTAGTACATCTGCCCCACGTTGTAGGGCGCGCCCATGGGCATACCTTCCAGCACCCAGGTATAGCTGGCCGGGACGGGCAAGTCTTCCAGGTTGTTGCCGCCCCTTACTCCCTGGACCCGGGTGCCCACGTGGTTGGGCGACTCGTCGGAAGATGCGATCAGGGTTCCCTCGCTGCCGTAGATTTCCATGCGATAGCCGCTGCCGGCCCAGGGGTTGCTGGCCACGTGCGCCGATGCCACTCCCCCGGATTCCAGCCTGCCGCTGACCAGGATGTTGTCCGGCGCCGTTACCTCCACGTACTGCTCGGTGTCGGTCTCGTACCACTGGTTGACCTGGGTGCTGACCACCGCAGATACATGGCTGAAGTCGCCCACCACGAACCTCAGGGCGTCGATAGTATGGCCGTTGGTGATGGTCAGGGTGTTGGCTCCCAGTTCCCGGTCCCGCTGCCAGGTGCGGTCGGACGTGCGCCGCAAGCCGCCATCTGATATGCGTGCTACGCTGCAGGACAGCACATCCCCCACGTAGCCGTCGGCCACCAGGTCTTTCAGGTAAAGCATTGCTGGGTTGCCCCGAGCCTGCAGCCCCACCATGTTCCGTACTCCCTGGGACTGGGCCAGGGCCGCCATCTCCTCGGCCTCGGCGGTGGTGCGGCCCAGGGGCCACTCGGTATAGACGTGCTTGCCGGCGTTCAGGGCATCCATCGTAGGCCCGTAGTGGCTGGGAACCCGCAGGCACACCACCACCGCGTCAATTTCCGGGTGTTCCAGCATCTTCCGGTAGTCGTCAAAGGCGTACTTTGCCCCGAAAGCCTGCTGCGATTCCTCCGCGCTTTCCATGCGGGTGGTGCAGACGCCGGTCAGTTCAAACTCCGGGCTGGCCACCACCGCCGGCAGGTGGGCGCGGGGCGCCCAGCCCCTGTGAATGTTGGCGCCGATAATGCCCAACCGTATCTTGTCAGCCATGTCCCCTCTCTTTTCTATCCACGAATTTTGATATATATCCCTGGGACTTGTCTTGCTTTTTGGTGCCTGGTCAATGACATTATGGCCTGCTGAACAAGTCACTTCCCCCGTAAAGAGGGAAGGTAGGCTTTGCGGAAAAAGTCGTTCTGGATGAAAAAGTTCTTAAGGAACCGCCCCGCCGAATTCGGCGGGGCGGTTCCTTTGAGTTACGATGCGGACGGTATTTTCAGTAGACCCAAGTTGGATAGCACTGCGACTACCCCAACTATGACGGCAATGACACCAAAAATTATGATGGCATTCCACATTACAAATTTCCATATCAGTTCTGATTTGAGGTCTGACGTAGCCTTTTCCAACTGTTCGCCGGTGATAGCGCTCCCCACAGAGATCTCTAGGCGTTCAACAGTACTGTTGAGTTGGTAAACATCATCCTCCAGCGATTCAACTCGTTTCTCCAGTGGGTCGGAGTCCATTTTTAGCCTGCCAACTCAGCCTTGTCCTTTACCACATCCAACGCCAGGAATTCGTCCTCAGAAAGAGACGATGGAAAAGTGACGCTGACAGACCTAATGCGCAACTCGACAATGGCATTGGGGTATGCCGCTTCGACTGCCTCCTTTAGCTCCTTCAAGGCTTCATTAGGAGTGTGACCCCGCCCCATCGAATTATAGGTGAGTCCCTTGGCGTACCAGCGTTTAGCGTCCTCGCTACTCCGCACACTGACCGGCACTATTTCAATCATCGCCAACTCCTTTGCTTTCGGACAAAGCTGGGAACCCCACCGCCAGTATACAAACGAAGCTACCTTCCCGGCAATATTTCCTGTAAACGGGGAAAGTCAGGATGGGGGTGATGACGTTAACTTCCCAATTGATACTCTGCGGTTCACGCCTACCCCTCGCCCAGTTCCTTCATTCGGGGCAGCACCCGGCGACCGAAGAGCTCCACCTGTTCCATCACGCCCTCGTGGGACATGCCGGGCTGCTGGAAGGCCAGGTCCACCACGCCCACGCCGCAGCGATGGTGCAGTTCCTCTATTTGACTGGCTACCGTTTCAGGCCCGCCCATGAAGTTTAGCTGGGCCCGGGGTGGACGGGCCGCCGACGCTGGCGGGTCGTTATCGGCCCGGGAGTCGTACCTGGCGCCGCTGCGGGCGGCCAGCACCGCTCGGGCCAGGGAGGAACTGATGGATAACCCCCGTTCCGCGCCCCGGGCATGGAGGCTGTTCAGGAAGTCCTCGGCTTCTGCGTCGGTCTCCGCCAGGCAGATGCCGCCGCGATAAACTATGTCGTCGGGGGAAGGCTCCCAGCCAGCCTCCTCGCACCAGCCCCGGTATTTGTCGACCAGGTCGGCAGCAGCATCCACGCTGGCGTAGGCGATGCCCAGGCCCAGGTGATTGTCCGCTGCGTACTTGATGGTATCCTCGCTGCGGGTGGCCACGATGGCTGGAGGCATGGGCCGCTGCACCGGCTTGGGCCAGACGGATACAGTCCGGTAATTGTAATAACGCCCCTCCCAGGAAAAGGGCTGGGGTTCGGTCAGGGCCCTAAGCACCAGGTCCATTCCCTCCAGCAGCTTGTCCCGCCCCTCGTTGGGGTTCAGGTCATACACCTGGTCCTCGCTCAGGGTGCCTCGCATAAAGGCCACGACCAGCCGTCCCTCGGTCAGGTTGTCCAGCATGCCGATTTCCTCGGCGGCTCGCACCGGGTTCAGGATGGGCAGCAACTGGCCCAGCAGGGCAATTCTTACCCGCTGGCACTGCTGGGCTACCGCCGCGGCCATAACCGCCGGGTTGGGCGTGGTGCGGTTGCCCGAATAGTGGTGCTCCGACAGGCTTACCCAGTCGAACCCCACCTCCTCGGCCAGGCGGCACTCGGCCATGCCGTCGCGGTAAGACTGCATGGCCACGTCGGGGTCATAGAAGGCCGGTGGGACCGGCCAGCCGGCGGGGAACTTCTCCCGCTCCAGGTAACCCATGCAACCGAAGTAAGAAGCCTTCATATCACTGCGCCCTTGCGGCGGAACCCTTCCTGCCGGCTCTGTCTGGGTGGAGATTGCGGCTGGGGGTAACCGCCTAAATTTGGGGTAGCCCGGCTGTCAGCCCTGGACTGCGTACTTGATGTGGTCGATTTGGGGGGTACCTTCCCCGTCAGTCAGGCATATACAAACCAGGTCGATGCGCCAGGGGATATCCTCGCTGTCGTTTTCGGGGACATGGTCTTGCAGATAGTGCTGGGCTGCGGCCACCAGGTGGTCGGCTTTCCGGCGGGTTATGGATTCCTGGGGCGCCCCGAAGGTGGATGTGCGGCGGGTGCGAACTTCCACGAAGGCCAGTTCCTCGCCGTCACGGGCCACCAGGTCGATTTCGCCCCAGGGACAACGGTAGTTGGAATCCAGGATGCCACAACCCGCATCCTGGAGATAACCGGAAGCCAGTTCCTCGCCACGTTTGCCCAGACGTACCCGCGACGTTGTCATTTCAGTCGTCTCCCATCGCCAGCATCGCTTGCCGCAGCGGCGCAAAGGAGCGGCGGTGCAGAGGACAGGGCCCCCGGCTGGCCAACTGCTCCCAGTGCAGGGCTGTGCCGTACCCCTTGTGGCGGGCAAAGCCGTAACCGGGGTACAGGCTGTCCGCCCGCTCCATAACCCTGTCCCGGGTTATCTTGGCGACTATGGACGCGGCGGCTATCGAATAGCTGCGGGAGTCGCCCTTTACCAAAGTCTCATAGGAATAGGGACACTCTTTCATTGGCACGTAGTCCAGCAGCAAGTGCTGCGGGGCGACCGCCAATCCTTCAACGGCCCGCAGCATGGCCCGGATAACTGCCCGACCAATGCCGATGAGGTCTATCTCCTCCGGGGATTCTTCGGCAACCGACACGGCCAGTGCATGCTCGTGAATCAGGTCGAAAGCCGCCTCCCGCTGCCTGGCGGTAAGGCGCTTGCTGTCGTCCAGCTTCTTCAGCCACTCTTCCTCGCCTGTCAAACCCGAGGGCAGCGCCACGGCGGCGGCCACCACCGGCCCGGCCAGCGGCCCCCGGCCCGCCTCATCCACCCCGGCCACCACCCGCAATCCCTGCCGGTAAAGGCGGCGCTCGTGGGACAGGTCAGGCACGGCGCGCCCGTACTTTCGCAGGTCCAAAGGTGACGCCCAAATCAGTCAATAAAGCCACCGCCCAGCACCGTGTCTCCCTGGTAGAAGACCGCCGCCTGCCCCGGGGTGATGGCCCGTTGCGGCTCTTCAAAACAGACCTTAGCGCCCGTTGGCCCGGGAAGTAGCACGGCCGGAGCCTCTGCGAACTTGTATCGAATCTTTACCTTGACGGGTGTGGGTTCTGCCGGTGGGGTTCCGGCCACGTAATTCACCCGGGAAACGGTCAGACTGTCCTGGTACAGGGCCGATTCCGGCCCCACCACCACGCGGTTGGTTTCCGGCTCAACCCGCAGCACGTACAGGGGTTCGGCGCCGGTGATGCCCAGGCCCCGCCGCTGTCCGACAGTGAAGAACTCTATGCCCTTGTGTTGGCCCAGGACCGTGCCGTCCTGGTCAACGACGTCGCCTCCGGTGGTAGCTATGCGCTCTTCCAGGAAGGCCTTGTAGTCGCCGAAGGGGATGAAGCAGATGTCCTGGCTGTCGGGCTTTTCGGCGTTGGGGAAATCGGCCTCCAGGGCCAGCTGCCGGATGGCCTCCTTGGAGTAGCCGCCCACGGGCATCAGGGTGCGGCCCAGTTCCTCCTGCCCCATGCCGAACAGGACGTAGGACTGGTCCTTGGCGGCGTCCAGCCCCTTCTTCAGGGTAAACCCGTGGGCCTCGTTGTCGATACGGGCGTAGTGGCCCGTAGCCACGTACTTCGCGTCCAGGACGGAGGCCCGGGTGGCCAGGAAGTTGAACTTGATCTTGTCGTTGCAGGCGATGCAGGGATGGGGGGTGCGCCCCTGCTGGTACTCGGAGCAGAAGTAGTCAATGACGTGGTCCTGGAACTCCCGCTGCACATTCAGGACGTAGTGGGGAATACTCAGCCGGTGGCAGACGATGCGGGCGTCCTCCACGTCGTCCACGGTACAGCAGCCCCGGTAGTAATCGGGCAGGTCGGCCTGGTCCAGGCTGTAGAGCTTCATGGTAACGCCGACCACGTCGTACCCCTGCCGCTGCAGCAGCAAGGCCGCCACCGACGAATCCACGCCGCCGCTCATGGCGACGACTACCCTGTCGTTCCGTACATTTGCCATAGTCGAGTTAGCGTAGCATACGGGGGTAAAGGGGACAAGGACGGGGTGTCAGTGGGCGAAAAAACCATTTCCGCGAACTCAAGCAAAGATAGTCGGACCTTGGGACTTGGCAAAAACCTTGTTGACGTATTCAGAGGGTCAGGTTACTTATACTTCAACCAAACCGGTGGAGGCTTGAGGTTCCGGAACAGGTTCCCCATGTTCCTTAAGGGATTGCAAATAGTAAATTATTCCCTGCCGGATAAGGCCTTCCGTCTCCTCCCGAGTGTCCCCGGCGGCTATACATCCGGGCAAATCGGGTACATAGGCAGCGTAACCGTTGTCGGACTTTTCTATGACATAACTGTATTGCATGACTAACCCCTGGAATTAAGACCAGCTTGCTTCAGGATACTTTGCCAAGTACCCGTAGGCAAGTCTTTGCTGGGGCGACCGGCTATGACTACTCTTCCAGGTTTATCGGGGTGGGTATATATCCTGTGGCTTCCGTTTGTACGGGCGTGGAACCCGCCCTCTCTTTCCCCAAGCCTTATTGCATCCCGGACCTTGGGCATTATCTCGCCCTTGCTGCCCCTACCCCAACCTTGGCATCACCTCCTCGCTGAACAGCTTCATGGAGCGCATCACCTTCTCCCGGCCCATGCCTCCGAAGTCGAAGTTGCATCCGAAGTAGTCTATGCCGTGGGCCTGCAGTTCCTTTATCTGGGCTACGCACTGGTCGGGGGTGCCGATGATGGCCCGGTTGGCGGCCAGGTACTCGTAGCTGTCGGGCAGTTCGGTGCGTTCCCGCCGCCAATCGTCCATGCGACGGTACACCTCGCTGCCGGTCGGGATGAAGCGGCGCCACTGCATAATGTCCGCCACCCAGTTGATGCGGTCCTCCGTATCCCGCAGCACCTCCTCCTCCGTTTCGGCCACGTAAAAATAGCGGAAGAAGGGAATTTCCGACATTGGTCGGTTGTTGCCCGCTGCCGCTGCCTGCTCCACGAACCGGTGGCACAGGTCCAGGGCCAGGGCGGTATCCTGCACCACGGCGATGCACAGGTTATGGCCGGTGTTCACCAGGAAGTCCAGCGTGGCCTGGGTACGGGTGGCGGCGATGTAGATGGGCGGGTGGGGCTTCTGCAAGGGCGGGGGAACCAGGTTGATGTCCTCCAGCTTGTTGTAGGGGCTCTCGTAGCTGAAGCCGGGGGTGGTCCACAGGCCCTGGATGACCTTGATGGAGTCCTGGAACCTGCCCGCGCTCTCCGCTGGATCCAGCCCGTAGCCGGTGTATTCGTACCCGCCGGAACCCCGGCCAAAACCCACGTCCAGGCGCCCGTTGCTGATCAGGTCCAGCATGGCCCCATCCTCGGCCAGACGCATGGGGTTGTGCAGGGGCGAGACCAGCACGGCGGTCCCCACTCGAATCTTAGTAGTGCGGGACGCAATGTGGGTGGCCAGAATCAGGGACGACGGCACCATGCTGTAGCGGGTGAAGTGGTGCTCGGCCAGCCAGGCGCTGGCGAAGCCCAGTTCCTCGGCGTACTGCACCTGCTCGGTGATTTCCTCGATCAACTGCTGAGGCTCGGTGCCCTCGGGCCAGGGCACGTGGCTGAAGAACGCGAACTTCATTGGTTAATTACCTTTGGAACCTCTGAACAAGTCCCCTCTCCCCTGGCGGGAGAGGGTTAGGGTGAGGGGGATGGGTCGTTGGCAAGCTATCACCCCCACCCTAACCTTCCCCGCCATAGGCGGACGTTCCGCCCCGTCAAGGGGGAAGGGATTTATTCAGACCTTCCCTTTGTTTATGAACACGGACGGACAGGATTAACAGGATTTCGTTGACTTACCCTATCCTGTTAATCCTGTCCATCCATGTTTGAATTACCGCATCGCGGGCAAAGTTAGGCGGGTATCCAGGTTATGGACGAAATTTCGCTGAACTCCCGCCACATCTTCTCCCAGGAATCGCCGCCGTCGTCGCTTCGGTACATGTACCCGTAGCGGCTGCCGGCCAGCACCACCTTGGGGTCGAAGGGCTGAATGTTGACCACCCACATTGCGGTGTTGGGGTCCACCGGCAAGGGAAGCTGCTCCCAGGTCTTGCCCGTGTCCTTCGAGCGCATTACGGCGCCCACCCGGCCCGGCGTGGTGTCGCCCACGGTCAGGAAGATGGTCTGCGGGTCGTCGGGCTGCACCTTGACGCCCCGGGGATAGCCATAGGGGAAGTTCTGCTTCACATTCAGCGACGTCCAGGTGTCGCCGTCGGGACTCGTGTAGACGTCGTCGTTGACCAGCACCACCACTGTCTTGGGCGGCCCGCCGGCCACGGCCACGTTATGAATGTCCAGGTTGGGAATGGAACCGTGGTTGACCTTTTCCCAGGAATCGCCGCCGTCGGTGCTGCGGCGCACGCCGTCCACTTCGAAGCCCACCCAGATGTCCTGGCGGTTCTCCGGGTCAATGGCCATGCCCGTAACCCGGGGGATGCCCACGGCAGGGCAGGTTTCGGCCACTTCCACCGGCCGCTTTTCCCAGGTCTTACCGCCGTCGCTGGAGCGGAAGATGGTGGCCGGGTCGGGGGTGCCGGTGCCGGCGTACATGGTCTGGGGGTCCGATTCGTCAATGGCCACGGCCCAGACGCAGTAGTCGCTCAGGGGTGACTCCACCAGCTTCCAGGACATACCGGCGTCCTCGCTGCGGTAAAGTCCCTTGTCGGTGCCTGAGAACAGCACCTCGGGCTGCCCTGGGTGGTTGACGACGCAGCGCACCAGGGCGTCGGAATGCAGTCCCTGGTTAATGCCCACCCGTTGCCAGCTCTCGCCGCCATCGCCGCTACGGATGATGCCCTGGCCCACGGTGCCCACCAGCATGGTCATCTTGTCTGCCATTGCCTTGCCTCCTTATCGTTCAGGTACGGATTGGAAGGGTTGGGAGTATGGTGGCTGATGGCGGTATCATACTACCGGCGGTTGACGAAAGCTACCGGGACAGTGGTGAGACAACCGCAATCCAGGTTTGGTGGCTGCGGTTCGGAACGGGACTGCCGCTGCCGCTTACTGCCCCCGCAACTGGCGCAGTTCCTCTTCCAGTTCCCGGGCCCGGTTCAGGGCCTCGTCGCGCTCCGCCTCGGCCCGTCGCCTGGCCTGTGCCTCTTGAAGTCGTCCTGATTCCGCCTGCTGTAGCTGGGCTTGGGCGGCATCCCGCTGGGCCCAGGACTCTTCCATATCGGGCAGGTAAGTCCCCGACGACCGGTCAAAGAACCTCAGCTGCCTTTCCGCCCAGTGCAGCTCCAGCCCCAGCGCTTCGCTGTAGCCCCGGTGTATCCCGTCGTCCCCTTCCTCCACGTGGATGGGTTCGTACCTGCCATCCACCAGCGCGTCTCCGGCCAGGGCCGCGTCGTGGTATCTGCCCCCGGTATGGTCAAACCGCCAGTACTCCTTTACCTCCAGGCCGGCGTAGGTGTCCCGTTTGACCGTATAATCCCGCCGACCCGTGGTGGAGGAAGCCACCTCCAGCACAAAGTCAGGGGGTTGGCCGATTTCCTCTATCGTGTAGCCGTTGGCTTCCGCGATGAATTCCGGGTCGAAGGGCAGGCCCACGGCCACCAGTACGTCGGGGCGGGGAGAGCGGCGGGCCTCACTGGCCCGGCGGCAAAGGTAGCCGTCACCGTTCACCAGGACATCGTTTCGCCCCAGGGCGTGGCGAAAGTAGGCATTCAGGATCACTGCAGCCCTGGTGAAGTGGGGATATTGCTGCATGCGGTCTTCTTCCGGCGGATTCGGCAACTCCGTGAGTTTCGGGTGGATAGTCGGTTTGGCTTTGCTGGTCATAGCGAACCTCGCCGGGAGCGGGGATGGAACATAGTGGGCAGAATTATATCAGAGCGGCTGCGCGCCACTACATCACGGTTTCTGCCTTCATGCTGGCAATTCAAGGGATGAAAGTCCTTTACCCCCACAGCTGCTCCGATGCCATGCGCGCTCCTTCCACCAGGGACGCCAGCTTCATCCACACAATCTTCGAGTCCACCTGCAACCGGCCCGCAAAGGTCCCGAACCCGCAGTCCACCCCGGCAATCATGTTCTCCTTGCCGACAACTCCCGCGTAGCGCACCAGGCGGTCGCACACCACCTCCGGGTGCTCCACAAAGTTTGATGTGGAATCTATTACCCCGGGGATGATGATTTTGCCCTCGGGCAGCTGTATGAGATCGCGCCACACCTTCCACTCGTGTTCGTGGCGGGGGTTGGCGCCGGGGAAGGCCACGGCGCAGGGCTTGGCCGTAAGGACGATGTCGATAACGTCCGCGATGGGCACGTCGGTATGGTGGGGCCCCAGGGTGCTGCCCCAGCAGATGTGCATCCGCATACGGTCGGCGGGAATGTCGGCCACCGCATAGTTCAGCGCCTCCACGTGCATTCGGGCCACGGCGCGAAACTCTTCCAGCGTAAGGTGGGAGAAAATCTGGTGGCGGCCCAAAGCAAGGTCGGGGCAGTCCAGTTGCAGCAGGAAGCCAGCATCCACGATAGCGTCATATTGGCGCTTCATGACCCCTGCCAGGGCGTAGATGTACGCCTCGTCGGTGGGGTAGTACTCGTTATGCAGGAACCGGGCAATCTGGCCCGGGGACGGCGAAGTCATGAACACTTCCCCCGCGTTGGAACTGGCGGAAGCGGCCTGCAGGTTTGCAATGTCCGCCTCCACCGCCGGCCAGTCCATCCAGTCGATGGGGCCGGTGCAGGTAGGCCGCACCTGGAAGGGAGAAGCAAAGGGCTTGAGCAGTTCGGCCAGTTCGGGGAACTCCACGTCGTCGGTCATGCCGCCCAGGGGCACGCTCTCACCCTCGTAGCCGGTTAGCCGGTCCTTGACATAGACGGTGTAGTCCACCCGCCCCTGCTCACCGTCGTTCACCACGTCCAGGCCCGTCTCCACCTGCTGATTGAACACGTCCCGCACGGCGGCGCGGACCGAGTCGTCCAACTGGGACCGTTCCGCCAGCCGACGCTGCTGCTCTTCCACCAGCAGGCCCAGCATATCCGGCGGCCGGGGCAGACTGCCCGTGTGGGTGGTGAGGATGCGGTCGATGCTCTGCTTCATGGTTTGTGCCTCTTATCGATTTGTTGGTGGGAATGTGACAGCGCGGCTGTCCGAATGCAGTTTCAATTTATATGCAGGTGTATGGGAGTACGCCCAATGTCCAACACCGTCATTCCGGTGAAAACCGGAATCCAGGGCCCCTGCTGCGATCATCGTCATCACGCTATTGAAGCGACTGGATTCGGGCCGGCGCCGGAATGACAGGGCATGGGTTGAAGTGGTCTGCCACCGCTGACTTCAAGGGGGCAGGGCCTAGCTGTGCTCTCCTTCAGCCAGCTGGAAGTGGATGTTGTGGGAACTGCCCGGTACGATGTTGGCCGTCTTGTAGCCGTAGGGGCTGACGGCGGGACCGTCGCCCCGCAGCTCTGCTCCCCTGGACACAAGGTCGCCAAAGACGCCGTCGATGTCGTCCACACCCCAGGCAACGTGCATCACGCCAGGTCCCGTCTCGCGAAGCTGGCGGGCCAGGGCCGTGTCGTCGCGGGTGGGCTCGAAGAAGTCCACCAGGGTCTCGCCCACCTGGAACAGGACGGCCTTGAACCCCCGCTCGGTGAACTCGTCGGTGCGGATGGGTTTCAGGTCAAACTTGCTTTCCATGTAATCGGCTATCTCGGCAATGCTGTTGACGGCATAGGTAACGTGGTGGACCTTGTTCAACATGATGGACCTCCCCGCTGTTAGAATTGCTGCAAGCCTATTCCATTTGTCCCCGCTATTCAACCCGGTGGAGGGAGCGATATGACCGATTACAAGCTTTTCGAACTGGGAGATGTGGACCTGCAGTGCGGCCTCCGCCTGCGGGGTGCCCGCCTGGCCTACCAGACCTACGGTGAACTGAACTCCAGTCGGGACAACGTCATCGTCTTCCCCACCTTCTTTTCCTCCCGCCACGAGGCCAACGAACCCATGATTGGGTCAGGCATGGCCCTGGACCCATCCCGCTACTTTATTATCGTGCCCAACCTCTTCGGTAATGGCATTTCGTCGTCGCCCAGCAATACTCCCGAACCCTACGACCGGGCCCGGTTCCCCACCGTGAGCTACTACGACAACATCAGCTTCCAGCATCGCCTGGTCACGGAGCAGTTCGGCGTCGAGAGGATAAAGCTGGTGTGCGGCTTCTCAATGGGAGCGCAGCAGTCCTTCCACTGGGGGGCGCTGTTCCCCGACATGGTGGAGCGGATCGCCCCCTGGTGCGGGTCGGCCCGTACCTCCCGGCACAACTTTGTCTTCCTGGAGGGAGTGAAGGCCGCCTTGCGGGCCGACGATGCCTGGAACAACGGCTGGTATGATGCTCCGCCGAAGAAAGGACTGCGGGCCATGGCCCGGGTCTATGCCGGGTGGGCGCCGTCCCAGGCCTTCTACCGGGCAAAGGTGTACCTGGACCTGGGATTTTCCTCCCTGGAGGACTACCTGGTAACCGCGTGGGAGGGCCGCTACCTGCAACTGGACGCCAACGACATCCTGGCCATGGTGGCCACCTGGCAGGCCGGAGATATCAGCGACAATCCACTATACGGGGGCGACTTTGAGAAGGCGCTGGCTTCCATCAAGGCCAAAGCCTTTGTCATGCCGTCGCGCACCGACCAGTACTTCCCGCCGGAGGACAACGAGATCGAGGTGGCCCTGATGCCCAACGCCGAGCTTCGCGTAATCGAGACCATCTGGGGCCACACCGGCGGCGGTCCCGGCCGCAACCCCGCGGATACGGCCTTCATCGACGCCCAGTTGAAGGAGTTGCTGGGGAGCTAGGTGCTATCGAGGATTGATTCAGGTTACCAGGAGACGATTCGTCACTGCCGGCGAAGCCGCTCCTCCAGTTCCTGGATGCGGGCCTCGGCGAGTTCGGCCCGGACCCGCTCACTCTCCAAGGTGGCTACGTACCGCTCCTCTGGCGGAAAATACCAGCGGAGTTGCCCCTCTACCCACCGCAGGCACAATTGCAGTACCTCGCTGTAACCCTGGTACAGGCCGTCGGCCAACTGCTCTATCGGGATTGGCACGTACGCGCCATCCACCAGGCTGTCGCCGGCCAGTCGCGTCCCGTGATGCTCCCCCGTTTCGTCAAACCGCCAGTACTCCGGTATTCCCAGGGCGGCATAGTCCACCCGTTTCTCCTCCACATCCACCCGGCCGGTGCTGGGCGAGGCAACCTCCAGCACCAGGTCCGGCGGCTTTGTCTGGTCGGTGATGACGTAGGCGTTCCTTGCCTTGTAGGCTGCCGGATCCACGTCAAAAGCCACCAGCAGGTCCGGGTACCGGACCCCGGCCAGGTTCCTGGTGGGCGCAAGGGCCAGGTAGCGGTCCCCCGCCACCAGCGTGGATTCCGGATGCCCCCGGTACTGGGCCAGGTGAGCGGCCAGGTAGTGAGCGTTGCCGGTAATGGTAAGCTGGTCGAAGCTGGTCATCCTGTCCTCGGGACACTCCGGCGGGTCCGGAAAGACGTAGAACTCCCGAGGGGTCCCAGTCTGGCCTGCCTGGGGAACAGGGCTATTGGCAGTAGTCATGGAAAGCCTCCGGCCGGCGTTCCGAATACGGGAAAGTATAGCACAGGCCGCGGGTGCAGCCGCTGGATTGAGCAGGACGAGCAACCGCTCAAGAGTGAAAGGCCTTACTCACATTCCCCTATATTTCCAGCCGCCGCAGCGTGGGCCGCAGTATGGCCAGCCACAGGGTAAAGACAAAGCAGATAACGGCCCCTCCGGCCAGGGCGATGGGCCAGCCGATGTAGTCCGCCACCAGCGACATTGGCAGGGAGCCTATGAACATGAAGCCGGCTGAGGCGTACCAGATGCTCATCACCCTCCCCTGCAGCTCCTGGGGAACGGAAAGCTGCAAAACGGTCGTACCGAGGGATATGTAGGCAATGCTGCCCATGCCAATGAACAGCAGCAAAATCCACGACACCCAGAACCAGTGGGACCAGGCGAAAAGGAAAAGGCCCGCTTCAAAAAGCAGCAAGGCGCCGATCAACAGCAGGTTCTTGCGCCGGTAGTTGCCCAGCATAGCCAGGATCATGTTGGCCACCAGGGATCCGACACCCGCGGCCGTTATCAACAGGCCCGCCTGCCCCGCCGTGGCCTCTAGTACTTCCCTGGCAAAAGCCGGCATTACCTGCACGTGGGGCATACCGAAGAATCCGAAGGCAAAGCCCACTCCGATTATGGTAAAGGCCACCGGCGTTTGCTTGAAATAGACCAGCCCATCCCACAGGGCCCGGAAAATGTCCGTGCGGCGCTGGGTAGTGTCCTGAACGAAGTTGCGTATCATCAAGACGCAGCTTGCCGCCGCCAGGAAACAACCGGCGTTGACGAAAAGAGCCGGTCCGATGCCCACCAGGTCAATCACGAACCCGGCCACCGCGGGGCCGATGATGCGGCCGGCATTCATCACTCCCGCGTTCAGCACCACCGCGTTCATGATGTCTTCCCGTTCCACCAGGTTGACCACCATGGCCAGGCGAGTGGGCATGTTGATGGCGTGGAGTGTTCCCAGCAGGAAGGAGGCGACGAAAATCTGCCACACGGCCACCAACCCGGTAATGGTCAGGATCGCAACGGCAAACATGACCAGGGTGACGCCGAACTGGGAGAAAAGCAGCAGCTTTCTCCGGTTAATCCGGTCGGCGAAGATCCCGCCAAAAAGGACCAGGGTGAGGTTGGGAATTCCGTACAGGAATATGGTAAGCCCGAACTGGGAAACGTCCCCCGTCAAGTCCAGCACCAGCCACCCTAGGATCAGGAACTGCATCCCCTGGGCCATGGCCTGGCCCGAGGTGCTGATCCAGAACCAGCGGAAGTTGGGGTAGCGCAGGGCCTGCAGCCTGGAAAGGCCGGGGGGCCGGACCTTCAGCCGTCCTAAACGTACGGCCATTCGGTTTTCCCGGTTCGGGGAGAGGTGGCGTACATCACCGCGCAATTAACCTGTCGTATTCTTCGTGGCCGCCTATCCACACCCAGATGAAGTCCTCCCCGTCTTCTACCGCGAGGGCTCTGTATGAACGGCTTACACGAACCGACCAGTAATCTCCCACCTTCTTGAACCGGAGAGATGCGTATCGTGGGTCATCTTTCAGTCTCTGGAAATTCCGTCGGGCGGATCTTTGAACGGATTCGGGCAGGCGGGCGAAGTGAGTCCAGAACTCGTGAGTAGTGCGATGCACTATAGGTCTTCCAACGTCCCATTCGCCTTTGCCCTCTCCGCATCCGCTCTTAGAGAATCCAGCCGACCTGCAGAGGAGTCGGCCTCAATCTGTCGATCCCACTCGAGTTCTTCAAGCTCATACAGCCACTCGATTAACTGGTTGTATTCCTTCTGCGAAAGGTTAAGAATGGCTTCTTTAATTTCAGGGACGGTTGCCATCAAGCTCCCTCCGTTTCTTCGGGAACGCATTATAACCCATTCCAGCATGACCAAGAGTCCTTCCCCGAAAGTGCGGCGGCAGGACTCGATCCATGAGATGCATGGTCAGCTCTTCCCGCTTTGCCCAGGTTCAGGGGCGTTCCTTGGCAGTATGGCCCGATCTGAAAAAGCGCCGGGGCCGCCATACGGGTCACATCGATATGACCATAGCCATCACTATGCTAGAATTCTCCAAAGGCCAGCATATAGAGGAACAGATATGACCACAAATCAAGGAAATCCCAGCCAGCCCCGGACCATCAAGGCGTCGGAATTCAAGGCCAAGTGCCTGAAACTGATGGACGAAGTGGCGGATAGCGGGGAAGAAATCGTGATAACCAAGAATGGCCGCCCAGTCGCCCGGTTGACGGCCTATAAGGCGAAGTCTGAGAAATGGTTCGGGGCGGATGAGGGTACTGTCAAAATACTCGAAGACATAATATCCCCGCTGGATGTGGAATGGGAAGCCATGACAAATCCTGACCGAGTATTGGACCCTAACCGGGTGGTAGGCCCGTGATTCTACTCGACACCCATGTGCTGATATGGTCCAGACAGAACGACTCGCCCATCGGCCCACAGTGCCACCAATTGATAGATCAGGCATTGGCGCAGGGAGATTTGGCGGCTTCCGCTTTTTCCTTTTGGGAAGTAGCCATGTTAAGCGATAAAGGACGCTTAACAGTGGCAAGGGACTTATGGGAGTGGCGTAGCGGCTTGCTTGAAGCCGGCCTGATAGAAATTCCCGTGGATGGGCAATTCGGAATCCGGGCCAACAACTTGCCCAACTTCCACCCCGACCCGGCGGACCGCATAATCGTAGCCACTGCCCTGCAAGGCCACCGCCTGGTAACTGCCGATGAGTTGATTCTCCGGTGGAACGGCAGCCTGGACCTGCTGGATGCCAGGGAATAACCGTGGCCGCTAACGTTTAGGCGCCCAGGCAACGTTCCAAGAATAGGCCGTCCGGAAGATCGTCATACCGGCGAAGGCCGGTATCCAGGAACCTTCGAAACGGGATCATCATCCTGCTTGTGACCCCTATTCCGGTAAACAATTGAAGGTGAACTCTATCGGCTCCGCCGGGGGCCGCCGTTTCCACGTTTTCCGGCCACGCCGGAATCAGGGTAGCTTGACCAGTCAACTGTTGGAACGCCGGAAGCGGGGGCTGAGACCCAGGGCTTCCGCCTCCAGCAGTAGTTCAATGCACTTGGCGGCCCGGCGCAGCCTGGTTTCTGCCCGCTTGGCCTCCCCCACGTGATCGCAATAGGCTTTGCGGTGAGAGTATCCCAGCTTGTCGAAGACCTGCTGCGCGCCGGGGCTGGCCTCCAGCGCCTCTGCTAACTCCTCCGGCGCTTCCACTTGGCGGGGCTCCCCATCCCGCTCCAGTGTTACCTGCGCCACGTCCCCGGCGGTTACGCCGGCCTGGTCCCGTATTTCCTTATTAACCACCAGGATGTGGACTCCCTCGCCCTGGGGCAGCAGGAAGTTCTCGTAGGGTACGCCGTTGATGGTGCCCCGCACGGGTACCTGCCCCTTCACTCCAAATTCCTTGGCCACGCAGAAGGGTATTCGGGGGAAGGTCCACGCGCCCCGCATTTCCGGCTTTTCCAGTGTTGCCTCAAAGCTGTATATACTCATAGACGTTCCTTCCAGTCCTTCCGCCGATTTACTGCTGCTGCACGAATCGGTGGAAGACCTCTTCCTCCGTGAGGGACTCCCTTCCGAACCAGCGGTTTTCGATGGCATCGTGGGCTTGGGACAGGTGGACCGCAATTCCGTCGGTGAGGGCGATTACCCTTTCGGGGGAATCCAGGGTGGTCGCATCCGTCTCCTGCAGGTCCAGGACGGCTTCGGCAACGATGCGAATAAGCTCCACGGGGGCCACCTGGCTGGCGTTCAGCCGGGCATTGGAAAGGCAGTGCATTGCAGAGGAAGCCTCGTTGTCCAGCAAGAGTTCCGCCGCCAGCCTGGTCTTGTCTTCGACCTCAACTCCGACGGCTCGGGCAACCGGGACCAGGGCTTCGCCCAGGGTCATTTGCGTCGAACCGTCGGCGGCCACCCTGCGGGCAGCGGCATTGACGGCTCGGGTTATGACCTCGGCCCTTTCCAGCCAGCGCCCCAGCCAGATCAGGTTGTAGACTCGGGAGTCGGTAAGCCACGTACCGTTGGCTGCGGCCATGGACCTGGGGTCTGTCATGATAAAACCTGCCTTCAATCACGGTGGGAGAATTTCTAACAAACCTGCTGCTTCTTCGAAAGTTATGGAATCCCTGCCAATCTGCACCTGCGCGACCGCGGTATCCAGCCAGCCAGCGCCCCTGGAAACGAAGGAACCCGCCACCGGGGCCGCTTCCGTGTAGTCGCGTCCTACGGAAAACTTCAGCAGGTCACCGTAACGGGCCACGGAATGGCCTCGGGTGGGATCCGATGGAATCCAGCCCTGGAGCGGGTGCCAGAATTCCAGCCAGGCGTGGGTCTCGCCCACCTCGGTGGACAACAGGCCGCACACATAGCGGGACGGAATGCCCAGGGACTTCAGCATGCCCATGGCTACGTGGGCCATGTCCTGGCAAACCCCCACGCCGGTACTCAGGACTTCTTCCGCGGTGGTGGACACCGTCGTGCTTCGCCTCACATATTGGATATTCTGGTAGACCCAGCCGGTTATCCCTTCCACCGCCTCCAGTAAACCGGGAGCGGGCCCCGCGATTTCCCTTGCTCTATCCGCCAGTTGATCGGGATGAACGAGGGGAGTAGCGGTGAGAAACTCCTCCAGAGCCAAGTCACCTGAAACTGGTACCAGGGCCACCTCAGAAGGGTAGTCTCCTGGCAGTTCAAAGCGCACCACACCGATGGAGAGGATGGTAAGTTCCTGGTGGGGAACCGCTACCCTGGAGCGGTGGACGGTGTTGCCGAAAGCGCTCTGAAAGCCCACTGTCCTGCTGGCGGGGCGCGTAAGTACGGAGGTGGTGATAGGAGTCTGGTAGGCGTCTGCGGCAGCCGTCAACTGGAGGAAGTTGTCGTTCTGGACTACCACTTCGCTGTAAACGTAGCGGGCGGCATAGCTATAGGCGGCTACGATACCACTGCCACTGTCGCTGCCCGTTTCGCTTAACGAACCACCCAGGTCGGTTTGCATAGGCCACCCGATGAGTTGTTGGTTATGCGGCTGTTGGCCCGGGAAACCCGGGTAAGCCCGCCCGGAAATACCGTAACCTGGCCCCGCCCGTTCTGCACGGCGAAAACCCGCAGGTCAATGTACCTGTTTTCGAACTCGCCCGTCTCCTCATCGAATATCACATGCCTGGAAAAGTCAAGGGTTTCCTGGGCGATGAACATGCGGGGCTGCTCGATGATATTGCGGGCTAGGCTGGTGCGGAATTCGCCCCCCAGGTCCGGCATGATGTACACCCCCAGGCCGCCGTAGCCTTGCCGGGTCTTCACCACCAGCCGGTCCAGGTTGTCCAGCACGTACCGGCGGCTTTCCGCGTTTTGCAGGTCGTAGCTCACCGCCTGGTCCAGTATGGGTTCCTCCCCCAGGTAGTGCCGGATCATGTCGGGCACCCACTTGAACACCAGCTTGTCGTCCGCGGCGCTGGTGCCCATCCCGTTGACCAGCGCCACCTTCCCCGCCAGGTAGGCATCGGTCAGGCCAGGCACGAAAATCTCCAGGTCTTCCACCCTCCGGTAGATCAGGTCCACCGGCGCATCCCCGTCCAGGCCCCGGGCCATGATGCGGCCGTCGTGCCCCACGTGCAGGTCCGAGCCCTCCACCAGGGGAATGCCCAGCAGTTCCGACAGGTATCGGTGCTCGAAGAAGGCGGCGCCGAACTTGCTGTCCGTCAGCAGCACGCACACCGGGTCTTCAACGTCGCAAAGCGAGCGGAACAGATCCAGGTAGGTTTCCCGGATGTCGTAGGGGACTATGTCGTAGGCCGACTCAACCTCCGGCAGCAGTTGACCCGCCATTTCCACCGCCTTCAGCTGGTAGGCAATCCCCGAGGGTATACGCAGGTTGTCCTCCAGGATGACGTACCGCCCGTCCTCCATGTGCACCAGGTCGCTGCCGTAGATGTGGACAAACACGTCCCGCGCCGGGCGGAAGTCCTGGTACTCCGGGTAGAAGTACTGGCAGGAATAGATTACGTCATCCGGCACCACCGTCTGCCGCCCGTTGTACAGGTCCAGCAGGAACAGGTTCAGTGCCCGCAGCCGTTGCCCGATGCCTGTGCTGATGGTCTCCCATTCCCCCTGCGGAATGATGCGCGGTATCCAGTCTGCGGGGACGGTGCGGTACACCCGCGGGTCCATCAGGAAAGTGAACGAGTCCAGCATAGCCTGCCGCCTGCCCTGCCGCCACCGCTCCGTCAGCCGGCCCCTGCCCAGCTCCTCCAGAAGCTCAAAGGCGCCACGGTAGTTGGGATGCACCCCGCCGTCCGCACCCAGGTATTCGCTGCCCACGGCCCCCGCCGCAAAACCCCGTGGAAGCATAACTGCCATCCGGTAATCTCAGGATTATCTCCGGATGGCAGTATAACTTATCGGGGTTAAGAGTTTGCGCCAGCCCACTTCTCGCCGCAGAGCCGCTGAGTTACCCAGAGAGTCTCCGCGCCTCTCTGCGTACTTTGCGCCTCTGCGGTTAATGGAAACCTCAAAATGTCATTGCCGCGCCCCTACTCCCCGTACTCCGTTGCCTTGTCCAGCATCAGGCACGGCTCCCCCCACTGGCGGCCGTCGTCCAAATCCCACGGCCCGTCGTCCTTCGCATCCTTCAGCCGGATGCCCTGGCTCCCCCCGAACACCAGCAGTATCACCCCGTCTCCCGAGTCCTCCGCCAGCGCCGCCATGGCCGGACAGGGGCCGTCGTCGTCCCACCCCGTTACCTGCCGCCACCCGTCAACGCCCAGGGGGTCCGCCGTCACCAGCCTCCCCACCGGACGCGGCTCCTCTAGCAGGTCAAACACCCGGTCCAGCGCCAGCGGACTGTTCCCCCCCTCGTAGACTTCCACTTCGTACAGCATGGGTTCCCTTGTTCAATCCTCCCTGTATTCAATCCGCCAAAAAACCCCCGGGGGCGGGCTCCAAACCCGCCCCCGGCATCGGGGTAGCTTCCCTACTCTCTTTCGTGTCCTTCGTGGAGAGTATTCCTGCCCCTAGTCCCCCGCAACTTCCTCCAGCACCAGCGGCTTGGCCACCCCGCCGTTCTGGTGCAGCCACTCCTTCGCCTCGTCGTGCAGCATGTCCGCGAACACCTCGATGCGGTTGCCGTCCGGGTCGAAGAAGTAGATGCTCTGGCTCATCACGTGGTCCATCGTCCCGTCTATCTCCACCGCGTTGGCCTTCAGGTGCTGGTAATACTCCCGCAGTTCCTGATCCCCGCCCTCAATCTCCAGGGCAATATGGTTCAGCCCCAGGTGGTTCTTCTCCAGCCGCTCCGACTCCTCCCGGTATGGGAACAGTGCTATGTCGTGGTGCTCCTTCCCGAAGGACAGGAACGCCATGTTCCGCTCCGGATTGTGGCTAACTATCTCCATCCCTAGCACCCGGGTGTAAAAGTCAATGGACTCGCCCACGTCCCGGCAGTTCAATACTATATGTTGCAACCGGTTAATCCGCGCCATAGCTCTCCTCCATATCTAGATCTACTCTACGGTTCGCCGCATAATACCAAAATCCCCAGCCTACCGCCACCGCCCCGCCCCTTCTCCCCTGCCCGTCCCACCCCCGCTTATCCTGAGCCCGTCGAAGGATCCAGGGTCTTTCGATTATTTGGGGAAAAGAAGAGGAGAGGAGTTAGGACAGAGGT
>JAPPLU010000011.1 GCA_028874075.1 Chloroflexota bacterium
GAGGTCGGCGGTTTTGGTCGCCGTCTGGTTAGCAACAAAGATTTGGCGGCGGCCTCGGGCCTAGCCGAACGCACTGTGGCTAACGCGCTTAGGGCCCTCCGTAAGCAGGGCCTGGTTGAACTAGACCAGGTGAGGCCGGACTATGACCGATGCCAGGTGCACCGGTACGTGGTGTTAGCGGACTCGTTGCTACCGGATACTAATGACGCGTACAGGATAAGCGACCGGTCGCTGCTCCCTGAGGAGGGGGCCTGGGATACCGTATGATCGTTCAAAACGAAACTCAAATTGATGCGCGACTGGGACAGATTTAGGGACCTAACCTGTGATCGAAACAACAGACTTCGGGACCAAATTTGCCAGGTCCATGACCGCGTAGAGGCCGCGGGCAAGGCGTTGGATGAGGCCTGGCATTTCCTGTTGAAGGAGGTGATGACAGATACCGAAAGTGTTAAGGGCGGGTTGTTTACCGGCGTTGAACCGCATGACTTCGGCGCACTTTGCAACAGGATCATAGACTTGAGGGCGGAACAGCAAAAGGTGTTGGATGAGGTCGCCAGGTTCTGGGATAAGTGCGGAGGCCCGGTCGGTTCGGTAGAGGTCTTGGTTATGCTTATGGAAGAACGAGTGGATACGGCTGTTGAGGATGATGATGAGGGACCTGGCGCGGCGGACCTGGCCTCTTAAATTTTGTCCGGATCGGTGCCGAATTCCGGGTTCGTATTTTGTTCGGTGAAACTAAGGCGCTTATGGTACCTGGCCCGAATTCGCTAAATCTGGGAGCCTGTCGCGAGTGCCGGCTTCGGCTTTTGGGACCTTCAAATCGAAGATTTGAAGGTTAAGGTGCGTATGTGTAGGGGCCTGTTTTTTAGGGAATACCGGTGAATGCATAAGCAGGTTATCCAATATCTCGAGGGTTTGACGGTAAGCCAGGGGACTGCCGCGGGTAAGCCACTGGAGGTTCTTCCGTGGCAGCGGAGATTTTTGAAGGGCGCACTGGCGGACGGCGTGATTGAGGCCGCCCTTTCAATGGCCCGCGGAGGGGGCAAAAGTACCCTCATGGCCGGCCTCGGCATGGCCTTCATTGACTGCGACGCGGTCGCGCAACGGGCATCCGAAGTGACCATTCTTGCGGCCTCGGAGAAGCAGGGTAGGATTCTATTCAACCATATGTCGCGGTTCGCGGAGGCACTGGATAAGCCGCGGCTGAAAGTGTACAGTGGCCTGAGTGAACAGCGCATTGTCAACCTTGACAATAGGTGCCAAGTGCAGGTGATGGCCGCGTCGGCACGCGCACTCCATGGCGCGGCACCGGCGTTGATTCTGGCGGATGAAGTGGCGCAGTGGGCCCCCTCAAAAGCCCCGGCGATCCTGGCCGCCCTACGAACCGGATTAGGCAAGATTCCGGACTCGCGATTGATTGCCCTCGGGACGCGCAGTGCCGGCACGTTGGATCCCTGGAAAGAGTTTATTGAGACGGCCGATTTTGCGCAAGTGCACGCGGCAAAAAAAGACGATCCGATCTACCACTGCCGCACTTGGGAACGAGCTAACCCGTCATTGCGACGGCGGGATCTGTTTGCCCCCCTTTTGAAGGTGTATCGTAGGGACGCGTTGAAGGCACGGACTTCAGAACGAATCCGTCAGTCTTTCCGTGCCTTGAGGTTGAATCAAGGCGTGAGTGACACTGTACAGAATTTCCTGGTAACCGAAGATTATTGGTCGGCGATTGAACGAGTCACGGCACCGGCTATAACGAAACCTTACATCCTGGGTCTGGACCTGGGGGGCACGGCGGCGATGACGGCCGCGGCCGCATTCCAGCCGAAGTCCGGCGCATTGGACGGTATCGCCGTGCTGCCCTCCAAACCGGAACTCCAATTGAGGGAGATTGAGGACGGAGTTCCTGGCCTGTATAGGCGGCTTTTGACGGAGGGTAGCCTCACGTTGTCTCCTGGTCACGTGGTCCCTGTTGAGGCCCTCCTGAACGCTGCTGTCAAGCGCTGGGGGCCTCCTGTGGTAATCGTTGCGGATCGGTACAGGAAAGGCGAGTTGATGGACGGGCTTGAGTCCCTCGGTTTGAGGTGCCGTCTGGTAAGCCGGGGTATGGGATTCAAGGATGGTGCCGAAGATGTTCGCCGTTTTAGGGAGGCTGTTTTGCGGAAGAAAGTCGCCGTCAAACCGTCCCTGCTTTACCGCCAGGCATTGACGGAAGCACGTACAGTTTCGGACGTTAAGGGTAACGAAAAATTGGCTGTTCGGAGTCAAGGAGGCCGCCGGCGACGGGGCCGGGATGACGTAGCGGCCGCTGCCGTTCTGGCGGTCGCGGAGGGCATCCGGCAGCGGAGGTCGTTCCAGCGCCCACGCATACGAACCTACCGGGTATGACCAGGAGTGCCCTAACTTTTGCGGAGTTGAAGGCCAGGCGGAGGTTGTATTCCAACAGGCAGTGGAGGGCCGTTCGGCTTGAGGTTTTGCGCCGGGACAATTGGCAGTGCACCGAGTGCGGAAACTGGGGTAATGTCGCGCATCATACAAGCGGCTACGGCGACCTGGATGACTTCCATAATCCGGACAATATCCGGACTGTTTGCGAGGCATGCCATAATCACATTCACTCAAAGAAAGTGTCGCCGAGGATGCGACGCGAAACGCGCAAGTGGCGCGACCGTGTTAACGAAATATTTGAAGAATTATCATGACTGACAGGCAACGAATTGAACTTAGAAGGAGTCGCATACGGCAGCGGCTTAGTGAG
>JAPPLU010000054.1 GCA_028874075.1 Chloroflexota bacterium
CCTCTGTCCTAACTCCTCTCCTCTTCTTTTCCCCAAATAATCGAAAGACCCTGCCTGAGCCCTGACGATACTAGCTTTAGGAACACATGTTCTGCTAAAATGGAGGCATGGTTGCATACTTGGAAGGCGCTCCTGCCCCGGTCCGGCCGGTGACTGGAGGAAAAGGCCTGCCAGCCACTTACCAGACCCGTATCAGCGGATTCGCCGACATGGACCGCACCGCGGGTGACAGGCTGTTATGGGCCTATGCCGACCTGTACTGCAGGCTTCAGCGCCGGCTCTTTGCTGAGGTGGCGGCGGGCCGGTCGCCAGCTTCGTTGAAGGCCGATTACCTACGTTGCTACCGGATACCGGCCCGGCTGTTTAACGCCCTGCGGGTGTCCCTGGAGGGGAAGGTGGCGTCGGTCAAGGAGCAGCAGTTGCTGCGGCGGGATGAGTTGCAGCGAAGGGTCTCTCGAGCCCAGGACCAGATTGCCAAAGTAGGGGAGTCCGCTGGCGGCGGACGGGGGGAATGGCTGCACCAGAAGCAACGGCGGCTGACGAACCTGAAGGGAAAGCTGGCGAAACTGGAGTCGGATATTGACTCCGATCGGGTGCGGCTTTGCTTCGGGTCCAGGAGGTTGTGGCGAAAACAGCACAACCTGGAGGCTAACGGGTACGCCAGCCACAATGAGTGGCTGAACGACTGGCGTAGTGCCCGCAGTGACGAGTTCTTCGTGCTGGGGAGCAAGGATGAGACAGGGGGCTCCCAGTTGTGTGTGGCCACCGTGGCCGAAGACGGGTCTCTCACCCTTAGACTCAGACTGCCCGACTGCCTGGCCGGTGAACAGGGAAAGTACCTGGTCATCCCTGGGTAAAGTTCAAGTACGGCCACGAGCAGGTGCTGGCGGCCCTGGAGAGCAATGCCGAGTACGCGGAATACCGACGCCGGTATGGAGAGAAAGCAGCCCGTCAGTCCGGCCTGGCCCAGGCCATCAGCTACCGGTTCAAGCGGGACGCCAGGGGCTGGCGGGTGTTCCTGACCACTGCACTTACTGAGGCTCCGGTGGTGACGGACAGAGGTCGTGGGGCCATCGGGGCGGACCTGAACGCCGACCACCTGGCGGTATCGGAGACCGACGGTGACGGCAACTGGGTCAGGTCCTGGCGGGCGCCCCTGGTGACCTACGGCAAGTCCCGTCATCAGGCTGTCGCCATGATCGGCGATGCCGTAGCTGGAATTGTGGAATATGCCCGGACTGCGGGCAAGCCCCTGGTCCTGGAGAAGCTGGACTTCCGGCAGAAGGAAGCCGTCCTGGAGGGGGAGTCTCCCCGCTACAGCCGGATGATGTCCAGTTTCAGCTACGCCAAAGTCAGGGCTTGCTTCCTGTCCCGGGGGCTCCGGCAGGGGGTGGAGGTCTACCAGGTGAACCCGGCCTTCAGCTCGGTGATTGGCCGGGTGAAGTTCATGGAACGCTACGGGCTCAGCGTCCACCAGGCGGCAGCCTTGACCCTGGCCCGTCGTTTGCTCGGCTGTTCCGAGGGCATCCCATACCTTAGGGTTGTTCCCTTAGGCAACGGGGTCCGTGTCGCCTTCGCCGTACCTGCAAGGAAGCGGGTGAAGCACGTGTGGACCCTTTGGGGGTGCGTTCTGGGACAGCTGAGACCGGTGCTTGCAGCACAACATCGGCTGGGGAGGCGGAGACGCCTCCCCCATCCGGTTCGGGCTCCGGCCTGAGCGAGGACCAGTTCGGTGTTCCCGGGTGAGAGTCCCGGGCGGAGTCGCCTTGCACTGTTGGGGCAGCGGTCCGCTACCGGCGGATCTTCAGAAGAGGTTGACGAAGGCCTGTGACTAAAATCAACCATTTCTACAACGGTACACAATAACATTGCAACCAAGCGACATTGGTACCTGAGAGAAGTGCAAAACTCCACTCCGTATCTGAAAAGAAGGCCCCAACGAACCAATCTCACGAAAATTAGAAGACTCAACTGAGCAGCCAGGTGAACCGGGAGGTAATAAAAATCCGTCGGTTTAGCAAGCCACAAGCAGGGTCAGCAACCCGGGCGCAGCCTCTACTGCGCCACCAACAGGCCGCCGACCCCACTCATGTAAATGGAAGACTCTGACCACCCTTCGGTTTAGGTAAGCGTCTGAGTTCATCCATATTCATGGGACACCTCCTTTCCCTCCCGGTTCTCCTGGCTGCTCAACCACCACCAAACTACCGTTTGACACCCCCTAGCCGCAAGTCCATACTTGCCCTCGCCACGGTTCCCTGGATATAACCAGCAATAGTTACCTGACGAAATGGCACTCCCAAGGGTAGGCCACCGAGCCCCCTTTGTTGCCTATCGTCAGGGTTCAGGTAACCGTGGCAGGAAGCCTACCCGCACCTTCAGCAAAGGGGGTACCCCACATGCCTGATCTCGAAACCCTACCACCTGCCAACTCCTTCCACCCTACCTGAACAGAATCCCATTCCCAAACCCGCCACACTCTCCAGAAATCCCCAACAAAACCAAACGAGAGGTTATTGAATGGCCAGAAAACATACTCTAATAGCAACCCTAGCCCTTGCCATAACTGCCCTGTTTGTCCTCGCCTTCCTCACCGCCACTCCCAGGGTCCTCGCCCAAACCATGCCCGAATCATCGCCACTCTATTGTGTTGACACCAATGACAACGGCATCATCGATATCGACGAAGCCCTCAACGTCATCGACGCCTACTTCAGCGAGACTCCAATGGTCAAACCGCCAACCACTCCTCCCACCTCGCCGGGCCCAACCCCCTTTATCGAAGACGTCCGCCCCTCCGTCATAAAGGTCAATACCACCGGAGGCCAGGGAAGCGGCGTCATCTTCAAGGTTGAAAACGGCATCGCCTGGGCCGCAACCAACGAGCACGTGGTCCCCAACACCCTCACCGCAACCGTTACCGTCAATGACGTAACCGAAATCCAGGCCACCGTCGTTGGCGTCGATGTCCAAAGGGACCTCGCCGCCCTTAGATTCACCTGCCCCAACTGCCAGGCGGCATCCTTCGACGATTCCCGCTCCCTCAACGTCGGCGACCCACTTATAGCTGTGGGGTACCCCCTCGACAATTACCAACCACTCGTGGTGGTCGAGCCTCCCGACAGAGTAATAATCCCCGGCGCCGCCTCCGTAACCCAGGGCATTGTCTCCGCTTTTCGATATGATTCAACTCTGGATGTCGAGTACGTCCAAACCGATACGCCCATCAACCGGGGCAACAGCGGCGGACCCCTCTTCTCACCAGAAGGAAGCGTCATCGGACTCAATACCTGGGGCTTCCGCAATACCGAAGGCATGGGCTATGCCATCCTAGAGACCACCATCCAGAAACAACTCCCCAGACTTACCTCCGGAAACTCCCCACCCCAAATCCAGCAGAAAAGCCCCCAACTCCAAACCTCACTCCTCGCAGGACCACTCTCCGGCCACTTCCACCACAGACTGAACAACAAAGTAAGAACCATGGATACCGGCGTAACCGCCAGCGACGCCAGTATCGCAGCTCTCTTCTACAACCCCTACGACGCTGCATCAGGTCTCTTCGCCTACGGCTTCCGCCTCAGAGAAAACATCCAGGGATCCCTCAACTTTGTAATCGACAGCCAGGGTGGTTGGACGGTCAGACAGAGATACTACGATGGCACACCCGCCAGAATCATAGCCCGGGGGACCGCAACTAACCTGCGTACACAGGACGGTTACCTCAATGCCCTCGTCGTGGTTGTCCTCGGAAACCTGGCCGCCTTCTCACTGAATGGACAGAACCTCGAAACACCCAGCGGTCAAGAAATCTTCAATATCGGAACAGGTTCCGGCTACATATCCATCATGGACGGCTACTGGACGGGCAGCTCCCAACAGGGAGCCATTACCCACTACGATAACCTCAGAGTCTGGGGCCATCTTCAAATCAACCCCACCAGCGCCGCCGATCCCGCCGCCGAGTCCCAACGCGCCTGGGAATTGCTCCAGCAATATACTTCCCAGCGCCAGACTCACTCAAAACACTAGACCCCTCGAATAACAAAACTCCCGGCCTTTGGCCGGGGTTGCAACCAGCAAATCAGTCCGGGCATAATAAAAACGAACCGGCGACTACACCTTGCAAGTAGCCGTCGCCGGTTCACACCAACCAGGTGGGGTCTATTGTGACTCCGCCTGGCCATGTGGGGGCGCCTCGGCGGGCCTTCGGTCTTCAAAACCGATCAGGTGAGGGTTCAAGTCCCTCCGCCTCCACACTTCCAATTTTCGCAGGAAACCCAACGGCCAGTCAAACGCAGGAGGACACCAATGCAAAACCAAGACTCAACCGACGCTTTCACCTTCCTGACCCAAAAACTGGAA
Source organism: Chloroflexota bacterium (assembly GCA_028874075.1). Taxonomy (GTDB): domain Bacteria; phylum Chloroflexota; class Dehalococcoidia; order Lucifugimonadales; family UBA3495; genus Bin22. The sequence continues at coordinate 4,366 of JAPPLU010000054.1, forward strand.
GACATCGAACAGCAGATTGTCCATCTCAAGCACCAGCGCGACTCTGTCACCGAGCTGCTCGCCGAAATCAAACCCCAACAGCCAACCGTCGACAAGGCCGAACTCCCGTCCTTCCTCCAGGACACCGGCAGTCCCAACTCCTGGGATACTACCCTGTCCGAAATCAACGTAGACTTCACTCAGGCCGACAACCTCATCCAAAAAATATTCTTGGTCTTTGTCGCCGCCAACAAGGCCGGAAAGATGATCTCAACTTCCGCCGTCGGCGACTACCTACTCGAAAATGGCGCTTCTAGAGCCTCCCAGAAGAATATCCGCGGCACAGTTGGACGCACTATCTCCGAGTACCGCAACCACTTCGAGGAGGTGGATACGCGCATCTACCGCTATATCCCCAACCCTGAAGAAGAACCCTTGCAGAGCTTCGATAAATGAATCTATCCAGGCAAGAATTCACTGACACCCGCTACTTGCCAGTCTGGATGACACACCTTCACAATTGAATATAGCTCAATAGGCGAAACCGCCGGAAGCTCCTACACTTTCCGGCGGTTTCTTGCCCAACAGGATGCGCAGATCCTGATGGACCGCCAAAACGCTATCACACCATTCCCTCACCGGCAAGGCCAACTGGCAGAACTTGAACACGCCTTTAACCTCATCTACGACCGGACCATCCTCCAGCAACTTCAAGAGTACCGCTGGACCGGCCGCCCAGGCTATCCACTCTCCGCCCTCTGGCGCGCGTACGTCGCTTCCTTCGTACTGAACCTGCCCCATACCAATGCACTAATCCGATTATTAGAAGACAACGTGCAACTCCGGAACTTCTGCGGTTTTGGCGACCAGCTCCCTCACCGCACTACCTTCAACCGCTTTATCTCCCGTCTCTCTCACCACTCCGACCTGGTGGAGAGCTGCCTCACCAGGCTTACTTGCCGCCTGAAGCAGATTATTCCCAACCTGGGCCACGAGGTGGCCATCGACTCTACCGCCGTTCGCAGCCACTCCAACGGCAACCGCAAGCACGGCGCCAGCGATCCCGAGGCCACCTGGGGCGTCAAACATTCAGCCAGGTCCAGGGACAAGGAGCAAACAGAATACTTCTACGGCTATAAAGTCCATATGGTCGCCGACGCCAATCACGATATCCCTCTTGCCCAGATAGTTACCACCGGCAGCCGCAATGACTCTCCGGTCCTCCCTGACCTCATGAAACATGCTCAGAAGTACATGCCCTGGCTGAAACCAAAGGTCGCCATTGCTGACCGCGGCTACGACGCGCTGTCCAACCATAAATTCCTTGACGACGCGGGAATCTACGCCATTATCCACCTCAGAAAGCAGTCAAAGGACGGCCCCCTACACTTCGGCATCTACGACACTCAGGGAAGACCTCACTGCATGGGAAACCAGCCCATGCAATACGTGAAGACTAACAAAAAAGAGGGACACCTCTACCGATGCCATCCCCAAGGCTGCAAGCTGAAGAACTCCAAGGCCGGCGCTATCACTCACTGCGACGGCTGGAGCTGGGAACAACCAGAGAGTAACCTCAGGATCATCAGCAGAATCCCCAGGAGTACCAGGACCTGGAAGCGCCTCTACACCAAGCGCCAGTCCATAGAGAGAGTCTTCAAGGGACAGAAGGAGTCACGCCGGTTGGAAGCCCACTGCGTCAGGGGAATGAGGAAAATCACTCTCCACTGCCTGATGAGCACCCTTGCCTTCCAGGTCACGGCACTAAATAACCGGCTGCAGGGAATTAAGGAAGAGGCTAACTGGATGGTAAGGAGGATCGCATAGCTGTGCTTGTGCCGGGTATAACCCGGCCTGTATGATTCCTTATGTAAAGGCGAAACCCCTCCTGGTTTTCTCAGAACCAAGAGGGGCAAACCAAGCTCCACGCCCGCGGAGCAGTGAGCTTTTGCATTGTAAGCCGGCACTCCCTGCCAATGCAATAGGCTCCTGTCAGCGGGACAAGGAGCATCATGCCAAAGCCCAATCCACTTAAATTTGGCCAATCCTCAAGACAGTCGAATCACAATACTAAGAGTAATACTCCCTGGTTCGGCTACTCTCCTAAGACTGCTCAATCCCAAAGTAGCAGACGGCCCTCAACTCCTAAGAGCCGCAACAGCAATTATCCTATACAACCCAAATAAATAAACACCAAGAGTAGCACTGTGGAGAGTGCAATAGACTCCCTGGAGACTCAGAACGAAAGTGGTGAAGACGGAGCTGTGGCTCGTCTTCCTAAGAATCTGGCAGGGCAAAAAGCGTTACGGGACCGGGTGCGACAGGCAATGAAGGAATTGCCGGACCGAGAGCTTCCAAACCGATACAAGCGTCCAGCGCGAATCAATCTGACCGACAAAGACGCCAGGTTGATAAGAACTCGTCAGGGGATTGTCCCAAGTTACAATGCCCAGGCCATGGTCTCTCCTGTTGGAACCGACGAGGGACTTACCGGCATCTTGGTCACTGCCGCGGACGTGGTGGACGAGGCCAATGACGCCGCTCGACTGACTCCGATGGCGGAACAGGCTGAGGTCGTGTCCGGCGTAAAGATACCGATGACTTTGGCCGACGCCGGCTATTTCGCCGGAAAACACCTGGCGGAATTTCACCGAAGAGGTCAGCAGGTGGTGATGCCGGATATGGCCCGACCCACGGATCACCCTTACCACAAGGACCGCTTCATATACGATGAGGAGACCGACAGCTACACCTGTCCTCATGGGGTGGCCCTTCCCTTCGCGGGTCTGAAGAACAACAAGAGGAAGAAGGCACATGAGTATCGAGTGTCTTCAGCGTCGGTTTGCCGGCAGTGCCCGGCTTTTGGAGTTTGCACGAAGAATGCTACAGCTGGACGTACCCTGGAGATTGGTCCATACGACCTGCTACTGCGCCGCCACAGAGAATGGATGGCTACCTCCGATGCCCAACGAGCTTACCAGCGCAGACTGCCTTTGGTCGAGCCACTCTTCGCGATCATCAAGAACCAGCTTGGAGCCCAGCGATTCGCATTGCGAGGCATGGCCAATGTGAGAGCGGAATGGAACATGCTCCTAACGGCATTCAATCTGAGGACCCTGTGGCGGATATGGCGGACCGGAGCCAATTTCTGCGGGACTCCGGGTGAGGGCCGACGTAGAGCAGCAGTCAGCATCTCCAACTTGCTCTCCAAGACAGACCTCCTTAAGTCCTTGGCCGCGTCAATCCTCCCCACTCCAGCCGCATGGTTCGTGTCGCTGAAACCCGTTTCGTTCTCAACTCACTTCTGAGACAGACTCAATTTTCCACCGCCCAAACCAGGCGACCGGGCCGCCCGCGTGGTACATTTTCCCTCCGTCTTTTACAGGTACGGAGGAATTGTCAAACTTCAGCCAAGAGGCGAAAATGAACCCAGGCACCCAGCGAGAGGAAAACAGGACCCTTCTCAAGTCGCTAGAGCCGGTACAGAGGACAGTAAGATGAAAACGGAAGACGGCACCCTTTACCAGGTCTCAGACCTGGTGCAGGTCGAACTGAACAAGTACCTGACCGAAGACTTCGTCATAGACAAGGTCACTTCCGAGTTCCTGGAGAACATCGAGGGCGAATGTTACATCAGGACCACGGTGATCTTCCAGGATGGCCATCCCCGCCCCGATCCCAGGATTCTCAACAGGTTCTCCATCGACATTGATCCCCTGTGCGCCGAACGGGGATTGCTGCGGCCCACCGTCGTATACGCCAACCGCAGCGAAATCCCCGCATGACCACGCCGGTCAGTTGGATTGAGCTCATCGCCACGGGCCGGACTGCCCTGATCCCCCCAGCTCCCGATAGCCAGCCTTCCCAGGCAGCCATAAGGCGGACCATCAGCACCGCCTATTACGCTGCCTTCCATGCCCTCACCGCCAGCAACGCCGACGTTTTGGCCGGCACCGGCGCCGGGCAGCTCCCGTCTGAGGCCTTTCTCCGGGCCTATCGGGGCCTCAACCACGGCTACGCCCGGACCCAGCTACTCCAGAACAGGCACCTTCTTTCTACCAACGGCCGCATCTTCGCCGACAATTTCTGCCAACTGCAGGACGAACGTGTGCAGGCTGATTACAACCCCCGGGTCAGCTTCACCCCGGAGTCGGCCGGGGTCTGGCTGGACAAGGTGGAAGCCGCGTCAAACGACCTCCTCCAGACTACTCAAGAGGAGAGGGCAGCCATGGCCACATTAACCCTGGTCAGACCCCGGTAGGGGCGCAACTTCTATGACGGGCTGCACAGAGGAGACCTAGACAACTTTCACCAGGGCTAGACCTACCTGGTCAATGTGAAGGCGAACGTACACCTGTTCCTGAAAGGCGACCCCCGGCACTTCACCTGCCACCTCGGCAACTGCTGAAACCAGATGATCTGTCAACCCTGAGGTGTGGCGCTTCCGAGAATAACCACCCGCCAGGGAAGGCGGCGGCGGGCCTTTCGTTGCAGCCTTAGGCCACCGTGCACGATAATGCAGTTATCGCGCCTCCGCGGTGGCCACGTTGATTGGGTAGAACCTCGATTCTACGCACCCAAAAAGGGGGAAGCATGCGGGTCTTGAGCTACACCACCAGGGAGCCGGCCGAACAGACCGTAATGGAAATAAGGGGCTATTGGTGAGGCATGGGGCGACGGACATCATCGCCTCACATGGTGAGAGAGGTGAGCCGCGGAGCTTGAAATGGCGCCTAAACACTTCCCACGGGCCTTTGGCCTTTGCGCTGCCCTGCAACGTCCCCAAGGTGTTTCACCTACTGACCCAGGACAGAATCCAGGTCGGCGACATGTAGGTACGCCGGCGGCAGGCCACTCGCGTCGCCTGGCGTATTCTGAATGATTAGATTGAGGCGCAGCTTGCGCTGCTGGGCACGGGCATGGTGGAGCAGGAGGAAATATTCCTGCCCCACATGCTTCAGAGCGACCAGACTCTCTATCATGCGCTGCGGGCGGATAACTTCAAGGCGCCGCAGAGCGGGTAGGTTGGCTGGGTTGCACAATGGCCATTACGCAAAAGTCTTGAGCATCGGACCGAATGCACAACCAACTTTACAGCCCACAAGCGCCGAGAGGAAACTTGAAGAACCTAATCACCGCCTGTTTTATCCTTGCGTTTCTTGTTTTCGCTTCTATCGCCTGTGTGTCCCGGGAACCTCCCGCACCCCGGACACCAACCCTCATGCCAACTTCGACGCCCGTTCCCACTCCAATGCCTGCACCCACTCCCGTCTCTACGCCAACGTCTGCACCGACGCCCACGCTGGCAGAACTGCCTACTGCCACAGCTACATCCACGCTGGCGACAGAGCCAATGCCCGATGTCCCGCCTCCTCTTTCTCCGGATGACATAGGCGCACTGCTGAAGAGCCTGCCGGCTAGCGCCAAGGCTGTTGCGTATATAGACCACCGGGCGACGTCTCGACGGACCGGCTATGAACGCGGCACAGGAGGTCCGGAGGCCGCAATGCTCACAGAATACACGAAGGGCATTCTGGACCACCAACTTGTTCAAGAGGCGGACATCCAAAGCGCAGCCTTCAGCATTGATAGCGGGCCGACGGGAGCAGGCATCCTGGTGGGAGATTTCGGTGCCTTTCCCGCTGCCCTGCTTGCAGCCGTGGAGGACGGTGAGGCGACCCGCAGCTCGTACCGCGGCATCGACGTGTTCATTATCCCAAGATATTACGACCTGTACCTGGCGATGCCGGACTCCAGGACGCTGGTGCTGGCTATGGGAAAGGAAGAAGTGAGCCAGAGGTTAGTTGAGGAGACGCTGGACCTGAGGCTAGACGGCCCAGTTCACAGGAAGGGGCAATCGTTGCTCTCAGCCATGTTGACCGCCATTGGTCCGGCACATTTCCTGTTCGCACGGCGCTTGACCCAGGATGAATCCCAGGAACTGGTCTTCTTCGCCGGTGGGGGAACGCTGAACAGGGACGCATCCGTAGACCTAGTCATGTACTTCGAATGGGTGGACGAGGAGGTTGCTCGGCGGTTGGAATCCACGTTGCCCGACTTCCCGCTGTACGGCTACAGAAGTGGGGAGCACTATCCTTTCACCGAGATAGAACGAAACGGCGCGGTTATCGTGGCGGAGGCGGAATCCGTGCTGGACCAAGATGTCGAGGGTATCTTGTTGGGGAATTGAACCTAAGCCAGAGTGGCATTTGCATTTGGTGTAATGTGTGGGTTGACGATCCCTGTCGGAGGCGTCGACCGACTGCCTCCTAAGCGATGACACTTCCCCATTGCGGCCGATGGACACCATGCACGATAATCGCCACTATCGTGCCGAGTAACAGTCCTATAATCGAATTAAGAACTCCTGGAGTTTACAAGTTCACCCCGTAGAACCTCCACTCGCAGTTCCGGATGCCAGTAACGCTTGCACAGCAGGGTTACGCCGGCATTACCAACATCAAGCGCTGGGAGCCAAGGGTCCTGGAATGTTTTCTGTCGAGCTCTAACGCATACAGGCATCGGACAGGAATTCCACAGACAAACGGGAGGACGAGCCCATGATCGAACGGAAAGCGCTATCCATGGTCATACTAGCCCTAGTCGGCGCGCTGGTTGTTGGGACGCTGGCCTGCAGCGGCGGTACGGACACCGTTCGCCTTGCCACCGAGGGCCAGTACCACCCCTTCAACTTCATCAACGATGGCGGCGAGATCGATGGTTTGGAAAAAGAGGTCGGCGACGAACTGTGCAGCCGCGCGAAGCTGGACTGCGAGTGGGTGCTTAACGAGTGGTCGGATATGATACCGGACCTGGTGGGTGGTGAGATCGACGTCATCATCGCGGGGATGAGCATCACCGAGGAGCGCGACGAGACCATCGACTTCACTGAGCCGTACTACCCGCCCGCACCCTCGGTGTACCTGGCCCTGGCTGGAGCGGGCGACGAGGCCGTTCACGGGCGGCTGGGCGCCTACGCCGACACCATCTACTCAGACTACTTCACCAAGCAGGGCATCCCGTTCATCGAGTACAGCAGCGAGGACGACCGACTTGAGGCGCTGCTCAGCGGCGACATCGACGCCAGCCTGGTGGACCACGCCTACGCCGTGGATAAACTCAGAGAATATGAGGGGAGGCTGGCGGTCGTCGGGTCTTCGGTGCTGCTGGACCGCGGCATCGGCATGGGTTTGCGGGAGGAGAGCGGAGACCTGCGGGTCAAGCTGAACGAGGCCATCGGATCGATGAAGTCGGATGGTTCACTGAACGAGCTTATTCGCAAATGGGTGGGGGAGGACGCCAAGACTTTCTAGCGAGTACTGACAATCGCCTGCCACGCCGCAGACCTGGGCACATATCCAGGCTCCATCCTCCTCCTTCGTCCCAGCCTGTTTCGATCCTGCCCATATCCCCATTACGTGCCAGACGCTACGCAGCAGAGACGCCGCATGCCCCCGTGTCTCGAAGTTGAACCGACCTACGATTCAATGCTGGTTCCCAAACCTTCGAGCTGCATTTCGAATATGCGATTCGGACTACCTTCAAGAATGTTGCTCCGATACCAGAGTCGATGCGTAAGGTTGCTGGCTAAAGATCCAGGACGATTCTCAACATGAAGGTTCTAGATTTTGTCAAGTTTGGAGGCATTGGTCCAGCAGAATAAACGTGAGCACGAGACCTGCCAAACTGTCAACGCCAGCTTAAATTTGAGCGTTTTCGCCAATGTAGAATTGACTCACCTCCTTTCAGTAGCTCAGGGAAAATGTCCCCAGGTTATTGCTCAGTGATTCCGTCCGTGGCCGGTGTCATGAGGACGGAGTCTTGCCTTGAGGAACGGTGCTGCTGGGCGGGGAACAGGCCTGCCTGCCGCTTTTCTCTCAGCCGGTAGCTTTCTCCCCGGATGTTCAGCACGTGGCTGTGGTGCAATAGCCGGTCCAGGACGGCTGAAGCGATTACGGTGTCCCCCAGGAGTTCACCCCATTCCCCGAAGCCTTTGTTGGAAGTGAGGATGATGCTGCCACGTTCGTACCTGGCGGACACCAGGGTAAAGAAGGCGGTGGCCGCGTCGCGGTCGTAGGGCCAGATGCCGAACTCGTCGACGACCAGCACCTTGGGAGCCAGGTAGACCCGCATCCGGCGGTCCAGGTTGTGCTCGGCCCGGGCCTTCCTAAGGTCCTCCATCAGGTCGTAGGCCCGAACGAAGTAAGCTACCTGGCCCTTCTCGATGGCCTTGAGGGCCAAGGCAATAGCCAGATGAGTCTTCCCCACACCGGGCGGACCCAGGAGCAGTATGTTGGTGGCCTCGGTCACGAAGGCCAGGTTGGCCAACTCCTTGACCAGCCGCTCGTCGATGGAGGGCTGGAAGGCAAAGTCAAACTGCTCCAGGGTGCGCTGGAAGGGCAGGTGAGCCATCCTGGTCTTGGTGGTGAGGTAGCGTTCCCTTCGGGCGGACACTTCCACACCCAGGAGGTCAGCCAGCATCTCCGGGTAGGTCAACTGCTTGCTGGCCGCAGTGTCCAGGGAGTTGTCCAGGGCTTCCACCGCCTGCTTGAGGCCCAGGGTCTGCAGATGCTGGCGGACCTGTTCCAGGGCGATGGTGGTCATCTGACACCTCCGGCGGCCAGCTCGTACACCTCCAGGGAGCGGCGCTCCACGGCGCCCGCCGCCACCTGCACCGCAACGGCGCGTTTGCCAGGACCTTCACCGCCGGTGGGCAAGCCTTCCCACTGGCCGGGGAGGGTGAAGCGTCGCCCCGGACTCTGGGCCCTGGGGTGCATGGCGATGCGGCGATCGCCCGCCCAGATCTCCACAGTGCCAGCGCGCACTCCTACCTGCACGGTAGACCCAGCCCACTGCCAGTGGACGCCGTAACGGGACCCCTCAAAGCTGACGTAGCCGTCCCGAGCCACGGTGCGGTCCTCCCGCAGATAGGGCGCCAGACCCCTCTCCTCAGGCAGCTTGCCCAGATGGGGTTGTTCCTCCGCCAACATATCCAGGGGAACACGGTGAGTGGTCCCGTGGTCCCGGGCGTTGGCCACCGTGTCGCACCACTCCAGGGTCTGCCGGTTGAGATCGGCGTCGTCGGTAAAGCGCAGTGAGGGCCACAGGTTGCCCCGCACGTACTTCACCCCGCTCTCCACCTTGCCCTTCGTCTGAGCGCGGTAGGGCTGGCACAGCTTCAACTCGAAGCCCAACCTCAAAGCGAAGTCCAGCATCCGCCGGTTCCAGTCGATACGGCCCTCCTGGTCTCGGCCCAGGGTCACCACCTTGGCGTTGTCATACAGGCAGCGCCGCGGTATCCCGCCCAGGTAGCCAAAGGCGTTGATGTGTCAGCGAATGAAGCTGGCCGTATCGGCTCTCCTGACAAACTCCACGTAGATGGCCCGCGACCAGCCCAGCACCATCACGAATGCCCAGAGCCGACGCTGGCGGCCCTCTTCGTCAACGTAGGCGAAACTGTCCCAGTCCACCTGGGCCTGTTCCCCAGGCCCGGTGTCAAAGCGCATGGTCGCCTTGGGCTGACGGCTGCGCCTCCGAGGACGCATATAGTCCGCCAGGATGGTGTAGCTACCCTCGTATCCCAGGGATCGCAACTCCCGTTGCATCACCCGACAGTTCTCCAGCCCTTCCCCCAGACGCCGGTCGATGTATTCCATGTAGGGGTCCAGCTTCGAGCCTCGCGGCGCTCGCGGCTTCGGTCGCATCGCATCAGGTGTAAAAGTCAAGACTACATCTGACACACGGGAATTATCTTACAGCGGAGAGCTGCAGGGTCGTGTTGTCCGATTGGTCACCTCCTGGGCTCAAGTCTTTTCCCAATGCCAGATACCGGCTTTGCTGGAAGGTCTCCCAGGGCGTCTTGCCGTAGCAGTAGCGTCCTGAGTGAGGCCTCTCCCTGTTGTACTTCTCCAGCCAGGCGTCCAGGTCCACCTGCAGTTCTTCCAAGCTGTAGTAGAGCTTCTTGCGAAAGAGCAGGCTGTAGCATTCGTCCTGAAGGGTCTTGTGGAACCGTTCACAGATGCCGTTGGTCTGGGGGTGGTTGGCCTTGGTCCTGGAGTGGTCTATGTCCTCCACTGCCAGGTAGAGCTGGTAGGCGTGGTCCTCGGGCTTGCCCAGTTTATCGGCGGAGTACTCGGTGCCCCGGTCGGTGAGGATGCGCTGCAGCCTGATCCCCTGCTCATCGAAGAAGGGGACCACTTTGTCGTTGAGCAGGTCCGCCGCGGTGATGGCGCTCTTGTCGGTGTAGAGCTTGGCGGTGGCCACTCTACTGTAGGTGTCAATAAAGGTTTGCTGGTAAATCCGGCCCACGCCCTTGATGGCGCCCACGTAGCAGGTGTCCTGGGAACCCAGATAGCCGGGGTGCTCCGTCTCAATCTCCCCGTGGGCTTCCTTCTCCTGCCTGGCCTTCTCCAGGGCCGCCAGTTGGCTCTCGGTCAGGATAAGGCCCTCCTGGGCCACCTTGGCCTCCAGGGCCTTTAGCCGCTTCTTGAAAGTCTCCAGGTCATGGCGCTGCCACACCGACCGGACTCCGCCCGGGGAGATGATGATGCCCTCCTTGCGCAGGTCGTTGGCCGCTCGCAGTTGTCCGTAGACTGGGAACTCCACCGCTATGCGCACCGTGGCCTGCTCCACTGCCTCCGGAACCCGATTCTTGATCACCGGCTTCTTGCGGGAGATCTCATAGAGCGCGGCTTCGCCCCCCTGCTCGTAGAGTTCCTTGTACCGGTAGAAGGTGTCCCGGCTGCAGCCCATTATCTGGCAGGCCTGGGAAACATTGCCAAACTGCCGGGCCAGTTCCAGCAAGCCCAGTTTGGGCTTCAGCACCTTTTCCTGTTGCGTAGTTATCTAACACTCCCTTCCCTCTCTTGGGGACATTTAATCACAATCTTTACCCAGTGTCAGATTAAATCTTAACTATTACACATCAGGCGTCCTCAGATACCGCCGCACCGTGTTCCGGGCTATGCCCAGGTCATCGGCTATCCCTCGGATCGAACTCCCCGACCCTTTCTTCTCGTATATCTCTTTCACGTCTCCCACCTTTATCAATCTCTCTGCAGCACCTCCACGGAGTCTTCGTAGATGATGCTTGCCTTCTCAGGTGGGTCAACTCCATTCCGTAACTTTCGCTCATTTTAGGACCGTTACTAACACCGGAGCATCCGGTCTATCCCTACCTGTTGCGGAGCGTCAGAATCACCCGGCCCAACCAGGTGTGGGCGGCGGACATCACCTACCTGCCCATGGCCCGGGGGTTCCTCTAACTGGTGGCGGTGATGGACTGGTACAGCCGGTACGTGCCGGCCTGGCGTCTGTCCAATACCCTGGAGGCTGACTTCTGCTCGGAGAAGCTGGAGGAGGCTCTGTGTCAGGGACGGCCCCAGGTGTCCAACACCGACCAAGGAAGCCAGTTCACCAGTGGGAGTTCACCCAGGTCCTCCGGGACCGGGGGTGAGGATCAGCATGGACGGGAAGGGGAGGTGCCAGGACAACATCTTCGTGGAGCGGCTGTGGCGGACGGTTAGGTACGAGGAATTGCATGAGAAGCCCTACGCCAGCGTCCTGGAGGCCCAGCGGGGCCTGGAAGATTATTTCCAGTTCTACAACGGGATCAGGCCCCACCAGGCCCTGGCCTACCGGACTCCGGCCGAGGTGTTCCACGGGGAGCAGGACGTTGGAGAAGGGGACTGTAACGTAAGGAGGGGTTCACCGGGACAGGAGACCCAATTACTGGCAGGAGCGCCGGGATTCTCACTTACTTCGGCGTTGATCCTGTCCAAATAATGGGTTCCATCTCAGGAGAAGCACATAACTCTAAAGAACCTTGCGGCTCAAGAAGATACTGCAGTGAGCGATTTGGTAAGAGAAGAAATTGAGGTTTTTTGTCAATCAGTGATTAGGGGGATCACCTTAGATTGCTGTAGTTTGCGACAATAGTCGCTTTGTTGTTTTGTACAACGGTCTACCATTTCAGTCGGAAGCGCTCACGAAACGCCAATCTCTCGAGTGATGGAGCCGTAACCCAGCCACCTATTTACGCCTTTTCCCGAAGTTGCTCCTCAGCTACACTGCTTGACGGCAACGATCTGATGGCCACAAGGAAGTGCAGGAACAGTTCTGAACAACCCCTTGCTCCGGTCCGGCCATGTTCACCAACCTGTCCGCAACTATCGAAACGTACCAGCTAGAAACTGCACCAAATAGTTAAAGCAGGTAAAAACTCCTCCTATTGGTGCTATATTCCTCTTTTTTCTGGCCTGTTGAAGGTCAATTATTGCTGATCGACCATGAGGCGCAATTCCTGATGCCTTCGAGAACTCGATCTCTAGCAGAGGCACGAGTATCGATTTACTGTGAAGTCAATGGATCGTGCTATTCAGTGCGATTGGGGATCTTTGGTCTCAGCCGCTTGCAAGGCGTCTGTCCGGGAGACGTGAATCGGAATGACTTTTTGGAATCCGCTCATAACGAAGACTTGCTTGACCTCATACGATAAGGAGCATACTGCCAATCTGGCGCCCAGCCTACTCGTATCCTTGGACATTAACAGCATTACCCGAAGGCCTGCGCTGGTAATGAAAGACAAATCTTGGCAGTCCAAGACTACTATTCGATCGGTCTCGGCAATCGCCGATTTGAACTCCTCATGAAACATGGGGGCGCTATTGCCATCAATACGGCCCTTGACCATCATTACAACGTTGGTACCGTCTCTGTGAGTTTCAATGTACATCGCTCTCACCACCCTAATAAGGCGACGGACGCCCTTCAGAGTATTGCTTTTAATTTGACTCAATTGCGACCGTCGCCAACTAAATCTGTAAGGCATTCTAACATCAGAGTGTTCTTTCACCGCAGCTGTGCTTTGGTGGATATCCGCCATGCAAAATTTCTTCACTTGTAAGTCTTCTTTCCCAAGGCGCCGGAATCGTTCAGGGGATCCCGGTGGGGGCCCAGCGAGAAGGAGACCCGGAGGAAGGTCAAACTTGCCCCGGGCACCGGTGGGCGGTGGCCCAACAACTCCACTACCACCGACCATTGCCATGGGAATTACGTCAGTTGGTGGCGAGGCCAAAGCGACGCCGGGGCCGATAGCTGGAACGACAATTGCGGGGCAAATTTCAGCCCCGAGTAGTTGTGGAGGTCCTGGAACATCACGGGAAACTGGTCTTGGAAAATGAGGTCAAGTATCTGGTGTCCTCCATGAGCGCTGCCACTGTCGATCGCCGGCTCCCTCCCCACCGCCAGGGAGAGGCGAGAAGCCCTTCTCCACCTCCGAACCCAGGACCCTCCTCAAGAAGCCATCCCCATCCGAAATCTCGCCCAAAGGAATGAAGAGCGTACCCGATACCTGGAAATTAACCTCGTGGCCTACTGCGGAAAGAGCACCGGGGCGGTCTCCCGCCACACCCTTCGTAATGAGCCTGTCCTTATATGACAACTGACCCACACGCTATATCTGCTGCTAACTTAATTCTGATGAATTCTGATACTCCAGATATGCCGGAGGCCAGACCTCAGTCCCAGATTCTATTGCCGCTTCACCGCCCACCGTCCGCCTAGGCGGATCTTACACGGTCTCTGCGTCCAGTAAACGGGAAGCTCAAAGCCGGCCAGACTTGCAGATTGTGGGCGGCATTGGCATCCCGTTGGTTCAATGACCCGCAGCTATCGCGTCTCCAGACTTTTTCGCTGAGGGTAAGGTTATCCTTCTTCCAGTGGCAGTGAGAACACAGCTTCGACGACGGGAACCAGCGGTCCGCCATCACCTACTGGGCGCCGTACCACCGGTCCGCCGCGGCGGATACTCCAACCTGGCCAGGAAACCAGTCATGCCCGCGTCGGCAATGGCCCGGGCCAGCCGGCGGTTCCGCATCATGCCCGCCACGTTCAGGGTCTCCACCACCACCCGGCCCGCCGACTTGGCAATCATCGTCGTGGCCTTGTGGTGATGGTCGTTCCTGACATTGACCGCCCGGGCGTGGAGTCGTCGCCTCCTGGCATAAAGCCGCTCCCGCCGGCTGGAATGATTGTTCCTCCCGTGCACCTTGCGACTGCGGGAGATGGCCTTATCCACTTTCCGCAGGCGTTTCGACGTCCCAGCCAGGGCCCTGGGATTCTCAACCACCGCGCCGGCGGAGCAGACAGCCATCACCCCCACGCCCACCCCGATGGTGGGCCCATCCTTCGCCGGCAGTAGTGCCTGCCCGTCCTCCAAGCAGAAGCAGGCGAACCACATGCCAGCAGTCCGGTTGACGGTCACCTGTCGGATGGAACCGGAGAAACGCAGCCCTTCCGCCAGGGCCACCGGCTCAATCTTGGGCAGGATTACCGTCTTACCGTCGACTTTCACAGTCCCAGGGCCATTGTCGGCTCGAAAGCCCTGCTGGTGTTTCCTCCGCTCGTAGCGGGGAAAGCCAACCGTACTGCCAAGCCGCTGCCCCGATTTTACCTTCCTCCGGTAGGCCTCCCAGGCCTCAGACGCCTGGCCCAAGTCGATGATGGCGTACTTTGGGCGATCTGGGACAGGACCGCGCCCCAGGGGCTATCAGCCCCTTGAGTCGGTTCCACCGGGGTTTCAGGGAGCGCTCACCAAGCCACTCCCCCACCTCCAGGCCAGCCTGGAACTCCGACACCGTCCAGTTGAAGGCGGAACGGGCATAGCCAACGTGCTGGCTGAACAGGCACTCCTGCTCCGGTGTGGGCCTCAGCGCTATCCGGTGGGATCTCAGCATGAGAAAAGCGTACCCAACACCAGATATGGGAATCAAGAGCCTTCTTCAGTACCCTCCACCTGAGCCCTGAAAGGTATCAGGTAGTTTAGCTACCATCACATATCACTAGATTCCAGCCAGCAGTTAGAAACCCTGTCAAAAGTAACACCCTTTTGAGAGAAATGCATAACAGCTCGATAAGCTCACTCTTGAGGCGACGGCCCCCATACAATAGTAAGACCCGGACAGGCTGAAGTGGCGGTACGGGCCGTTCCAGTCCTACATCGATCGCCTATCAATCCCCGAGTACGGGTGCGGTGAAGGCGTACACACCCGAAGCGTAAGCTGCCGAAGAACCAACGTAGAGCACGCGATCGGCCACGGCATGAGACGAGCCGTCGAATTGATGGCCGGTCCGGAACTCCCAAACTTGTTCATGAGTGGCCGGATCTATTGCCCGCAAGAGCCCGTCGCTGTACTCCACATACAGGACGCCATCCGCATCAGCCAGCGACCACACGTAACCGCCCTCTGTTCCCTGGCTCCAGACAACCTCTCCGCTCTTCGCGTCCAGCGCACGAAGTTGCCCAATATCACCCTCGGAAACGGAACCCAGGAACACCATGTCCGCAGAAACCACCGGGGAACGTGTTATGGGGCCGTCCGACAGGTAGGACCATAGCACTCCTCCCGTTGCGGCATCGAGGGCATAGAGGTGCCTATCCTCCGCAAGATAGACAACTCCATCTTCCACCACAGCGGGTGGGCCCACAGGCGTCCCCGTGACATAGCTCCACAGAATCTCTCCGGTCGCCTCGTCCACCGCGTAGGCGCCATCATAAGCCGTCACATAACAGACACCGCCGGTCACGGCTGGGGGAGCGTCCACGTCCTCGATTTCCAGGGCCCACAGCAGTTCCCCGGTTTCAGCGCCGAAGGAGTGAATCTGCCCAGAGTATCCGCCTATGGCGTAAATTCTCCCACCGATAACCGCCGGGGGCCGCTTGGATTCTGGCATTTCCACTGCCCAGAGGACCCGCCCCGATATTCCGTCGCGGGCTTGAATCTCCCGGCTCTCGTACCTCCCGGATAGCATGTAAACGACTCCGTCGCTGAAGGCCGGAGAATATTCGACCCAATCCCGGGTATGGTGCTCCCACAGGAGTTCCCCCGTCTCCCGGTCCAAGGCGTAGACGTATCCGTCCTCGGACCCGGAGTAGACGGCCTCATCGGACACGGTCGGGGTTACAAGGACGGCGTCGCCGGTCTCGAATTCCCAGAGCAATTCCCCGTTCGCCGCGTCCAAGGCATAGATATAGTGGTCTTCTGAGCCGAAGTACACAACGCCCTCGACGACGTTGGGCCTGCTAGCCACCGGGGCCTCCGTATAAAAGTGCCAGAGCAGGGACTCATAATCATCGGCGCTGAACTCCGGGGGCACTTCAGGGGGCTCCAGCGGAGGCTCACGGTGGATTACGCACTGGGAAAGGTTGACCCCATCGGCCAGTGCGGCCATTCCTTCTTCGTCCCCAGCGGGGATGCTCGCCCAATCAAACGCGGCCATTCCCTCGCGCAGGCAGTCCAACTCCTCATCGGTCAGGTCCCAGAACGTGGTCCAGGTTTCGCTCTCCTGCAAGACCATATTGATGACGAGGTCGGGCGAGCAGTCCGCTAGTCCCGTCAGGACAGCCAAAAGCCCGGGTCCATCCTCAGGCTCCCACAGGGTGTCCCAATCTACGGCTTCGGACCATTCTCGGACGCAGGCTAGTTCGTCCTCGTTCAAGAACACCCCGATCTCCGGCATTCCCACCAATGAGCCCACCCAGTATTCGGGGAAGCAAGTTATGATGCGACCCCATACCTCCATGCCTGCTTCATCGTTTTCAGAAAACAGGACTGCCGCAACATCAACATCCGCTATTTTCTCTTGTGCGCATCGCTTGTGGTCCGCGGTGATGGTGATGCCCCCCTCAGCAAGCCCAGGTTCAAGGAACGCCAGCAGGAGCGAGGCGTAAAGGGCGCGGGCGGTGTCAGGCGTCACGCAAGTAAAAATGGCAGGGGTCCATTCGTCGGCCAGGTCGTCGTCCGACCACACAAGCGTCAATCGGGACAAGGCAACCAGGGATTGCCTGTCTATAACGCCGCGAATACAGTTCCGTTCCTCGGGGGTGAAGGCATTGATCACTTGCCCCCAGGTCGTATCCCAGGTCACGTCCAGAGAGAACACCGGGGAAGGGATCCGGGTGGGTTCTGACGTGGGAGCCGGGGTGGGAGTCGGGGTGGAGAGGGTCCTGCTTTCGGGCACTGGCGATGGTGGGATGGTTTTGACAACCGTTAACGGCACTGGCGTGTCCGTGGGCGCTGCCGCGGTGGGCACCGGTGTCCGTTCGCCGCTGCATGCCAACAGCAGGGTGACGGTCACCAGGATTAAGGTCCCTATCACTGCCTTCATGGAATATTCCTCATTCACCAACCCCGAGGAAAGCTAGGCCAAGCTTTCTTCGCCTGGCAAGCAGTTGGCTGAAAGTTAGGCGGCGCTCTCCCAGGACGAGAGTCGTCT
Source organism: Chloroflexota bacterium (assembly GCA_028874075.1). GTDB lineage: Bacteria > Chloroflexota > Dehalococcoidia > Lucifugimonadales > UBA3495 > Bin22. The sequence continues at coordinate 21,619 of JAPPLU010000054.1, forward strand.
CGCCGCACCCTCGCGGACCGTGAACTAGCACGGCGGGCGAGTCGTACAATCCTTCAGTCAGGGGTTTTCGGCATGACGCGGGAATACCGAGGTTGCCTGCATCGATCAATCGTAACCCCATAATGTGTCCAATTGCTTTGTATAGCGGCGGGTCATTGTAATGGATGTGCACGGAGAACCGAAAGGTAGGGATGACGTCTGGATTCGAACAACTACTGCTGTCGAGTACCTAGCCCAATCACATAATCTGCGCCAATCGCTAGATCATAACAGCCGGCACTTGGACCAGCCTCCTTCCTGCCTCTGCCGCCATTGTCCGCAGAAGCGGGTTCTTCCCGGACGTCCACAGGCAGCGACCGTGCAGACTACGGCCCATAGTCTCCGACCGTATCCAATCACAGGTCTCGCCTTCGCCGCGAGCCGAACTTCAACCAGCCCATTGCAGTTAATGGCGCAGCCAGTAGGAACATGGCAATGTCTGCCGTGCCCCTGGGTGAATCTCCTAAATGGTTGCTACAACCTCCGACGGATTCGCGGGAAGGAGCGGGTTCCCGCGTCGGAGTTGCCGTTGCCGTTGACACAGGGATATCGGTGGATTCCACCGAGAGGGCCGTCGGTGCCGGCAAGGACGTGGGTGGGGGTGGGGGTGCAGGTGTTGGCGGCAGAGTCGCCGTCACGGTAGGGGTAGACATGTCCGGAGGTGGTGGTGTCTCCATCGGGTCAGACGCAGGCGCATCCGGTGTGGGTGTTGGAGGAGATGTCATCCGATCGACGGATAGGGTGAAACTGCCGGGCTGCCAGCCACCGTGGGTGGTTACCTCGATGGTGTAGGTCCCGACACCCAGCGTATGTCCCAGCTGGGCCCTGGTCCTTTCAGAGCCGTAGTCTTCAAGCAACTCTCCTGTCCTTCCAGCACCTTGCAGAAGGAATATGTGAGTTCCGGTGCTATCGGATTCCAGGTCGATCATCACCACCGACGGTTCGGTCACTGTGAAGGAGTAGAATCGGGCGTAGCTGCCGGGCCGCTTCACCGACATACAATCGTGACTCCACATCCCGGTGACGACGGGGATTGTTATAAACTCTAGGCAGTTGACCACTATTGGCTCTGTTGCCGGATCAGGCGCACCCCTACGCTGGTTGCCGAACTCCTGCCAGGTCGCTTTCCCGTCACCGTTGAAGTCAACTTTCAGTGCGGGATACTCACTGCCAGTGCCGAAGTCCCAGTAGTCAGTGAGATTGTAATCCGGGGAGTTCCCCCAGCCCTCGATTCCCAGGGTAACGTCCCATTCCTGGTACGGGTCAGTGTACCCCACAGGCGATTGAAGCTCGGCTGTGGTCCTGCCAACTACGTTTGAAGAGTAGCCATCTCCGATTTCAATCCCTATTCCTGTTCCCTGGCCGGAGGCTTCATTATCCCAGTAACTGGAAGTGATAATGCCGGGATTGTACCCGACCAGCCCACCAATGTACTGCATCGGAGCATCAATGGTACCGTCACTGGACACCCTGCCAACGGCGTAGGTATAGATGACTATGCCTTCATTTCCTCCGACCAACCCGCCAACGTAGTGGCCTCCGGTAGCGTCGCCATTGGAGTAGCTGGCGCTGATCTGGCCATCGCGATGAGCTCCCACCAGACCGCCCACGTACTTTTGTCCCCTCACACTTCCTGTGGAATAGCTGGCTACCACCCAGCCGTCATTCTCCCCCACCAGTCCGCCGACCCTGCTGTCGCCGGCGACGCTGCCGGAGGCGTAGCTGGCAATGATCGTGCCCTGGTTGTTGCAGCCCGCCAGACCTCCAAGGTACATCGACCCTCCCAAGATGCTGGCGGAGGCGTGGCTGGAGCTTATCAGCCCAGAGTCGTTGCTTCCCACCAGGCCGCCAATGCATCCGTAACCGGAGACGTTGCCGGTGGCGTGGCTGTGGGTGATAGTGCCCCAATTGTTTCCGGCCAGAGGTCCAACGAAATCCCAGCCTGTTACGCTGGCGTTCAGCAGGCCAATCTGGCGAACAACGCCGGTTTCGCCAAGGGTTCCAAAAAGGCCGAATCCATGGACCGAAGATTTGTCGGCCCGTGCCTCAGGAGTGATATGAAGGTTGGCGATTGTATGGTCATTGCCGTTGAACGTGGCGACAAAAGGATGCCAACCATCGCCGATGGGGCGCCACCCTTCACCCGTCGTCCACTCGGCGCTGACCGCGCCGGAGGCGTAGCTATCGGCGGCGGCGAAGTCCAGCGGGCGGGCCAGTTCGTAGCCCTGGCAATTGACACAAACAACTGCTCCATCAGAGACGGGATAGGCGCCGGCGTAGGCGTCCAGGCCGGAATCGTCGTCCGCCTTGCCGTCACCGTCCAGGTCGTAACGGATGGCGTCCAACTGTTCCAGATAGGTGACTTCAATCAACCCGTCGCCGTCTTTGTCATGACTGGCGGTGGGGATTGGAGTCGCGGCCGCAGGTGTCGCCGTGGGAGAAAGTGCTGGTGCCGGAGCCTGGTCTTGCTCCGGGGGCACGAAGCCGGCCGTAACGGTCCTCTCGAACTCCAGGGACTCCGGCGGCCACTGGGCTCGGTCAAGCGGCAGTCCCTGCCCTGCAAGAGTAGACACCGAGAGGTAGGTGTTCGGGAAGGACTCAGTGAGAGTGGCGAGTAGGTTGACGGGCACCAGTGCTACAAGGAAATCGTCCGAGAAGGCCGAGAAATCGCTGGCCGGCGGGACGTATACGCCCTCCTGGGTGAGCCACTCGCGGACGCTTCCCACGGTAGCCACGTCGTGGGCCTCCATTTCCAGCAGGACGCTCCCTTCCCTCACGAACATAGCGTAGCGGACTGCATGGTCCTCGTCGATTCCGCCTTCATAGGCGACCACAATGTTGTTTAGTGTGTCGTCCATATTTGGATATGGATCAGATTGGCCTTCCGACACCGTCGCCGGCTGAGCCATATGCAGGAGGTCCGGGCGCTGAATAATTCCTAGCGCGTCACTGGTTGGGACAAGCCATATGTATTCGGCGACTCTCTCCCCGCCTACGGAATAGATGTACTCCTCCAGCGGCGGGTCAACCATCAGGTCAGTGCGGTAGCCAATCGCCACCTCGACAGAGGCCGGAACGGCCATGCCGTCGGCGTGCCTTTGCAAAATGACCCACAGGTGAGGGTCTACATATTCGGTATTGTCTCCCAGGTGGATCGGAGCGCCCTGGGCGATAGTATGCGGCGCCGGGCCGGAGAAGTGGTAAAGAACCATGAGGACGAGCAGGGTGGCCAAGACAGCTGGGGCGAAACGGGTGAGCATAGGGTCCCTCAATTGCGTCGGGTTAAATCGCCACATATTATCCCAGAATCAACGAGGTGACCATGTTGAGACCGTTGACTTGGTGATCTCACACCCACCTTAAGTTGGCACCGGGCGTGTTTCCATGGCCCACAGCAAGGATATGGCCTCGCCGCATGTACTGTCCGGCCTCCGGTGAGGGTTTATAGCTGTCGGCCAACATCTATTGATATTTGATGCTCTATATTAGTAACTGCCCCTCTTCAGGGCTTTAGTAGAATCTACTGACAGCAGGCTATTGATTGGCAAGTGGGGCTCTGCATATGCTTCTTGAATGCTGAAGTCCCACCGGATAGCGCTCAGGCCCACACCGGAGCAGGAGTCCCCGTTCCAGCTGCACGCTGGTTACGCCCGATTTGCCTACAACTGGGCCGTGGCCGAATTTCAGGCTGGCCTGGAGGTGGGGGGGTGGCTTGGCGAGCGCTCCCTGCGACCCCGGTGGAACCGGGTCAAGTCAATCCTCGCCCCCTGGGGAGCTGTCCTGTACCAGAACGCCGCGAAATACGCCATCATCGACTTGGGCCAGGCGGCCGAGGGCTGGGGTCAATACCGAAGGAAGGTGAAGGCTGGACAGCGGCCGGGCCGTCGGGTGGGTTTTGCCCGCTACAAGCGCAGGAAGCACGGGCAGGGCTTTCGGGCCGACAACGGGCCGGGCAAGGTGAGGGTGGCTGGGAGGACCGTAATCCTGCCGAGGATTGGGCAGGTGGCCATGGTGGCAGGGCTCCGGTTTCCAGGTTCCATCCGGGAGGCCACGGTGAACCGGACCGCTGGCGCCTGGTTTGCCTGCTTATGCGTGGAGGACGGGCAAGAGCCTCCGCCCTTAAAGGAAGGGTCCACCATTGGAGTGGACGTGGGCAATGGAGTGGTGGCCAGCTGTTCCGAAGGAACTGTGGTAGAGAATCCCAGGGCCCTGGCTGGGACGCTGCAGCGCCTGAGGCGATTGGACAAGGCGATTGCCCGCAGCCGTAACGTACACGGCAAGACCAACTATTCCGATCGCAGGGAGCGGATGTATGCCAGGAGGCGTCGGCTCCATACCCGGTCGGTCAATGTCAGGAATGACCATCATCACAAGGCGATGACGGTGATAGCCAAGTCGGCGGGCCGGTTGGTGGTGGTGACCCTGAACGTGTATGGCATGATGATGAACCGTTGCCTGGCAAGAGCCATAGCCGACGCCGGTATATCAAGATTCCTGGTGAAGCTGGAATACAAGTGCCGTTGGTACGGAGCTGAGTTTGAGAAGGTCGATCGCTGGTTCCCCTCTTCGAAGTTGTGTGCCAACTGTGGCTGGAAGAAAGATGACCTCGGGCTCTCTGACCGACAACGGTGGGGCGGCGGCTGTGGTATGCTGAACGGGCGCGACCAAAATGCCGCCGTCAATTTAGCGAACTGGCGGGGTTTGAGCTTCCTGGTGTCAGGACGTGGAGACCGTGTAAGATCCGCCTGAAGTGGACGGTGGCCTGTGAAGTGTCAAGAAAATCTGACCCTGAAGTCTGCACTCCAGCCTGTCTGGAGTATCAGTTTTCATCAGATTTATAATAGCGGCAATCCACAGACTAGGTCCGGGGTGTTGCCCATCATGTGGATCCTAGCAGCCTGTCCGAGAAAGAAGATAGAGGAGGGGTTGGAGGTATGATGTGGAGGACAATCGGCGTAGTGAGCTGTTGATGTGCAAGACCTTCTGTCCCTACGACCCGGAACAGCAGTTGTCGTTGCCGGCGGCGTGGCAGGAATGGCTGCTGCCGGAGCATCTGGTTTACTTCATCTCCGACGTGGTGGATCAGTTGGACCTTTCTGCCATCGCTGCCCGCTACCAAGGCGAGGATAGTGGCGGCCCTCCCTACCATCTCAGAATGATGTTGAAAGTTCTGCTCTACGGCTACTGCATTGGCGTGGTCTCTTCACGACGCATCGTCCAGTTGCTCCCCGAGGACATCGCCTTTCGGGTGCTGGCGGCCAACAACACCCCGGACTTTCGCAAGGACCACCTGGGGCCCTGGCCGTCTTGTTCTCTCAGGTGCTGGCCCTGTGCCGAGAGACCGGGCTGGTTAAGTTGAGCCATATTGCCCTGGAGGGCACCAAAGTGAGGGCCAGCGCCTCCAAGCACAAGGCCATGAGTTACGGGCGGATGAAGTAGAGGGAGCAGCAGTTGGCAGCCGAAGAGGCGGAGTTGCTGCGGCAGGCCGAGGAAATAGACAATGAGGAGCATCGACAGTACGGGCAGGACCGGTGGGGGGATGAGTTGCCGAAGAAACGTTGTTCAGAGCCTCTCATCTTGTTGTCGCTCAGCAACACTAGAACTTCCGGGTCTGAAGTGGATACCCCTTCTGATTGCTCCGCGGCTCATTTCGTCCAGAGCCCACAAGCTACCGACAAGAGGCAATGCCTAAGACCCGCACAGGCGGGCCCCAGGCATCACAAAGGAAAGGCTACGAGCCACAAGAACGACATGCCAATTTTGTCCTCCGGCGTCCGGCAATCACATAGACTGGGTCAGCGCGGTATCTTCAGCCTGAGCGGCAGATTGCGTCCGTCCCGGGTCCAGCCGCTTTCCAGCGTCTTAGGGAATTCACGCTGGGTGCCGCATTCCCGGCAAGTACCAAGTGTGCGCCCGTCCACATCGTGAAGTACCCAATAGTGCTGGCAGGGCTGCGTCATGTTGCTCTCCTATTTCAACCAACGCGGAGACTCTTTTATTACCACGTATCTTGCCATGCGCACTCCGTAGCTGATGTCCCCCTGTGCCGTGGGCCAAACGTCGGCCTCCGGGAAGTGGAACCTGGCGATCAGGGACACTCGCCGCAGTCTGCCCACCAGATGGTCCGCGTACTTAATACCGAATAGGACGTGGGCGTTACCCTTCTCACCCACGGGAGCTTCAGCCACCGTTTTGGCCAGGAGGGCAGCTAGTTCGTAATCTGTCAACTGCAGATAATCCTCTTATCAGACAACCAGAGTCAAGCGGATGCCGTTCCTACAGGTGAATGCCCTCCTCTGGCCGAAAATCGAGATGCTTTGGCCCTTGGCAACAAGGAAAAGATAGGGCCGGCTTGGAAAGAACATGGTGAGAATGCAGTATTCGGCTGCGCTTTGCTAATAAGACCGCAACTCATTAATAGCGTTGTCCGAGGTGAAGTCTTTCACAAGAACCTCGTCCGTGATTTGTGCCAACCTAGAAGCGGGAACTTCTTCCGCCCATTGGTTGTTTGCGGGCACGTCTAAGACTTGTTGATTTTGGCCGCAGCCCACGACTCCAACAATGTTCCAGAAAAAGCGATCTGCCCATTCGGCCACGCCTGCCCGATTAGGCAATGCGGTGGCTCAAGTTGATCTCCAACGGGCGTAGCCCCAATGGCGAAGGACAGCACCAGGATCTGTGTGAATACCAGGTCAAAAATGTTCATCGGTTTTCGGTCCACCAAGGGGCTTATGGCTAACACTATGAACTCCTCTGACAGTCATGCCGAATTTGCCCCCGGAGTGCGATGTCCTCTAACATTCCGTCGTCGTCTCTTCTTTCCAACCTACCGGAGCGACCCTGCACTCGGAAGGATGTGCGACTCACTGCGGGTGCTCTTGCTCCGCGCTGGAACACTCCTGGAAAAAAGCGATCCCGGTCCGCTAACGCTACACCGGAACGAGTTTCGGACGTTGTTGCTGCTCCCCGGTCCAGCAACCGACACACTCTTCTACGGAGAAGATTCGAATGGTCAACCTCGGCATGCGTTGTCGATACGGTGGAATTGGTGAAATGCCCACTGGATTAGGCATATTGGGGCGCCGGCTTGGTCAAGTTCCCCTCAGAACCAGATTCCGATTGCGGAGTCCTTCAGGATCTAATCACCGTGAAACCTGAGGGTGATCCCCCCACTATCCAGAATGCCACGGGAATTCATACCCACCGGCTAGGGAGTGGAAAAGTCCTACTGGGCATTTTCCCACTTTCCGTCCATTTCCCGGCCACCTACGCCCTCCTTGACTGCCTCGCCCAGTTCCGCCTGTCTGAATTATGGGACGTAACGGCGAAACTTCATTCCCTGGCCGTACCAGTTGCAGTTGACCTACACGAGGTAGTTCAAGAATCCGCCGCACCGGACCAGATGCACCGGGACCTGTAGCGGGGTGAGAGATCGCATTCTCATTTGCCCAGCTGCAAGGCTGCGAAGTTTGGTAGCGCGGTGTTCCCTGTCCTCCCTCCTCCGATGAAGGAAAGGAGCTTGGGTTGGGAACGCGGTTTCTTTCCACCCTCTCATACCAAGAATTCCCACGTGCCCAGCAGAGTCAGTAACGCGCGCCTGATGGCAGAATAGACCGCAATACGGTGAGGAGCAGGTGATCTTGGGCTCAATTCAAAGCGTATCTATTCTAGCCCTTCGCAGTAGGCTAATACCTCGGCCAGGTCTGGTGATGCGGCCACGCGTTCACCGTTGGCATAAGCCACCCACTCGCCTTCGTTCCCGCGCCAAACTTCCGATTCTCTCGTCGGCATTCGCTTAACGTTGAAAGGCCCTCTCACGTAGCCTTCGTCCGCATTTCCGTGCCAGGCTCCTGCGCCATGTTCGGCCACAGGCACGAGCATTGGCTGGGGAGCGGGTTCGTCCTGGGCACTGGCCAGCATCACCTGCCACAAGCGGTACGACAGGGCGGCACTCAGCAGGGCCACGGCTAAAGCAGCTGAGGCAAAGACGAGAGCGACAACCGGAACACTCAAGCTGTCAATGTCCATTACCTCAAGCTCTAAGAGCATATGGCGATCCAGGCGGCGCCGGCCACAAAGATATCTCCTCTGTTGGGTTCGTATTTCGGAAAATGCCCTTTGGCTGGA
>JAPPLU010000036.1 GCA_028874075.1 Chloroflexota bacterium
TCTCCAGCGACCGCCAGGACGTGGACCTCTCCGTCGCCGCCCAGCTCAGGGCGCTCCGGGACCATGCCGCCAGGAACGGCTACCTGGTGGTCCGCGAGTACGTGGACGAGGCCGAGAGCGGGCGCATCGCCGACCGGCCCCAGTTCCGCCGGATGATCGACGAGGCCAGCAAGTCCGATTCTCCTTTTCAGGAAATCCTCATACGGAAGACACAATAGTAACGGAAAAATCCTTTACTCGTGGGGGCTTGAATTGAGGGATTAGGGCACCGAAAGGTCATAGTCCCGGCGGCAGCTTGAACAAGGGGTCAGACTTAAGAGTATGGCTCCTTGTTGTCGTTTCCAAGATGGCGGCAAGTGCTCCCCATTTTGGTTAGCATGGGGTGGTTAACCTGGTAGTGTATCCGTTTGAAATGTGCGTGAAGGCCTTGCGGATTGCCATCCTTCCCCTGGGTCGACTACCATTGCTTCACAAATGGGAAGTGGCACTTTCCCAATCCACCCGAACGGAGAGAAACGTCTACCCGGCGCCTTCGACGCCGAAATAATGGCGGTGCACATAACCGTGGGCGATACTAGGGAAGATCACCTAGATCAGCCCACTACCACACTGAACGGGCCAAGGGCGGAAAAAGGGAGGCAAGGCGAGGGCGGAGGCCCTTACACACCCGAACAGCGGTCGGGGCTTGCTCCAACCGTTTCAAAGGTGGGGTGGAATTCAGCAAAACACCTGTGTCAAGTACACAGCCTTTCGCCCTTCCCAAACGCCGTAAGACGCCCCGATTCCAGTAGTGGAATATTGCCTGTCCAACAAATTGCGGCGATGCCCTGAGCTATCCATCCAGCCGTGAACTGCCATAGCAGCGAGTTGGTCCGGGCTCCCAGACACAATTTCAATGGCAAGGTTCTCAGCAATACCGTAGCGGTATCCTTTACGGCAGTTGAGTCCTTCCTGGTGCAATCTGTCCGTCGGGTCCAATCCTTCGGGAGTATCATGGGAGAAGTAACCTCGCTGGGCCATATCGACGCTGTGGGCCCGCGCCACCTCCGCCAAGCTGCCATCCCACAAGAGTGCCAAGCCTCCGTTGGTGACCCGGCGCTTATTGATTTCTTCATGAGTCAACCGTTCCAAATCTGACAGAGTTTCAGCCGCGCGCTTAGCCTTTGCTTCCTGACGGTCAGCTTGAAACTCCGCAATGTTAGGAACGTCCAACCCTGGAAGGAAAGCAAATCCGGCGTAGATGACCAGACCGATGGCAGCGAACCAAGCACCAAAACGCCAGGGGCGTTGGCGACGGCGGATTACCCGCCAGTGATTGTCGCCTTTTGGCCGGCGACGGTGGGTATGCACCGACCAGTTGTGAAAGTGCGTGTAGGGCAACAGACCTACTCGCCTTTCAAGTTAGCGGCGATAAAGAGTACTGCCCCGAATCCGAACCCAGTCAGCACAGCCACGCCAAACAGGAAAACCATGACTTCGGCCAAAATGCATCCTCCAATTGGGGCACCCAACCGGAGGTCGCGAACGCAGCCGGGCCAATCCAAAGGGGACGCCAATGACGCGATGACCGCCCCCGGTTCGGGGCATTGCAACTGACCGCGTCGGTAAGCACACACCGGCGCGGTTGTCTTCATTGTATCAGCCGGGTTTGAGCGACGCCGGAGCAGATGCCCAAGCCCGACAAGCACGGCTCCTACAAGAAACGGAAAAAGTACCGTTAACCTTCCTCAGGTGTTAAGAACTAATGTGCTATTATAGACTTGTGCCATGTACACTCGGTTGTGGTGGTCGAAAGACCCGAAATCGAATCCGATCATCATGATAAATCACAGGAGGGAACCATGCACCGAAATCACGACACCCGGCACGAACGGGACAACTGTATCGTCTGCCTCATTACAGATAGATTGATTCACGGAATTCCTCCAGAGGAAATCCGTCGGGCCATCGGTAAGCTGGACGCCAAAATAGCCAGGAACCCGGAAGATGGCCCATCCTTCATGGCAAGGGGCTTGCTTCACAAGAGGCTGGGGGACGATTGGGCGGCGGTGGAGGACTTCGGAAAGGCTATCGCCCTGGAACCCGAAAATGTCGAAGCCTACCACAACCGGGCCAGGACCCGCCGCGACTTGGGAGACCACTCCCTGGCCAAGGAGGATTTCAACACCATCATCAGTCTGAACCCGGAGGACGCCGTAGCCCATTACGGCCGGGGAACCTGCCTTGGCAGGTTGGGAGACCTGGAACGGGCGATTGCCGACTATGACACGGCCATCGGCCTGGACCCCACAGACCCCATTCCTTTTTTCGACCGGGGCTGCACCCGCAACGAGTTGGACGACCTGGCAGGGGCTATGGAGGATTTCGACCGGGCCATTGCCCTGGACCCCGGGCGTTCCATCTTCTACCACTGCCGGGGCAGCGTCCACAAGGACGTGGGGGAGTTCGAGCAGGCCATCGAGGACTTCAATGCCGCCATCGAATTGGAACCGCTGAACAACCTGTCCCGCAGGACCAGGGGAGTGACCAGGATGCTGATGGGGGATTGCGATGCGGCGTTGGAAGACCTGGACGCCGTGCTGGACCTGGACCCGGACAACGCCGGCGCCCTCTGCGACCGGGGGCTGGCGCTGGGCACCATGGGCCGTTACGACCAGGCCATCGGGGATTATGAGCGGTCCCTCCACCTGGATCCCGACAATCCCGACGCCATCGCCGGCAAGGGCCTGGCCTACGACGGCCAGGAGCGGTACGAGATGGCAATCCAGGAATTCACCAGGGCCATCAAGCTTGACCCGAGCTCCGCCCAGTTCCTCTACCACCGGGGGATGACTCACGGGAATCTGGAGGCTTGGGAGAAGGCCAGCGACGACTTTGACGCCGCCCTGGCAATCGAACCCGACCACGGCCCCGCTCTCATGGGCAGGGGGTTCGCCGTGCTCAATCAATGTCGGTATGAAGAGGCCCTTTCGGATTTCAACAGGCTCGCCAAGATATTCCCGCTCAACTCCGATGTCTATTTCGGGAGAGCCTGCGCCGGCGTCAACCTGGGCGATCCCCGTCAGGCATTGAAGGACTTCACCAGGTCCATCAACCTGGACCCCGAACATTCCTACTCCCTGCTGAACCGGGGGGCGACCTACCTCAACGAGGACGAACCGGAGAAGGCGATCCGGGATTTCGACCGGTTGATCGGCCTCGAACCGGACAATCCCGACGCTCACCTGTACCGGGGGAGGGCGCTGGCCTGCCTGGAGCAATACGAAGCAGCCATCGACTATTTCAACCTGGCCATTCAGCTTGACCCGGAGGAAGCCGAAGGCTACTACGCCAAGGGGATGGCCCATATGGAGCTAGGGGACTATCCCACAGCTATTGAGGACCTGGAACAGGCCATCAGGCTGGACCTTCACCACCCGTATGCCGAATGCGGGTTGGAAACAGCATCCCAACTGGCCAAGGGCAAGGGCGTCGTGTAGTGCCGGCCCCGGGTCTGCCGCTAACAGAAGGAGAAGCGGCTTGGGCCCTACACTCCTTATGTGGCGACTGTGCCCCCGACCGGTCCGGCGGGCCGGTCCGGGGTCAGGTTTCTCCGATCCTCGTCGGTAGACGAAACCGCCGTGTCCGAAGCGGACTTCCGGCCGCCCCAACCGTCGATGAACAAAGGACCGGAAATGGAGACAGCGCCGTACCACAACGCTATTCGGCAGCCCCGGCCGCCTCGGGCAGCATCACGGCAATGCCGCCGGGGACCGACCGCGCCAGACGTATGATATGCCAGACCTCCCCGCCGGTAGGGACGGCGCCATTGAGCCAATCCGTCACGCGGGCGGACTCTACCCCCAGGCGTCCGGCGAACTCCTCCCGAGACAACCCGGCAAGCTCGATCAGCCGATTCAGCCGCTCGCCGAAGTCCTCGGGGCAGGAATCCGGGCAGGAACCCTCCTCTCTCTACAGTTCCCATTTCCCACCTACCCTCTACTTGCTTGCCTGTTGATCCGTTTACGTTGAGCCGGTATTCCGGTCGAATTGCTCCTTACGGCCACCCTCTTGGCCTTGGTGTAAATTGGCTTCATCCGGTGACAGAGATAGCTCCGCAGTTCCGAGGCGTATAACAATCAAGCGAATCCCGGCTTCCGCTCAATCAGCCGCAAAGCCCTGTACTCGCCGTGGAGCTAACACAAGAGGTCGGCAATCCACCCGTCAAAGCGTAATGCCGCGTCCGGTAGACGAGTTGGGAGAAAGCCCCCCGGTTTTCCCGGTCGGGAAAACCGGGGGGCTTTGTGATATACAAGCCGCAGCTTCAGAGTAGCTGGCGGCCTGTCAAAACAGGCTTGACTCAATATACGAACTTATGTGCTATTATACATAGGTCATCAATGGAAAATGGCAGACTGACACCGGTCCTCACCAGTCATCATAGCAACGATACAACATAGGAGGAGAAACATGACAAGAAAAAATATGCGCCGGAAGGCAAGACATGAAGGGAAAGGGGACGAAGACCCGGCACGTCAAATGCTCGAAGCCCTTACCCACCAGGAGCGACGGAGGGCGATGAGACGGCTGGACGCGGACATTGAATCCGATCCGGGGAACGCCACCGCCCTCACCATCCGGGGAATGCTCTACCAGGTGCTGGGAGACGACCGCCGGGCAGAGGAGGACTTCGGCCGGGTGATCGAGCTGGAACCAGGCAACGCCGAGGCTCACAGCTTCCGGGCCCACGCCCGAGCCCAGGTGGGAGATTACCACCAGGCGGCGGAGGACTATGACATCGCCATCTGCCTGAACCCGGACGAGCCCGTGTCCCATTGGAACCGGGGGGTCTGCGCCGCCGAGTTGGGCGACCCGGTCACGGCCATAGACTACTTTGACCAAGCCATCGACCTGGAGCCATGGACCGCCCGGCCCTACTTCAACCGGGGGTGTGTCTACTCCGGCCTGGACGAGAAGGACCGGGCGGTGGAGGACCTCAGCAGCGCCATCAACCTTGACCCAGGCATGGCCCTCGCCTATCACGTCAGGGGCGGCATCCGCCTGGAGCTGGGACTGTTGGAACAGGCCGTCAGTGACTTCGACGCCGCCGTCCAGCTCGAACCGCTCAACAATCTCTCGCGGTGCGAGAGGGGCGTCGCCAGGTTGCAGCAGAGGGAATGGGACAGCGCCTTCCGCGACTTCGAGGCGGTCCTCTCCCTCGACCCGGACAACGCCCGTGCCCGCCTCGGCAGGGGAGTCGCCCTGGTCCAGCTGGACCGGCCCGAAGAAGCCCTGGAAGAGTTTCAACGGTCCCTCATCCTCGACCCCCAGAACCACGACATCTACGCCGCCAGGGGACTGGCCTATGCCGGTCTACAGCGGTACGAAATGGCGATAGCGGACTATACCAAGGTGATCGACCTGGACCCGGACAACCTGGAGGTTCTCTATGAACGGGGAATGGCCTACATGGGCCGGGCCAGGCACGACCAAGCCATCGCCGACTTCGAAGCCATCCTGCGCGTCGAACCTGATGACGGCGACGCGCTCCATGGAAGAGCACGCGCCTTCTTCCGGCAGGGCAAACGTCAGGAGGCTTTTCAGGACTTCGACCGCCTCGTGGAACTGGCCCCCGATGACGCCGAATCCTACTACCGGAGGGGCAACGCCTTCCACCGCCTGCGGGAGTACCGGCAGGCGGTGGAGGATTACGGGAGGGCAATTACACTCGACCCGGACCACGTGGACTCCATCGACGGCCGGGCCTATGCCTACTTCAAGATGGGCGAGTACGAGAAAGCGGTCCAGGACTACGACCGGCTGACCGGTCTCCGGCCCGGCCGGGCCGCCTTTCACTATCACAAAGGGCTGGCCCTGGCAGGCGTAAGTCAACTCAAAGACGCCATACGGGCCTTTGACCGGGCCATCGAGCTGGAACCGCACTACACCTGTGCCCGCAACAAGAGGGCAATGGCCCTCCACGCACTGGAAACATATGACAAGGCGACCCTCGATTCCTTCCGAAACCCGTTCTTCCTGTATCACGTGTCACCCGCTTGGGAGATGCCCGACCACGGCGGGGTTGGACGGGAAGCCGGGCAGGACTGACCTGACCGCGATGCGACCGCGCTTTGGGTGAGACAACGGTGCTGGTCAACTTCGCCCGGTCCCACGCAGCGGAATCAATATTGGGTCCGTGGGCATTAACGTACCAAATGCGGACTTATCAGTGGTAGATGGCACCTCGATCCCTTGCTGAATACCTGGAAACCCTAACGCGCAGACAATCCCACCATCAAGGAGCCGTAACCTATGCGGCTCCCTCCGCCGGCAGTTGCCCGTTTTCGCAACTGCCGGAATTCCTGTAATCGGCCGGTCTCCAGTTGAGTTTGTTGGATGGACAGGTTAGCGCTGGGCGTCTGGAAGCACTCCCAGCAACCACGCCCAGTCTTCCACTTATTCCTAAAAAGAAAGATGCTTCCACCTCCCGGGGTCAAGAGTTGAAGGCCCAATCATGGGATCAGCCCGAAATCCCGAAATACCTCTGTCATAGCTTCCAGCAATTCAGACGGTGCGTTGTAGAAAAAGAGATGCCGGAGCAGGAGCCTCTCGTAGGTATCGGGAACCTCAGGCGCAAGATGGCTAAGGCCACGGTTCATGATCTCCATGTAAGTATCATGAGGAATACCCCAATTACGCGGTATCCGTGTAAGGTCCGGCAACGGAACCGCCCCCCATTCCAGCAAGTGGCGCACCATCTCCACTTGGCCCCGGTTGGTAGCTTCGTCCAGGGCCGTACCCATATTTCCGAACACCCGCCCCATTCTCTTGTCGTATTCCAGGTGCGGAAACTCCCTCTTTAAGCGTTCCCAATTATTGCGTAACGGGTCGTATCTACCATCCGGGGCGTTGGTCCAGGGCGTCTCCAGATCCGCTCCGTACTGCAACAGGATGTCAACCAACTCCCGGTTGCCCGTCCCGGCAGCCAGGTGCAGAGGAGGAAAATTTATACGCACCGCCGTGTCAGGGGATGCGCCATACTTCAGGAGGGTTTTAACAAGTTGGGGCATTCCCTTATTCACCGCATCGTGAAGCAGGCTGTTCAGAGTAACCACTGTGTTCAGTGGGCTATGGTTCCATCTGTCCTTCTTTGGAAGTCGTTTTTTCATTGACTCGGGCAGACCAGGGAGCTTGGCGTAGTCGATGTCGCCGGTCGGCAAGAGCAAGTCTGAGGGGGTGAGGTGGGGCCACAGGACATGGCGGTCCCCCACCGGTATTCGCAGGGGGTCCAGGTTGGCCCCATGCTCCAGAAGGATTTCGACAGCCTCGCTGTTGTGCTCCCAGCCAGTCCCAACCGTACCTTCCAAGTGGCTCTGCCACCGATTGACAACTTCATGGAGGTTGACCATTGCCAGGTCCAGGGAAGTCAGGCCCTCTTGGTTGATTGCACCGACGTCAGCCCCGGCATTCAGAAGCAAATGGATGGCCCGGCCCCGGTTCATTCTGGCAGCCACGTGGAGGGGAGTGGTGCCCTGGTAGTCGGACGTTCCGGGATCAGCCCCGGCCTCCAACAGGGTCGCCACGCATTCCAGATGCTGATAGAAAGTCGACCGGTGGAGGGGAGCTTCGCCCCGCTGGTCCTGCCGGTTGACGTCCGCCCCGGTGGCGATGAGATCCCTTACTAACTGCCGGTACCCGTAGGCAGCGGCCACGTGAAGAGCCGTTCGGCCCGCCTCGTTGGCGCTATCGATGTCCGCGCCGGCGCCGGTCAAAAGGGGCAATAAGGTCCGGTGATTGCCCCGAACCGCTAAGTGCAAGGGTGTTGAGGAATACAGACGGTCCTGAGCGTTGGGTGAAGCCCTTCCGGCCAGCAACCTTGCCACAGCAGGCGCATGACCCCGGGCCGCCGCCAAATGCAGGGGTGTGCGACCATAATGGTCCGGCTGGTCCGGGTCGGCTCCAGATTCCATAAGGACTCCGATCACCGCCGCATGTCCCCCGGCGGCGGCGTGGTGCAACG
Source organism: Chloroflexota bacterium (assembly GCA_028874075.1). Taxonomy (GTDB): domain Bacteria; phylum Chloroflexota; class Dehalococcoidia; order Lucifugimonadales; family UBA3495; genus Bin22. The sequence continues at coordinate 8,000 of JAPPLU010000036.1, forward strand.
CCGATAATCCCAGGCGGTCTCTCAAGTCCTGGTCCGCCCCCCAATCCAAAAGCCTGAAAGCGGTTTCCTGCTCTCCAGCCTTTGCCACCAGCATTAAGGGGGTCACGCCAGCGGTGTCTACCGGATTCACGTTGCGCGGTTTCCGGGCGGGCAGGTCCTCTCCCGGCTCGCCGGTGGCGGCACGGTGCAGGACAGTGCGCCGCTTGGGAGTCGGTGGATCGAAGACGGAGAGCATTCCCTTGTTAACCGGCGGGCCGGCCATGGCGAAGACATTCAAGACCGCCTGTCCAAGCATCTCCGGGTCCTGCCAAGGAGCTATCAGGAGGGTGTGTTCAGGCTTGGGCGGGTTTTCGAGCGAACCGTAGGGGTGCCGGGACGACAGCATTGGATGGAAGGCTATGTACTCGCTAGGGCCAAAGAAGTCCGCAGTGGGGGAAGTGCCCAGGAAACGCGCTTCGTAGCCATCGGAAATGGCGGTGACGAGGGCTGCGGTGCGATACAAGTTGCCCACGCTTGATGCTCCCGCTGCTTCGGCCAAGCCTGGGCCGGCGGGCAGATTGCTTCCGGTGGCTGCTGGAGTTGGGAGGTCCACGAAGGGAAGTCTAGGAAACGCCGCTTCCCGCATCGCCTTCCCGATGGCGGCGGGGTCCAGGACCGACAGCTGCCTGAAACTGGAAGGAGCGCGAGAATCGTAAATCGTGACCGATCCCATACGGAGCGCCACCGCAAGATCGAACTTGTAATCGTTGTATCGCAAATTCCCTCTCCGAATCTGTGGGTCCATTTCAATTTGACTGGGGACCCGATTGACTGGGAACCCGATAACCCCAGATTGATTCAGATGGATTCGCAGGCTATTCAGTGCCGTTTACACGGTGGATTAAGCGCGTACCCTTCTGCGCTAACCCGACCGGGAGGTGCAACGAATGCCCCAATATCTGCGTGGAGTATTGATTTCACACGAGCCTGTGGCTGGCAAGGAATAATGAGCGTTGCCTTTACGGCGGCAAATTGCCACATATCGACTCGATCTTTTCCCCCCCACCACTCGACTGAGTTCGAGTTCGAATATGTTATCAGTTGCAATGTTATCGTTCAATTGTTATTCTCGAACTAGTAGCTCTTCGCGTGGTTTGGAATATACTCATAGGGTTTTCCGTAGTGGGGGCAAGTCAGTGAAAAAGAAAACCAAGTTCGACTCGGACGCCTTCTACGCCGCCCTGGATGCCGAGAGGCAGGCCCGGGAATGCACCTGGAAGCAGGTGGCGGATGAATGCGACATCAGCGCCTCCACCCTTACCCGCATGTCCCAGGGCAAGCACCCTGACGTAAACGGTCTGGCGGCGTTGGCGGCATGGTCGGGATTGGACGTGGATCGGTTCTTCCGAAGCAGTGTCGTCAAGGGGGCGCCAGAGCCTCTGGCCATCATTTCCACCTGCCTGCGCACCGACCCGCGCCTGAATGAAGAAGCCGCCGTTGCCATCGACCAGATGGTCAAGGCAGCCTATAGGAGCATGACCAACCCGTGAACGCCCTCAACATCAGTTCATTCATCTGGAGTGTTGCCGATGACGTGCTGCGGGACGTATACGTTCGGGGCAAGTACCGGGACGTGATTCTGCCCATGACCGTCATCCGCCGACTTGACGCCGTGTTGGAACCCACCAAGGAGGCTGTCCTGCGATTGAAGGAGCAACTGGACGCCGCCGGAGTGGCGAACCAGGGCGAAGCCCTGCGCGGAGCGTCCGGCGAGGCGTTTTACAACACTTCCCCCTTTCGCCTGCGTGATCTCACTTCGCGCGGGAATCAGCAGCGTTTGCGTTCCGACTTCGAGGCGTACCTTGACGGCTTCTCGCCCAACGTGCAGGAAGTCCTGGAAAAGTTCCGGTTCCGCAACCAGATACCCACGTTGATTGAAGCAAACGTTCTTCATGCCCTGCTGGAAAAGTTCCTGGACAATTCCATCAACCTCAGCCCCCGGCCCAAGCTGAACACCGACGGCGAGGTGCTGCTGGAAGGGCTGGACAATCACGGCATGGGCACCATTTTCGAAGAACTCATCCGGCGATTCAACGAGGAGAACAATGAAGAGGCGGGGGAACACTTCACGCCCCGGGACGTGGTGCAGCTCATGGCCCGCCTCATCTTCCTGCCTATTGCGGACCGGGTGCAGTCGGGGACCTACCTGGTATATGACGGGGCCTGCGGCACCGGGGGAATGTTGACCGTCGCCGAAGGGACACTGACCCAGTTGGCAGAGGAGCGAGGGCAGGAGGTTTCGATCCACCTGTTCGGCCAGGAGGTGAACCCGGAGACCTATGCCATCAGCAAGGCGGACTTGCTCCTGAAGGGCGAAGGAACCGAAGCCGACAACATGCAATACGGCTCCACCCTTTCCGCCGACGCCTTCCCGGGACTGAAGTTCGATTTCATGTTGAGTAACCCGCCCTACGGCAAGAGCTGGAAGGGCGACATGGGGCCGCTTGGGGGGCGGAACGGCATCAAGGACCCGCGCTTCGTTACAAACCACGGCGACGATCCGGAATATTCTCTTATCACCCGCTCCAGCGACGGCCAGATGATGTTCCTAGCCAACATGATCAGCAAGATGAAGCAGGACACCCCGTTGGGCAGTCGCATTGCCGAGGTGCACAACGGCAGTTCCCTGTTCACCGGCGACGCCGGGCAAGGCGAGAGCAACATCCGGCGCTGGATCATCGAGAATGATTGGCTGGAAGCCATCGTCGCCCTTCCCCTCAATATGTTCTACAACACCGGCATCGCCACCTATATCTGGGTGCTCAGCAATCGGAAGCCGGAGCATCGCAAGGGCAAGGTGCAGCTCATAGATGCCAGCAAGTGGCATACGGCGTTACGGCGCAACATGGGCAACAAGAACTGTGAGCTGTCGGGGAACGACATTCAACGTGTCTGCGATGCGTTCCTGGCTTTCGAGGATACGGAGCTGTCGAAGATATTCCCCAACGAGGCTTTCGGCTTCTGGAAGGTTACCGTGGAGCGCCCCCTGAGGCTGGCCGTGGACCTGTCGCCGGACCGGCGTGGAAGCTTCCGAGATGCTTGCCGAAAGGCAAAGGAGGAAACCTTGGCTGACCTGGTTGACCGGGTGGGTTCTGAGCTCGGCGCCGGTCCGCACCGGGATTTCAACCGCTTCATGTCGGCGGTTGCTACGGATGCCACTGCCCACGGGATTAAGCTGACCGCCAAGCGCAAGACGCTGCTCAAGACATCACTGGCCTCTAAGGACAAGACCGCCGAGCCGGTGATAAAGGCGGTTCACCGAAAGGGAACTGCGGAACCCGATGAACTGCGCGGCCTATATCCTGGCGCCATCGACGGCAAAACCGCCGTCGTGGAGTACGAGCCGGACACGGAACTGCGCGATACCGAGCAGGTGTCCCTTCTCCACGAAGGCGGTGTGGAGGCGTTCCTGCGTGAAGAGGTGCTGCCCTTCAACCCGGACGCCTGGTACGTGCCGTCGAATGTCAAAATAGGCTACGAAATCAGCTTTAACCGCCACTTCTACAAGCCCCAACCCCTGCGCCCCCTGGAGGAGATTCGTGCCGATATTCTGGCCTTAGAGCGAGAGTCTGAGGGGCTGCTGTCGGAGATTGGCGTGGGTTCCCAAGAAAAGATCCACCCATCGAGGCTGGGGTTTATAGCCGGTAAACTCAGGGTTCCCGATGACTTCGACAGCATGGGCGGCCTGGAAATTGAGCGGATGTTCGGAGGAGTGGAGTGACCTTCCTGCTGGATACCCACCTGCTGCTTTGGGCTGCGGGCTCCCCCGAACGGTTGACCCTTGAAACCCGACAACTTCTGAACGGCCAAGGGGTGATATTGGCATTCAGCGTCGTGAGCATTTGGGAGGTTGTCATCAAGAGCGCACTGGGCAGAAGCGACTTTCGCGCTGACGCCCGCCAATTGCGGGATGGTTTGCTGGCCAATGGCTATCAGGAGCTAGAAATAAGGTCGGAACACGCCCTGGCGGTCGGTCAATTGCCACCGATTCACCAAGACCCGTTCGACCGCATACTCATAGCCCAAGCACAGGTTGAAGAGTTTACGCTTCTCACCACCGACGGCGACGTTTCCCGCTACCCTGGCCCGATTCGGACAGTATAATGGCAGTGGACTAACGGTGCTGCACCCCCCGCCACCTCTTGGAGAAGTTATGGGCAGATATACTGGGTTCTGGGACAGGAAATGGAGGTGCTGCCGGCGATGACTGTACGGTACATCGCCCCAACTGCGCTCAATGCAGGACCAAATTATGGAGTTCATAACCAGTACATGGCTGACGCCAGTTGTGGCGATTGCAACGCTAGTTGTTGCAATCGTAGCAACCTCTGTGGCAGTAATGGCTTGGCGAAAGCCAAAGACTCAAGTCAGCGCAACCATAGACCCAAAGGGATTGCCCAAGATTTACGGAGTAAACGATACGTCCACATTCCATGCCACAAGCGGAACGCCTTCCTTGCAACAGTTGACGGCAGGAGCAGAGCTGGACGCGAAGGCCCAGGGATTAGCCGAGAACCTGTATGAATTGGGCCTACAACAGTATGACCATCCGGTCAACAACCGGGATGGCGCAATTGACCTGGCACGCCGCGAGATGGACCGGTTGGCCCAAGAACTTAGCCATGAAGAACGAAAACTAGCAGAACAGATCGGCAAGTCGCTGGCAAATGCAGACGAGCAAAGCGAGCGGGAAAACGCTGAGGCTCGATACCGGGGGTTGTCTTCGACCGCCAAAATCTACACTCAGCACAAGAGGAGTGAGAGCGAAGCCCAAGAGAAGATAGCCAGAGATTTGGAAAAGCGAGTGCCAAGGACCGACTACACATCCGTGAAGCAGCGAATTGCATCCGGAGTGGCGGACCTTGGTTCGATAATAACCGAAAATAACCGAACTCCCGATACTGTGGCAGTCAATCCGAACGCTCAACGACAAAGTTGACCGCCCGAACCTCGTGGAGAAACCGCCCAAACCAGAAAGGTTCCACGTCGAATTCTGGATGGCTGATGGCAGGATTCTACCGGACAAACGAGCCGAAAAAGATGGAGACTGGCTAGTTAGCCACAAGCACGGTTTCCTAGTTCCGTGCCCTCCTCCAACGCGAATTTGGAAATTCAATGGCAAAGGCAGAACAGTCCCTACTGGTAAATCGGTGCTGATCGTCAACAGGGATCCCAGTAGCGAGTGGGAAACTGAGTTCTGGCGCCCAGGTGGGTACATGGACCAAACCTACCTGAGAGCCGTCGCGGGCAGGCTCCCACACCAGTTGCGCAGAGCTTACAGACAACGACAAATCAGGAGAGCGCAATGGTGTGTGGTCGGCATACTCTGGGTCGTCAACGTCGTTCTATTTCTAGTCAATAACCTCTAATTCAGCAGCCGACAAGTGGGCGAAATGACCATTAACTTCAAACTCCCAGAACTAGTTCAGTATCCCGCCTGCAAGCCCTCTGGCGTCGAGTGGCTGGGTGATGTGCCAGAGAATTGGGAGGTGCGGCGGCTACGAACCGTGGCGGAGATGCGTGTCAGCAACGTGGATAAGTACACCAAGGAAGGAGAATTCCCGGTTAGGCTCTGCAACTACGTGGACGTCTACAAAAACGACCGCATTTCCCAAGCCATGCCCTTCATGAGCGCGACGGCTTCACAGGACGAAATCGAGAGATTTAGGCTGAAGCAGGGCGATGTGCTCATAACGAAAGACTCCGAGGCCTGGGACGATATTGGGGTTCCAGCCCTGGTAAACGAGTCAGTTGACGACCTCATCTGTGGCTACCATCTGGCCTTGCTGCGACCATCCAGAGAAATACTGGGACCGTATCTGGCTCGAGCATTGCAGACCAAAGGGGTTGCCCATCAGTTTCACGTTCGGGCGAATGGTGTGACGCGGTACGGCCTTACCCACGAAGGCATCCAATCTGCCCGAATCCCCATCCCGCCCATCGCCGAGCAATCCGCCATCGTGCGCTACCTTGACCACGTGGACCGGCGCATCCGCCGATATGTCACTGCAAAGCGCAGGCTCATTGAACTGTTGGAGGAGGAGAGGCAAGCCGTCGTCAATCAGGCCGTCAGCCGGGGTCTCGACCCTGACGTGAAGCTGAAGCCCTCCGGCGTGGAGTGGCTTGGCGATGTGCCAGAGCATTGGGACGTGCGGAGGCTACGAACCGTGGCGGAAATGCGTATCAGCAACGTGGATAAGCATACTCGAGATGATGAAATTCCCGTTCGCATATGCAACTATGTCGATGCGTACAAGAACGACCACATCACCCCAGACTTGCCGTTTATGAACGCAACTGCCACGTCAGATGAGATAGACAGACTCCAACTGGAGCGGGGCGACGTTCTTATCACCAAGGACTCAGAAGCGTGGGATGATATTGGAGTGCCTGCCCTGGTAACAGAATCTGTCGACGATCTGATCTGTGGGTACCACTTGGCTTTGTTGCGACCCCGTAAGAATATTATCGGGGACTATCTGGCACGGGCTTTGCAAAGCGATTCGGTTTCTTGCCAGTTCCAGGTGGCAGCAAATGGTGTAACGCGATACGGCCTTACCAACAACGGCATCCAATCGGTGCGCCTACCCCTCCCTCCCCTCGCTGAACAAACCGCCATTGCCGCTTATTTGGACATAGCCACCGCCGAAATAGGTGCCGCCATCACCCGCGCCCAACGTCAGATAGAATTGCTGGAGGAGTACCGCTCCCGGCTTATTGCCGATGTGGTTACGGGCAAAATTGATGTGCGTGAGGCGGCGATTGACTGCTGATATGATGCCCGCATTTTGCTGGCAACCGTCATAACCGATGGAGCGAATCATGGAAGACTGGCAACAAATCATCAAGAGCATCGCCGTAACCGCCGAGAATGTATCTACCGTGGGGCGAAGATTCTTTGAGATGGCAATCGACAGGCGAGCCGACCCGGCGTTGGATGCATATTGGAAACGAGTCAAAAACCGCAAGAGGGCCGGTGAGATCAGACCCGAATGGGACCTTCTTGGCAGGGTGGCCTTTGACGGAAGCGGCAATCGATGCGTCACCGAAATGGATGGAGTTCCACAGAGCCTGAAGGAACTTATGGACCGCTTGATACGTACGGGTGGGATCAAGCCCGGACCTTGCCACACGGTCAAAACGAGTGACGAAAATCACCTGTATATGCTGGAGATAGGAACGGGTTGGCCGACGCGAAATGCAATGATTTTCGTCTTTTGGCAACGTCCGGCCTGAGCGACCAAGAGCCATCCCGTACGCTTCGGCGCAACAGTTGGGAGCTGACCACAGCATAGAGAGAGCTAATGGACGAAGATGGTATCCCTTGGCTGAACTGGGCTTGAGCAGGGATAGTCCGGCCTTTTATACGGTGATTCACAGTTATTGTGAGGATGGCTTATGAAGAACATCACAGTATCCGTTGACGAGGAGACCCATCGGCTGGCACGCATCCGCGCGGCGGAGTTGGATACCTCGGTTTCAGCGTTGGTGAGGCAGTTCCTGCGTGGCCTCGCAGGAAGCGGTCCCATCGTCAGCATCTCCACCGTTCCGGACAATGAGGAAGCAACCGTCGAGCTTCGTCCGCGCAACCTGGATGAAGTGTTTGCAGACTTCGATGCCCGGGGGGTCGGGGTGTCGGAAAGGTTGACCCGCGAAGAGCTGTACACCGAAGCGATTGAGGGGAGCAATGCGCTTCACTGACACCAATGTATTGCTCTACGCGGTTAGCCCTTTGCCGGAAGAGGCCGAAAAGCGCCGCCGTGCCCGTGATTTGTTGAGACGGCCTGATCTGGCGGTTTCAGTGCAGGTATTCCAGGAGTTCTACTACCAGGCAACACGCCCCACTCGCTCGGTGCACATGACTCACGACGATGCGTTGGCTTTTCTGGGCACTCTCCTACAATTTCCAGTCCAGGCTGTCACGCTGGACCTGTTCCGAGAAGCGGTGGCAATCAGTCGCCGCTATCGGCTGTCCTATTGGGATGGAGCGATTCTGGCGGCGGCCCGCGCCCTGGGATGCGAGGCTGTCTATTCCGAAGACCTGAGCGCCCAGCAAGACTACGATGGCCTGCGAGTGATCAATCCCTTCTAGGACGAAGTGGAAGTCAGATGACCACCGATACCAGCGAAAAAGGGTTGGAAAGCCTGATATGCGCGGCCCTGACCGCACCACCGGACGGTGGCGGTTGGCTTCAGGGGGACCCGACGGACTATGACCGGGAGCACTGCGTCGATTTGACCCAGCTTGCCGCCTTTATCTCGGAGACCCAGCCCGAGGTTGCGCCCGCCCTGGACCTGGAGCAGGACAGCCCCACGCGCCGCAAGTTCCTGGCCCGCCTGCAGGGGGAGATAACCAGGCGAGGGACCATCAGCATCCTGCGGCAAGGGATCAAGCATGGACCACATCAGATTGACCTGTTTTACGGAGCGCCGTCCCGGGGCAACGAGGGGGCCAGGATCCTGTACGGGAAGAACCGGTTCAGCGTTACCCGTCAGCTACGCTACAGCCGGGATAACTCGCAACTGGCCCTGGACCTGTGCCTGTTCGTCAACGGCCTGCCCGTGGCAACCTTCGAGCTGAAGAACAGCCTGACCAAGCAGACGGTGGCCGACGCGGTGCAACAGTACAAGCGGGACCGCAATCCCAGGGAGATGCTTTTCGAACTGGGACGCTGCCTGGCCCATTTCGCCGTGGACGACCACGAAGTGATGTTCTGTACCCACTTGCAGGGCAAGGGTTCCTGGTTCCTGCCCTTCAACCAGGGTTGGAACGACGGAGCCGGCAACCTTCCCAACCCCAACGGACTCAAGACCGACTACCTGTGGAAACATACCCTGAGCCGCGAAAGCCTCACCGACATCATCGAGAACTACGCCCAGATCGTGGAATCCAGGGACCCCAGGACGGGACGCAGGAAGCGGGAGCAGATCTGGCCCCGCTACCACCAGTTGGACGTGGTGAGGAAGCTGCTGGCCGATGCCTACAGTAAAGGTATTGGCCCTCGCTACCTGATACAGCACTCGGCGGGCAGCGGCAAGTCCAACTCCATCGCCTGGCTGGCCCACCAACTCATCGGGCTGGAAAAACACAACGCGGCCATATGCGACACCGTGGTCATAGTCACCGACCGGCGGGTGCTGGACAAGCAGATACGGGACACCATCAAACAATTCTCCCAGGTGCGATCGGTGGTGGGCCACGCGGAGACCTCGGCCCAACTCCGTAACCTGCTGCAACAGGGCAAGCGGATCGTCATAACCACGGTCCAGAAGTTCCCCTTCATCCTGGACGCGCTGGCCGACGAACACCGGGAGCGCAAGTTCGCCATAGTAATCGACGAGGCCCATTCGGGACAGGGAGGAAAGGCGAGCGGAAACATGAACCTGGCGCTGGCGGGCGGCAGAAGTGAAGAGGAGGACGACACCGCCGAAGACCGCATCAACCGACTGATGGAGTCGAAGAAGATGCTGAGCAACGCCAGCTACTTCGCCTTCACCGCCACGCCAAAGAACAAGACGTTGGAAATCTTCGGCGCCCCGGTTCCCGAGGGCGGTAAGACCCGCCATGTTCCCTTCCACTCCTACACCATGAAGCAGGCCATTGACGAGAGCTTCATCGTGGACGTGCTGAAGCACTACACGCCGGTGGACAGCTACTACCGGCTGGTCAAGACGGTGGAGACCGACCCGGAATTCGACACCAAGCGGGCGGGGAAGAAGCTGCGCCGCTACGTGGAGGAGCATGACCACGCCATCGGCGTGAAGGCGGAAATCATGGTGGACCACTTTCACGAGCAGGTGGCCGGGTTACAGAAGATCGGCGGGCAGGCGCGGGCCATGGTGGTGACCGGCAGCGTCCAGCGCGCCATCAGCTACTACCACGCTATCCGCGACTATTTGGTAGGGCGCAACAGCCCCTACCAGGCTATTGTGGCCTTCTCCGGCGAGCACGACTACGATGGGGTCAGGGTCTCGGAGGCGTCCCTCAACGGCTTTCCCTCCAACGCTATCACCGACCGGATACAGGAGGACCCCTACCGTTTCCTGGTCTGCGCCGACAAGTTCCAGACGGGCTATGACGAGCCGTTGCTGCACACCATGTACGTTGATAAGCCCCTCTCCGGCATCCAGGCGGTGCAGACCCTCTCCCGCCTGAACCGGTCCCATCCCAAGAAGGGCGACGCCTTCGTGCTGGACTTCGCCAACGGCGCCGAGGTGATCCGGAACGCCTTTGCGGACTATTACCGCACGACGATTCTTTCCGACGAGACGGACCCCAACAGACTGCATGACCTGAAAGCCGGTTTGGACGGATTTCAGGTATACGCCCCGGAACAGTTGGAAGAATTCGTGGAGAGGTTCCTGTCGGGCGGAGGGCGCGAACTGCTGGATCCGATCCTGGACGCCTGCGTTGCGGTGTACCGGGAGCAGTTGGATGAGGACGAGCAAGTGGATTTCAAGGGCAGGGCCAAGGCTTTCCTGCGGGCCTACGGATTCCTGGGATCCATCCTGCCCTACACCTATGCCGAGTGGGAGAAGCTGTCGATTTTCCTGAACTTCCTGGTTCCCAAGCTGCCCGCGCCCCGGGAAGACGACCTTTCCCAGGGGATACTCGAAGCCATCGACATGGACAGCTACCGGGCCGAAAAACAGGCGGCGCAGGAAATCCTGCTACCGGACGAAGACGCCCAGATAGACCCTGTACCGGCCGAAGGAGGGGGACAGAAGCCTGAACCGGAGATGGACCGGCTGTCCAACATAATCCGGCAGTTCAACGACCTGTTCGGCAATATCGATTGGCGGGACCAGGACAAGATAGTCCTGGTGATAGCAGAGGAGTTGCCCGCCCGGGTCTCCGAAAACAGGGCATACCGGAACGCCATGGCAAACTCGGACAGGCAAAACGCCCGAATCGAGCACGACAAGGCCCTGACCGCCGTGGTGACCGCCATGCTGGCAGACTACACCGAACTCTTCAAGCAGTTCAGCGACAATGAGTCCTTCCGGCGGTGGCTGTCCGAGCACAACTTCGCCGCCACATACGTCGAAACCGGCGATTCTCGTGGAATCACGGAGAGGTAAAGCCTCTCTCCAGCGCAACGCAATTCCAGCGAGGAGAGTTTCCAAGGAGAATCGAGATTGCCGGAGAGGGCTCCATCACCGTGGTCCTCAAGCCGACGCGAGATACCAAGAACGCCTACCGCCGCGACGAGGCCGAAAATGACCCGCCAGTGGGCAACTTCTTCGTACAGAAAAGAGCGATGCCCGGCGGCTCGCCGCCGGAGTTGGAGCATGAAACGGTCGACAGGAACCAGCGATTGGAGTTCCATCATTGATGTATCTTCGACGCGAATCCCGTTATGGTAGCCTGGAGGTCCCCGCCGCCCACGGGCATCAAGGGCTCCGGTGGAGCGGTGGGCGGCAAAGGAGAAGCGCCATGGCAGGGGAACACGAGGAGATGGAACCGCGAAATCCGACTGGAGATTCCTACGCATGATGGACGGTATTGACAGAGAGGCCATGCTTCGGATGATTGCGCGCTTGACCGAAGACTTCCAGGCAGACCCTAAAAATACCGAAGCCCTGGCAAGTAGAGCGCAACTGTACGGCGAACTGGGGGACTTCCGCCGGGCGGCGGAGGACAACGGCCGCATCATCGAACTGGACCCGGAAGACTGGGCAGCCTACATCAACCGCGCCCACGCCCTTTCGGAACTGGAAGAATACCAGGCTGCCATCAGGGACTACGACGTGGCAATACGGCTGTCTCCCGGCAAGGCGGTAGCCCATTACAGCCGGGGAGCGTGTTACGCCGAGTCGGGCAACCTGAGCGGAGCGGTGAGCGACTTCGACGTAGCCATCCTCCTGGAGCCTGAAAACGCCGCCGCCTACTACAACCGGGGGCTTACCTATGCCGAGCTAGGAGACTTTCTCAAGGCGGCGGAGGACATGAGTCGGACCATCGAGCTGGATCCCGGCCAGCCCGATGCCTACTACTTCAGGGGGATGGCTCACCGGGACCTGGGGGAGATGGAGCAGGCTATCCTGGACTTTGACGCGGCCCTGGAGTTGGAGGAGAGCTACGGACTGGCCCGCTACGCCCGGGGCATATGCAAGCTCAACCTGCGGCGGTTCCAGGATGCGATCATCGACTTTGACGTCGTTCTCGCGCAGAACCCGGACAATGCCGGGGCGCTGCGGAGCCTGGGTGTTGCCCTGGGCAGCGTGGGGCGTTACGGGGAAGCGATGGAGGCATTGGACCGCTCCCTGGAGTTGGAACCGGACAACCCCGAAACCCTGGCCGTTAGAGGGCTGAACCACGCCAGCCTGGAGGAGTACCAACTGGCCGTCGAGGACTATACCCGGGTGATCGCCCTGGGCCAGGGCGACCTGCGGGTGCTGTACAGCCGGGGCGCGTCCCTGATGGAGTTGGGCCGGTGCGAGGAGGCCATAGGAGACTTCAACGCCATAATTCAACTGGACCCGGACAATGTGGGGGCGCACCTGACCAGGGGATTTGCGCAGACGGAACTGAGAGCCCACCGGGAGGCTATGGAGGATTACGACCGTGTGGTGGAACTGACCCCCGACGACGCGTTGGCCTATTACAGCAGGGGGTGTGCCCTTGCCGACTTGGGCGAGCGTCAAAGGGCATTGGAGGACTTCGGAAGGGCCATCGCCCTGGAACCGGAGGAAGTGGCATCCTTCCGCCAACGGGCCCTCGTGTACCGGCAACTGGGCCAGCCGGACAAGGCCGTTGCGGACTACGACGAGATCCTCCGCCTGAGGCCCGATGATACGTCTGCTAGCGAAGAGCGCCGGCGGGCCGTGGAGGAGGCGGGGGAACATTGAAACGGTGGAGCATTCCATTTCCCATAGCGGGGTGGCTCATTGTAGTTCCCCATCACGATGCAAAGGCGGATAGGTATGGGTTTGAAACATTCCTGGGGTACGCTCCAGATACCCTCCGCAGCCATTGCCTCCTAAATTGGAACACTACCGAGGCTCAGTGTGGGCCTTGACTAACCCGGGACGCTGCCTTGGCGCTGCGCGGTTGAGTCGGTGATGTTTGATTTATCTCCAGCATGGGCCTCGGCACTGGTGGCTTGTCTCCTTGGGACGCTCCCTGGCCGGAGCTTCCGCTTCAGGGTTGTCTTGGTTGCGCTGGTCGTTTCCGTAGGCATAGCCGTACCGTTCGCCTTTGCAACATTTTGGATCGCCAATCTCTTCGATGGGAACAAGTTGCCGAAGGATGTTAATCCTGGGGAGTGGGCCAAAGCAGGACTTTACTTTCCCCTTCTTGTCCAATGGCTGGGGCACCTTCTGATGGTGGGGGTCGCGTACTTCATAAGGCAAAGGCTTCTTCCGCTTGGAGGGAAGGACACACGGACCCGTAAGTTGTTGGCTTTTGGTAGCGCTCTTGCAATCGTCCTTGTCGTGGTCGTACCGCTCTCTTTTGGCACTGACCTGCTGAACACAGTCCGGGTGGTTCTGAAGGCTTTCTCGTAGATTGACTGGGAAACCAAAGAATTATGGGGGTCTTTCCGAATATTCCATCCACCGCACCGACTCAATCACCGAGGTAGCCAAATCCCGGTCGAAATTCGAACAGGAATAGAAGCGCACGACCAGTAGCCTTAGCCCGGTCGCCATGTCCCGCCCAATGCCTTCGCAGTCTCCCCTCATGTACCCAAAGACCATGCTGGATTCTCTGCCTCGGTCAAGGAGGAGTCCAAAGCCTTCCCTGTACGGCGCATCCACGCGAGCCGCTGTATTTGTAAGGAGCCGATCTACCGTAAACCTATCAATAGTGTCCGAGGACACAGGTACGTCCAGATTGAAATGTAGAGCGATTATCTCTTGTTCTCGCGGTCCTTCAAAGACCGACAGGTGCTCCTCGGCGATTGTGGGGACAAAGTGGCTGGGTACGCTGATGAAGACACCACCAGGAAGCGATTGCTCTTCCAAGGGTTCTTTGGATCCGGATCCCCACCCTAAGGACACGGACCAAAGCAAGGCACAGGCTATGAGGACGGCTATGGTACACGATATCTTGAGCAATACCTTACTCAATCGTTTCACCTTAGTTCTACAGTCGCACAAAAGCTGACTCGGTAACTTTGGCCTTGCTGAACGGGCAATTTTGTTACAGCCTAAGCCCAAATCCACCGATAGGCAACGGTTAGATCAGAAAGATCCGTGTGAAGGGTAGAGAGAAAATGTACCAGGCGGGCGGGCAGAACTGCTGACTCAGGGCAGTTGAAAAGTGTGCCACCCCGTGTCTTCCATAGGTTGTAGACTAGCGCTATGGGAGGCACAAAGGATGTTTCGGGTGGAAATGTACTACCAGGTTCGGCGGGCCGGACTGGACAAAATCAAGAACCGGGACCGATTCCGACGTTACCCCGTCCTGGGGCATGGGGATAGTATACGTCAGGACCGCCTCGTCCTCCACGATCTCGATGCCCTGCACGAAGTTGCGGATCAGGGCCTTCCGCTCCGGGAAAGTGCCGTCCTGGAAGAGTGCGCGGAAGTCCGCCACGTACCCCTTGATCTCCTTTGACGTGGGCAACTCCGCCCGCCGCTGCTCCAACTGGAACTCGGCCTCCTCCCGCGCCGCCGTAAGCTGGTCCTGTCGGCTCTTCAGGGCCAGGATGCGGGGCGACAGCGCCTCGATGGGCAACTGCTGGGTCTCCAGGGCCTGGTAGAGGTTCTCCAGCCGGGTCTCCACGTCGGAAAGCTCGCTGTTGATGGCGGTCAGCCTGCCGTTGACTTCCCCGGCCAGGTTGTCGATCTCCTCGGCAACCAGGGTCACCAGCTCGGTGATGGTCTTCTCGGTGAGAATCCGCTCCCTGACCTTCTCGATCACCAGGTCCTCGACTTTCGGGGCGTTCAGGTAGCGGGCGGTGCAGGCTCCGGCCCCTTCCCGGAACAGGCTGGAGCAGACGTAGTAGGCGAACTGGCCGCTCTTGGCTCCCTGGGCGGAGTAGGACCTGCCGCAGACACCGCAGCGCAGGAGACCGCTCAGCAGGTACTGGCTCCCCACCCTGGCGGGCCGCTGCACCGTGGGCGCCCGCTGGTGCAACCCCTGCTGCACCTGCTCGAACAGCTCCCTTGAAACCAGGGCGGGCCAGGCGTTCTCCACCCTCACCGGCTCCCCCGCCTTCTCGTCCTTGCTCTTGACTCCCCAGACGGCGGTGCCGGTGTAGGCTTCGTTGGTCAGCAGGTAGTGGATGACGTTCTTCTGCCAGCGTTTGCCCTTGTTGGTGATGCCCCGCCCGTTCAGCTCCTTGCAGATTTCCGCCAGCCCGTTGCCCCGGCGGGAACTCTCGAATATCTCCCTGACGATGGGGGCGGCCACCGGGTCCACCTCCAGGGTGGGACGCTCCTTCACCCCGTCGCTGACCTTGACCCGGGTGTAGCCGAAGGGGGCCTTGGAACCCAGGAAGAAACCACGGGACGCCGCCTCCCGCATTCCCCGCGTCACTTCTTGCCCAAGATTCTCGCTGTAGTATTCGTCCACGCTCTCGATGATGCCCTCCAGCAGCCTGCCGGTGGCGTTGTCCTCGGCCTGCTCGGTGATGGAGACCACGCGGATGCCCTTGCGCCGCAGCTGGGCCTTGAAGGCCACGGCGTGCTCGCGCTTGCGGGTGAATCTCGAAAACTTCCAGACAAATATCACCTGGAAAGGGGACTTGGCCTTGCCGCCCTCCTCGATCATCTCTCGGAACTGGGGCCGGTCGGCGATCCTGCCGCTCTCGGCCTCGTCCACGTACTCGCGGGCCACGGAGTAGCCGTTGGCTTTGGCGTAGTCCCTGAGCGCCCGAAGTTGGGCCGCCACGGAGAGGTCCACGTCCTGGCGGTCACTGGAGACCCGGGCGTAGAGGGCCGCCGGGGTCAGGGGTTGGAACTGCTTCTTCATATGTGCTCCTTTTTTCTTTGGTCATGGTATCGGCCGGTTTAATCGTCGGTCGAGTCGGCCACGGGGTGGACCTAGAGACGGAAGCCCGTCTCTGGATTCTCTAGGTCTTGGAAATTCCTTCCACTGAACCGTCGGCGTTTTCTACGGCAATCCGGACAATCTCCACAACCTCATCCAGAAAAGCTTGCGTGGACGGGTCCATGATGGAGCTGATTGATGGTGCAGCCGCTTCGTAGATGTGTGCCATCTGATCTGCTCTTTTGAAACTGGACCCCGCGCCCCTGAACCCATAGGCAGCTTGCCAGTCACCGGGATGAGATCGGATAAGACGCCGCTCGGCTAGGACACGAATGCCCGCGGACACCTCTTGGCGTATTTGATTGATGGCGGCTCTGCCTTCGTCATCGTCTGCCGGATGTCTGGTCCATCCAGCAGGGTCGTTCAGCCATAGGGATATACTTTCTTGAAGTTGACTAAGCAGATTGGCGACCGGTTTCAGAGTGTCGTATTCGTTGCTCCCCAGGTTGGCAATACGTCGGCATAGTGCCTTGACCCGAGTCCAGTGTTCTTTCTTGATGCGCTCCTGGTAGCTGAGGCCCAGCCGCCCCCACCAAGGACTCTTAAACCCATCGGTGGCGTCACGAAGGGCAAGTTCCAAACGAAGGACGTTGTAAATCGGTGCGGCTGTTACCGGTTCGGGAAGCCTCGCGGCCTCCTGCATTTGGGCCAAGAGCTCGTGCATCTCGTCGATGATGGGGGTTGGGATGCTGTCGGTCGGTCTATTCAATCCTCCAAGATAGAAGTTGCAATTATCCAGTTGACGCTTCAGTATTTCCGTCACCGGCGGCCCCAACACATCCTGCATCCCGGACAGGGCGTTGCCGATTGAGGCGTGGACGTGGTCGACCTTCTGCGTGTAGCTGCGGAGATTGTCGCCCCGTACTTGGTCGAAGTGCGTGAAGACGACTCCGAGCTTGTGGCCGTGGCCGCTCTTGCCGACTGTGCGTAAGAGTTCTAGGGGAGCAGCCTGCATGGGTGACTGAGCATCGTCTATCAGCAGGATCATGTCCGCCTCTTGGAACCGATCGGTCACCTTGGTGGAGATGCTCGTGGCCTCTCTGGCGGAGTGTCCGAGACCCTCGCCGTCCAGCAGGACCAGCCGGCGGTCACTGTTTTGCAATTTGGTCGCAGCGGGTTGGAAAGGGCCACTCACGCGGATGCCGTCAACCAACGGCGTTAGCAGCCGTCCAAACTGCTGGGAATGGTTTCCGGTGAACCATCTCACCTGCCGTAGAAATGCAGTGCGGTCGCGGTCCTCGTAGTACCAGAGTATGGGCCAGCCTGTTGCCTCGCGCTCAAAGTTGCCATCGGCAATCAGGCCAAACCGTTCCTCGATGGACTCCATGATGTCCACAGATATATCCGTGAATCCCTGGTTCTCGTACAGCGCATCGGTGAACTCTTCTATCCACGCTTCCCTTCGCGTGGCACTATCCATGTCATGGTAGTTGCCGAATCTCGGCGCGATTTGTTCTTGGACCGCTGTCGCGATGTCTCTGATGCGAAAAACGTACTCTCGCAGGTGCTCATTGTTCTTTGTCAACTCGACATCGGCGACAACTTCGTCGTCTGGCAGCGTCACCGCGGGAGCCTCTTCATGTTCAAACAGGCTATCCATTTCTTCGTGGCTCGGTGACTCTTGTTGCCATGTGCCGAGTGGATATGAGAGACGAAAGCGTTGCTCGGGATGTTCCAAAAGTGCGCCAGCGATGCCCTTATCGTCTTGACCTCGAATCGCGCTGGCGCAAGCCTCTTCAAGACACTCGTCGACAGCTGCCCTTACTTCGTGCTCATTCATGAATGTTATTGCAGACTTGAAGGGACCTGTTGCCGTGGTGATTATCTCAATGTCAGCCGTTGTTGTCTTTGCAGTTGATGTGGAGGGGAAACGGTCCCGTGTGTGGTCGGAGCCAATGAGTTGACGTAGCAGGGTGGTCTTGCCTGCTCCCGTCGACCCAACGAGCATGACACGGGCATAGCCATCATCAGGCGTCGGCAGTGGGAGCATCTCCTCCCGGCGCTCCTTGGAGTTGACCTTGCCAGCCTCAATGCCGTCAAAGAACGCTGAGACGACGATGGCGTCGAAGCGCTGCAAGGCTTCGACCCGTCGGTCAAGAGACCACCAAGATGGGTCAGCGAGGATTTCGTTGAGCTGCGCTACCAACTGGTCGGCCTTGGCGTCTTCCGGCGTGCCGAGGCCGCGTCGGACCTTGAGTCCGAATTTGCCACGAGCGTCGCTTCGGCGTGGGTGGTTGAACGTCACACTCCAGCCGGGACGATTGGAGCGAGTCCTGCTAGCCTTGTAGATTGTGGTAGTCATATGACCTCGCATCTGTTGTTCGTTGTTGTACTCGACGATAATCTACGCCAGATTTTCGCTGTTGTCAAGGAATTTAGAACAACTCGGAACAACATGCCCATTGCAAGGCCCTGAGAATGAGGACGTTTGGATATTGGCGATCTCTGAGCCAGTCTTGCCGCTCCCTATCGGAAACGAGTCTTTGGAAATCACCGGCTTGCAGGCTGAGATAGGTGGTACGAGAAGCAAAAGGGGTATCGGCTTCTTGGTGCGGTCGTCTACCACAGACGCCACCATGGGCGGTGTTTTTCGCAAGGGTGCATTTGCACTTCCACAGCGTCCACCAGCCCGGCGTTGCGCTGCCGCTCATGCTCAAGCTGCTCGTGGAGCAACTCCACCTGCGCCTCCAAGCCGCGAATCCGCTCTTGGGCCGCGATCAACTCCGAGTCAGCGGCGACGCCGTTGCTCGGCGGGTCGTCGTCCAGCATCACGTACACCCGGTGCCGACTGCCGCGCGGCTCCCTCTTTACCGTCACGTCCCCGGCGGCGATCCGCCGGTTCAGCGTTGACAGGGACAGCCTCAGCTCCCGGCAGGCTTCCGCCTTGGTCAGCAGTCGCATGTCCGCACCTCCCATTGTGTCATTGCGTTTCATCTACGGGTCAATCCTTATGTGTCATACGTGCCAGCGGCTTTTTCGCTCTCGTGGGAGTGGTTGGTGTCTCTCTCCGTAATCCCCCGATTTCTGCAACGAAATGCAAGCCGGAGGTCTTTTGGGGTCAGACAAAGTTAAGACAAGAAAAAACCCTGTCATTTGCGTTTGTTTGTGGCCTCTCTACAGGAAACCCCGGGGACCGCTCTACCGGCAAAGTTGCACTTTGACCAGTCCCCGCAATGGCAGCCTCTCCCAGGGTTCCGGCGCGGGCGGCAGCCACGTGTCAGCCAGGATGCCATGTTGGGCGATGGTTTCCAGGTTGGAACTGCCGAAGGGGGCGTGATCGACGTAGCTGGCGGCGTCCATGAAGGCGTCCTCGTCGTTGGGAGTCTCGAAGACGAACAGCACCAGGGGCAGGTCCCCGCCGTGGTCCCGGCGGGCGTAGCCGCTTTGGAAGTAGCGGCGGTAGTTCTCCAGCCTGGCGCGCACCCGCCGGGGCGTGGTGGCCCGGCGCTCAAACTCCAGGAAATAGGGCCGCCAGTCGACCTGGTAGGATAGCCAGAAGACGGCGACAGAGTAGGCCACGTAGCCGGCACCCTGGCAACTGACTAAAAGCCCGTGGAACAGCCGTAGTTGGGGACACTCCGTAGAAGCCCTATTGCTCATCGTTTCCGTGCTTTAGCGCCCCGGTGACAGGGACGACCAACTACATGCGCCCCAGCCACCCCGGGACGGGCGCGCCTCGGGCATAATCGGCGGTCCGCCGACGGACCGTCACGGAGGAGCAAGAGACAGGCGCCTCCCAACCGTACGGGTTCGCCGCCCAATACCGCGAGAGCGGCGAGGATGCCGCCGAGGTCAAGGAGACGGTTCAACTGATTCTCCGGGTACGGCCTCGGCTGCAAGCGCGAGCGGTTGTTCAGGGCGGGTCAGGAGGTGGAGGACCCAGGGACGTGCCTGGCGGGACTTTCTTCCCACTTGGTCAGATACTCTGCGAATACCTCACCGATAGGACCGTGTTTCGCCACTACCTTGGAAACTTGGTCAAACGTGATGATACAGTCCGCCGGAGGACCTTTTGACTGAATGCAGATGATCTTTGGCAGAATGTAGATGATCTTTGGAAAGCACTCTGGCGCGGTGACCTCGACGTTAAGTATGCCACCTTTCACGCCTCTTGGATTAGCCTTAAACGCTTTAGCCTTTGCGTCACTTACGGAACCTACCAGTTGAAGTTCCGATAACAGGCGCAGTAGGTAAAGGTACTTCTTGTAGTATGGGCTGTTGCTGGCAATCTGCTTGACGTCGTTGACTAACTTGTTCAATTCTTTCTCGGTCGCCTTCTTGAGGAAAGTGGCCTGTTTATCACTTATGGAGCCCATGTCCGTCTTGAGTTCTATCAGGAAGGCCCGTTCGCCATTCTCAGAGAGTGCAAAGAAATCCACGTTCCTTGATTGATTGTTCCCTTTTTTCAATGGGAACTCCGGAATAATCGGAGTCTTTACTGGCATACCACACTCTCTCAGCACATCCGGCAGGAACAACTCGAAGAACGGACTCGCGCGGAGTTCGAGATTGTATTTGGGCAAGTGCCGACGCTCATCAAGCAAGCCAAATAGCTGACTAATAGCAGTCATGGTCATGTCCGCCATGGCGTGGCCCTCCGTGGGGATGGGTGCGGGCAGTTTAGCTCATGGGGAATCCAGCCCACAAGCGTTGGATAACGTGATGGGACAGCGGCGGCCACGACGTGAGGAAGTTGGAACGTTACCGGGCGTCCCCTGGGAAGCTTTAGCGCAAGGGGAAAGTGTCATTCGAGCCGGCCAATTTCAGCAATTCCCTGCTCCTCTTCACCATCCGTCGGCAACCCGGCGCAGGAGTCCCTATCTCAACACGAACCACCACAGAAGAATCCAGGCGATCAGGACCACCAG
>JAPPLU010000062.1 GCA_028874075.1 Chloroflexota bacterium
TCCAGGTTCAGGCTATAAGGATCCCAGGCAGCCAGACCGAGGCGCACCCGGACAACCCGCAGAGCGCAACCGACCGGCTGACGCAACAGGAGGTGGACGACAACACCCATAACCTGCTCGCCTCCGATGTTGAGATGCACCTCTATGTGATAACTGCTCACTTAGGTGCCGGGGCCACCCGTCGCGGCAACGGGCTCATCACCGGCTCACCTTTCGCCGACAGGCAATGACCGTTGGCCAGCAGGTCGGAATGGGCTTGTGCTTGACGCTGGATAGACAGCGATAGTAGTGCATCTGAAGTCGCGAGCGGACTGCGCCAAGTAGTCTTGACCCGCAAAACCGGCACCAGTATTGGTACGGAAATAGGGCGACTTCACATTCTACTGAGCTGTGACAGTGGTTGGCTCACAGTCCGCCGGGCCAAAGCTCAATGACGGTTCTGTCTACCATGTCCATTGGTGGATGAGGGACTTTAATGGCTCCCCAATTTATATGTGGAAACCGATGCATATTGCATTGGCCCGACATTTTTCCCACGTTTTTTCCCACACCATCATTTGGTCATTAGTGATGCCTATCGGGAACCCTAGCGAGGGGTTGACCTAGTTGCAAGGGCGACAGGAGTTTTACAGTAAGCGCCAGCAATCTGTCGGCGATCCAGGGTTCCCAGTTCAGGCAGATAGACCAACAAAGTGAGCGGGAGTTGTTCTCCCACACCAGGGACGGTGAGCAGGAGAACATCCTTCTCCCGCCATCCGGGACTCCGTCGCACAGTTTGGCTCAGACCCAGGCCCAAGGCCTTCAACTCCTATTCCAGCCACGCGATTTAGGCTTCTATACGGGACGGATGACAGTGGCGGCGGAGCCGAGGCAATTTTTCTCCGCGACCAGCATGGTCATTACTTGATGCCTATGAGCAATCAAGGGGTTGAGAATCTGAGCGGCGGGACCCCGCCGCCGCCGCACCGGTGACCGTATCGCCTCAGTGAAGTGGAAAAAACCACCGCGTCCATCGAATCGGTCTTAGACAGTTTGCCGGTAGTCCGGGCGAAGTCGGGCACCTGGCGCGGGTTGACTACAACCACGGGCAGGGCCGAGGTGACCAGTTCCGCCGGCAGGGGGAGTAGTCCACTCCACCGGTAGCCTCCAGCAACACTGCGGTCGGGTCCAGGGCCTTCAAGTGGGGCACCAACTCACTGACCCCTTTTTCGTCGTGGGCGACACTCCACCGATCTTCCATAGAGCGGATGGCGATGTTCAACGGAGCCTTGGCAACATTGATGCTGAAGTAGATAGCTTCCTGCTCCATTAGAGCCTCCTGTGAACTGCTGGTCATTCCTTGCCAGATGCGGGCTCTCTTGGCCCAGGCAACCGTTCGGGCTCTGGTACAGAGTGGACGCGACGACCAATGCTCCTTAATGGTCTCTCAGGATCTAGGTATATGCGGTCTGCCGGGCACCGCTTCGCCTAAGTGAAGTAATTGTTTCATCCTCAAATCAAGTTATAAGGTGCGGCTGTGAGATTGTTGGTCTCGACCGACACTACAATAGTCCTTGATCTATTGCTGGCTGCTGACTACATGGCTTATGCCGTCGAGGAGGTCGGAGCAGAAATTGCGACCCCTTACGATTGTGAAGTCTCCCGATTGACGACCATCCAACCGGATTACTAAGATATTTCCAACAAGCTGTCAGATGGGAGGTAGCAATGCCCTCTTGGATCGGTGAAGCAGCCCTGTATGTTCTGGTGGCGCTTGCTTTCCTGCTACTCGGTGGCTTCTTGGCGTGGTTACGCTGGGGGAAAAAGGAGATCATGGCCGCATCCGTCAGAACCGCCTGGTTTGGCAGATTTTCCAATGGCTGACGGCCTCATTGGGTGCCACGTTACTCCTGCTGATAGTTGCGGCGGTGGGCTTTACTTGGCTGGAGGGCGACGGCGGCGACGCCCCTTCGGAATTTATTCAAGGGATAGTGCTGACGGCTCTGGCAGGGGCAATTTCGTCTCTCTTGTCCTTCATAGGCATCATAGTTAAGGGGCTTTTGGACCAGATGGACAGTGACCCCGGGAGTACCCCTGGAGAACCATAAGCTGGGGTTGCCAGCCAATTAAGGTGAAAATGTGAAGAACATAGTAATCTGTTGCGACGGAACCCGAGGTGAATTTTGGGGCCAGGGATAAGAACACCAACGTGGTACGTCTCTTTGGGCGATTGCAGGATCAGGCATACCAGTTGCTCTACTATGATCCTGGAGTAGGAACGTATAGTCCCCGTCGGACGGCCCTAGAAATCTGGCCGGAAAGTTCTGCCTGGACAGAGACATTGGGGCAGTAAAGCCGAAGTGAGTAGAAATACGGTCTGCGGGAATGCGAGTCGGTTTGCGGAGGAACCGGCGGCAACATTAGGGCAAACGGCAGGCAAAATTGTGGGGATGAGGCTGCAGCCTATTGGGTCTTTGCCGTGCCTGCCGAACTGTCCGAGTTTCCCCGCCACCAGGGTCAGGTTGGCCACCGTGGCCGCCAGGTAGAGCTGGAATTTGGTTTTGGCACGCCCGAAATAGCGGGACTGGCGAAGGCCCAAGTGGATCAGTCGGGCCAACCTGTGTTCCACTGCTACTCGGCGCCCTCGATATTCGTCATACCCAGCGCTCTGTTGCAAGGCCCGAGCCTGTTGCAACAGGGCCTCCTGGGGATGGAGCATCACCCACCGTCCCTTCCTGCCTTTGGGCGAGATGCACTGGGATCGCAGGGAACAGGTCATACAATCGGACCCGTCAAATTGGAAAGCCCGCAAGTGGTGGACCCGTCCCGCGGCATCAGTACGCTTGCCCGCTGGCACGATTTTGTAGGTAAGCCGTCCCGCCGGACAGGCGCAACTGCCCGCCTCCATATCGATGACAAAGTCGTCCTTGGGAAAGCGTTGCCGGTGGGGTCGGCCCGGCACTCGGGCTACCAGCTTGCGACCCGCATCGGCGAAGGCCTGACGGGTCCCGCCGTCGCCATAGGCGGCGTCGCCCATGGCCTCTTGCACCGGCACACCGGTGTTGGCTTCGCTCTCTTTCACCAGCTCCAGTGTCCCCAGGTTGTCCGCAGCGTTGCCCGGCAACACAGCCACGGCGGTGATCAACTGGCTGTCCGTGTCCACGACGACGGCCGCCTTGTGCCCGTCGAAGCGCTTGCTGCTGCTCTTGTGGCCGTGGCGCATCTCTGGGTCATGCACCGACACCATTCGGTCTTTGCTCACTCCACCCTTGAGGCTCACCCCTCCATCGCCGTCGCCGTCGCCATCGCCATCGCCGTCGCCACTCTTGCGCTCAATGTCCTGGAGCAGCAACTGCCCTAGCAACTCCGCTCCAGCTACTATCCGCTGACGCTGGGCGCTTTCTTCCCCTAATTCTTCCTGAGCCAGCCGCGATAATTCCAGCAGTCGGTCCGCGTCGGCCACAATTCCAGCCAGCAGGGCCAGTCGCGCCCGCCGGTCCGACCAGTCGATGGCCGCTTCTCCCTTGATGCTGGAGGCCAGGTATCGCTGGTACCCCCGGGCCTGGGCCCATTCCTTGACGGCGGTCTGCTCCACGGCTGCCAGCGCCCGCGTCAGTTTGACCACTCCGTCGGCCAGAAGATTGTAGGTGTCTTTCACCGCACCGCGGCCCAGGATGTTGGTCGTATCCAGCGCCACCCTCATCTCCCGCTTCTTCAGGTAGCCCGAATCCCGGGCCAGCCGCAGGCTGGACTCGAATACTTCCCTAACCTTGTCGTGGAGAATCAGCTGGGCACGAAACACCTGCAGCGTGCTCTTGGCGAAGGGCCGGTCTTCAACTTCAATCCCCAGGGCCACCTTCCACCGCAGGTCGAAGTCGGCCCGGGCCTTGGCCTCCGCGTCGCTCACCTTGTCGTGGGTCTGCAGCAGCAATGCCGTGGCCAGCAGGCTGGGCGGCACACTGTTCCGCCCGTTGTCGGCGCAATAAAACTCGGCGAAGTCGGCGTCCCGAAACAACTGCCCCCGCAGTGAAGCCAGTCCGCCATAGGCGGATAGAAAGTCTCCCTTCCCACGTGGTCTAGATACAGCCTGTCTGCCTCCCACAAGCCCCACTGGTCCGACCGCTCTCCCAGCATTCCCCTGCTCCCCTATCTCTGATGCCCCGGAGTATAACCCACCCCTTCTCTGTGTCCACTTTCCGGCCAGATTTCTAGTTGCCCAGTAGCCCGCCGTCGCTGTTGTGGGGGTTCAGGCCGGCCGCCGCGATGCGAGGACTGGGGGAGCCCCACTTGATGAAGGAGTCGTGGGTCAACTGCAGAAAGTCCAGGATGCGGTCCTGTTTGACCTAGTCGCAGGTCACCCGCAGGGAGCGGTGGGTGGTCAGGTGCACGACCCGCAGGTTCTTTGCCATCAGCCTGGTGGGTACGATACTTGCCCCGGATAGTTCCTGCAGGAGCTCGGTGTGGCCGATGGACTCGTAGCCGGCCATGGCCGCTGCTTCCTTGTTCAGGGGATCGGTGGCGATGCCGTCCACGATAACCGCCAGGGCCAGTTCGCCGGCCTTGGTCACTCACTCCATGGCCGCCTTTTTCAGTGGAAACGCCCCTTAGCGTAGGATTCTGCCCCCTACCGCAATCTGACCCTAAACCGCCCTTGCATCGTGGGTAACTCAGGCATGCCTTCGGTTCATGTTCGTCTTATTGCTTACCAAGATAGGGACGGTGTAAGCATGAGTTAAGTATATATAGAAACAAAAACAATGTTGCTAGAAGTCATTGACAAGTGTATAGAGTATGTATAATATGCTGATGATATCTTAAGATACGACCTTGGTATGTTCATATTGGATATTGGTGTGCAAACTCACTGACATTAATGCGCTCAAATTACAGCATGGATACGGTACGAAGTCAGACATAAAGGGCAAACGCACCGAGGGGTCCAGGCGCTTCGTCAACCACATTTCCCATTGAACATACGGAGGTTCTACCCACCTGCCTGCGTTCCCGCAGGGACGTTAACAAGGAGAATACAATGGCAGTTCTGGCAAAACGGCTCCTAATAACAATCTCGGTCACCCTGCTTGCGCTGGCTGCGATGGCGGCCTGCACTTCCCAGGGCCCCACCGACGAACTGAAAACGTCGGTGGTCGAGAATTACGCAGCGGGGGCTTATGCCTCTTACGCTCGCAGCCTGGCGTCGGCCCAGGCTATGGATGTAGCAATAGATAACTTCATCGCGGAGCCTTCGCAAGTACGTTTGGACGCGGCCAAGCGGGCCTGGCTGCTGGCCCGGGACGATTACGGAGTGACCGAGATTTACCGGTTCTACGAAGGTCCAATTGACAACGAAGAGAACGGTCCGGAAGGCCTGATCAACGCCTGGCCCATGGACGAGTCCTACGTGGACTACGTGGAGGGCAACGCGGACGCCGGCATCATCAATATGCCCGACGAGTACCCGACTATAGACGCCGACCTGCTGGTTTCCCTCAACGAAGAGGGCGGCGAGGAGAACATCTCCACGGGCTGGCACGCCATCGAATTCCTGCTCTGGGGGCAGGACCTGAACGAGGACGGGCCCGGCTATCGCCCGGTTTCCGACTATACAACGGCGGACAACGCGGACCGCCGCGCCACCTACCTGGCGGTTACTTCCGACCTGTTGCTGTCCCACCTCCAGGACATGGTGGACGCCTGGGCCCCGGGACAGAGCAACTACCGGGCCCAGTTCCTCGCCAAGGACTCGGACGCTGCCATCACAGACATCGTTACGGGCATAGGAGAAATGAGTCGCGGCGAACTGGCCGGGGAGCGCATGACGGTGGCCTACGACGCCCGCTCCCAGGAAGACGAACACTCGTGCTTCTCGGACAACACCATATCGGACATCGTGGCCAACGCCGCCGGCATCCAGCGGGTGTACTTTGGCGAATACGGCTCCGTTTCCGGCGCCGGTATCAGGGACCTGATTGCGGCGCAGGACCAGGCTCTGGCCGACAAGCTGGCCGCTGAGATAAACCGGTCCGTTTACCTGGCGCGGTCCATCCCCGCCCCCTTCGACGGCGCGCTGCTGGAAGGCATTTCCGATGCCGCCCCCAACCGCCGTGCGGTCCTGGACACCATCGAGGCACTGGAGGCTCAGACGGACACCATCGTCAGTGCGGCCCAGGAAGTGGGAATAACCATCAGCGTCAGCTAACGCACAATGTCTGGAACAGATAGCTTCCCTAAGATTGGGGTAAGGCCGCCAGCAGCAATCTTGCTGGCGGTCTTGACGATGTTCTTGACAGGTTGCCAGTTGGGCGCGCTGGGATTCGATTACGGCGAAGTGTATGACGAACGACTGGGGGGCGAAACCACGGCCTTTGCAGTCGGAAAGAGCTCCTTCGAACTTTCCGCCCGTAACCTGGACACGCCGTTGCGCCGGGCCTTTGAAGTGGGAGACAGCTTTTTTGAACAGAATTGGGTTACCGCCCCGGCCAGCACCAAGGCGAGGGATGGACTGGGACCCACGATGAACGCCCTGTCCTGTTCCTCCTGCCACAGCCACGACGGACGGGCCAGGCCGCCGGAAAATGCCGAAGACCCGGAAAGGGGGCTATTACTCAGGCTGAGTATTCCCGGACCTGGCGGCCCTTTAGATGAGCCATCCTACGGCGGCCAGTTGCAGGACCGTTCAATCCTGGGGGTCCCGCCGGAGGGCCGGATAGGGATCATATACCGGGATATTACTGGTATCTATCCTGACGGAACTAAATACAGTCTGCGTGGCTCCACATACAGTATTGAAGACCCGGCGTTTGGGCCCGTGCATCCTGAGGTGATGATTTCACCCCGCATTGCTCCCTCCACCATCGGTATGGGCCTGCTGGAAGCCATTCCGGAGGAGGAGATACTGGCCCTGGCAGACCCGGAGGATGCCGACAACGACGGCATCTCCGGCCACGCCAACTATGTCTGGGACATTCGCAATGGTAAGCTGTCCCTGGGTCGTTTCGGCTGGAAGGCCAACCAGCCCACGGTGGAACAGCAAGCCGCGGGCGCCTTCCTGGGGGACATCGGCATCACCTCCAGCTTGTTTACGGAAGAGAATTGCCCGGCGGTGCAGACGGACTGCAGCGAGGCCCCCAACGGCGGCAAGCCCGAGTTGACGGAAGACCGCCTGGAGAAGGTGACCATTTACACCCAGACACTTGCCGTTCCTGCGATGCGGAATACCGAAGACGACGAGGTCAAGCATGGGGCGAGACTGTTCGTACAGTCCCAGTGTTCAGCCTGCCATACCCCCAGGCACGAAACCGGGGAAGACCACCCCCTGGAACCTCTGAGGGGGCAAATAATCTACCCTTATACTGACCTGCTGCTGCACGACATGGGCGAGGGGCTGGCCGACCACCGGCCCGACGGCCTGGCCAGCGGTACCGAGTGGCGTACTCCGCCCCTGTGGGGCATTGGCCTTGTGGAAACCGTGAATGGGCACACCTTCTTCCTGCACGACGGCAGGGCACGCAACCTGGAAGAAGCCATTCTATGGCATGACGGCGAAGCTAAAGAGTCCCGCGACCACTTTATGGGACTCACCCTTGAAGAAAGAAATGCTCTCCTTAAGTTCCTTGGTTCCCTCTAAATTGCCGCCTCTCGCGGCCAAGTTGCTTCCCGTGCTGGCCATTGCTGGCCTGGGGGCGACAGCGTGTGTGGGTGGCGCCCCGGCAGACAAGGAAGTCCTAATAGTGCTTACGGATGAGGTGGTGGTTCCCACATACCAGCAACTGGCGGACGACTCCGCAGAGCTGGACGGCAAAGTGGCAGCCCTTTGCGATTCCCCATCCGAAGCGGCCCTGGAAGACACGCGCCAGGCCTGGCGCTCGGCCCGCGCGTCCTGGCTTCAGACCAGGGCCATGGCCTTCGGGCCAGTGATGGACCGGCGGTCTGAAAGCCTGCTGGACTGGTCACCGACGGATACTGAGGCGATGGACGAAGCCGTTGCTGATGCCGGCTTCTCCACAACCGCCAACGAGGTACGAAACTCTTACTCGGCTGGTCGACGGGGGTTCGGCGCCATCGAATACCTCCTGTTCCGTGATGATGCCATGGAAGCGGCCTCCGGTTCGCCGGAATATTGCACCTATCTGCTTGCCCTGACGCAACTTGGCAGGGAGGAAACGGCGGGAATCCTCGTGGACTGGACCGAGGGCGGCGAACTGGGAACGCCTTACCAGGACTACTTCACCGGTCGGGCGAGCTTATCTCTCATTCCCGGCGATGCGGTGGAAGAGGTGGTACGGACCCAGGTTTTTCTGATCAGGGACATTGTTCACATGCGCATGGCCATGGCTCTGGGGCTGAGGGGCGACGGGCCAGACTTGACCGCCATTCCGGGCAACGCCGCGGACAATGGCCTGGCTGACCTGCGCAATGAGCTTACCGGTATGCAAAGGGTTTACGAAGGGTTATCAGCCGATTCACTCGGTATTTCCGCTCTCATACGGCCGCTATCCGAAGAAACGGACCAGCGCCTGCGGGAGCAACTCGCCGCCGCCATTCAGGCTATTGATAAGGTAGAAGGGCCACTGAGGGTTGCAATTGAGGAGCGGCCCGACCAGGTACATGCTCTCTACGACCGGCTGGCGGAAATACAGTTGACCATGGCCACCGAGGTAGTGAGCTTGCTGGGTGTTTCGGTGGGCTTCTCCGACACCGACGGCGACACCATGCGATAGGAAGGCGCTGCCCTTGTCTGCCCCATCCATTCCCGCTTCAATACCGGCACATGGCCGCCTCCCATGGCGTCTTCGCGAGGTGAGTAGCCGCCTGACCGAGTCCGTCCTGCAACCCGTTTCCCCTTACTCGGCTGCCGCATTCCGCATCTTATTCGGGCTTCTGGGGCTGGTAGCGGTTGTCCGCTTCGCCCTCAATGGGTGGATTTCCCAGCTTTACGTGGAACCTGCTTACCATCTCAATTACTACGGGTTTAGCTGGGTGCAAGCCTGGCCCGGCTGGGGAATGTACCTACACTTTGGGCTGCTGGGCCTGGCCAGCCTGGGCGTGATGCTGGGATATCGTTACCGGTTGTCCATCACCGCCTTCTTTGTCCTCTTCACCTACGTGGAACTGATTGACCGGACCACCTACCTCAACCACTACTACCTGGTCAGCCTGCTCAGCTTCACCATGATTTTACTGCCCCTGAACCAGGTGGCGTCCCTTGACGCAATGAAAAGTCGCAAGAGCCGCGGCTCTCAAGGGATTCCCCGGGGAATCCTCTGGCTGCTTATGGCCCAGGTTGGCTTGGTCTACGTTTTCGGCGGACTTGCCAAGCTGAATCCCGACTGGCTGTTTCACGCCCAGCCTTTGCGAATCTGGCTGTACAACTCCTCCGATGTCCCCCTGATTGGCGGCCTGCTGCGGGAGGAATTGGTGGCATACGCCATGAGTTGGGGAGGGGCGGCCTTTGACCTGACCATCGTGGGCTGGCTGCTGTGGCGAAAGACCCGTCCGTGGGCCTACGGAGTCCTGGTGACCTTCCATGCCGTCACGGCCCTGCTCTTTCCCGCGCTGGGCATGTTCCCCTGGATTATGATGGGCTTCACGCTGGTCTTCTTCGGGCCCCACTGGCCGCTGACGTTTATAGACCCGGTACGACAATGGGCCCGCCTGCCCAGGGCCTCCTTCAAGCGCCCCGAGCGTCCCGCATTAATCGAACCTCATGACTGGAGGACCGTCATCGCGATTGCCGCAGCTGCCGCATTCCTCCTGGTGCAGGTGGCCGTGCCCCTGCGTCACTTTGCCTACCCCGGCAACGTGCGCTGGACCGAGGAAGGCTACCTGTTCGCCTGGCGGATGATGCTTACGGAAAAGACGGGACAGGTCGTTTACCGGGTGACCAGCACGTCCGATGCAGGAACAAAGCTGGTGTACCCGGACGAGTACCTGACTCCGGCGCAGCTTGAGCGAATGTCCCATCAGCCGGATTTGATTCTGGCGACCGCCCATCTCATCAGGGACGACTTTGCCGACCAGGGATACGGTCAAGTACAGGTCCGCGCCGACGCATACGTCAGTTACAACGGCAGGCCGGCGGCCCGCCTGATTGACCCTACAGTAGATTTGGCAACCATTCAGCCGGGCATTGGCCCCAAATATTGGGTCATGCCTGAACCCATTCAACGGGGGTAAAAAACTATGCAGGAAACCGGTCCTGAATCCAAACATCAATCCGACAACACGGTGCCCCGGCAACCGGGGGACGCCGCCGCCCGCAACGCCGGCCTGCTGTTGGTCGCCACGGCGGTGGTTACACTGCTGATGGTGGTGGCCCGGGTGATGGCCGACGCCGACCAGCCAACGTTGGTGGAATCCCTGGCGGCGATAGCGGAAAGCCGAATTTCCTACGGCCTGAGCGGCGCGGCCCGCCTGGTGTCGGGAGTGACGCTGCTGGCCGGCGCCTGGCTCTTGCTGGCGACTTGGATAATCCGCCAGCGCCGGGCGACGCCGCTGGTACCCTGGCTCTTCGTTGCCTCGGGCATCTTCACTGGCGTATCCGGCTTGTGCGCCGTGGTCCTGGCACTGGTGGCGACGAATGCCGGGGAACCCGGAGCCTTCACCGAGCTTACCGCCTTCCTGCGCTGGACCACCGGCAAGGTGGGGTTCACCGCCGCGGGCCTGGCCCTGCTGGTGGCTGCCCGCTACCAGTGGATGGCGGGAGGGGCGCTGAGGTTCATATCACCCCTGTCGGTCATCATTGGCGCCGCCATGCTCCTGATATGGATCGATGCCCTGACTTACCTGCACCGCGTCAGTGGCATGGCCTTCGTCCTGTGGCTGGTGGCTATTGGGTTCATGCTCTTTTCAGGAAGGGTGGAACGGCTCTTCATCGCCAGGTTCGGTTCCACGGCGGCGGACCCAAAGCAAGAATAGCGGGTCAGGGAATAATACCGACATCCCGCAACAGGGATATGGTGCCCCGCGCATCCGTCAGGTCTCCCAGGTCCACGTCCGGCGGTTCCAGCGAGGACAGGGGAGGCAAACCCGGGTCTGCGGGCACACCCTCGACCAGCGGGTATTCCTTGGTAGTGGTAGAAAAATAGGTCTGGGCCGACTCTGACAGCAGGTACTCCACAAACTGCTCGGCTCCTTCCCTGTTGTCGGTGGACTCAAGGATACCCGCTCCGGCAGCCAGCACCAGCGCGCCCGGGTCACCACCCTTGAGGAAGTGGTTGCGAGCTTCAAACTCTTCGCCTTCCTCTTCCAGAAAGCGCTGCAGGTAATAGTGGTTGACCAACCCCACGTCCACTTCACGTCGGGCAACCGCCGTTACGATGGTCGTGTTATTGGGATACTCCCGTACGTCGTTGGACTGCATTCCCAGAAGCCAGGCTCGCGCCTCTTCGTCACTGAACTTCAACCGGAATGCGGTCAAAAAGGCCTGGAAGGAGGCGTTCAGCGGCGCCCACCCAACCCTTCCTCGCCATTCGGGCTCGGTAAAGCCAAGAATGGAATCGGGCAGATCCCTTTCCGGGTCAATGGAAACGGTGTTATAGACAACGGTACGAGACCGCCCGGAAGTTCCAATCCAGTCGCCGGCAGTGGAACGGAAGCCGCCGTCAACTTTGTTCAGCAGGTCCTGGGGGAGTTCATCCAACATTCCCGCGTTGGACAGGCTGCCCAGGTACCCCGGGTCCTGGAGAAAGACCACGTCGGCCGGGCTGTTCCCACCCTCCTCCAGGATGGTGGCGGCGATGGCGGCGCTACTAGCATACTTAACGCTGATATCGATGCCGGTGTCCTCGATGAAGGCTGCAAGGACAGGACTCACCAGGGTTTCGGACCGCCCGGAGTAAACGGTAAGGCCGTCGCTGCCGGGGCTGCAAGCCAGCAGCGCCGTGGCGGACAAAGCGAACAACAGGACTGCCAGCCGCCTGAACGGCATAATCCACATCCAATGTAGGTACTTCAAACCGGCTCCCTGCCTTCCTTGGAATGAAATTCACGGAACAGCCGCACCAAGACGAAAGGCGCCCCTAGCGATGGCAACAAGGGCGCCATTATATACTGAACCAGAGCCCGGTGAACCAACGACCCCCTTCAGCCTCCCTCCGGAAACGGGTCAGCTCAAAAAAAGTCAACCTCGTTGACTCAGGCAATACGCAGGCCTAAAGCCAGGTGGTAAAGTGAGCAGCCGGAGTTCGAGGAGGGTTTAGCTCTTCATCGGGTACGCCCACTGAGAGGGCTCCCACCATTTGCCACTTTTTCTTGGCTCCAAGAATTTTCCTCAGCTGGGGGCTACGGGTAATGCGTCCCGTTTCCCAGGTAACGGTCAGGCCTTCGGCCACGGCGGCCAGGGACATGTTCTGAATGGCGCAGCAGACGGATGCGTAGTTTTCCCTGGTAACTCCCTCATTGTCGCCCGGCTTGCTATAGACGACGATAAGGACGGGCGGCTCCAGGACCTTTTGGCGGGCAGCTTCGGCTCGCCCCCGGTTGCCACCTTCCAGCGAGTATTCGTAGGCCGCCTCCGCAGCCTGTTTTCTGGCCTCGGTGTCCTTCTCCAATGCGAAGAACCGCCAGGGCTCGGTCAGCCTGTGGTTAGGGGCCCAGACGGCGGTATCCAGGATCCGGTTGATGGTCTCCCGGTCAACGGGCGTATCCTTGAAGCGCCAGGCCATGCGGCGGCGATATAGTGCCTCGTACACCGAAATGTTCGAAGCTGGTATCTCCACCGAATCCGGAGTCGATTTGTTTGCCTTGCGGGATTTTTCCTTATCGGCCATTAGCTCTCCCTCTCTTCTCTTTCTTCGTCCCCTGTCGGGGCTGGCATGTCCAGATTTTCGATAACCTCGCGAAATGCCTCTGGAATGGGCAACGGGCTGTGGGTATCTGGAGTGGCTGCCACGGTCTCCAGCTGGTCTTCTCTCAGGAGCGCCAGCTTGTCCATGTAAATGGGCAGTCCCAGGTGCATGGCGATGGCCAGGGCCGCAGCCACGTCCACGTTCACGTCCAGTTGGCGGTCCTCACAGTCAAGCCGAAGGGAGCCGGTAACCTGGCCATATCCCACACCTTTGATCGTAATCATACTCAACTCGGCCCCCAGGGACCTGGAAATGGCCATCACCAGGTGGTGCAACGAGCAATGGTCGGTGGCCAGGCCTCGCATTTCCACGGCCAGCATTCGGGACTGATCCATGGTGAGTTGCAGGACCATAGCGGTCTTGCGGTCTCGCAAGCTCAGGAGCATTTCTCCACCATCGCCGCTGTTGCTGCGACGAATGAGATAGGGATAAACGGGTACCATAATTTCTCCTTTTCGGGCGCCGCCAGGGACAGGGGTTGCGTATGGACTGCCGGGGGACAGTGATGCTGAATTGGGTGGACTCCCTACGGCTGGAGTCGTAGGTTCGGACAAACGCGCCTCCTCTGGGGAGGAGAGAGAAGGCGCGTCCGCCGCAGTGATTGTGTCCGCGTTTCCCGAACAGGAGGTAACGGGATCGCGAATCGCACAGCAAGGTTGATTTTGTTAAACTGCCTGAGCCTTTTAATTGGCATTTGTAACTCTGGAGTTAGTATAGACTTACTTGTCTTATGTGTCAACAATAACTTTGACTAATTGTATACTTTAAGCCAAAATAAATATCATCTTTGCACGCCGCAGAATCCCCGGGCGAGAGGGGTGTCGCGAACCGGGAGACTTTCGGGTAATCCTATCCCTCAACCGGCCTTTTCTACGGACCGGCTCTTGCAGTTCCAGGCGACTCGAGCGTCTGATTTCAGCCAAAGGACAATTGACAAATGAAGTGTGTTGTAACGGGCGGCTGCGGATTCATTGGGTCCCACCTGTTGGACCGCCTAGTCCAACTCGGGCACGAAGTTGTGGTGGTGGATGACCTTTCTACCGGTGATGATTCTTTGCTGAATCCAGAGGTCTCCCTGTTGGAGGGCTCTGTGACCGACCTGGAATTGCTGGTATCTGCCACCAAAGGGGCGGACTGGGTCTTCAACACGGCGGCGTGGGCCCGGGTGGAGCGCTCGGTCAGCGACCCGGTGGGCACCCACGACGTAAACGTTACCGGGACCCTCAATGTTCTCCAGGCCGCACGCCTGAATGGGGTGAGCAAGGTAATCAATTCTTCCTCTTCCAGCGTCTATGGCGACCAGGGGCGACGCCACGTCATGCGCGAGGACATGAAACCGAATCCCCTATCTCCCTACGCAGTGCAGAAGCTGGTGGGAGAGCAATACGCCGAGATGTATGCCAGGCTTTTCGACATGCGGGTCATATCGTTGCGTTACTTCAACGTATATGGGCCCCGCCAGCGCGCCGGTGGAGCTTACCCGCTGGTGATTCCAAAGTTCCTGCAGCTGCGGCGACAGAATGAGCCCCTCACCATCTACGGCGACGGGAACCAGACCCGGGGATATACCCACGTATCCGACGTGGTTGACGCCAATCTTCGTGCCGCCGCCGCCGACCTGCTCGCCGGACACCATATCGCGCTGAATGTGGGACCGCGAGAAGAGACGTCGGTTAACGAAATTGCCGCCTTGATTGGTGGCCCGGTCAGGCATATATTCCCCAACCCCAGGGGCGACTTTGAGGAGTTTCGCAAGTGCGCCGACAACTCCTTGGCAATGGAACTCATCGGGTGGGAACCAGTGATTAGCTTCAGGGAAGGAATGAAGGGCCTGCTAGTCAGCGAGGCGCTGGAACGGTCGTAGTTCATGTAATGGTATTGCCACGATTGTAAGGGGCGTGTCCGGGCAATCTCCATTTCCGCGGATGAACCTTTCGAACTGTTGAAGCCAATTCGGACCATGCAATGGTTCCAATCGCCAGGCCCGCCAACGTCAACCAGAAGAAGGTCAACCACCAGGTCTCAGTAGTCCACAAGGTGTACAGGGGGAACAGTCCCGCCAGCCCCTGGAAGGGTGGGAAGGCCATATCAAAAGGGTCCACGGCTATGGTGATTTCCCCGGCGTGGGCGGCCGAGGCCAGACCCACGGTTATTGCCAGGGAGTAGCACCCCAGCATAGCAACTCCAACCTTGCCCCACAGGTGGCTCCTCGCAACCACCAACGCTATGGGTACGGCGAACAGGGGCAACACTGTCACCATGGTGCGTCCGGCGAACCACCACCCCATCATCGTAATGGCTACGAAGGTCGCCATCAGCAACTGGGCCAGGACCAGCGCCAGCACCAGCCTCAATGATCCCTTGCCCACCGTCAGCAGCGCCAGGCCGGGCAACGCAACCAGCAGCAGGGGCGCCCAGCGTCCGATGCCAAACTGGCGATCAATGAAAATACCCCACAGCCGGTAATACCTCTCCCCGAACTCTACGTGCCCCGCCAGGATTTCCGCCGTGTTCCACTGGGCATAGACTGCATTGTTGCCATAGGGCGTCAGGCCACCGAAGAGGTAGACGTGAAACCCGGCAAAGACTGTTGCCGACAAACCCCCGGCAAGTAGCAAGGCAGTCCGGCCAGACCGGTCAGCTCTCAAAATATAATAGGAAGACACGATCAAGGCCAGGGGAGCATACTTGATACCCAGCCAGCACATGACGGTGAGCACGGCAGCCAGCCACAACCCGTCGGCTGCGCCAGGTCGGGGCAGCCGGGTAACCAGCAGCAACGCCACCACCAGCGCCAGCGCCGCCGGAAACTCGGGATATATTTCCGTGGAGTAGACGAACGCCGTGGCCGTCAGCCCCACACCCAGCGTTACAACCCAGCAGGTAATACGGTGGCCGGTCAGGCGATCGGCCAGGACGAAGGCCAACGCAAGGCTAGCTGACGCTATCAACAATAACTGGGTCTGGACTCCCACCAGGCCGCCCAGAACAAAGCCTGGAATAACCAGGAGAGATAGGCCGGGGTTGTGAGGACTTAGCACCTGGCCGTCTTCTTGCGGCACAGATTGGAACCACAGTCCGTCGGGGTGATCAAAAAAGGAGGTGTAGGACCTGCTCTCGTACTGATTCGCCAGGTCGAAGTCGCCGTCAGTCAGCAGGCTCTGGGTGGTCAGCAGGTAGAAGGGTTCGTCCCCGGTTATGGAGGCGCCCCGGGTGGCCCGAATCTCCACCGAGAATACGTAGATTGCAGTGAGCAAAAGGAAAAGAGCCACCGCCAAGAGCAGTAGCTCGTAGTCCCTGATCCGGGCCACAATTGAACGTAGATCGACCTGCGGCATTAGGGCACGATGCCCACATCCCGGAGCAAGTCGAGGGTTCCTTCCAGGTCCGTCAGGTTGCCCAAATCGACATCGGGCGGGTTAAGTGATTCTATGGGCGGCAAGTCTCCCTCCGGGACTACCCCGGCAGCCACCGGGTATTCCTTGATGTCCGAAGTGAAGTACTGCTGGGCCGGTTCGGAGAGCAGGAAGTCGATGAACTCTCTGGCAGTGTGCTGGTTGTCCGAGGCCTCCAGGATACCGGCGCCGGCCACCAGGACCAGCGCGCCCGGGTCTCCGTTGCCTATGTAATAGTTCCGGGCCTTGAAGTCGGGCCCGTACTCCGCCAGGAACCGTTCCAGGTAGTAGTGGTTCACGAAACCCACCTCCACCTCGCCGTTGGCGGTGGCTTGGACGATGGAAACATTGTTGGGATAGTCCCTTGCATCGTTGTCTCTTATTCCTTCCAACCATTCGCGGGCTACGTCGTCACCCTCGGTCAACCGCAGGGCGGTTACGAAGGCCTGGAAGGAGCCGTTCCAGGGCGCCCAACCAATTCGGCCTCTCCATTCTTCAGCCGTGAAGTCCAGGATAGAGTCCGGCAGGTCCGTTGCCGGGTCTATGAAGTCGGTATTGTATATGACCGTCCGCGCCCGGCCGGAGGTTCCAATCCAGCGTCCGTTGGGGTCGCGCAGCCTGGGGTCAACCTTGGCCAGGGTCTCCTGGGGCAACTCGGCCAGCATTCCGGCACCCGCCAGGCTCCCCAGGGAGCCGGGGTCCTGCAGGAACACCACGTCAGCCGGAGTGTTGCGACCCTCTTCAAGGAGGGTTGCTGCCGTGGAAGAACTGCCGCCGTACCGGACATCTATGTCCACCCCCAGGTATTCTCCGAAGGCCTCAAGAATCGGGTGCACCAGGGTTTGGGAGCGCCCTGAATAGACAGTGAGGGTGTCATATTCCACAACCGGTTCCACTTGGGCCGGCGGACGAGCAGTTGGGGCCGACGTGGGCGGAGCCTCAGCCGGCTGCGCCAGTATCGGCGGCGCGGTGGCAGCCGAAGCAGTGGTTGCGGACGAAGTCGGCGCGGTAGGGGCTTCCGTCCTAGTCTGGGCGCCTATGGCAGCTGCAGGCGGCGGGGCTGCAGTGGGGGCCGCCACCGGAGCGGTAGAAGAGGTTACCGCGGGAGGAGGCGATTGCGCGCCTCCTCCACAGCCGACCAGCGCCAGGGTTAGCGCAAGGAACATACCCAGAAGACTCAGCAGAAGCCGGGTACTGTTCCGGCGACAGGTCATTGTCATACTCTTTCCCTATCCTTGGTTAGGTTGGTGTGCTGGTGACTAATAGCCGGTTACCAGGTCGCTGTCGTTCAGCAGCAACGCGTCGGCGACGCTGTTTAGAGCGGCCAGGGCCGCGTCCCGGGACTGGGCGGTAATCTGGTCCGGCGCAGACTCGAGGAA
Source organism: Chloroflexota bacterium (assembly GCA_028874075.1). Lineage (GTDB taxonomy): Bacteria > Chloroflexota > Dehalococcoidia > Lucifugimonadales > UBA3495 > Bin22. The sequence goes on from JAPPLU010000062.1 coordinate 17,602, forward strand.
GGCGATGATGGTAGCGTCGGCGTCCGGGCTGGCCTGGGCTACCTCAGGCTGGATGGACTGGTAGAAGGCCAGGGCTTCAACCAGGTGAGTCCCCGGGTCCTTGCCTTCGGCCACGTCATTGTATGAGACGCCTATGTACCTGACGGTGGCCAGGTAGAAGATTGCGTTGTAACGGGAATAGACCTCTTGAGCCGCGGCATCACAAGCGGCGGCATCACCGTTCTCCGCTGCCTGCCGGACCCGCTCAAAAGCCTGGCGCAGGGGAATGTCTATGGTGCCTTCCCGACCAAAGTTTCCTTCCCGACTTCGCGCCAGGGCTGAAAGTGAATAGGGATAGTCTGCATCACTTCCCGGCAGGCCCACGTAGATGCCCCATCCCTCGTCAACATCGCCTGAGTCAAGGTCTGCACAGCCCCCAATCACGTAATGCTTTGACCAGTGATAAAGGATTCTGAGGATTCCCTTGTTGATGGCCTGTCGCTTCTGGGCATCGGTCCAGTTTTCGGCTGCGCCTCGCCCACGAACAACATTGTTTATTGCCGAGTCAAGGAAGCTGCCCGAGCCGTAGAACTCCGTCGCCAGCGGGAACTCCTCGGCCCGTTCTGGGTCGCGAGCGAAGCCCCTCAAGGTCTTGCTGCGGACGCCGATGCGTGTATGCATCCCTACCTCGTACAGCAGGAAGATGTCAGCCACGGGCAGGGGACGGCCCTCTTTGATTACGTTGGTCAGCTTGACGATTTCCTGGTAGTCAGAGGGAATCTTCTGGTAATGCTCCCGGTTGGTTGTGGCGTGGTAATAACCATCGGACGGGCTGGGAACGCTGCGGTCGGTCTCGTGGGGGAGGTTTACCGGAATGAATACGCTGGAAGAAAGGTCCAGATCACCGGTGTCCGGAGACGGCGCGCCGCTGGAGCCGTCGCCCGTGTCATCGGTGTATTCGGTGACCAGGTCGCTCGATTCCAGCATAAGGGCCGATGCCGTCCCGTTAAGGGCGTCCAGCGCGCGGTTCCGCGAAGCCGCCGTTACATGGCTGGGCTCCGCGGTCAGGTAGGCCATGATAGTCTCATCGGCTGAAGCGTTCGCCTTGGCTACGTCGGGCTGGATGGACTGGTAGAAGGCCAGGGCCTCCACCTGGTGGGTTCCCAAAGCGTCGCGGTTGCCGGCCTGGACGTCATCGAATACCCGTCCCATGTATCTTACCGTGGCCAGGTAGAAGATGGCGTTGAAGCGCGAGTAGACCTCGTTGGTTGCCACCTCCAGGGCTTCGGCGTTCTGGGCATCGGCGGCCTGCCTGGCCCGGTCCATGGCCTGGCGAAGCGGTATATCAATGGTCCCTTCCCGGCCGAAGTTGCCCTCGCGGGAACGGGCCACGGCGGACAGGGAGTTGGGGTAATCGCCGTTGACTTCCTCGCCCACGTAAACCGCCCAGGCCTCGTCAATCAGGCGGGAACTCATCCGGTCCTGGCCGATTATCATGTAGAACTTGGCCCAGTGATAGACAATGCGAAGCAGGCCCTTGCCAATGGCCTGGCGCTTCTGGGCATCCGTGTATTCCGCTGCCTCTCCACGGCCCCGAACCGCATTTTCAATGGGGTCGTCAAGGAAGGTATCCGACCCGTAAAATTCTGCCGACTCAGGGTAGTAGGTCGAAGGCGTTGACCCCGTGGCAAAGCTCCGCAGAGTCCGGCTCTGAGGCCCGAGGCGGGTGTGTGGGCCCGCCTCGTAGAGCAACCATATCTCCGCCGCAGGCAGGGGCTTGCCCTCTTTGATAACGTTGGTCAGCTTGAGAATCTCCTGGTAGTCCGTGGAAATCTTCTGGTAGATTTCCCGGTTGGTTGTAGGAGTGTAATAGCCGTCGGACTTGGTAGGGCCGCTGGTCTCGTAGCTGAGATTGGTAGGAATCATCAGCCCGCCGGCCGCGCCCTTTTCCATCATCGCTATGGCGCCGCTGACGGAACCCGTGCCGGTACCGGTCCCCGAAGCAGACCCCGTGCCCGTTCCAGTACCCGAAGGAGAACCTGTACCTGTGCCCGTGCCAATGCCGGAGACTGAACCCGTCCCGGTGCCAGTCCCTGTGCCGGACACCGAAGCAGTTCCGCCTCCACCACTGCCAATGACGGTTATGGTGGGCCGGTTTTCGCCCTGGCGCGGCGCCTCGGCGGCTGCCTGGGCCATTTCTGCCGCCGCGAGAGCCTGTTCCGCCGCCGTGCGGGCCTGGGCGGCAACTTCCTCCGCAGACCCTGCCTGGGTCTCCGCCGCTGCCTGAGCCTGTTGCGCTGCCGCCAACGCCTGCTCTGCCGCGGCCAGGGCTTGGGCCGCTGCTTGCGTCGCTTCGGTATTGTCCGCTGCTGCCTGGGCCTGCTGGGCAGCTGCCAATGCCTGTTCCGCCGCCGTTACGGCCTGCGCGGCCGCGGCCGCCGCTCCCGAGTCCACCTCAACAACCTGTGGCGCTGCGGCGGGCTGCGGCGAGCAGGCCAGCGCCAGCATCAGCAGCAGGGTTACGGCCAGCGCAGCAAGCCAATGCCGCCGCCTGGTGAAGAATCCCAATGTTCCAATGTGTCCTTGCACGATAGCTCTCCTCCTGGAATATTTGGTGTCCTATTTGCTGAGCATCTCTTGCAGCATCCCCTTCGGGACCCGCCAGAGGTACTTTGGGCCTATGAATGACTTGCCCCTGGTGCGACGCGAGTACGTAATGGGAACTTCCCGCATCCGCATGCCCTTCTTGAGCAGGTCAAGAGTCAGAACCTGGGCGTAGTTGTAATCGTGAATTATTTCGGCGCACTCCAGGGCCCGGCGCGAGAAGGCGCGGAAACCAGTCTGTCCGTCGGTAATCCGCCGGCCCGTCGCCAGGCATAGCAGGCCGGTAAAGGCCAGGTTGCCCAGCAAGCGGACCGTACGCTGGCCCTCCCTCTTTCCCAGGTATCGAGAACCGAGAACGTAGTCCACTTCTCCCTGCAAGACAGGCTCAAGCAGGTCGGGGATCTGTTCCGGCGGGTACTCTCCGTCGGCATCCAGGTAAACGGCGGCCCTGGCATCCAGTTCATTGGCGGCGGCCAGTCCCGTACGCAAGGCCGCACCCAGGCCCCGGTTGCGGGAATGGGATATAACAACGTCCGCGCCATGGTCCTGGGCCACACTGGCCGTACTGTCGGTTGAACCGTCATCCACGACGATGACCTTCAGGTTTGGCACCCTTTGCCAGGGTATTCGCCCCAGCGTTTCCGGCAAGTTCTCCGCTTCGTTGTAGGCGGGAATGATTACGGCTACGGGACGCGAAGAAAGAACCTCCTCAGAGTCGGCAATACCCAGCACCTGCCCCACCGACTGCTCTGGCGGCGGAACCCCCAGGAAATAGGCGATGGTGGCGGTAACGTCCATCACCGAGTGGGTCTCGTCTATGGCACCCCGGGTTTCCACGCCGTGGCCCCATAAAATGCACGGCACGTACCGTTCTGTGGGGCTCATGTGCCCGTGGCCGCCGATGCCGATGCCCTGTCCGTGGTCGGCAGTGATTATCACCGTCGCCTCATCCAGGTAGCCCGCGGAGTCGCACCACTCCAGAAAACGCTGGATTATCCGGTCCGATTCCTCAATCTTGGCCAGGTACTCGGAGTTATAGCTGCCCCGGGCGTGGCCGGTCTGGTCCACGCTCAACAACTGCAGAATTAGCAGATCCGGGTCGTCCCGCTGGATAACCGACTGGGCGCGGGCGGTCAGCGCATCGTCTATTTCGTCGTTGTTGGTAACCGCCGTCACCGTTTCAACGTCGTCGTGTCCGAAGGCATCAATCAGGTGAGCAATGCCCACCAGTTTGCCGGTCAACCCTGCCGACCGCAGCGCGTCGAATATGGAATCGCACTTCACGCCCAGGCTGGGCACAAAGTTGCTGCTCATTCCGTGGACCGTTGGAGGAGCGCCGGTAAACATAGAACTGAAGCCCGTTACCGTGCGGGCTGGATACACCGTTGAGGTATTGGTGTAGTCGGTCCCTTCTCGCCGAAGCCTGTCGATAAACGGGGTGTTGGCTTCCAACAGGCGGTCGGCCCGGCAGCCGTCGATCACGATGGTGATGAAGCGGCGAGATATCCGCTCACCGTTGGTCGCCCGCTTGCTCGTCGGCACCATGGACGGCGCCGGGGGCCAGGTAAAGAACCACTGGTGCAGCAATAGCGCGATGATGGCCAACAGCAGCACAAAGCCTTCCACGGCCAGGTAGGTTCCCAACGTGGGGCGATCTGCCAGCATCTGGAAGGCCAGAACCAGCAGCGCCAGCTTGGGAATCTGCTCCAGGAAGTTTCCGCTGGTGGGGTCCGGATTCTCCAGGACCAGGCGCCAGAAGCGGGTAAAGTTCAGCCAGGAGGTACCAATCCGCAGGTGGTAGTACACCGTGCCCCAAAGGAATATGGTGAAAGTCAGGTAAAGGCCCATGATCAGGGCTATGGCCGTCAAGTCCACGAACCGGAAGGCGGCCAGGTAAACGCCCAAGTACACCCACAAGGCCACCCGAAGCCGCAGGGGAAAGTCAAAGCGATAGAACACTACGAAAAGGGGCGCCAGGGCAAGGAGCGCTCCTGCCGCGCGTAGCCAATAGTTGCCGTCGCCCAGGTGCGGCACACTCAGGAGGGCAATAATGCCCAGCGTGAAAACCGGTGTGAACGGCTTTCCCTCATTGAGCACGTTCCAAAGCCTTGCCGCGAATACCTCAAAGCTTGAGGCCGACCTGGCTCCGTCGGACGAGCCACGAAGACGATTCAGTGGGTTCAGCGTAGACAGCTTTCCGATGGTGATGAGACTGAAGGCCAGAGCTACGCTGTAGGAGTAAGCAAACTTCAGCCCGTGAGTGGCCACGGCCAGGGCCAGTCCTTGCTCCCAGGGGATGCCGTGGGCAAACAGGGCCCCGGTCATCACCGCCTCGTAAACGCCGATGCCGCCGGGCGTGATGTGGAAGGCCTGGAACAGGATTGTGAAGGCCGTTATTGAAATAGCAGCGGCCAGGGAAAGTTCAATCCCCAGCGCCCTGGCCGCCACAATGATAACCACTGCTTCCAGTATCCAACTGGGCAGCGTCCACGCCGCGGCTACGGCCACTCGCCGTCCTGACACTTGCCTTATCTGAGCCTGGAGGATGTCGAATCGGAAACGCAGAATTTCCGGCAGCCAGGCGTGCAGCCGGCGCCAACGGAGTGCCAGCAGCACACCGCAGATTCCGACAATCACAGCCGCCGGCAATGCCAGTCCCTGCAGCCAGCGCCCCTCACCAACCGACAAGGAGGCAAAGGTACCTACGCCCGCAGCAATTGCCAGCAAAGCCGCAAAGTCCAGGACACGGGCCACCGCCGTGGTGGTAGCCGCCTCGGCCAGCGGAACGCCTGACCGGGCAGCCAGCAGGGGACGAACAAATTCGCCCAGCTTCAGGGGCGCCAGATGATTGACCAGCAACGCCGTCTGAAGGGCGCCAAACAGGTTGAACGTATTCGCGCCGGTGACCATCAGCGCCTTCCAGGCTAGTGCCCTCAGCAGGAAGGCAGCGGAGTATACAATGACCAGAACAAGGAGCAGGTAGGGCCGACCTCCTAGTTCCCTCAGAGCCGGGGCCAGCAATGGCCAATCGGCAAGTATCCCCACGGTAACCAGGGCTACCACCAGGGTCGCTATAGAAACCACAACCCGGCCTATGGAGATTGTTGGGCGACTGCCCGCTCCCAGTGCTGGGACGAGTTGCATTTCCTCTTTTGACACTGAATTATCGACTGTGTTGCCAGTTCTCATTGCCTTGCGTATTGTCGTCAAAATAAAGTATGTGTATATTATTACAGTAGAACGTGGATACTTATATCAGCATTATTTAGCTATGTCAACACTGAATGAAGTATTACGTATCGTGTATTATGCGCACATTCAACCAATATAGTTGGAAATAGAACGGGTAAATGTTGGACCTGTTTCGATCAGCAGTTTCGCCGACTTCGGGGAGGAATTATCAATTGCGAATTACGGTCATAGGCATGGGACACCTGGGGATCGTGGCGGCCAGCGCTCTTGCCAGGGAAGGGCATCACGTAACCGGCGTAGATGTTGACAGTTCCAGGATTGAAGGGCTGAAGAAAGGAAAGGTCGCCTTATATGAGCCAGGCCTGGCGATACTGCTGAAGGAAGGGCTGAGCAGGGGCAATCTCTGTTTCCGCGGTACTGAAGAATTCTCCGGAGACTTGGGAGACGTGGCGCTGGTAGCTACAGGCACCCCCTCCGGTGAAGGGGGAGAGGCCGGTTTGAGTCAGGTCATTTCCGCCTTGCATTGGATCAGGAACCTGCAACCCAGAAACACCACCATCGTGATGAAGAGTACGGTCCCGCCAGGTTCCGGCCTCGCCTTTGCCCAACGGGAGTTGAAGGGGCTGGATGTTGCTTATGTAAGCAATCCAGAATTCCTCAGGGAGGGGCGGGCGCTGCAGGACTGGATGCATCCGGACCGGATAGTAGCAGGCGTCGAAGGAAGTTCGCGCAAAAGCGTCGGGGTGCTGAAGAACATGTACGCGGGGATAGAAGCCCCCTACTTAATCACTGACGTCACCAGCGCGGAAATGCTCAAATATGCCAGCAACGCTTTCCTGGCGACGAGGATTTCCTTTGTCAATGAGATGGCTGCCCTTTGCGAAGAAGTTGGCGCCTCCATTGACGCGGTCAGCCAGGGCTTGGCCATGGATGCCAGAACGGGCCAGCAAATCCATGCAGGCATCGGGTACGGCGGGTCTTGCTTCCCAAAAGATATCCTGGCCATCCAGTTCTTGGCCCACGCGAAAGGAATGCCAATGGACTTGCTGCATTCCGTCGCAGCCGTTAACGAACGCCAGCGTAGGTTGCCGCTGGCCCGGCTGCGCTCCCGCTTTCCCGGAGGACTGGCCGGTGTCCGTGTCGGCGTGCTGGGAGTGGCCTTCAAGCCGGGCACCAGCGACATACGCGAAGCCGCCGCTGTGGAGCTAATAGAAGCCCTGGATCAGGAAGGAGCGGAGGTCACCGCCTTTGACCCCCAGGCCAACTGTGCTGCCAGGGAGGCGCTGCCGGCCAGCGTGACCTTTTGTGACAATCCAGAGTCGGCAGCCGTCGGCGTTCAAGCCCTGGTGCTCCTGACGGAATGGGACGAAATTGTGGACGCTGATTGGGCCTGCATAGCCGGCGCAATGCAAGCACCCAGGTTTGTTTTCGACGGTCGGAACGCCCTGGACGCCGGGTCTATGGTGAACCTGGGGTTTGACTACGTTGGCGTCGGGCGCAGGCATCCTGACCAGTTGTCGGAGGGACTAATCGAATTCGCGCACAATGCTTCGACCTTCTTTCGGGCTACCTAAACTGGGACGATTCCCAATCGACCTGGGGGACGGCCAAGGTCGGCAGCAACACTGTGGGAGTAAAGCCATAACCTGTTTTTTGCCAGACACATCAAGTTCCTCTCCGGTAACCTGCAATTGGCGGGCGGTGGAAACAAGCCGCTGACATTAATGTAAACTTCTTCTGGTTTAAGTGTTGACTAAAATCGATGATTAATGTAGACTCCCATAAGCAACCAACAAAAACTACTTTCATTCAACAGGGAAGCCTATGTTTTTGTGCGTGTGTAAGGCAGTCCGGATTTCCGACGGAGTTTCCGCCGCCAAGTCTGGTTTCGATTCACCCGACTCCATGAAGCAGGTTTTCGGCTTGGATGGAGAAGACTGTTGCGGCAGGTGCGCCAAGCACATCGACGCTTTCGTGGCCAGAGTGAGGCTGGAACTGGTCAGGGAGGAGTCAAGGCATGGTCTGGTGGCTGCCTCGGCCAGCACCTAGTGTTACCTGGTATGTCCCGGCGACAACCGGCTACCGTTCCGGAGAAGAGTCAATGCAGTGCGGCGCTCCCATGGGGGCGCCGCATTTTTGGCCTTCAAGAATCTAATACTCCACCTGGCTGTGCTATACTTTTTTCAGTCCATACTATCCGAAGGAGATTCCCTTGAAAGCCAAAGACGGAGTGGTCGACCACCTGAACACTATCCTGACCATCGAGTTGACCGCGATAAACCAGTACTTTGTCCAGGCCGAGATGTGCAAGAACTGGGGCTTCCACCGACTGTACCAGAAGTTCCGGTCCATCAGCTTGGAGGAAATGGAAGACGCCCAGCACCTGATAGAGCATATTCTCTACCTGGAAGGCGTACCCAACGTTCAGCGGCTCAACCAGGTTATGGTAGGAGAGTCGGTGCCGGAAGACCTGGAACTTGACCTTCAGTCGGAACTGGCGGCGGTGGAGGCCCTGAGGGCGGCCATCACCCACTGCGCCCAGGTGGAGGACTACACCACCCGGGGCATGTTCGAGGAGATGGTACGGTCCGAAGAGGAGCACGTGGACTGGCTGGAAACCCAATTGGAGACCATTAAGATAATCGGCTTGGAGCTATATCTCAACCAGCAAATTCACGAGGGCTAGAGACCGTTTAATTTCCGGCGGCGAGTGGGAAAGCCCGTGACGCCGTGACTATTTTTTCCGCGGGGACGAGGCAGTCCCCCTCCCCCTCTCCCGAAACTGTCCAACTGTCGCCAATTTGGTTCACCGGCATCTGGGCGGCTCCTGCCCGATATGCTTTCAGCCACTGGCTTCCCCAATAGTGGCGTCCCGCGTCAGTCCTGTTCCGCAGACGTCTCCGGAGAATTACTGGTGTTGGAGGGATCGGCCGGCCGGACCAGGATCTGACTGGCCACGTTAAAGCCCATGGATACCTGGTCTTTCGGCGTGGACACGGTCATTACCCCCAGGTAGGGCGTCGCCTCGGCAACCGAAACCCGGCTTTCCGGCACAATCTGTGCCTCGTCCAGGAACTGCAGCAAGTTAGGGTCCTCCTCCGGGATACGCTCCACCAGGTAGTCGTTGCCCTTGACCGCCGCGTCCAGGCTAATGCAGTTGGGCGGCAGCTGCGATGTGCCGGCCCCGGGGATGGGCCGCCCAAAGGGCGACTTCTGCGGGTAGCCCAGCCGTTCCCGCAGCTTGGCCTCCAGCTCGACGGAAATGCCATGCTCCAGCCGGTGGGCCTCGATGTGAGCGCATCGCAGGTCCATGCCCAGCAACCGCACCACCAGCCATTCCGCCAGCCTGTGGCGGCGGGCGATGTCCTCACCCCCCTCGAATCCTCTATTGGTTAACCGGATTCGCTTGTCTGAACCGATGTCCACCAGGCCCTGTTTCTGCATCCGGCGGGTCATTCCGGCCACCGATGGCACCGACGAACCCATTCCTTCGGTGGGGGGAAGCTGTTTGATGGCGTCGGTGAGCTGAGTCACGGTGGGTGTAATCGAATCCTCCCAGAGGCGATACAGGGAAAGTAGGTAATTCTCAGTCACTGAGGATAATCGGTCCAGCCCACTCTCCTCGGTCTCTAAGTCCGATCTGGTTCTGGGGGAGGCTCTTCTTGGCCTTGGCATCAGAATACCTCGACGGTTCCGGGCGGGCCTGCATGAATGCCACAGGCAATTTCGCCCCTGGAATCAATGATGTGTGGGGATGAGGGAATTATACAATGAGGACAGGATGTTAGTAAGGGAGAGTTGGCCGGAGGGGATGGACGGTTCGCCGACGGCAGGGAGAGGACTAGGCCTCCAGCGCCATACCATCCAGGAAAGGCCGCAGCGAATGGCCGGACCGGACCCGTGCGGAAACCCTGGCGCCGACCTCGTGCTCGTTGATGTGAGAAAGAAGCGAGCGCACAGTTCCGCCGCAGTCGAGAGCGATCCGGTAAAGGTAGAAGGCACCACGGAACTCGCGCTCCACTATCGTTCCATTCCCTTCTTCAGATTCAAAGCACTCCACGCAGTCGGGCCGTGTCATGAATTCCAGGATACCCTCCAGCCGCGTCTCGTTGTGCCATTCAGCGGCGCCGATGGCGGTTTCGATGCGTCCCGCCTTTTGGCTGCCTGGCAAAAAGTCCACCATTCCGATGAATTCGGCGACGAACTTGGTGCGGGGGCGGTGAAAGACCATTTCGGGGGCTCCCTGCTGCTCAATACGGCCCCCGTTCATAACGGCTATGGTATCCCCCACGTACATGGCCTCTTCCTGGTCGTGCGTTACGAAGATGGCGGTGATGCCGTTGTCGCGCAGAATGGCCATGACGTCCCGGCGTACTTGCTCGCGCAGCCCCGGGTCCAGATTGGAGAAGGGTTCGTCCAGGAGAAGCAGTTCGGGACGGGGCGCCAGGGCCCTGGCCAGGGCCACCCGTTGCTGCTGCCCACCCGACAGTTCGTAGGGCATGCGTTGGGTCAGACCTTCCAGGCCGGTCATTCTCACCACCTCGGTCACCCTGTCCGACCGCCGGTCATCTCTTGATAGACCGAAGGCAATGTTCTGTTCCACGGTCAGGTGGGGGAAGAGGGCTCCCTCCTGGAAAACCATGCCGACCCGGCGCTTTTCCGGTAGTACGTTAGTCCCCCTATCGTAAACAGGGCGGGATGCAATGGCTATGGAACCGCTATCCGGGCTGGCAAATCCGGCTATCAGGCGCAGGGCAGTGGTCTTGCCGCAACCACTGGGTCCCAGCAAGGCCAGGACTCGACCCTGGGGCAGAACTATTGAGAACCCGGACAGGGCAGCGACATCGCCAAAGCTCTTGCTAACTTGCTGGCACTCCAGCATGGGCTCATCGCTTCCCGAAGCCAAGTCAGAAACCGTCGTGTGACCGAGGGCCCGATCTGCCGCTGCGTATTCTACCTTTGACCTGGTTGCCAATTGCGACCTCCGGATGAATTAGTGACAGTAACCTTTTTGCGGCAACCTGAGTATAGTTTGATCCCCAATCTGCGCAAGCAGACTTAATCGTACAAGCTTTTCAGGGAGTTAAGGCTAGACTATGTTAGTGGTTATTACGAACAATTTCAATAGCTTGTGCGCATTGTATCAAGAACATCGTACTAAGGCACAAATAGAGATTGGCTTGCTGTCTTGTTAAGTCAATGAAGAATGTTATGCAGACTCTGATTTTACTTCTTGCTTCAAAAGGGTCAGCCTAGAGCCTTGGAAGCATTGTATAAACTGAGGTGCCGGATGAGGGAAGGTTAGACACCCGGGACTGAATGGAAGTACCCCGTAATTGAAACTTAACCTTCCAAAAGGAAAGGCCCAACAGCTTTGGCAGGGGCTAGAAGCCATTTCAAAAATACTGAATAGAGTATATGCTCCTGACCAACAGGAATGTGTGGGATGGAATGGTGGAGCAGGAATTTAGCGACGCCCAGTGGAAGCTGATACAGCCCTGGTTGCCAGCCCGGAAGCGGAGGG